>NZ_NGVS01000005.1 GCF_002777975.1 Shewanella carassii
ATTCTACGCTTTCCTGCTGCGGCGTCAAGAGGTATTTACCATCTTTTTTCGCCTGTCGTTGAAAGGACTCAAAAGCCTCTTCACTTCGACCCTGTCACGTCTTTCGCGTTGCCGCTGTGCCGTGTCAGTGGGAGCGCATTATAGGGAGCCTGAACTTTTGTGCAAGGGGGATTTTTGCAAAACCACACCAAGCGAACACTATTTAGGCATAATTAGGGTAAACCAACCTTTGAGCAACATAAGACTTACCCTAAAGTCCNGGATTTTTGCAAAACCACACCAAGCGAACACTATTTAGGCATAATTAGGGTAAACCAACCTTTGAGCAACATAAGACTTACCCTAAAGTCCCTTTTCATCTCGATGAGTAACTTGAACCAACTGAGATGGCTATGCAAGCTGACTTGCTCACTAACCTTGGTTGCTCGTCAAAAGGCTATTTCACTCGAGGTGGATCTAGGTTTAGCACATATTTTGCCGCCTTGCAGAGTAAAAGCCTTTTGAAATGACAGCCCAAAGTTGTCACTATCACGAGAGAGTCATGACTTGAGCTTGTCTAGGCTCGCTTTATCTCCCGTATCTTCTTTTTCTTCGGCGCTCTCTTTGTTGTTATCACTATCTTTATTA
The DNA here is from genome assembly GCF_002777975.1 of Shewanella carassii. GTDB lineage: Bacteria > Pseudomonadota > Gammaproteobacteria > Enterobacterales > Shewanellaceae > Shewanella > Shewanella carassii. Next base: position 628 of record NZ_NGVS01000005.1, read on the forward strand.
TCTCGAGCATGGGAAGCGGGAGAGTTCTCTGCAGTTGATGCTTTGTCATCACAGTCATCAGCCTCATCGTCATCACCAACGACATGAGACACCTTGAGTTTTCTAACGCTGCGAATGGTAACGACAGGCCCCGAGAGAGCATAGAGATAAAAAAGCAAACAGAGAATTAATGCAGGCTCGACCGAGATCACCACAAATACAGCCACTACCAGCAGAATCACCAGGAAGTTCACCTTGCCACGCCAATCGACTTCTTTAAAAGAGTGATAGCGGAAATTACTCACCATCAACAGACCGGCAACGGCCGTGACCAGGGCCACCAATATGCCTATATCGTGCCCTGAGACGCCGTAGCCCTGCCCCAGCCAGACACTGCCGGCAATAAGAGCCGCAGCGGCCGGACTGGCAAGCCCTTGGAAGAAACGTTTATCGGCGACTCCTACTTGGGTATTGAAGCGCGCCAGACGCAAGGCTGCACCGGCGCAATAGATAAAGGCCGCCAGCCAACCTATTTTGCCCAATTCAGAAAGTCCCCAGTTATAAGCTATTAAGGCTGGGGCCATACCGAAGGACACCATATCTGCCATCGAGTCGTACTCGGCACCAAAGGCACTCTGAGTGTTGGTCAAACGCGCCAGACGACCATCCAATCCATCAAATAACATGGCAACAAATACAGCAATAGCCGATGCCTCAAAGTGCCCATTCATGGAAGCGATAACAGCATAGAAGCCCGAGAACAATCCTGCCGTTGTCATCAGATTGGGTAACAGATAGATGCCACGGGTTTTTATTGTTGGCTTGGATAAATTTTGCATACACTTAACCTGATGGTGTAATAAAGGTCTATAGCGGCAAAGATAACACACTTGCTCAGACAAGCTCACCCTGCAGAAACGGAAACAGACAATGATAAGGATCAGCCTATTTATGGCTCTGCTGGCATTACTCGGAGCCAACGCTGCCTCGGCAACCCCCATCTATACTTGGGTCGATGAAAATGGCGTTACCCACTACAGCCAAGAGCCGCCGCCACAACAACAGGCTACCGAATTGGACAGCCAAAATCTGCAACCCGCCAGAATCGGCACGGTCGCGCCGCAGCGAAAAGATGACGTTGTACAGGAAACTGAGTCTGAGAAACAGGCCAAATTGATCAAGGAGAAAGATGCGGCCCAGGCTCAGGCTATTTGTGATAAGGCCAAATTCCAATTGGATGTACTCAATACCCACACCAGACTACAACGTAAAGATGAGGCCTCCGGTGAAATGATTAAGATGACAGAAGAAGAACGGCAGGCGCAGATAAAGGAGCAGCAGGAAAGAATTCGGCTGTTTTGCCAAAGAAACTAGCCAGCAAGGCCAGAGTAGAATAGGTTCTAGTAGCAAAAAGGAGCGCCGAAGCGCTCCTTGTTATTCCCGGAGTCGACTTACTTAACGAAGTCTACACCCAGTTTGATATCCGCTTTCAAGGTATCCAGCATGGCATCACGGGCGTTGGTTTCAAACGCGCTCAGTTCACCATATGGCAGAACCTTTTCGATACCATTTTTGCCGAGTACCACTGGCTGGGCAAAAAATTCAGCGTGTTCACTGCCACCGTCTACATAGGCGCACTCGATCACATTGGCTTCACCCTGCAGGCCGCGGATCAGCGACAGACCGAAACGGAAAGCGGCCTGGCCCATGGACAGAGTTGCGCTGCCGCCACCGGCTTTGGCTTCCACCACTTCAGTGCCGGCGTTTTGAATACGCTTGGTCAGGGCAGCAACTTCTTCATCAGAGAAGCTGACACCTTCAACCTGAGACAATAGAGGCAGAATGGTCACACCGCTGTGGCCGCCAATCACATTGACTTTAACATCGGCAACGTTCAGCCCTTTGGCTTCGGCGATAAAGGTTTCAGAGCGGATGACATCAAGAGTCGTCACACCGAACAGACGGTTCTTGTCGTAAACACCGGCTTTTTTCAGTACTTCAGCAGCAATGGCCACAGTAGTGTTCACTGGGTTAGTGATGATACCGATCAGCGCCTTGGGACAAGTCGCGGCCACTTTTTCAATCAGGTTACGGACGATACCGGCATTGATATTGAACAGATCAGAACGATCCATGCCCGGCTTACGGGCAACACCGGCAGAGATCAGCACCACATCGGCACCTTCCAGTGCAGGCGTTGGGTCTTCACCGGCAAAACCTTTAACTTCAACTGCTGTCGGGATATGACTCAGATCCACGGCAACCCCAGGCGTTACGGGGGCGATATCATAGAGTGACAGCTGAGAGCCGGCAGGCAATTGGGTTTTCAACAGAAGGGCAAGAGCCTGGCCGATACCACCAGCAGCACCAAGTACAGCAACTTTCATAGTTATCTCCGTCAATTCTCGGAATTATGTGTGACATAGATCTAATTCTGTAATGGCGCAACATTAAAGGATCGTCACAAAAATAGCAATTATCCCTTAGTCATATGACTCTGTTTCATCAAAAGCTGAATTAACTTCAGCATTTTCTACTGCCCACTGAGGCTTCTTTTACCCACCCAATGACCTGCATTGCATTTTTATGCAGGCATCTTGGGTATTTGTTGACACTTATCCGTTTGATATGCAGAATGGCCGGGATTTTCTGAATAACGACAGAAGAAGATGATGCAAGCAAGCAAAAATCAGGATGAGCTAATCAGAACCTTCAAGGCTCTGCTTAAAGAGGAGCGCTTCGGCTCCCAGAGTGAAATAGTCAATGCACTGCAAGCAGAAGGCTTTGCCAATATCAACCAGTCCAAAGTCTCGCGCATGCTGAGCAAGTTCGGTGCCGTGCGCACCCGTAACGCCAAGCAGGAGATGGTCTACTGCTTACCGGCTGAACTTGGGGTACCGACTGCCGGCAGCCCGCTGAAGAATCTGGTATTGGATGTGGATCATAACCAAGCCATGATAGTGGTGCGTACCAGCCCGGGCGCGGCGCAGTTAATTGCCAGGCTGTTGGACTCCATCGGCAAGCCAGAGGGTATTCTGGGCACTATCGCCGGTGATGACACTATCTTTATCTGCCCTTCCAGCATCAAGACCATAGATGAAACGCTGGAAACAGTGAAATCGCTGTTCAATTACACAGACTGAGTTGAAAATGCCATAAAAAACGCCCCTCGTTGAGGGGCGTTTTTGTCGCTATCGCGCTATTAATCATCAAACTGGATCATGAAATCCAAAGATGGGGCAAAGAAAGAGGAACCTGTTACCGCCTGAGTAAAGTGCATCAGGTGATCATGGTGTCCTTCTCCGTCACCAAAAACCATACTGTGAAGCATCTTTTCGAAATGGCTTGGTGTCTTACAGGTGGAGATAAACATCAAACCCTGCTGTTTGACTGAACCATAAGGCATGCTCTGACGCAGGATCTCCATCGGCTCACCATTGTCATACTTGAGATTTACCCGCTTGATATGCGCAGTCAAGGGTTTATCTTCCGAGGCGTACTCTATGTTGTCCTGCTTGGTGCGGCCTATGATGTCTTCCTGCTTTTTCTGCGGCAGTCTATGCCACTTACTCAGATTATGGACATATTTCTGTACATGAATGTAGCTACCGCCGCGAAATGCGTCGTCTTCATCACCTACCAGGGCCACAGCTTGACGGCCTCTGCCCTTGGGGTTTTCTGTGCCATCGACAAAACCGGTCAGATCGCGGCTGTCCATAAAGCGGAACCCGCGCTCCTCCTCTTCCAGTTCGGCCAACCCTTCCAGCATTTCGTTGACCTCATTGGCTACCAGATGAAGAATATCCAGGCGATCACAACGCAGGTGAATAAAAATATCGAACTCTATCGCTGGCGCATCCCGGTTACCCGACTCCATAGCAGGAAATGGCTTGAGTTCAGCCGGTCTGCTTCCCGGATAGAGGTGATCCCAAAAGTTGGCACCAATCGCCACAAAGGCGTTAAAGGCACTGTCGGCATACTGATCTGCCAGCTCATACAAATACTGGGCGACATTGGCCAGGCAAGGGCGCAGTTGTGACTCCCCGCCTTCGTTGGCATTGAACATCAGATAAACACTGTGCAGATTTCCCTCAGCGCAGATCCCCAGTTGTTCCCGTGGCATAACCTGTGTATCCATTTGCAATCTACCCTTTCAGATTAATTCATCTTCGGCCATATTATCCGCAACTTGAGCATTAATTTGAATTAGCTCACGCACGTTTTTGCCGATTACTTTCAATAACCTGATGCCTGCCCGTCTTTACGGGACTCGGACGCTCCCCGATAAACGCCACTTTCAACATTGACGCCTATGGCCTGATAACCACCGAAAGCCCCGAGAGAATCACTTAAAGTATGCCCCTTTTTCATCAGCTCACGGCGGGTTTCCATAGAAAAGCCCGACTCGAGACTGATATAACCGCCATCTGTCATCTGCTCGCCGCTCGGTTGGCTGGAACCTGTATGCAGTATTCTCGGAGCATCGCCCGCCTCCTGCAGGTTGAGGCCAAAATCAATCAGATTAATCATGATCTGGGCATGCATCTGGGGTTGGGTGGCTCCCCCCATGACACCAAAGCTGAGCCAGGGCTTGCCATCTTTGGTGACAAAGGCCGGGATTATGGTATGAAACGGTCTTTTACCCGGTGCATAGGAGTTAGCACGCCCCGGGGTGAGATCAAACAGCTGCCCCCTGTCCTGCAGCACAAATCCCAAATCCGGAGGCGTCATGCCTGAGCCCATGCCTCGATAATTGCTCTGGATGAGGGACACCATATTGCCTTCTTTATCGGCGGTAGTGAGATAGATGGTATCACCGTGTAAAAGATTGGGATTACCCGGCTCAACACTGGCGGATGCTTTGTCAGCGTCGATAAGCTTGGCTCTGGCGTAGTTGTATTCTTTGGAGATAAGTGACGCTACCGGCACTTCGGCAAAGTCCATGTCGGCGTAGAACTTGGCTCGGTCGGCAAATGCCAGCTTTTTTGCTTCCACGAAATGATGCACATATTCGGCGCTGTCCAGCCCCATGGCCTTGAGATTAAATGGCTCCAGGGTTTTAAGAATCTGCAGTGCAGCTATTCCCTGGCCGTTGGGCGGCAGCTCCCAGATATCATAGCCCCGATAATTAACCGATACAGGCTCGACCCACTCACTCCTGTGAGAAGCGAGATCTTCATAGGAAAGATAACCGCCCTGTTGTTGCATATAAGCGGCAATACTGCGGGCTATCTCTCCTTTGTAAAAGACGTCCCGGCCCCCCTTGGCAATTTTTTCATAGCTGTTGGCCAAAGCCGGATTTCGAAACAATTCACCGACGGCCGGCATGCGACCGCCTGGCATATAGGTTTCTTTAAACCCCGGGTATTTGGCCAGCTTGTCACCGCTGCGCGCCAGATAGAAGGCGATGAGCTCGGAAACCGGAAATCCTTCACGGGCATAATGAATAGCCGGCGCCAGGTTATCCTTCATGGGCAATTTGCCGAACTTGTCATGCAGTTCATACCAGCCATCCACGGCACCGGGCACGGATACGGGCAAAGGCCCATAAGGCGGCAGATGCTCAAGCCCTTTGGCCTTGAGCATCTCCAGCGTCAGAGAAGCCGGACTGCGGCCAGACGCATTGAGCCCATAGAGCCGCTGCTCTTCGGCGCTCCAGACAATGGCAAAAAGATCGCCGCCTATGCCAGAGCCAGTAGGCTCCACCAAACCCAGCATGGCATTGGCGGCAATCGCGGCATCCACGGCGCTGCCACCTTGCTTGAGAATATCGACCGCCACCTGAGTCGCCAGTGGTTGGCTGGTTGCCGCCATACCATTGACCGCATAGACTTCAGAGCGGCTCGCAAAGGCCGCGCCCGTGATTCTGTCCATCGCCATGCTTCCTGTGCTGCAGAAAACAGCCAAACTCCCGATGACGCCGAGTAACAGCTGACGACATGAGCCGTTGCTGATATTCCGTATCCCTTGTGCGTCCTGCATTTTATTATTGCTGTGGTTATGCATCTCGCCTCCGCTCTCCTCCCGGAGCGGCGCATGGGCGAGTCCGGGGTTCAGTGAATACCTATGATGAGTTCAATCAAACCGATTGCTTGGTATAACACAGAGATAAATAAATTATCACCCACAGCAAACTTATGAAACAATTGTTGTTAACAGCCATTACCGAACAACACCAGCGGATGTTCCAGTGCCGACAGCCTGACTCTCTGCCCTGGAGAAAACTGTACCTGATGACTACGAACCTCGAGTATGACTCCCTCTTGCTGCACATCATAGTGGCAAACATTGCCCAGAAAACGCCGCTCGGTAACCACAGCCAGCCCCTGTTCGTCGGGTCGTAACTCCAACTGCTGTGGCCGCAGCAACAGCTCGCCCTGCCAGTTCAGTGGCAAACCATGGGGCAAAGAGCTTTTAAGGCGGCCGATTTGAGTATCGACACAGTGTTCGCAGCTGACCTGGGCCTTAAGATAATTACCACTGCCGAGAAAGTCCGCCACATAGCGATTGACCGGGTTGGCATAGAGAGTTTCGGCACTGCCTTGCTGCACTATTTTTCCATCTTCAAACAGCGCCAGGGTATCGGCAAAAACAAAGGCCTCATCCTTACTGTGGGTCACAAATACGGCGCTGACGTTACGGCTCTTGAGGATCGCGCGAATCTCCAACATCAGCTCGCCGCGTACCTGGGCATCTATGTTGGAGAAGGGTTCATCCAACAACAGCAGTTCAGGTTCATAGGCAAGCGCCCTGGCAATCGACACCCTCTGCTGTTGACCGCCGGACAACTCGTGGGGATAACGTTCAGCAAGCCCCGGGAGCTTGACCAAGTCCAGCATCTCCTCGAGCCGGCTCAGGCGCTGCGCCTTATTCAATCCCTTGACACCAAAGAGGATGTTCTGCGCGACCGTCAAGTGGGGAAACAGGGCATAGTCCTGAAAGATCATCCCCACGCCACGCTCCTCTCCCGGAACCTGTAGCTTATCCGTGGTTACTGCACGGCCGCTGATATGAATTTCACCGGCGGAGACCGGCTGCAGTCCGGCAATGGCTCTGAGCAGAGTCGTTTTACCACAACCACTGGGTCCGAGCAGGGCGACAATTTCACCGGCTTGCAAGGTAATGCTCAGCCCTTTGAGCACCTGTTGGGCGCCATAATGGCTGTGGAGTTGCTTGACACTCAGGGTCGACATCAGTTGTTTTGCTCCAGCGAACGGTTGAGATAAATCAAGGGCACCAGCCCCACCAACACAATGACAATAGCCGCCAGCGCCCCCTGCTCCAACTGTTCATCGGAGACGTATTGAAACACTTGGGTGGCCAGGTTATGAAACCCGACAGGGCTTAGCAGCAAGGCAGCCGGCAACTCTTTCATCGCCTCGATAAATACCAGCAGCAGAGCGGCAAAAATACCGCTGCGCAGCAGTGGCAGATGGATTGATGCCAACACTTTTCCCGGCGTCTTGCCCAAGCTGATGGCCGCCATATCCAAAGAAGGCGACAGCCGTTTGTAACTGCTCTCTATACTGCCGATGGCAATGGCGGCAAAGCGAATACAAAACGCCAGCACCAGGGCGGCGATACTGCCGGTGAACAAGAGCCCCGGGCCTTGGCGCTCGAACAGAGCGTAGAGATCATCGATTCTGAAATCGAGCCAAGTCAGCGGAATAAGCACGGCAATCGCCAGCACTGTGCCCGGCAGTGCATAGCCGGTACTGACCAGACGGGATGGCAGCATGTCCCACTTTCGCGGGCTCAGGCGGCGAATGAACATCAAGAGGATAGCCAAAAGCAAACACAATATACTGCTGATGGCGGCGACCGTTAGGCTGTTGAGACTGTACTGCCAAAAGTCGCTGTTCCAGCTCTGTTGCCAGTAATCCAAGGCGTAACTACCGAGAATGACAAATGGCAAAACAAAGGCCAGCAGCAGCAACAGCGAGCAATAGCCGAGCGCCAACCACTCACGCCAACCTTTGAGCCGGTAAGGCTCTGGTGCCTCAAGCAACAGCTGTTTTTGAAATAATTGCTGTTTACGCCTCGCCATACGCTCCAGCGCAAACAGAGTAAAGACACCAAGCAACATCAATAGCGAAATTTTAGCCGCGGCCGCCAAGTCACCATAGGCTCGCCAGGTGTCGTAAACAGCCGTGGTCAGGGTGGATACCGCAAAATAATTGACCGTCGCCAAGTCAGCCATGGTTTCCATGGCCACCAGGGCGACACCGGCCGCCAGCGCCGGGCGCGCCATTGGCAGCGACAAACGCCAGAAACTCTGCCATGGCGAGCAGCCCATCACCTTGGCTGCATGCTGCAAACTTAAGGATTGCTCCAGAAACGCGGTGCGCCCCAAGAGGTAAACGTAGGGGAAGAGTACCAGCGACAACATCACTGTGGCGCCGCCCAGAGTTCGAATATCGGGAAACCAGTAGTCGGTTACCGATTGCCAACCAAAACTTGCGCGTAAAAACCGCTGCACAGGTCCGGCATAATCCAGTAAATCGGTATACACATAAGCGACAATATAGGCCGGCATGGCCAGCGGCAACAACAGAGCCCACTGGAACAGGCGCCTGCCGCGAAATTCACAGCGCGCCACCAACCAGGCAGCAGGCACCGCCAAAAGCAGACTGCCGACACTCACCCCCAACATCAGCCAAAAGGTATTGGCTATGTATGACGGCAACACTGTGGCAAACATCTGCCCAAAGCGGGTTTCACCCGGTTCGAATGCCTGCATGACCAGCGCCAGCAACGGCGCCACCATTAGGCCGCAGACGATAAACCCCGCCCACGACCAGCCCCTGGAGAAGGTCAGGATCACAGCTATTCCCCCATAGCCTTTGCAGAAACGCCTTCAAGCTCAGAGATCAAACTTAACCTCATCGAGCAGTCTCAGCGCCGCCTGATGATGCTCTGCCAATTTGTAGACAGGTAAATCATCGGCTTTAAAGTCTCCCCAAGATGCCACCAGTTCTGAAACAGGCACATCGGCCTTGACCGGATATTCCATATTGACCTCGGCATAGCTCTGCTGGGCGGCATCCGAAGACAGATACTCCATCAGTTTGAGGGCATCGGCCGAGTTAGGCGCATGCTTGGCCAGCGCCATACCCGAGACATTGATATGGGCACCGCGATTTTCCTGATTCGGGAAGTTGATCACCGCCGCTTCGGCCCATGGCCGCTGTTTGGGATCTTGCAGCATCTTGCCGTAGTAATAACTGTTGCCGATGGCGATATCACACAAACCTTCTTTTACCGCCTGCACCTGCGCCCTGTCGTTACCCTGAGGCTTACGGGCCAAGTTACTCTTCAGTCCCTGAAGCCAACTCTTGGCATCGGCTTCACCGTGGTGAGCTATCATGGAGGCCACCAGCGCTATGTTGTAGGGATGCTTGCCACTACGCATACACACCTTACCCTTGTAGCGGGCATCGGCCAGGTCTTCATAGTTGATCGCCAGCGGTCCGAGACGCTCCTTGCTGGAATAGAGATTACGCACCCTCATAGTCAGAGCGTACCAGTTTCCTTCGGGATCCCGGTATTGGGCCGGAATATTCTGCTTGAGCGTGTCACTTTCCACCTGTGTGACCAACTGCTTGTCCACCAATTCCTGCAAGCGGGAAAAGTCAGACGTCAGCACCAGATCCGCCGGTGATAAGCGTCCTTCACGAGCCAATCTATCGGCGATGCCATCTTTGGCAAACACAAAATTAACCTTCACCCCGGTAGCCTGACTGAAGTCATCCAGAATGGGCTTGACCAAAAACTCCTGACGATAGGAATAAACCGTCACCTCATCGGCGGCGACCACCGGTAACGTCAAGCTGGATGTGGCTAACACACTGCCAAGTATCAGACCTGTCTTGTAGCTCATATTCTTCGGCACTCCATATTGGGATGAGTAATTTAATGAGAACTATTTCTAATCAACTTCATTTTCAGCCTAGTGCAAAAATTCTGGCAAGGGGAATACAAATGAAACAAGCAGAATGGCAGAGGCTGGAAGCAAAGCGATTGGAATCGGCCGAATTGTCGCAAACTAAACTAAACTGAACCTTAAAACCCATGCATGGGGAGGGAAACACTTTGGATATGTTGGAAATCCTGCTGGCTGTCGTATCTTTGCTGCTGATCTTGTTTCTGTTCCGCCACAGGTTAAGACCAGGAAAACGCCGGCTGGCCAAGCCTGTTACGCCGCAGGAAAAGCAGTATCACTGTGTTTCCATAGTGTTGACGCCAACTGCCTGCCAGGCGATAAGAGCGCTTGAAGGCAAGCGTTTTTTGTCGAAGGAAGCACCCAGGCTCCCCTTGGTGGAATGTGATTGCAGCCAATGCGACTGCAAGTATCAACATCATGAAGACAGAAGGGTTCCCTTCAGCGACCGACGGCTGGATTATGGCATGAGCCATGATCTCTACGGTGCCTTCGGTGAAACCAACCGCAGGGACAACCCCAAGGGCAGGCGCTATTCGGACTTGGCCAAACCACGAATCAAAGAAAAATCATCCAGGACGAGTATCTCGGAAACTCTGCCTGAGTGACGCAGATTCCAGCCAGTGCGCCAAGGCCGGTGCCACTTTACGCCAGTCGAGATCCGGATGACGAAAATCAAGGTATTCGAGTAGCACCAACAGCAACACCTGCCTGGCATCGAGTGGGCCGCTCGCGATGATTCCCTGACGCTCCACCTCCATCAAGGCTCTGAGCAGGGCCTGTTCGAAACGGCCGCTCCAGAAAGGAGAACGAAGCCCCTCCTCTTCACGCATCTGTTCCTGCCTTAGTCCAACGGCGCTATCCAGCGCGCCTTTGAGCAGCGAGAACTGGCACTCAAAAGCCCAATTTCTGGATGACCCAAAGAAACAATTCTGGCCGAATTTGTCGTCCAGAAAGCGGACTATGACTTCGCTGTCGAACAGTGCAGCGCCATCGTCCAAAAGCAGACAGGGAATTTTCCCCAAGGGGTTAACTGACAGTAACTCGTCACTGTTATCGAAGGGATTGACCAGCTTTTCATCCAACGCCAAACCCAGCTCGCGGGCAATAACCCTGACCACGCGGGCATAAGGCGAAGCTGTAGAGTAATAGAGCTGCATCCAGACTCTCCTGTTACCAGTATTTTTCGACTGTTATCTGTCCGGGGGCCCGGCGCAGGTTTTTGGCCAAGCCTTTATCGATAAGTGCCGCCGTAGCCCCCTGGATCATCCCGGGATTACCACAAAGCATCAATTGCGAGTCCTTTGCACTTATGTTCAGCCCGGCCTTGGCCTCTATCTCACCACTTTGCAGGCCATCAGGGATGCGACAACGCAGCGCACCATCAAAATCTTCACGAGTGACACAGGGCACAAACACAAATTGCTCGGGATAGGCCTGTTGATAGCCGCGGATCTTATCGAGATAGGCGAGATCCTGCGCTTCTCTTACGCCATAAACCAGAACCACTTTCTCAAACCGCTGCCAAGGCTCAGGAGTATCCAGCATGGAAAGAAATGGCCCCACGGCGGTACCTGTTGCCAAAAACCACAGGTGACGCCCCTGTAATTCCCCTTTTGGGATCTCATCCAGGGTCATAAAGCCGGTGGCTTTGTCTGTCACGCTAATACTGTCACCCGGCTGCAAAGATTGCAGGTCTGGCGACAACTGGCCTTGATCTACCGCCACAGCCAGTATTTCAAGATAGTCAGTCCCGGGGGCATTCACCAGCGAATAGGCCCGGGCGACACGTTTATCATCCCGCAGCTGACTGAGCTTGATAAACTGGCCAGCAATAAACGGCGCTATCTCGGCGGCTATTCTCAGGCTGAATAACTTGCTGCTCCAATCGATACGCTCAATGACCCGACCTTCAGTCCACATAGCTTCTCCTTAGGTAACACAAGACGATTATTGCAGCATAACCCCATATTCAGCCAACAAAAACCCCTCATAGTGAGGGGGGTTATCGGCAGGTAAGGTTTAGCGTGAGCTCAATTATTCCTGCTCTGTGGTAAAGCTGTCTCTGAATGCCTGCAACCCTTGCTGTACTAGGGAGTAAGTTTCATCCACCCCCGTCTTGATATCGCCTTCCAGCACCTTGAGCCCGGAGAGGATATCCGTCGCCTCTTTAAAGCCCTGATCTATGGCGCCGCCGATAACGTCCATAAAACCGGATAGCTGACTGTCAAAGGCCATGCTGGAATTTTGCTGCTGGTAGACACTGAAGAACTGAGTGGCAAAACTGACAATTCTGTCGGCCGTGGCCTCGGGAGAAGTATCTATCTGCTGCTCCTGCACCTGCTGCAGGGCATTTTCCCCCATGTAGGGTGCCAGTTCTTCATTGATGGCCTCAATCGCGGCGCGATACAAGAGACTCATGGGTTCGTTGCCACTATTAAGGCTTACCTCCTCCTGCGCCGCCAGAATAGCGTTATTCATCAACTGCTGGCTGACATGACGGGCACTCTTGCTGCTGGCGACTTCAGAAACCGCCTTACCATGATTACCATCCAGTTGTTGGGTCTTGTCCTTGGCCACCTCAGAGACCTGAGCGCCATGATTGCGGATTTCCATCTTGGTTTCCTCGTATGAAAAGCGTATCTCAGGTTAATTATCGACCAATTCAGCAATTAGTTTAGTGATTGTTTACCCAGGCCGATACTCGGGCTATGATCCCACATGTTATTTAAGTATTTGATAGAAAATAAAAATGGTAAGAATTTTTCTACTGCTTTGTCTTTCAGTGCTTTTTAGTTGGCCATCCCAGGCCACCGCCCCCCATCAAACCATATTCTTGGTTAGGCATGCGGAAAAAGCTCAGGGAAGCGATCCCGGGCTGACAGCCGTCGGCAAGGCGCGCGCCGAAGCTCTGGCAGCGGCATTACGGGACACCCGACTGCACAGGCTGATGTCGAGTGAGTTTCGCCGAACTCAGGAAACCCTGGCACCGATTGCAACAGCCAAACAACTCAAGATTGAGGTGTTTCCAGCCAAAGGCGGCTTGGAGGCTCACATCAATGCCATAACAGATGCAGTCAAAGCCAGCCAAGGCAATGTGCTGATCGCCGGCCACAGCAATACTGTTCCGGCCATCATCAAGGCTCTGGGTGGCCCCCTGGTTAGTTTGAATGAGCAGCAATACGATCAACTCTTTATCCTCACCTTGGGAGAACAGGGGCCCACAGGTCTGGTAACCACCCACTTTGGCAGTCAATAAGGATAGAAGATGCGCGAGCAAAACTGGTTTATGTGGGGCCTGGAACTGTTTTCCGGCCTGTTTTTGATAGTCGTCGGCTTAGGGCTCTTGGTAATCACTTATATGTATATCGCCGATGTGATGCAAACCAAGCAAGCGGTGCGGCATAACTACCCTGTTGTCGGCCGGTTCCGATATTTCTTCGAGAAAATGGGCGAATTCTTCCGCCAGTACTTTTTCGCTCTCGATCGGGAAGAACTTCCCTTCAATCGCGCCGAGCGCAGCTGGGTCTACCGGGCGGCGAAAAATGTCGACCGCACCATAGCCTTCGGCTCCACCAGGCCCCTGGAAGCCAACGGCAGCATACTGTTTATGAACACCGCCTTCCCCACGCTGGATCAAGACATTGTGCCACCAATGCCTGTGGTTATTGGCCCGGACTGCGAACATCCCTTTGCCACCAGCGCCATTTGTCATATTTCCGCCATGAGCTTCGGCGCCCTCTCCCGCCCGGCTATTACCGCCCTTTCCCATGGTGCGGCTCAGGCAGGATGCTGGCTCAACACAGGGGAAGGCGGCCTCAGCGCCCACCACCTCAAGGGAAACTGCGATCTGGTGTTTCAGATAGGTACTGCCAAATATGGTGTTCGCAATGCCGAAGGTCACCTGGATGATGACAAGCTCAGGGAAGTGGCCGCACACTCTCAGGTGAAAATGTTTGAAATCAAACTCAGTCAGGGAGCCAAGCCAGGCAAAGGCGGAATTCTTCCCGGGGTGAAAGTGACCGAAGAGATAGCCAACATTCGCGGCATCCCTGTCGGACAAGACTCCATCAGTCCCAATGGTCATATTGAATTTCACCATGTCGGCGACATTCTCGACATGATAGCCAGAGTAAGGCAAGTGACAGGCAAACCCACAGGGATCAAGGCGGTCTTGGGTGATACTCACTGGTTGGAAGATTTTCTGGAAGAGATTAACCAACGCGGCCATGACTCGGCTCCCGATTTCTTCACTCTCGACAGCGCCGATGGCGGTACGGGCGCGGCGCCGCAAACTCTGATGGATTACGTTGGCCTACCGCTGAAAGAGAGCCTACCACTGCTAGTGGATAAACTGCGGCGACATGGGTTGAAACAGAGGATCAAGGTGATTGCCTCAGGCAAACTTATCACGCCCTCCAGAGTGGCCTGGGCGCTGGCCCTGGGGGCAGACTTCACCGCCTCAGCGAGAGGGAATATGTTCGCGCTGGGATGTATCCAAGCGCTGCAGTGTAACAAGGATACCTGCCCCACCGGGATAACCACCCATAACAAGAAACTGCAACAGGGTTTGGATCCCAGAGACAAATCCACCCGAGTCGCCAACTACAACAAGGCATTGCACCATGATCTGGGGATGCTGGCCCACTCCTGCGGAGTCACAGACCCAAGACAGCTCAAGCCGCATCATGTCAGAGTTGTCACCCAGAATGGTCTTTCCGTGACCTTGGATAAATATTATGCTCACTACGATCAATGAAGATAATTTAGCTGTCACTAAACTGTAATGGCGAGCAGATTGTGCGTTACATCACAAAAGTGGTAAGATCTTGCACCTAGTCAAGACTTGCCACTTCCAGAGGATTTTGAAGTGAAAACGACATTCGTCAGTCAGGTCCCCAAGCCGGAAAAGAGCAAAACGGCATCGCTCAGCTGCAAAAACTGCAGCCGCTTGATTGAGATTGAGGGAGAGTTGCTCTGTTATCGAGGCGGTAAAATCACTGAACTGACACCGGTAAAAGAAGCTAAAAATGGTTTTAATCTGCTGTGTGACGGCTGGCAAGCCGACCGCAACCAGACCAAGAAATAGGATCTCCAGGCTCAGCTACGCACTTCCCCCTGCGACTGAGCCTGCTTTCTTGACTCGCTGATAATCCCTTCCAACGCCGCATTAAAGGGTTCTGCAGATACCATAGACAGAGTCAGGCCGCGAGTGGATACTCTCAGCCCGGCACGCAACTCGGTATGCAGTTGATAGAGGGCAACATCATCCATACCTCGGGTCTTAAGCTCATCCGCCAGACAATTCCAATCTGTACGGACTTTGTCCTGCATTCCTTCAATATTGACCTGCAATGCAATGTTTTCCATCTGTGCTGCCCCCATGACTGACGCGACTTCGGACTTTCGAGTATGCGGCAGCCAGGCTGAATCAATGCTGAACTTGCACCGACTCATCAGCCTGTTTTGTGTGCTGGATCCGCCATAAACGAGCATAATATCCATCGGCAGCCAACAGGCTATCATGGGTGCCGGACTCAACCAACTGACCTTGATGCAACACTAAGATTTTATCGGCATCCACCACTGTCGATAACCTATGGGCAATCACCAAGCTGGTATGGCCCTTAGCAACTTCGTCGAGCGCCTTGAGAATCGCCCGCTCGGAGCGACTGTCCAGCGACGAGGTGGCTTCATCGAAGATCAGTATCGGCGAGCGCTTCAATATCGCCCTGGCAATAGCCACTCGCTGCTTTTCACCGCCGGAGAGTTTCATGCCTCTCTCACCCACCTTGGTCTGGGCCTGCTGCGGTAATGCCTCAACAAACTGCTTAAGGTGGGCCAACTCTATCGCCTGCCAGATTTCGGCGTCCGAAGCATCGGGGCGGCCATAGCGAATATTCTCAAACAGAGTATCGTTAAACAGCACAGTGTCCTGAGGCACTATGGCAATGGCTCGGCGCAGTGCATCTTGGGTCATATCGCGAATATCGATACCATCGACTCGAATCGCTCCTTGGCTGACATCGTAAAAGCGGAACAACAAGCGCACCAACGTCGATTTACCGGCGCCGCTTTCACCCACGACAGCCACCTTCTGCCCGGGCTCTATCTCAAAACTCACACCCTTGAGTATCTGCCTGTCACCATAGCCAAAGCCAACCGAGTCAAAGCTGATTCGGCCCTCTGTCAGCGATACGGCTTTAGCCGTAGGACTGTCTTTTACCAGTGGGGTCTTATCCAGCAGCGAGAACATCCTCTCTATATTGGCCAAAGCGCCCCGAATTTCACGATACACAAAACCCAGGAAGTTGAGCGGCATAAAGAGTTGCATCATAAAGGCGTTGATCAAAACAAAGTCACCCACTGTCATCTGCCCGCGGGTCACTTCAAAAGCCGCCAGCCCCAGCATCAAGGTCATGGCAATGGCAATAATGGTGGCCTGACCGGCATTTAGGGCGAACAACGACAGGCGATTCTTGCGCTTGGCCACCTCCCAGTCTGCCAACGCCTTGTCATACTCATTCGCCTCATAGGCTTCATTGTTGAAGTATTTGACGGTTTCATAGTTAAGCAGGCTATCGATAGCGCGGGTGTTGGAGACAGAGTCGGCCTTCGCCGCCTCACGGACATAAGAGGTACGCCACTCAGTCGTCACAACAGAAAACAAACCATAGGCCAGTACGGAGCAGAAGGTGATCAGCGCAAACCAGATACCGTAATTCCACAGTAAAATGGCCACCACCATCAGGATTTCCAACAAGGTAGGCACTATGTTGAACACCATAAAACGCATCAGAAAACTGATGCCGCTGGTGCCGCGCTCTATGTCCCGCGATAATCCGCCGGTGCGCCTGTCGAGGTGAAAACCGAGATCCAACCGGTGCAGGTGTTCAAAGACCTGAAGTCCCAGGCGTCGTATCGCTCTCTCGGTCACTCGGCCAAAGAGGGTATCCCTGATCTCCCCTGTGAGCGCATTAACCAACCTCAGGCCACCATAAGCTAAAACCAGTGCTATGGGCACAGCCAACAGCTGCGCCGTTTGTTCGCCGCCAAGATCATCAACCAAATGCTTCAACAGGAAAGGCAAGCCGACACTGGCGAGCTTTCCCACCACAAGGCACGATAGTGCCAACATTATGCGCCCCTTATATTCCAGCAGATAGGGCCAGAGAAGTTTCAGCACTTGCCAGTTGAGCTTATCGACGGGACCTTCAAGGTAGAGAGTTGGACGCATACATCTTGCCAGGGGAAAAGAGTGTTCCGAGTGTAGCAGCGCCCAAAGCTCAAGTCTGCGATCTGTTTGGCTGAGCGCTTGGAAATAATCACCACGAGTAGCACTTTAGAATGACAAAAATCACATTTAACCTAGACTAAACGACTAGTCATGGCATTTTTATCGCCAAAATCACCTCAAAGAGCTGAAAGATGGTTATGCGTGAAAAAAGAATTTGCTACTCTTTCCAGCTATTGAGTACGGGCGGCAACAAGTGTTCAAAAAGTGTCAAACAAACCGGTCCGCACCGATTTTTACCGTATCTGTTGAAGGAAATCTTATGTTGGATTCAAAAGTTCAATACCCACCCCTGCCACTGATCCAAACCTGGGTATGGATGATGATCGAATCGGGCAATCCTGAGATCCAGGAAAAAGGCCGTAACAACCTGATAGCTTCCTTTGGCAGCCTGGCCAAGGCCAACGAATACCTGGCACAGCAAGCCCAAAAATAAAGGCGCCGATGGCGCCATTATCCATGCCACAGAGCAGCTCAAGCCTGTCGACGCTTCAGCACGCTGTCGTTGAGCATTGAAAGCAGTTTCTCTGTATCATCCCAACCGATACAGGCATCGGTAATGCTCTGGCCATAGCGGAGGGGTTCCCCGGGGTTGAGATCCTGACGCCCTTCCACCAGATGACTCTCCACCATCACTCCGAAAATCGCCTGCTGTTTGGCGGCAATCTGGCCGCTGACATCTTCAGCCACTAACATCTGACGCCGAAAGTCTTTACTGGAATTGGCATGGCTGAAGTCAATCATCACCTTAGGTTTCAGGCCAACCTTCTCAAGCTGAGAACATATCTGATTCACATGAGCCGAGCTGTAGTTGGGTTCGCGTCCACCACGCAGAATGATATGGCAGTCATCATTGCCCTTGGTTGACACAATTGCCGAATGGCCAAACTTGGTCACCGACAGAAAATGGTGTGGCGCGCTGGCGGCCCCAATGGCATCTATCGCCACCTTGATGGTGCCATCTGTGCCGTTTTTGAATCCCACGGGACAAGACAGGCCCGATGCCAACTCCCGGTGAACCTGAGACTCTGTGGTACGGGCGCCGATAGCGCCCCAACACATGAGGTCGGCCATATATTGCGGGGTGATCATATCAAGGAACTCACCTGCAGTCGGTACCTGGCTGTCATTCAATTCGAGCAGCAGTTTGCGGGCCGTTCTCAGGCCATCGTTGAGCTTGAAGCTGTTATCCATGTAGGGATCGTTAATCAGCCCCTTCCAGCCCACTGTCGTTCTGGGTTTCTCAAAATAAACCCGCATCACCACTTCCAACTGATCCTGATAGGCCGTTCTGAGTTTGGCCAAACGCGCACCATATTCCAACGCGGCCTCAGGGTCGTGAATAGAGCATGGGCCTATCACCACCAGCAGGCGATCGTCCTGTCCATGCAGGATTTTGTGAATATTCTTCCTGGCTTTAAAGACGGTGGATGAGGCGCGTTCGGTTGCCGGAAATCGTTCCAGAATGGCTATCGGTGGCAGTAACTCTTTAACTTCATTAATCCGTACATCATCATTCTGGTAATACATAAACGTCACACAGCTCCGGCTATTGATAAGAATCTCTTGTTTTGAATAACAGTTTTAATCTATCCGCTATATTCAACCATTGCAATTAACTCATATAGATTTATAGGCAATTTATGTTATTTTTTATCTTTTATATGACAATCCCAGCCTTCCGATGAGAAATTCCCTAAACTTAGCCTTATTGAAAGACAAACCACCAACAACACTTTCAATCAAGACATAGCCCCCGCATCGTCTTGAACTCTCAAATACTTTTATCACTCTATCCTGAAACCGTGTCTCCGCCCCTCAGAGGAGTCGCTTACCGGATATTTAGCCCAGGAGTTATGGAATAGAAGCGACCATAGGCAAATAAACCCGCATAGCTCACTTCCAATTGAACCAAGCTTTGTTGATATCAACTGTATTTGATCAGCAGTTCCTCCGAGATCCCCATTAAACCCGGCTTACCAGAGTAAATATTTCGACCATCAACTTGCCGCCAACCAATATCAGCGCTAGCTTAACTAGCGGATAAGTAAACCTATCCGCCAATAATGAAAACCAACAAGAGAAATGCGACATGAAAATATCCACCACCCTAATGATGTTGGGTCTTTGTAGTGTCTGCTCCCTGAGTCATGGCGCCACCGGCGTCGCCTTTGTCCATGGAACAGGAAAACAAACCGATGCCCTGAACGATTACTGGACCCGCGAGTTTGTCGATTCAGTTCGTCAAGGTATCAGCACCCCGAGTAACTATCAGGTCATCAACTGTGACTTCGAGCAATATATGTGGGATGAGGCCGCTGCCGGCTGTTTGGTCGATCAGCTGCAGAGCTTTATCAACGCCCGCAATCTGGATCAACTGATCCTCATCACCCACTCCAATGGCGGCAACATAGTGCGCTGGGTCTTGTCCAATCCCACCTGGGATGGACGTTATCCAGCTGTGATCAACAGCATCAGCCGAGTGATAGCGCTGGCGCCTTCCAGTGCCGGTACACCACTGGCCGATGCCGTCACTCAAGGCAATGTGTTTGAAACCAGTCTCGGCTGGCTGCTCGGTTACGACAGCGATGCCGTCAAACAGCAGCAGGTGGGTTGGATGGCGCAATACAACAGTCAATGGTTGTACGGCACAGCCGGGCGTCCTTCTCTGGGTAAGCCTTTTGAAGCTGTTGTCGGCTCGGACGTGGAGTCGGCAGTTTGGGACAGCGACAGCTATTGCGGCGGTTATCAGAATCAAGTGGGCCTGGAGACTACCCAAAACTGGCTGGATAACTGCTCCGACGGTTTTCTTGAGTGCAGCTCCCAGAGTGCCGCCGGCAGTGTCTGGTTTACCGATAAGCAGAAAACCCGTGACAGAGAACCTTTGAGCCACCATCAAAGCCGCCGGGCCTGTTTTAATCTCGACACCCTTCTGCGCAATCATATCTGAGGACGTAAGTATGAAGATGCATATCAGCAAGACACCGCTGCTGGCAGCAATACTCCTGAGCCTCACGGGTTGCCAGGATGATGCCAAGGTAGAACAAAACCTGCAGCCCAAAAGCCTGACCTTGGCCATGGTGCCGCCCCAGGCAAGCGATATCAAGGCTTCAGAAGAGCTTGATACAGGGCAATTGCCGCCCTTGAATACCTCCAGGGAAGATGTCAGCTTTGTCAGGGCGCTGTCAGGGGAATATCAAGCCCAGCTGCCGGACAAAACCGCCAGTACCAGCAGTGATGAATACTGGTTGATGGTTACAGGCGCCGAGCTTAACCAAGGCATAGAGCTGCCATTAACCCAAGGCAGCAGCGTTATCCGTCTGGCACCGCGCTGGGATAAAAGCAGCGGCGCCCCGACTGCCCCCAAAAGTATTGCTCCGGACGCAGTTCAACTCAGCTCGGCCGCAGGCAAAACTGAGAACAAGCGTCTTATCCGCCGCGCCGTAGACTCTGAGTCTCTGGCCAGCGCCGGGATGGATGATGACTCCAGTGCCCTGTTGCTGAGCTCAGATATCAAGCCCGGTCTCTATCGCCTGCAGGTCGCCGCAGCGCTGACCGCCACTGACAACTATCTGGTCAATGTCAAAGAGAAAGGATCTGCCTATCGTCTCAAGTTAAGCACCCCATCATCACTCGAGGCCAACACCCATCTCGAGTTGGAGCTGGCGCTTGAGAACGATAAGGCCATGGGTTCACCTCGTTTGGCCAGTGCCCGGCTGCAGCAAGCAAGCGGCGAGCAAACCCCACTGCAACTCAGCCAAAGTGGCGACAGCTGGCGACTGCAAAATGAGCAGCTGCCCATGCCCTCAAGCAATGCGGGTTTCAGTGAACTGGTGGTCGATATTGAGACCCAGGTGGATAACACCTTGGTACGACGTACCGTCAAGACCGCCTTCAAGCAGTTCTATCCATCGGCGCGGCTGGCACCCGAAATCCAAGTTGGTTGGCAAAATGGTCTGCCAAGTGCCCTCAGCTTTACGCTGGAGCTGGCTCAAAGTGGTCGTTTTGGGGTGTCGGCAATACTGACAGGAACCGATGCCCAAGGACGGGAAATCGCCATACTGCAGAGTGAGACAGCGGCCTGGCTGACACAAGAGCAAAACAGTCTGCAGTTGCCTCTAAACCTTGAACTAATCCAAAATTCGGGCTTAAAGCCGCCCTACGGTGTCAGGGCAGTTGAGCTCAAGGATATGGGGCAGATGGCGCGCTTGAGTTATCGCGACAAGGCGCTGAGTTTAGATGCCCTTTAAGGCCAGCTTTCAGGCAGAGAGAAACTTATAACCAGAAAGCAACTTATAGCCCAAAGCAACAAAGCCCGATGCAGATCTCAGCATCGGGCTTTTTACTCTGCAACTTGGCTTAACCAATTGCGCCTTTATAACCCCACTCTTTCAGCCAAGCTTTTGAATCAATGCCCTTCCATCGCATGCAACTTGGCCTGATAGCGTTTTTTCTGCTCGCCGTCACCGGCCAACGCCAACGCCTTTTGCAGATTGCTCTTCGCCCGGTCGGAGTCCCCTTTTGCCCAATAGGTTCTGGACAAACCAAAGTAAAACTCGTGGCGATAATCCGCCTTCTCAATCGCTCTTCGATACCAACTCAGCGCCTCATCATATTGGTGATCCATGTAGGCTTGTTGCGCCATATCATAGTAGTAATAAGGATTACGGATCCGGGCAAGCTCCAGTACCTTGTGCACTTCGGCCCATTCATCCAGTCTGTCTTGGCTGCTCAGCATGACCGCCAGGTTATAGAGGGTAGTCATGTTTTCTGGCTCAAGCGTCAACGCATAGCGGTAGACCCGCTCGGCCATCTGTTCCATGCCCCTGGCGCGATAGAGCACCGCCAGGCTATTGAGCGCCGGAATAAACAGACTCTGCTGTTGCAGGCTCCTTTTCAGCAAGCCGTATGCAAGATCCCAATTCTCATTGATCAATGCCTCGGCCGCCGCATTGTTGTAATACATGGCGACCACAGTACCTTGGCTGATCTTATTGACCTTATAGCTGCGCACAGCACGCTCGGGCAGGAAATCCACCAGGATGGAACGCTCGGTGACATGGAAGACATGATTATTCTTGGGCGGATATAACTTGAGATTGATATGACCATTGACCAGATAAAAGGCGCCTTGGCGATCCCAGACCGGGGGCACTTCCACATCACGAAATTCAACCTCTATCCCCAGTTGTTGCGCCATGGCCGCCGTCAGGATCACCAGTGACATGCAATTTCCGGCCCTGTCGTGAAAGGTTTCGGCGGCGGTGCGGGTGTAGTTGTCCTGATAGCGAAAGCCGCCCTTGTCGGCATGGATATAGTCAGCCAACCACTCGTGGGCCAACTCCTGATTGGACATGAGTGCGCTGCGGCTATAGGCACCTTTTAGCAACTGCACCGCCTCGGGAGGCAAGGCGAATAACTCGGCGGGCTCGGGGATATTCCCTACCTCTTTGAATTGGTTATCCTGAAACAGGCTGCCAAGGGCCATCTTGCTTGGCACCGGGGTACTGCTGCAACCGCAAAATAGCAGCAGCAAAACCGCACCAATTAAGCGACTCAAGATGGTAGTGGATAGAGCGCCAGAGAGAGCTCGAATGAGAGAGCCGGAGAAAGCGCTTGAGAAAGTGCCTGAGAACATAAGGCCTCCTGAGTTAAGGCTTCTTTACTGAAAGCTTAAGTCAGACTGGCCACTCCTGCCGCGCCAAAGGGTGACAAAATGTGAATATCCCCTAGTTCAAGCCTTCATTTCCGGGAGCGATAACTTCGGAACCCGGCTTGGGGATCCCTATATAGAGCTGCTGTTGCCGGTAAAGATAGGGGCGATAAAAATGGCCATCGCAGGAAAAGTAGCGATAGGGGCGCATGTAAGGAACACATATGGCAGGCAGGCTGCGGAGGATCTCCAGTTGCTGCTGCGAGCGCAGTAGTTCCTGCCACTCATGCTGACGCAGTAATTCATCCCTGACGGCAAAGGCATCGAAGGGCTCACTGGCATCACGAACCACCACTTGTCCTGCCTCGGCATTGCCAAGCCACAGCAAGGTACTGCACAAAGTGCAGAGAAAAGTACCGGTCAGCTTCATTACACTGAGAGTCTTCATCACCATCCCCTTAGGCTCCAGGCTGTTCCTGCTTTCAGTCTGCCCCCAAGAGCGTCTGTCATCAAGCGCCATAGCCGCAAAATGTGCTTTTCCTGGCCGACTCCCGCCAAGCCAGGTAACAACAAGGCCGGTAACCCCAAAGCCAGCTCTAACGAAAAGCCACCTCACAAGAGATGGCTTAAAGATTAAGGAAGCTTGCTTGATCTCTCAAGAACACTCATGGCTTATCAGCTGGCGTTCTTGGCCTCTCAGTTGGCGTTCTTGACAGTTACAAACTCAGGATAGGCATCGATACCACAGTCCGACGCGTCCATACCGTTGTACTCTTCCTCTTCGGTCACCCGGATCCCCATGGTCACTTTCAAGGCGCCCCACACCAGCAATGATGCCAGGAACACCCAGGCAGAGATCACCGCAGCGCCAAACAGTTGCCCTGTCACACTGGCATCGGCATTGGACAGAGGCACCATCATCAAACCGAAGAAACCGGCAACTCCGTGCACCGAGATAGCCCCGACAGGATCGTCTATCTTGATGCGGTCAAAGCCCACGATGGAGAACACCACCAAACCGCCGGCTACCAGGCCTATCACACCCGCCATAGGCAGCGAGGGCGACAATGGATCGGCCGTGATAGCCACCAAACCTGCCAAAGTACCATTGAGTATCATGGTCAAGTCGGCCTTGCCCCACACCATCTTACAGACGATCAGTGCAGATACCGCGCCGAAGGCCGCCGCCGAATTGGTGTTGACGAAGACTTTGGCCACGGCACTGGCATTTTCGGCATCAGAGACCAGTAACTGAGAACCACCGTTGAAACCAAACCAGCCCATCCAGAGGATAAAAGTCCCCAGGGTTGCCAGCGGCAGGTTGGAACCCGGGATAGGGTTAACCTGGCCATTGGCGCCATATTTACCTTTACGGGCCCCCAGCAGCAAGACACCGGCCAAGGCCGCGGCCGCACCGGCCATATGCACTATGCCGCTACCGGCAAAGTCGACAAAGCCGGCTTCGGAAAGGAAACCACCGCCCCAAGTCCAGTAACCTTCCACCGGATAGATGACTGCCGTCATTACCAGGCTGAATGCCAGGAAAGCCCACAGGCGCATGCGCTCGGCCACGGCACCGGAAACAATCGACATGGCTGTAGCCACAAATACCACCTGGAAGAAAAAATCAGACTCCAGCGCATGGTCGGCGTCGGCGGCTTGAGCTCCTATCAAGGTGCTGATGCTCGGCAGCCAGCCACCCTCGCCATTGTCCACATACATGATGTTGTAACCCACAATCAGGTAGGTGATACAGGCGATTGAATAGAGACAGATGTTTTTGGTGAGTATCTCTGTGGTATTTTTGGAACGCACCAACCCGGCCTCCAGCATGGCGAAACCCGCCGCCATCCACATCACCAGCGCGCCGGAGATCAGAAAGTAAAAGGTGTCCAGCGCAAAACGCAGCTCTGTGACCGTAGTACCCAATTTGCTCAGTTCTTCCATCCTCTCCCCCTTACAGCGCTTCTGTGTCTGTTTCGCCCGTACGAATACGGATAACCTGTTCCAGATCTGTCACAAAGATCTTGCCGTCACCTATCTTGCCGGTATGAGCGGCGTTGCTGATGGCTTCCAACAACTCATCGAGATTCTCAGCCTTGGTGGCTATCTCAAGCTTAACCTTGGGCAGAAAGTCCACCTGATACTCGGCTCCCCGATAGAGCTCTGTATGTCCCTTTTGTCGGCCAAAACCTTTGACTTCGGTGACCGTCATCCCCTCTACGCCTATGCCCGCTATCGCTTCGCGGACATCATCGAGCTTGAACGGCTTAATGATTGCGCTGACTAATTTCATCCAGACCTCCAGAATCGCCTTGCTGTATTGGTGTTATGCCAAAACAATTCAAGCATTAGGCCAAAATGTTAATTTTTTGTTTTATAAAGAGTTAGTTTTTACGGACCAGGTTAAGAGCTGCAGATATGCACCAATTAAGTGCAATTAAGGCATAGGCGCACAAAAAAAGCGCAACCATCTACGACCTAAGGCCTATTGGCTTAAGCCCTGTCCTGTCGTTAACTGAATATTCTGTCGTTGACTGAAGCGAAAGAAGGACTCGTTTGCACCTGTCCTAAGACCAACCTGAAGGAGAACAAGATGTTAAAAGCGGAAGAGTGTGTGCTGGTCATAGTGGATGTTCAGGGCAAACTGGCGCAGATAATGGACAAGAGTGAACAGCTGCATCAACAACTGGCCATGCTGATAGAAGGCACGGCCTTGTTTGATATCCCAGTGCTCTGGCTGGAACAGTTGCCGCAGAAGCTCGGCCCTACTACAGAGTCGCTGGCCGCCCTGCTATCCAAGACCACTGCGCCGATTGCCAAGCATCACTTCAGTGGCTGGCACTGCCCGGCGTTCCGTGAGGCACTGTTGAGCACGGGCCGCAAACAGGTACTGCTGGCCGGGATAGAGACACATGTCTGTGTCTATCAAACCTGTGGTGATCTTATCGAGCAGGGTTTCGATGTGCACTTGATAGCCGATGCCGTCAGCTCCCGCAGTGAAAGCAACAAACGCTTGGGAATAGAAATGATGAAGCAGCAGGGAGCCAGGCTCAACAACAGCGAATCTTTACTGTTTGAACTGCAACATCAGGCAGAAGGTGAACGCTTTAAGGCTCTGCTTAAGCTGATCAAATAGGCCTGTAATCCTTCGCTGGCTACCACTGCTGGCTTGTAAGATAAAAAATCCCCGCGGTGCGGGGATTTTCATTTACGAGTGTTAACGACTGTTACTTGTAGGTTGCTTCACGCTTCTTGGCTTCGGCATCCCACTTAGGCAGAACATTTTTCTTGAAGTCTTCCTTGTCGGAAACCATCTTCTTCATGTCCATACCCAGAGCAGCCTGAGCCTTGGCCTTGGTGGAGATATCAGGCAGAGCGACAGGCTCAACGATACCTTTCTTAGCCAGCAGCTGCGCCAGTTTCACCCGGGCGTTGGCAGCCTTGTCAACCGCAGTACCCAGTACCCGCAGCGCTTCATCAGGAGCGTGAGCCGCGACACCGTGAGAGGCGATAGCATAATCCCAGCGCCATTGAGCATGACGGATATCAGTCAGGATTGGCTTCATCTCTGCTTCGGTCGCACCGGCTTTCCAGGCGGCAGCAGCTTCGAAGTGTGCCTTGACGATTTGATCTTCGGCCTTCAGCTTCAGCTCTTTAACTTTGGCTTTACGCTCGGCAGTCAGGTTCTCCATAAACTCTTTGCTCTGAGTGTGGCACTGAGCACAGGTTTCTTCGTAGCGATCGAAAGGATTACCCACTTTGTGATCGGTAAACTTACGCCCCTTGTCGCTGGTCACCTTCGGCATGTGACAGTCAACACAGGTCACGTTGTTCTTACCGTGAACCCCCAGTTGCCAAGTTTCATAACCTGGGTGCTGTGCCTTCAGCATAGGAGTCTTGGACAGCGCGTGAGTCCAGTCGGCAAACTCGATGGCATCGTAGTAAGCCTCCATGGATTCCACTGTAGTGCCCTGATCCCATGGGAACTTAACAAAGCCCTTACGACCTTCCACTTTCTCAAAGTAGTACTCTACATGGCACTGAGCACAAACCATGGACTGCTTGTCTTTGCGGGAAGCCTTATCAAACGGCATCCCCAGGGTTTCCATGGCGCGCTCGGCAAAAGGACGCCCCAGACGCAGCTTAGGAGAACCTTTCTCGTGACAATCACCACAACCTATGGCGTTAACCACTTCTGGACCACCTTTGGCCCATTTGCCGCTGAAGTAACCGTCTTCGCCCTGCTCTTCAATCAGACGAGGAACATCCGGGCTCTTACAGCTCCAACAAGCCATTGGCATTGGGCCATCTTCAGCTGTTTTGGGTGCTCCGGTACGCAGGGTGTTGCGCAAGTCAGTTACGGCATAGATGTGGCCGCGAGGGGCATTGTAGTCCTTGGCGAAACCATAACCGGCCCACAGAACCACCAGATTGGGATCTTCGGCCAGTACGTCAACAATTTCAGAACTTTCGGCGGTGTCATGCCAAGTGGCATATTGATTTTTGAACTTGTCTTTGTAAACTTCGTTACGAGGCTCGGTCTTATCACTCGCAAACGCACCGGCAGCCATAAGGCTTGCGGCGACCAATGCACTGAGTGCAAAGGATTTTTGGTTTATTTTTTTCACCATCTCATCTCCGTGTTACTTTATCATTATTTGCAATAACCACGACATCTCCAAGGTCAAAAGTAGCCTCTTGAATAAGCCAAAAACATACCTCTTAGGGAGTATCCGGAGCGAAGTTTGCGCCAGATCAAAATGTGAAGGCGATGTTGTTCACATTTTTGTACTCTTGTTAATGTATTCAAGCGCAGGCTAATGTAGAACGCTGAGACTCAAGTCCTTTTTCTTCTCGATGACGTTATCGGCGTAGTTCCTTCCGCCAGCCGAAGGCAACACAGCAAAGGACTCAGGAAACCTTAGCAAAAGTGAGTGAATATTTCATGAAACGAGGCAGTTTAACCTCTACCATTTTAGGCTTAATGCTGACCCTTATTTTGCTCTCAAGCGGTCTGGCCACTTTTGCCATCATCAATCTGTCCTACAGCCTTGGAGATGCCCGGGCGATCAACGCCTCCGGTTCATTGCGGATGCAAAGTTACCGGTTGATGTTCTATGCCAATTCCGGCAGTGAAGAAGCACTGCAAAAAATTCGCGAATTTGAAAATACCCTCTACTCAGATGCCTTGGTGCGCTCGATGGACTGGTCATCGCCGGCCAGACTCGGACAGCAATACCAACTGGTGATCAATAAGTGGAAGGTCATGAAGTATTACATAGAGCAGGAAGACTCGCGCAATTACGCCATTTCACTGAAAGACTTTGTCGATACCATAGATCTGCTGGTACTGGAGATGGAGCATCACGCCGCCTTTAAACTAAGATTACTGGCCGTCAGCCAGATAGTGGGCTTGGGGCTGATGTTGCTGATTGCCTTTATCGCCGTGCGTTTTACCAAACGCAAGGTGGTGGTGCCGCTGCAACAGATGATGGAGTCGGCCAACACTATTTCCAAGGGTAACTTTGCCGTCGAAATGCCCAAGACAGAGTATATCGAGCTCAGCGCTCTTTCCGATGCCCTAGACAGCACGGTTCAGGAGCTGGCAACCCTCTATGGCAACCTGGAAACCCAGGTGAAGGAGAAGACCCTGGCGCTGACTCGTGCCAACCGCGAACTCAAGTTCCTCTACGATAACCTGGTGATGCTACATTCGGGTAAGCTGAACTATGACGTCATGCGTCAATCATTGATACAGCTCCAGGAGTATGAACATCTGCAACACTTACGGCTGATTATTCAGCAAGATGAAGATGCCATGGAGGTGATAGCCACCGATGAGGGCAACTGGCCACAATCCGGACAGACCATGCAGTTTCCGCTCAAGTTTGAGCAGCAAGAGCTCGGCTTTCTGGAAGTGTTTGGCGAACACGATATCAATGTGCCCCTGTTTGAAAACTTCACCATTATGCTGGCCCGCTCGATTGTGATTCATAACGCCACCGAACAGCGCCAACAGCTGGCCCTGCTGGAAGAGCGGGCGGTTATCGCCAGAGAGCTGCACGACTCGCTGGGGCAACTCTTGTCCTTCCTGAAAATCCAGATAAGTTTGCTGCGTAAAGGCCTCGACCAGAGCTGCAAAAGCCCGGCGGTAACCCAGCAGCTCGAAGAACTCAATGAAGGGGTGACCACAGCCTATGCCCAGCTCAGGGAACTGCTGTCGACCTTCCGCCTGACCGTCAAAGAACCTAATCTGCGTAACGCTCTCGAAGCCATGCTGGAGCAACTGAGCAGCCAGACAGAGACAGAGCTGGAACTCAACTATCGCCTGCCGCCCCAGTTACTGGCGGCGCACCAACACATTCATATTCTGCAGCTCACCCGAGAAGCCACCCTTAATGCTATTAAACACGCCAATGCGAGTCGTATTTGTATCAGTTGTGAAAAAAACTCTGATAACATGGTCGTCATCAGCGTTTCGGACAACGGCATTGGTCTGGCACACATCAAGGAAAGGGATCAGCATTTCGGCATAGGGATAATGCACGA
The DNA here is from genome assembly GCF_002777975.1 of Shewanella carassii. Taxonomy (GTDB): domain Bacteria; phylum Pseudomonadota; class Gammaproteobacteria; order Enterobacterales; family Shewanellaceae; genus Shewanella; species Shewanella carassii. The sequence continues at coordinate 30,046 of NZ_NGVS01000005.1, forward strand.
ACGCGCCAGCCGTCTTTCAGGTACTGTAGAATTTTCCAGCAATGCGTCGGGAGGCACCAATGTTGTCCTGACTTTCCCACCTCAGCAGGAGCCATATCATGGGTAAACCTTATTCTGTTCTGGTAGTCGATGACCATCCCTTACTACGTCGCGGTATCTGTCAGTTACTGGCATCCGATCCTGACTTTAGTCTCTTCGGTGAAGCCGGTACCGGGCTTGACGCCTTGGCGGCTACCACCGAAAACGAGCCGGACATTATCCTGCTGGATCTGAATATGAAAGGGATGACGGGTCTCGATACCCTGAATGCCCTGCGTCAAGAGGGAGTGACTTCCAGAATCGTTATCCTAACGGTTTCCGATGCCAAGCAAGATGTACTTCGTTTGCTGCGAGCCGGTGCCGATGGTTACCTACTCAAGGACACCGAACCCGATCTGTTGCTGGAACAGTTAAAGGAAGCCATGTCCGGCCACAGAGTGATCAGCGCCGAAGTGGAAGACTATCTGTTTGAACTGAAAAATGCCACCGATGAAGAAGCCTGGCTCGATAGCCTAACACCGAGAGAGTTGCAGATACTGCAGCATCTGGCTGAAGGCCAGAGCAACAGGGTGATCTCCGAGGAACTTCATATCAGCGAAGGCACGGTCAAGGTACATGTCAAAAACCTGCTCCGCAAGGCCAACGCCAAATCTCGCACCGAAATGGCTGTGCGTTATCTCAACCGTTAAGCCACAAAAAAGGGACGTCACCGCGTCCCTTGTCATTGCAGCCAATGCCGCTTGTTCAGCGGCTCTGGTGCAGAAAGTCACACCAACTCTCAAGCACATCCTGAAAGTCTTCCAGGCCGCACCAGGCTTCTGACTCGGCATCGTAGAGAGAGAGGGACTCATCCATCTCCTGACTCTCGCCAAATTCGAGCACATTGGCGTAGACACGTACCTGCTCCTGATCCAGTTGCAATGTCAGATCCCGGCCAATCAACTGCCATTCGCGAATGCGCCCGGACTGCAAGTCCGCCAATGCCTGTTTGACCCGAGTGCAGATCTCGGCGTCATCCGCCAACTCTTCAGAGAACCATTGCCCCAGTACATGATGCTCCATACTGAAATAGGCTATTACGGTCCCCGTCAGTGAATTGCGCCGAAATTCGTATTCCATGGTGTCACTTCTTTTGCTGTAACCAAACCTACCCTAATTTTAACCCAGGGCCTGGGTATTGCCCAGAGTTATGCCAGGGCTTTACTTTCAATCTTAATACCATTCCTTATAGAAGTTTGCCTTGCTCATAACTGTGTCAACCATGGGAATTCCAGCCAAACTCGCGATAACATAATGATGCTACAGCGAGGCAAGTTGGTATCACTATCGGATGGCTGACAAGCTCCCTAAGCACGTGTTGAAAAAACACGTATGCAACAGACCAATGTCACGTTATCCCGAGAAACCGCCCATTAGCCTATTTGTCTGCCCTGCTTTTCATTGCCGCTGAGTGAGTAAACTCCTATACCCAATGGTATAACTAGGTTAGCTTGAACTAAAGCAAACCTATGAGAGTGAATCTATGGCCGAAAAACAGTTTTGTGCCTTGCTACTCAGTGGAGAGATGGCAGGCAAAGAGTTGACGCTGCAACAGATCAGCGACTGGCAGCCAGAGCAAGGCATACTCTGGCTGCATCTGGACTATAAGAAGAAATCCAACCGTCAATGGTTGCAACAACACAGCGGCCTCGATGCATTAGAAGTGGCCGCCCTGTTGGCGCAGGACACTCGTCCCAGGGTGGTCCAATCTGGCCACGGGCTACTACTGGCGCTCAGAGGCGTCAATCACAACCCTGGGGCCGACCCTGAAGACATGGTGTCGATACGCCTCTACCTGGACAATCATAGGATTATCAGCACCAGCAGTCGCGAGCTGTTATCGGTCAAAGACATCATCCAGAGCGTTGGCCAAGGCTCTGGCCCCGGCAACACAGGGGAATACTTGTTGGCGCTAACGCAGCGTCTCACCCAGCGGAAGACGGAGTTTATCGATCGCCTGGAGGAAACCGTCGACGACCTGGAAGACAAGGTGATGGCCGGCAACGACAGGGATCTGCGCAGCGATATCGCCGAACTCAGGCGCCAGATAGTGGTGGTCCGACGCTACCTGGCACCGCAGCGGGAAGCCTTTAGCCGCCTGCTGGCAGACTCGGCCAAGGTATTTGATGAACATCAACGGCTTAAATTCAACGAAATCAACGATCAACTCATTCGCTGTATCGAAGATCTGGACGCAATAAGAGACAGGGCCAGCGTCACCCAGGAAGAGTTACAAAACCGTCAGGCCGAGGCCGTCAATCGCCGCCTCTATTTCCTGTCGCTGATCAGCGCCGTCTTCCTGCCGCTGGGATTTCTTACCGGTCTGCTCGGAGTCAATATCGCCGGGATCCCTGGCGCCGATGTCGGCTGGGCCTTCGGAGCTTTTTGCCTGTTCCTGTTGCTATTGGTAGGGGGACAGTTGTGGCTATTCTATCGCTATAAGTGGCTGTAATGGAAAAAGAAAAGGACGCCAACGGCGTCCTTTTCAATATCGGGTATCCACTTTCCGTGAAACAAGAGATTACTTGGCAGAAGCTTCGGCTTCGGTCGGCGCGGCAGGAGCTTCGGCTTTCTTGACCTTGAGCAACTCGACTTCAAAAATGAGAGTGGAGTTGGCCGGAATAGTGCCCATATCACGCTCGCCATAGGCCAGCTCAGATGGGATAACGAAGCGATACTTGGCGCCTACAGGCATCAGCTGAACCCCTTCAGTCCAACCTGGGATCACCCGGTTCAGGGCAAATTCTGCTGGTTCACCGCGAGAGTAGGAGCTGTCAAACTCAGTGCCGTCGATCAGAGTACCACGGTAGTGAACTGTCACAATGTCTTCAGCAGCTGGCTTCTCACCTTCACCGGGTGTCAGGACTTCATATTGCAGACCGGACTCAGTAGTGACCACACCTTCTTTGGCCTTGTTCTGCTCCAGATAGGCTTTGCTCTCCTGCATCGACTTGGCTGCCATCTCCTGAACCTTGGCCATGCGTTTTTCATTCAGCTTCTGATCCAGACCTTCAAGTACTTTCTGCATCTCATCTTCGGTCAGTTGCAGTTCGTCTTTCAGCCCTTGTTGGAAACCTGTCACAATCAAAGCACGATCGACTGAGAAGCCCAGCTCTTCCTGTTCCTTGATATGGCCGGCCATGTAGCGGCCAATAGAGGCGCCCACGCTATAAGCTTCTTTCTGCTCGACAGAGCTCAGTTCCACCTTGTCGGCACTCGCTGTTTTTTGTTCTTGGTTACAGGCGGAAAGGCCGATCAGGGCCAGTGCGACCAGTGAAATTTTGTAAATCGGTTTCATTAAAGGCATCCTCAGGATCTTCAAATGGTTACAATTAACCCTAAATGTGTAAGACGACTCACTTTATACCAGTTAACTTTGAGATACAAAGCAGATTATCCATACTGGTTAACAAGGGAGAGCTGGTCGACGAACCGAGCCCCCTGTATGGAAGTGACAGCGTTTTACCCTTACTCAAAATGACAAGTCGAGGCGGTATAAGTTCATGGCAATAAACAGATTGCTACTTATTTGCACGCTCAGTTTTACTTTGCTGGGCCTTGGCGCTTGCCATCCAGGCCCCAATAGCAGCCAATCCCTGGCGGCCGATCCCAGTTACAGCGCCAGTCTCTCTGCCGATGGCCACTATGCTTTAATAAGCAGTCAGGAAGGGCTCAGACTTTGGGATCTCAGACAAGGGACAGTCAAGTATCAGTGGGCTCAAGGCAGTGCAGCCAATGATGTGATCGCCACCGATATCTCGGCCAATAGTGAATATGCAGTGACGTTAAGCCGCGATTCAGTTGCACTGTGGAAAATCGCCGACGGCCGAGCGGCAGGTTGGTGGTCACTGCCGGCGGTAGCCCAAGCTGTAGCCGTGGCCGACAATGGCCAGTTGCTGGTGGGGCTGGCCGATGGCGCGGTAATGTCACTGACGCCAACAACAGGCGTGCTGGTAAAATTTCTTGGCCACAGCGAAAAGGTTAACAGCGTTGCCCTCTCTGCCGATGGCCGCCTGGCATTGACCGGCGCCAACGATACCACCGCTCTGCTGTGGCGCCCTCAAGATGCTCAGGTGCTGAGGCGCTGGCAGATGGATTCCAGGGTACTAAAGGTTGCCCTCAGCCACAGCGGCAGCCTCAGTTTAGTGTCCGACAGTACCGGCAATGCCGACATTTGGCACAATGACTCAGGAAAACTGGCCAGCTCGCTGGCGATAGTCCGGCGGCAAATGAACTTTTCGGCAGCACGCTTTATCCAACAGGAACAGGCCTTGTTGACCGGCACACCGGCCAGAGAGTTAAGCCTTTGGCAGGTCGATTCGGGGAAAAAAGTCGCCAACTGGCAAGTTTCATTGCCAAAAAAGCCTTTGCCCCAAAGCGCCGTAGTATACTCAGTGTCTGAATCCGACAACGGCCAACTTCAGAGTATCAGCAGTGCCAGCTTACTGGAACGCTGGTCAGCGCCAACACAGAGGTAAGTAATGCAAGCAATCCCGGACAGGATCGAAGAACTCGAAACCAAGCTGTCATTTCAGGAAGCCACACTGGAAGAATTGAGTCAGGAGATTTTCGAACTCAATAAGGTCGTGGCCGAGCAGCAGTTTCAGATCCAGTTGTTAATCAGCAAACTCAAGGCGGTAGAGCCGAGCAATATCGCGTCTCAATCGGAAGAAACTCCGCCGCCTCACTATTGAGTCGAATAAAGGGGGAATAAGGATGTTAGCCATAGCAACCCATGGAGAACGTATTCTGGGGCAGGCGGCCCAGCCGGTTCAACTGTTCGATGAACCCTTGGCGACCCTGGCCAAGAAAATGCTCGAGACCATGAAACTGGCACAGGGGGTTGGCATCGCCGCGCCTCAGGTGGGCCAAGGTATCCGCTTATTTATTATGGCATCCCACCCCAACGACAGATATCCGGATGCGCCTTTGATGGCGCCTCAGGTGGTGATCAACCCCCAAATACTCCAACGCTCAGGCAAGATGCTTACCGGGGAAGAGGGGTGCCTGTCGCTGCCAGGCGAAAGAGTACAGGTTTTGCGCCATGAAAGCATTGAGGTACGTTATCAGGATCTCAGCGGCGAGTGGCAGCAGGAATGGTTACAGGGCTTTGTCGCGCGCATTTTCCAGCATGAATATGATCATCTGGAAGGGCTTACCCTGATAGAGCGACTGGAGATCCAAAACCAAGGAGCCGATGCTTGAAGTCAGGTAAGTTACTACTGCCGCTGTTGTTGTCATTGGGCCTCACTGGCTGCGCCTTCAACAGTGTATTAGTCAACTACCCATCCCAGTTGGCCGGCATTCGCGCCGAGCTCAACTCATCAATGCCGGGCAATGCCGCCAAAGAGTTGGCAGGTGGAATAAACGGCCGCGATGGTCTGCTCTATGCCCAGGAAGCGGGGCGCGCCGCGCAGATCAGCGGCGATTTCATCGCCAGTAAAGACTATTACCAGAGCGCCATAGCCGCCTATCAGGCGTTTGACGACAAGGCCAAGCTCAGTTTATCCGAGCTGGGTTCACAGGGCGGCAGCCTGCTGCTGAACGACAATATCATTCCCTATCGCGGCCCCGGGTATGAGCGCATCATGCTGCACCAGTATCAGGCGCTCAATTATCTGTTTGCCGGCGATGCCGAAGGCGCGTTGGTGGAGGTGCGTCGCAGCAATGAACTGCAATCGCTGGAGCAGCAAAGGTATGAGAAATCCAGCAGTGCAGTGCAACAGATGGCCAACGGCACCATCAGCGCCGAAATGGATAAACTGGGCAAGGCCGCCGGCAATGTCACCAGCTCGTTTTTGAACGCCTACAGTTACTACACCACAGGGGTACTGCACGAAATCCTTGGTGAGCGCAACGATGCCTTTATCGACTATCGCAAGGCGGCGCAGATTATGCCGGATAATCCCTATCTGCAGCAGGATCTGGTGCGCTTGGCCAAGGAGCTTGCCATGCCTCAATATGATGAGTTCAAACGCCGTTGGGGAGAAGCGCCCACGCCCACCAAGGGGCAAGGTCAGGTCATCTTGCTGCTGGAGCGCGGCTTTGTGCCCGCCAAGGAGAGCCTGACGGTTCCCTTCACCATTCACGGCAACTGGCAAACTGTCTCTCTGCCCACCTATATGCCCGCCAGAGTACCGCTCAGCAGTGCCCATATCCGCGGCTTATCAAAACCTATGACCGCAGCCCCGATAGCCAACATAGATGCCTTGGCCATCACGGCGCTCAAGGAGGAACTACCCTATCTGCTGGTGCGCCAGGCCGCCAGGGTCTATGCCAAGTCGGAAATGGCCCGCAAGGCCGAGCGCAAAGACGGTTCGGACCTCGGGGTGATCGCCATGCAGATATTCAACGTGGTCACAGAGCAGGCCGATCGCCGCAGTTGGCTCACGTTACCTAGGCAGGCACAGATAGCAAGGCAGTTTGTCGATGCCGGCAGCTATCAACTGACCCTGGACAATCAGGGCACGGAAATTCAGGTTCAGAGTGGCAAGACCACTCTGGTCTGGGCAATAGACACTGGCAATGTCACACGTTTTTATACAAAATTGATTTGATAACCTTGAAATGGAACTGACTATGAAACACTTGAAGCTGATACTGATACTGGCAATGGCCATGGGCATGGCAGCCTGTCAATCCAAAGTGGAATACGGTGATGCCACTGAGGTAGAGACAGTGAATGAAAACTTCGGTTCGACAGATCTGCAAGCCATTGCCGCCAAAATGGTCGACAGCATGCTGACCTTCCCACCAGTGGTGGCCATGACAGCCAACGACAGACCTATCATCTTTGTCGACAAGATCAAGAACAAGACCTCTGAGCATATAGATACTGAGTCAGTGACCGACTCCATCAGCAACAAGCTGCTGCGCTCAGGCAAGTTCCGTTTTATCGATATGACCAAGGTGGATTCAGTACGCAAGCAACTGGACTACCAGAACAACGCCGGCATGGTTGACCCATCCACCGCCATCAAGTTCGGTCGTCAGATAGGCGCTCAATACATGCTCTATGGCAACCTTTCCAGCATAGTTAAACAAGATGGCAGCACCCGTGATGTCTACTACAAGATGACCATGCGCCTGATGGACCTGGAAACCGGCTTGATCGAATGGTCCGATGAAAAAGAGATCCGCAAAGTGAAGTCCAAGTCCTTCCTCGGGCTCTAACCAAATCTAACGCTCCTTCCCCAAAGCCGCTGTCATAGCGGCTTTTTTGTAACATTTCTCCTTTGTTCTTTGGCGGCAAATAGCGTAATTTATGCTGCGGGCGCCAAGCCCGACAGGGTATTAACTCAAGACGTATCCCTCCCTTTTATTCCTGTTGTGAGGGAAAACACCGACACCCAATGGTAAAACAATAAAAAGCAAGGAATCTGTTTGTGAAATCTCTTCCCCGGTTGTTTGGTCTCAGCCTGTTGGCTGCCGGACTGATATCACTCAGCGGCTGCAGCAGCACTCAATCCTCCGCCGGAGTGCGGGATGGCAGCGGCTATATCAGTGAGCAACAGGCGATGGCTCGCTCTGCCAGAGTCAGCAATGTCAGCTATGAACTGGACTTTACCTTGGATGGCAGCGAGCGATTTACCAACCGCACCTTGGTACGTTTCAGTCTCAGCGACAACCAACAGCCCCTGACACTGGACTTGAGCAAGGCGCAGATCACCAGCCTTAAGATCAACGGCCACAGGCTCTATCCCAAATACAATGGCGCCTATCTGGAGATCAGTGCCAAGTTGCTGCTCATAGGCGACAATGAGATAGAAGTCAGCTTCACACGCCAGCATTCCAACAATGGTGAAGGGCTGCACCGCTTTGTGGATCCCGTCGATGGCAAGGTCTATCTCTACTCTCACTTTGAGCCCGCTGCCGCGCAGCAGATGTTTGCCGTATTCGACCAACCGGATCTCAAGGCCAGCTACAAGTTAACTGTCAGAGCCCCCAAAGACTGGCAGGTGATCAGCGCCACCCAAGAATTGAGTGTGACCCCGGAGGGTGACAAGCAGCTGTGGCAGTTTCCGGCAACACCCAAGTTGAGCCCCTACAACTTTTCCATGCATGCAGGCCCTTACCATGTCTGGCAAGACAACAGCGGCAAATACCCCATGCGCCTGTTTGCCCGCCAATCTGTGGCGGCCCAGGTCAATGCCGCCGACTGGTTCAGATACACAGACGCCGGGCTTAAGTTTTTTGACGGCTATTTCGGTATCGACTACCCCTTTAAAAAATACGATCAGCTGCTGGTGCCTGACTTCCTCTATGGTGCCATGGAAAATGCCGCCGCCATCACCTTTGCCGAGGGGCGTTTTCTTGGCAGTGGTGAGATGACAGCCAATCAGCGCCAGCGCTTGGCGTCTGTGATCATGCATGAAATGGCGCACCAGTGGTTTGGCGATCTGGTGACCATGAAATGGTGGAACGGTCTGTGGCTCAATGAAAGCTTCGCCTCCTTTATGGGCATGCTGGCGAGCGCCGAAGCCACTGAGTTTGACAACACCTGGCGCAGTTTTTACGCCAGGGGCAAACAGAGCGCCTATCAACAGGATTCTGGCGTTACCACCCATCCCATAGAAGTACCAGTGGCTAGTAGTGCCAACGCCTTCGATAATATCGATGCCATCACTTATCAGAAAGGGGCCGCGGTTCTGATTCAACTGCGCCACCTGCTTGGGGAGCAAACCTTCCGCCGTGGCGTCAGTGATTACCTCAAACGCTACTCCTGGCAAAACGCCACACTGGAAGACTTCATTAGCAGTCTAGGCCAAGCCGCCAAGCGGGATCTGAGTCAGTGGAGCCGGGATTGGCTCTACAGCGCCGGTGTCAACAGCCTCAAGGCCGAGTTCCAGTGCCAAGATGGCCGCATCAGTGAATTTGCCCTGTTGCAGTCAACAAGCGATCCCGCCTATCCGACTCTCAGAGAGCAAAAAGTTCAGTTAGCCTTACTGAGCAAGGGCCGCCATGAGATGCGCTTACAGCAAACACTGACCGTTACTTACCAAGGTGAAAAGACCTTGGTGCCGCAACTTAAAGGCGCATCCTGTCCTGATTTGGTTTATCCCAACTATCAGGACTGGGGCTACGTCAAAGTCGAGCTCGACCCACGCTCGTTCGATACTGCCTTTAATCACCTGGCCAAGGTAGAAGATCCCCTGCTGCGCGCCATGCTCTGGCAAAGCCTGTGGGACAGTGTCCAGAGCGGTAACTTGCCCTTGAACAAGTATCTGGAAACTGTGCTTATCAATGCTCCCCAAGAGAGCGATTACACCCTGCTGGGGCAAATTCTCAGCAATATGCGCTATAGCAAGGCCTTGCTCGAATCGATGGCTCCGATTCACTCAGCCTATGCCGAGCGCGCCATCAGAGCACTGGCACAGATGAGCCTGCGTCTGACCATGCAAAACGCAGATAATAAAGATCTGCAGCGGCGCTGGTTCGATGCCTATGTGGACTTTGCCCGCGACGGTGACTCGCTGGACCACCTGCTATCACTGCTGCAGGGCTACAGTAAAATAAAGGGAGTGGAGCTGGATCAAGATACCCGCTGGCAGCTTATCTATCAGTTGAACCGTTACGATTATCCCACCAGCAAATATCTGCTGCAGCAAGAAGCCAAACTTGATAACAGCGATTCGGGGCAAAAGGCGGCCATCGCCGCCGAAGTGGTGCGCCCGGACACCGCCGGTAAACGCCGCTGGCTGGAGAAAATCAACCATTCGGCGCTGCCGTTTGCCAAGCTGAGGGTGGCAATGGAAAACCTCTATCCCAGCAGCCAAGGGCAACTCCAGGCCAGCACCGCAGAGCAGCGCTTGAGTCAGCTGGCCAGCCTGGACGCCGAAAAAGACCCGGTATTTATGCGCAGTTACGCGCCGGCACTATTACCGCGTCAATGCAGTCACGCCTCAGTGCTGCGGCTCGAAAAAGCCTTGCAGGCCAACCCAGAGCTATCGGCCCAGACCCAGCGCAATCTCAAGCAAGCAATAGAAAGAGAGCGGCGCTGCGTGTTGATTAAAGAAACCCTTAAGCCTTAATTGGCAAAGCAAGTTCAAGGGCCTCGATGAGGCCCTTGGCGTACTATTGGTCCAGCCGTACCACACAATAGTGCCGTAATGTGCGAGAATGATGTGCCAAAATATTCAATATGCTTAACACCCAAGGAGTCATTATGGGATTAATGAGTCTGGTAGCCGTCATAGCCATAGGCTTTTTTGCCATGGTACTCATCAAGGACTACAACAGTAAGCAGCAAGACGGCCAAAACCGTGAGATAGAAAAACTGCAACGGGAAGTGGATGAACTGAAGCAGCGGATTGCCAACCTGGAAACCATAGTCACAGACAAGAGCTACGATCTAAAGGACAAGATCAATCGTCTCTGAGGCTATTACGGACTGCGCCAACAGCATAAATATGTAAGGTCATTAAACGAAAAGAGGGCAACCATTGGCGCCCTCTTGCAATATGCTGCTGCCCAAATCTTAAAGGAACAGCTCTTTGATATTTTTAAGATCGCCCTTGCCTTCGGCCAGCTCTTGCGGACTCAGGCCAGAAACTTCATGGGGGAATACCAGCCATTCATCCGAGGCGTGGATATAGTAGTCGGGCTTCAGTGGCACAGCAGTATTCTGTGGCTTGTAGTAAGGACAAGCGATACGGATATCCTTGGGCATATTCAGACGCATGGATTGACTGAGCTTTTCCTTGAGAGCAAAAACGCTGCGCCCGGAATCGAAGACATCATCAACAATCAGCAAACCATCATCGGCGTTGGCATTTTCCACAATGTAATGCAGACCATGAACCTTGATCTCCTTGCTCTGCTTGTCTGTACCTATGCCGTAATAGGATGAAGTGCGCACCGCAATATGGTCGGTTTCCACCTTCTTGAAGTCGAAAAACTCCTGCACCGCGATCCCTATTGGGGCGCCGCCACGCCAGATCCCAACAATAAACTGTGGCCGAAAACCACTGTCATAGACCTGTGCAGCCAGACGAAATGAATCCTCCAGCAATTCCTGAGCGGTAATAAAGCGTTTTTCTATCATAGGTATACGACCCCATCTTGTTCTATTTTGTGTGCTTCGCTGTCTGCTTTGGCAGGTACTGAATTGGAGGCCTGTTCCAAAATCCGGAGTGGGCTTCCACCATTGTAGGCAGGCAGAGGATTTTGGGCGCGCATTTTATAACAAATTTTTCTTCGGCGCTGTGCCAAATACACATTCTTGTGTCTCAGGCGACAAAAAATTTCTCAGCGCCCCTCCAACTTAAGCAATATCCATTTTATTCAACCCTGCAGATTTTATTAATAAATAAACCCATAATTAACAACGATCTTATAACAACGCGAGACATTAAAATGAATAAATAGTCATTTTTTATGATTAGTTATTGATTAGGGAATTGAAACTGGCTATAGTGCCAGTCATACGGTTCCTCAAGAGTATCTCCAAGATGAAAAAATCCCTGCTTCTGGCCACTGTCACGGCCTTGCTGTTGACCGGCTGCGGTAAAGATCAAGATGTACTGGTCGTCGGTACCAATGCTGCCTTCCCTCCATTTGAATATATGGGGGGCGCCAATGGTGATGAGGTAAAAGGGCTGGATATCGATATTGCCAAGGCGATTGCCGCCGACGCTGGTAAAACTCTCAAGGTAGAAAACCTCAAGTTCGACTCTCTGATAGTGGCGCTGAACTCAGGCAAAATCGACTTTATCGCCTCAGGGATGACAATCACGGATGAGCGGCAAAAGAGCGTCAACTTCTCCACGCCATACTACGAAGCCACCCAGGTGGTGATAGTCAATCAAGACAGCCAGGTATTCACCACTCCTGCCGATCTTGCCGGTAAGAAGATTGCGGTGCAGCTGGGCTCGACCGGCGACATCATGGCTAAGGAGCTCAAGGCCGAAGTCGTCGCTTTCAACACGGGTTTTGAGGCCTTCATGGAGCTGAAAAACCACAAGGTTGATCTAGTGCTGTTCGACAGCCAACCAGCAGCCACTTATCTGGCCAAGAACCCCACCCTCAAACAGCTGGATATCGAATTTTCCCCCGAGTTTTACGGTATTGCTGTCGCCAAGGATCAACCCGAACTGCTCGGCCAGATCAATGCCACTCTTTCGCGGCTGCAAAGCTCTGGCGAATACCAACAACTCCTTGAAAAATACCAGAAGTAGTCTTAGATGGATGCAATAATCTCTTCGCTGTTCACCCCCATAGGGGAAGATGGCATGATCGGCATCTTGCTGATCCTAAGCGGCCTCAAGGTCACCTTGACTGTGACCTTCTTCGCCATGATCCTCGGTGCCATTCTCGGGGTGCTCACCACCTTGATGGGCATGTCCGAGCGTTGGTATCTACGCTGGCCAGCCAAGCTGTATGTCGGGGTGATCCGTGGTACTCCTGTAGTAGTGCAACTGGTGATCCTCTACTTTATCGTGTTGGCCGCTATGGATGTCGACAAGGTAACCGCCGCCATCATCGCCTTTGGCCTCAACAGCGGCGCCTACATCAGTGAGATCATCCGCGCCGGTATCCAGGCGGTCGACAAGGGCCAGGCCGAGGCCGCCCGCTCTCTGGGGATGAGCCATTCACTGACCATGCGTGAGGTGGTATTGCCGCAGGCTATCAAGAATATCCTGCCGGCGCTCGGCAATGAATTTATCGTGCTGTTAAAGGAAACCGCGGTCATCGGCTTTATCGGTGGTGTGGATCTGATGCGTGCCGGTGAAATCATCCGCAGCCGGACCTTTGAAGATGTGGTGCCACTATTGACTTGTGCCCTTATCTATCTGTTATTGACCTACAGCTTCACCTGGCTGCTGGGTAAGTTTGAAGCGAGGCTGAAACAAAGTGATTGAGATAACCAACCTGCATAAGTCCTACGGCAAACTGGAAGTACTCAAGGGCATAGATCAGCATATCGCCAAAGGCGAAGTAGTCAGTATCATAGGCCCAAGTGGTAGTGGCAAGAGTACTTTTCTGCGTTGTATCAATCTTTTGGAACAACCTACCGAAGGCGACATACGGATAGCCGGTGAATCGATAACGGCGCCTGGTGCCTGTGTCGATAAGCTCAGACAGAAAGTGGGCATGGTATTCCAGCACTTCAACCTGTTTCCCCACAAGACAGTGTTGGCCAACCTAACGCTGGCACCAGTCAAGCTGGGGTTGATGACTCAAGCCGAGGCCGAAGCCAAGGCTTTGGGGCTGCTGGCTAAGGTTGGCCTGGCAGACAAGAAAGATGCCTATCCATCCAGTCTGTCCGGCGGCCAGAAACAGAGGGTGGCCATTGCCAGAGCCCTGACCATGTCTCCGGAGCTGATGCTGTTTGACGAACCCACCTCGGCGCTGGATCCGGAAATGGTCGGCGATGTACTGGACGTGATGCAATCCTTGGCTCGCGACGGCATGACCATGGTGATAGTCACTCACGAAATGGGGTTTGCCCGCGAGGTGTCTGACAGGGTGATCTTCATGGATGAAGGGGTGATCCAGGAAGCGGGCACACCGGAGCAGATTTTCAATGCGCCGCAAAACCCCCGCACTCAAGGTTTCCTTGCTAAGGTGCTGCGTTAGAGGCATATGCCTTCCGAGTTGACACCAGTCCTCAAGCGTCAACCAGCTATATCTGGCTCACTCTCAGGCGGGACGCGGTAACTGTCCGTCCCGCAAAAAGTCTTTTAAAAACCAGGTCAATGGCATGCTGCGGCTGTTACGGCGACTGAAGGCTACCTTGTCAGCCGAGCTTTGGCAGATCCAGTATTCACACTCCTGCGGCTCGGTTGATTGCAACACCAGAGGATCGTGCAGCGCCAGGTTAACGCCCTCTTCGGCTCTGGCCGAAGTGTAGCGGATCATCTGCGCCTGCTGCTGCAACAACCAGGCCCCCAATGCTTGGGTATAGGCATAGTTCGACTTGTGAGTCAGTTGCTGCTGCACTTCCTGCCGCTGCAATAGTGTCAGATCGGCACAATGGCAGGCATCAATATTCACAGAGAACAGCATATGCTCAGAGCGCAGTGGCTCCAGATAAGGCTCCAGCATGTCGGCCATAAAGACAAAACGATAATAGGCGACTTCTGCCAAGCAGGTCTGCCAGGACTCACTGGCATAAAAGAAGCTTTCCATAGTGATACTGCCAAAGCGCGAGCCATGGCGCAGCGGCGGGTAACGAAACGGGGTCTTGAGCAGATAATGTAAATGCTCTGTCCCGTTCCGGTAAGGCGGTTTAACCTCATCGAGCAGGGATTCGAGCAGCATCTGTTCGTCAAAATCATCCACCAGACTCAGAGTGGCGGCTTCTTCTTGAGATTCAACCAGGCGATAACCACGGCCAAGGTAGGGGCGAGGGAAAAAGTCCTGTGGCTCTAACGCGCTAAAATCCATTTTCAGTTGTTTGTCTCCTTTCATCGACTATGGTCTGTCAAACCTTGCCTCGCATCGCATCCAGATATTGGTTAACACTCACCAGGCCAACCACGGTTTGCAACAGAGCCTTTGGCGTCCCATTCAGCGCCTTGTTGGGGCTATTGAGCCAGTGACGCATAAAGGCTTTTTCTCCCCCCGCCATGGCATACAGCGAACGATACAGACGGATAAGTTGCAACTGCAACTCCCCCTGCTTGGAGTCGGGTTTAAACCCCTTGCCGCTGTTACGGCTCAAGGTGCTGGGATTAACGCCTATGATGCGACTGGCCTCGGCCTGGGTAAGTTGTAACTCTCGGCAAGCATTGGAAAATGCCTTGAATAACACCTCGGAGGCATTGGCTTTCTCTAGGGTATTCATCTTTGCTGCTCCGCCATAAACCTGACCATAGATTAACCAACGCCACCTGCAAATGCAATTTTTGGTCACATAAAAGTGCAAATAAAAGTCGATTAAACCAAGAGACTGAAACCCTGTTGTAAAGCGCAACAGAGATCGTAGAATGCCAGAAGCATTTCAGCCTCATTTGTCCGGAGCAGCGACATGACAGATCTGACCTACCTTGCCAAAAAGCGTTATACCACCAAGGCTTTTGATCCCAACAAGAAGATCCCCCAGGATAAAATTGACGATCTGCAGAGCCTGTTGCAGTTCAGTCCCTCCTCGGTAAACTCCCAACCTTGGCACTTTGTTCTGGCCGCAACAGATGAAGGTAAAGCCAAAATCGCCGAGTCTACCGCAGACTATGGCTTTAACACGCCAAAGATCCTCAACGCTTCCCACGTGGTAGTACTCTGCACCCGCAACAACATGGATGAAGCCCATCTGCTGCGCCTGCTGGAGCAGGAAGATGCCGATGGCCGCTTCGCCGATGACAATGCCAAGCAGGGACAACATAACGGCCGCTCTTTCTTCACCAATATGCACAGATTCGAACTCAAGGATCTGCAGCACTGGATGGAGAAACAAACCTATCTGGCGCTGGGTACTCTGTTGCTGGGCGCCAGCGTATTGGACATAGATGCCACCCCTATCGAAGGCTTCGATGCCACTAAGCTCAACCAGGTGTTGGGCCTCAGAGAGCAAGGCTTCACCGCCAGCGTAGTGGTTGCCCTCGGCTACCATGACGAATCAGACTTCAACGCCAAGCTGCCTAAGTCTCGCCTGCCTCAAGAAGAGCTCTTTACCAAGATCTAACGAGGAACGAGTTTACATTCCCCCTTTCAGAACCCGGCACTCCGCCGGGTTCTATTATTTTTCACCTTGCGCCCACAGCCACCTGTGGCATAGTAGTTTTCATTATTAGGTCAGGATGAATGTCCCACTATGCTGCTTGCCAAACCCACACTGGCCCAGCCAGAGACTACAGGGGTCAAGCCGACCCGACTCAAGGGCGACAACCCACTTATCTGGCCACTGCTCAGCTTACTCAAACGCAGCAACCGCTCCTGGAAGGTACATCATCTCGCTACCGAGTTGCAGCAACAGGGACTGATGCACGACTTGGATCCTCTGCCAGAGAAAGATCTGTTCAAACGCAACTTCCTGCTGATGAATGCCCTCTATGAACTACAACACATACTGTTGCCTGGCCAATGGCTGCAGGTACAGGCCATGGATATCATATTGCTGCGGATCCCTCCGGCAAATGTGCTGCAACTGCAACAAGACGATTCAGCGCTCAGGGACTACTACCTCGACTGGAACAACTATGACACCTGCGTCAATGTTGTCCGTGAGATGCTGGAATCCTTCTGGAACAGTTATCAGGATTATATTGGTGTGCGTCCCGGCCGTTTTGCCCAACGAGAGGCGCTACGGGTATTGGAGCTGGAAGCCGATGCCAGCGACAAGGAGATCCGCCGCCAATGGCGTAAACTGGCGCTAAAGTGGCACCCGGATAGACAAGGCGGTGATGCCGCCAAGTTCAGACAGATCTGCGAGGCCTGGCAAGCCCTGCGAGGTTGAATAATCAGGCAAACCGTCAAAGCTTAGCCTCGCTCACAGAAATGGCCGCCAAAGGCACCGTCGCTTAAGTCATAATTAAGCCAGTCACACTAACCTGACAACAAAGGGCGCTGCGCCCGGTCAACTCTGAGGAGATTATTTTGCTCAAGCCACTGGTTGCCGCAATGGCACTTACCCTGATCCCGCTGGCCGCCAATGCCGCCGACTTTATCGAAGGTCAACACTATACCCAGATAGCCAAGAATGGTAGTGAAGAGCCTAAACTCACCGAGTTTTTCTCTTTTTACTGTCACAGCTGTTTTAACATGGAGACCCAGTACCTGGCAGATATCAAGGCCGGTCTCAAAAAAGATGTTAATTTTGACAATAAGCATGTCGACTTTATGAACAGCGATCTCGGCACCGAGGTGATGAAATCTCTGGCCATCATGCAAGAGCTGGGCGTAGCCGACAAGCTGACTCACCCCATGTTTGCCGCCATTCAGGGCGAGGAAGGGGCTCACGGCCATGACCATTCCGCTCCTGGACACAAGCATACCTCCGCCATCAACAGCCGCGACGATATCAAGCAGCTGTTTGCCGCCAACGGTGTCGATATCAGTCAGTATGATACCTTGGCCGACAGCAAGAAAATCAATGATGTCATCGCCCTGTGGCGTACACAACAGAATGAATTTGGTGTTCAGAGTGTGCCAAGCTTCGTGGTGAACGACAAATATATGGTTAATCTGGATCAAATACGCACCCTAGGTGAACTGACCGACCTGATAAACTTCCTGGCTACCGAAAAAGATGCCAAGAAAGATGAAGGTGGCAGCCTGGGTTGGTTGTTCCTGGCCTTCGCCGGTGTCGCCGCCGTTACCAGACGTCGCCGCTGAAATCTGACGGTATAGCGATAAAGCGCTATATTCTCAAACAAGTCAAAGGCCACCTCGGGGTGGCCTTTTTGCTATCTAGTGTCTATTAGCCTCTACACGGTTAACCACCGAGGATCCGCTTCCACCAAGGCAGAGGTTCACCACAGTTGGGCGCCGGATGATAACTATCGGCCAGCGCAGGTACCGCCACCACATTACGGCAATCTGCTTGTTTCGCCGCGCCGCTATCCCGGTCGAAATAGCCCTGCACCACGCCGTTGACCGGCGGCAATCTCAACCCCAGCGGCGGCCGCTCGGCGAGGAAACGTTGATAAACCGTCATCGCACCACTGCTGCCATAGAGCTGGGTCTTGCCGTTGTCATCTCGGCCAACCCAAACGGCGGCAACGTTACGCTCGTCAAATCCGGCAAACCAGGAATCGCGGCGGTCATTGCTGGTGCCCGTCTTGCCCGCCAGCATCACGCCGGGGAAGGCCGCCCCCAGGCGCGAAGCCGTGCCGGACTCCACCACCTTGGTCATGGCGTACTGCACCAGATAGTTGGCCGCCGGCGTTATCGCCTCATGGCGTGGCATACTGGCCGCAGGCAGAGGCTGGTTGTCGCTGTTCAGCACGGCAGTCACCGCATTGAGCTGACGATAACGCCCGCCGTCCGCCAGGGTCTGATATACCTGCGCCACCATCAAAGGGGAACCGTTCACGGCGCCGAGCAACATGGAAGGATAAGCCGGTACAGCCTCATTCCAACCGGCCTCTTTTAACGTCGCGGCCACGGCATCGACGCCAACCATCATGCCCAAATTCACGGTCGGCACATTCATCGACTTCTTGAACGCCGTCAACAGTGGCACCTGGCCACGGAACTTGCGATCCACATTCTGGGGCGACCAAGTCTTGCCCTGCTCATTCTTGAGGGTAATGGCCTCATCTTTGAGGGGGCTGGCGAGATTGAACTTACTGCCCTGTGCCAGCGCCGTGGCATAAACAAACGGCTTGACCAGTGAACCTATGGGACGGCGAATTTCCACCGCCCGGTTGAAACCCTCGTAGCCCGGCACCTTATCGCCCACCATGGCGGCGATCCCGGCGCTGTACTTGTCGGTCACCACCATGCCCACCTGCAACTCTTTATCTTTCTTGCCAAGCTCCTTCAGGGTTCGCTCAACGGCGTTTTCGGCAGCTTCCTGCGCCATGGGATCCAAGGTGGTATAGACCTTGACGCCGGACTGCTTCAGCAGCGCCGCACCATAGCGATCCTTGAGTTCCTGTTTAACCACTGCAAAGAAGGCCGGCAGTTTCTGATGCACAGGTTTGTCAGAGCGCCTTAATCCCAGCGGCGACTCCGCTGCCGCCTTATATTGGTCGACAGAAATTTTGCTACCTTCCATCAAGAGCCTAAGCACCAGATCGCGCCGCTCCTGAGCCCTATCAGGATAGCGCCAGGGGTTGTAGTAAGATGGCCCCTTGATGGCGGCGACCAGGAAGGCTTGCTGCGCCAGGGTCAGCTCTCCGACCGGGCGGCCAAAATAGAATTGCGATGCCAGCCCCATGCCATGCACGGCTCTGGACTTGTCCTGTCCCATGTAGACCTCATTGAGATAGGCCTCGAGAATTTCATCCTTGCTGTAACGAAAATCGATAATCAGCGCCATCAAGGCCTCCCTGGCCTTACGGATCAAGGAGCGCTCGCTGGAGAGGAAGAAGTTCTTCGCCAGCTGCTGGGTCAGGGTCGAGCCGCCCTGTACCGTGCGACCGGCACTGATATTGACCAGCAGGGCGCGGGCGATGGCAAAGGGATTCACCCCGTGGTGCTCATAGAAGCTGCGGTCTTCCACCAAAATAAGCGCTTCGACTATGTGTTCGGGGATCTGCTCTGTCGGCACAAATAGCCTGTCCTCACCATCGCCGGCGATGATCCTGTCCAGCAGCACAGGTTCGAGATGAAACACCGCCAGTTGGCGTTTGTCGCTCATGCGCGCCACCGAAGTGACGCCGTTGGAGTCGAAACTTATCATCACCCGCTGCTCTGCCTGGCTTCCCTCAGGATGCAGGAAGGGGCGGCGCCACAGCTCGATTCGGGTACTGGAGGCAGAAAACTCGCCCACCTGACGCGGATTGGCCACCTTGCGATAGCCCAGCAGTTTAAGTTCGGCCATCAACTGGGCGTGGCTCACCGCCGCCCCGGGATAGAGCGCCATGGAGCGACTAAACACCTGCGCAGGCAGGTGCCACTTCTGCCCTTCGAACTTACGGGCGATGATCTGATCCAGGTAGATACAATAGATGGTCAACGCCGCTACCAGAATAAGGGCCAGCTTCCAAGTTATCGACCATAACCTGCGCCATAGCCCGGGGCTTTGCCGCGCCGGTTTGCTCTTGCGGCTGGTTTTTCTGGTACTTTTTTTCGTGGTACTTTTCTTGATGGTCATGCTTATCCCAAAATTTACTGCTGGATATTCAAGGTCTTTTTCTTAGTGAACTTGGTCGGCAAAGTATTGGCCGGATCGTCGGGCCACAGGTGTTTAGGGTAGCGCCCACGCATCTCTTTTTTCACTTCGACATAGGGCCCTTGCCAAAAACTGGCCAGATCGGCCGTCAGCGCCAAAGGGCGCTGCGCCGGAGACAAGAGTTCCATGGTTACGGTCAGCTCCCCTTGCAGTAGCCGCGGGCTTTCGGCCATGCCCAGCGCTTCCTGCAGACGCACACTCAGCAGCGCCCGCCCGCCGGCATCATAGCGGATCGGTGCCCGGGTGCCCGTGGCCATTTTCCAATGGCTCGGCAGCCATTCATTCAGTGTCTGCTGCGCCTGCCACTCGAGGCGATTGAGCAGCAGCTGCTTGATATCCAATGCCATTAATCCCTTTAGCTGCTTGATATCGCTCAAAAACGGCTCCAACCACTCCTCGAGAGAATCCAGCAGCGCCGGATCGCTGCTGTCCGGAAATAGGCTCGGATCTTTGGATCTTGCCAGTGCCAGCCTGAACTGGAGCTGCCTGACATCCTCATCCATATTGAGCAGCGCCAAGCCCTTGCTGCGCAGCAGCGCCATAATCGCCTGAGCCCTCAGCTTGGGATCCGCCTCTTTCTCGGCCTCCCGCTTGAGCACTATCTCCCCAAGACGCAGTTGGCGCTCGGCAAAGAAACGTCCCTTGGACTCATCCCAGCCCGCCTGCTGTTGCCAAGTACAGAGAAAAGCCAGCTCATTTTCCAGCAATCCCGCCGGTAATTCGGCCGCCAGATAGATGCGGCCGGCGCTGCGGCCCTCGGTTTCCTGATAGTCGGCCACCACCAGAAACTCGCAGCCGCTGAGGCTGTCACCGGCATCGAGCACCACGCCGCTGCCATTGGCCAACTGGTAACCCTCGACGCCTCTTGCCTTGGCTATCCTGTCAGGAAATGCCAGCGCCAACAACAGGGCGCAATCGGCACGATTCGCCAATTTCAGAAAATCCGCCGCCTTGCCATTAAGTCCTAAGCGTCTGAGCCAGTTGCCGACTTGTCTAGCTTCAAGGCCTTGAGTGGCCTGAGAAAGTTTATCCATGATGTCGGCGCCGTTGCCCGCAAGGCTTCTGGCCTCCAATAAGGCAGCCAGCAGACAAGCCAGACCGGCGAGCTCAGGCTCGCCGCGCCCCTGCCCCAAACTCTGCGCCCGGAGCAGCATGTGCGCCAGCCGCGGCTGCGCCCCCAGTGCATAGGCCGCGCGGCCATGGGTAGTAAGCTTACGTTGCGGGTCTACCAATTGCAGCGACTGCAACAGCTGCCAGGCCACCGCCTCATTGGCTCTGGCCGGTGGCGTCAGTAAAGGCAAGTCACTGAGGCTGCGCACACCCCAGCAGGCCGCATCCAGGGCCATGGAGAGCAAGTCGGCATGCAAGATTTCCGGTTCATCCGCCTGCGGCAAGCGGCCGTGCTCCTCCTGGCCCCAAAGCCTTAAGCAGAAACCCGCACTGGTGCGCCCAGCCCGCCCGGCTCTTTGAGTGGCCGATGCCTGGCTGATACGCTTGAGTCCCAAACGGGTCACGCCGCTGCGGGGGTTGAAACTGGCCTGGCGCTTGTAACCACTGTCCACCACCAGAGTAATCCCCTCTATGGTCAAACTGGATTCCGCCAGGTTGGTGGACAGCACCAGCTTACGCTCACCGGCATTGGCCGGGGCAATCGCCGCATCCTGCTCTTTGGCACTCAGTGAACCATAGAGAGGACAAATGCGCACATTGGCCGCAACTCGGGATTGCAGATAGTGCTTGAGGCGCTGAATTTCCCCTTGTCCCGGCAGGAAGGCGAGAATCGAACCCTGTTGCTGCGCTTCGCTAACCCCCAAAGCGCTGGCTTGCTGAGGGTCCAGCAGCGCCAACAGCTGCCGCCCCATGTGTTCAAGCCAAGGCGCCATGCCAGTGCCGGAACCCGAGCCGCTGCGCCTCTGCGCCGAAGCGGCGCTGTAGGCGATAGTCACAGGGTAACTGCGGCCCTCACTGGCAAGCAGCTTGGCATCCGGCATCAAGGTTTGTAACGGCAAGCCTTCGAGGGTTGCCGACATGGCCAACAAGTGCAAATCCTCCCGCAATGAGGCCTGCACTTCCAGTGCCAGCGCCAGACCGAGATCTGTGCTCAGATGGCGCTCATGGATCTCATCGAAAATGATCATGGCAACGCCCTTGAGCTCAGGGTCCTGCTGGATCATGCGGGTCAGCACCCCCTCGGTGATGATCTCGAGTCGGGTGTTGCCGCTGACCTGACTCTCACCGCGAACCCTGAACCCCACCTCTTGCCCCAGCGCCTGCCCTCTTTGGCGCGCCAAAAAGCCGGCGATGGCCCGCGCCGCCACCCGTCTGGGCTCCAGCATGAGGATCTTGCCGTCGATTTCCGGCCAGTCGAGCAGTGCCAAGGGCAGCGCGGTGGATTTACCGGCTCCGGTAGGTGCTTCGAGGATAACTTGCTGACAAGTGGCCAAGGTTTGGCGCAGTTGAGGCAACAGGGATTGAATGGGTAAGTCGTTCAAGATTCAGGGCATGGCTTACAAAAACAGGCGCTCAGTGTAACCAGTTTCCGCCGCTGAGGCTAACCTAACGGATTGGCTCGCTCAGCGCCAATAAGGGCCTGGGTTTACCTATGGCGTAACCTTGAGCATAATCCACTCCTAGCTCCCGCAGTTTCGCCACTATGGCCTCGGTTTCCACAAACTCGGCAATAGTTTGAAACGCCATCTGCTTCCCCAACTGACACATGGCGGCAATAATCGCCTGATCCGCCTTGTCTTCACAGAGATTGACCACAAACTGGCCGTCAATCTTCACATAATCCACCGCCAACTGTTTCAGGTAGGCAAAAGAGGAAAAACCGGCGCCAAAGTCATCCATCGCCAGCTTACAACCCAAAGGCTTGAGCAGTTCAATCAACCTATGAGCCTGCTCGAGCTGGCTGAGTACCGACGTTTCGGTGATTTCGATACACAGCTTATCGACCAACTCCGGCTCGGCCAGCAGACGCATCTCAAGCCAGTCCATAAACTCCTCATCCTCGAGCGAGGACGCAGAAAGGTTCAGCGACACCAAAGACAGGGACTGCCACAACTCAAGATGCCGATTGCCCCAAAGCAGCAGATGATCTATCACCCAGCGATCCACTCTGGACGCCAGGTTATAACGCTCTGCCGCCGGCAGAAATATCGCCGGTGACAACATCTCTCCCTCCTCCTGATACATACGCAGCAAGATCTCCAGATGCATACCGCTATCTGTAGCCTCCAGCGGGCGGATCTCCTGAAAATAGAGCTCAAATTTGTCGTTGGCCAGGGCTCCCAGGACATCGACCGAGGCGGTCATTTCGCTGTAGAGCCGCTTGAGGCGGGGATCGCTGCTGTCATAGAGTAACCAGCCATTGCGCCCCTGCTCCTTGGCCAGCCGGCAAGCGGCATCGGCCTGGCCCATAACGGTATAGATGTCCTGCGCCAATGGTTCCAACAAGGCTATGCCTATGCTGGCCGAGACCCCATGTTTGCGGTTTTCCCAGTTGAATTCATGATTAAACAGCTGCTGACAGATACGCTCGGCGATATGTTTGGCCGACTCAGGATTACAAAAATGCATCAGGATCCCGAACTCATCGCCGCCGAGCCTGGCCACCACATCCCCCTTGCGCACCAACTGCTTGAGCCGCTGCGCCACCTGACACAAGAGCCTATCACCCGCGATATGACCGCTGACATTGTTGATCACCCGAAACTGATCCAGATCCACAAAGGCAATACACACGGGCGAATCTCGCTCTTCAGTCAACACCTTGGCCAACAGGGCTTCGAAATGCGCCCGATTGGGCAGGCCGGTCAGCGCATCATAATTGGCGTGAAATGACAGCTCACTGGCCAATCTGTGGCGCTCACTAACATCTTCGGCCATCAGCACCAAAGTACGCTTATCAGCCTTACTGCGGCTAAAACTGAGTTTTTGCCAAGAGAGCTCCTGTCCATGCAGAAAACCAACCTCACACCAGGCCTGATTCAATACTCCATCGCGTACCACGGCCAGGGTATCAAGCAAAATCCCCTTGTCATCCTCACGCACCAACGCCAGCAGATCCTTGCTGTCACCGGCCACCAGTGTCTGCTTGGCTATCCGGTTCATCATGGTCAGTTGGTTACTGCTGTCCAACTGCCCGCAAGCCAGGGGTAACTGTTGGAACAGCTCCTGATACTTGCGCTCACTGGCCAGCAGCGCCAAGGCGATACGGGTCAGCTCCATTGCCGAGCCTATCATGGCCGCCGCATGGCTGAGTTCATTGACAAAGTCTTCCTGCCAGCGCTTTTCGCCGCCGCATTGCAGGGCGCCAACGGCGATATGGGTATCCCCCAGATGCAGTGGCGGCAGCACCAACAGGCTGCGCACCTGCCATTGGCGTAAGAAACGTTTCTCTTCCTGAGCTTCCTTGGGAAGCTCTTCAATACTGTCCAAGGTCAGGAGTTTGGGGTGGCGTAACAGATTGCGAAAAAAAGGCATGTTCCCCAGCCCCCACTCCCGGGAAGCTTGCTGAGTCTTGAATTGGGGTTTGAGGTAGAGATTGCGGGTCTTGAGTCGCCCCGGTGTCTTACCGGCCGCCAGCACAAACACCCCGTCACAATCCAGTTGTCGGGTGATGATCTCCAGGGCGCGATCAACATTCTGCTCCAGGGTGATCAGCGGAGAATCGCTGAAGACATCCACCAGAGCATGTTGTAATTGGTTGGCAAGACTCGCGGGCATAATGGGGTCATTTCCTTACGACTGTTTTTTGATCCTAAGAATCCATCCGATACCATTGCTTTTCATTCTCACCGAGTGAATCGACTCCAGTGTACAATGGTACAAGTCACAGTATAGGCCAAGGTCTTAACCGGGAACGAAAAATGAGCTCAATTACGCCTAAAAGACTATTTCTGGGATTCGCGCCAACCATGGCAGAAAGAGCGAGCTTGCTGACGTTGCAGCAAGCTTGTGAACAAGCTGATGAACCGTCAGCCCCCGGTCTCAAGAAAGTGACTGAGGCCAATCTGCACCTAACCCTGGCGTTTCTCGGCCAGGTGACGGCAGAACAGCATGGGGATTTACTCGCCGCCATTCCCGACTTGCCCTTGAAACGCTTTCGGGTGCGGCTCGAGCATCTCTGTTTCTGGCCCGGGCCGAAAATACTCTGCCTGGCCGGCACAGCCGAAGATCCGGCACTAATGGCGCTCGCCGGGGCGGCACAACAACTGGCGACAAACCTTGGGCTGCATAACAGCGAATATGATTACCGGCCCCATATCACCTTGATGCGAAGGGCCGGCAACCTACCGAAACTCGAACATATTCCAACGCTCGATTTAACGCCAAGCGAGCTGCAACTCTACGAGTCTTTGAGTACTCCAACCGGCGTCAAGTACCGGATATTGGCCAGTTGGCCGTTAAGCGACTGAATCACTTAAGCGCCTTGTGCATCACCACGCAGTCGAGCACTATGCCTCTTGGGGAGTGATATTGGCTTATCCCCTCACCGCAAAAGCCACAGCTACGATAGAAGTCGGCGGCATTGAGGGTAGACTCCAGCGTAAGCGCAGTCACGCCTCTTTCACGCGCCAAAGACTCGAGATGAGCGAGTAAGTCGCACCCGAGCCCTTGACCCATGGCTTGTGGATGCACGAACAGGGCTTCAATTCGGTCGTTATCCAGCATGCCGGTCGCCAGTATTTTTCCCTGATGTTCGATGAGATAAAAGTCTCTCTCCACCATGGTGATAAAGACAGAGGGCATCTCGCCTTGGGTCCAAATTCTGAGCTCTTCATCTGCGTAAAATCCCCGGCAACCGGCTTGAATAGCCAGATTGCGGATATCCCAGGCAGCTTGCGCGTCTTCCATTCTGGCCTTGCGTAACTTCATCCTGCACTTTCCTTGGTTGAAAAATAGCGATACACAGACATTAAAAAGCCGCCCAGTGGGCGGCTTGGTTTGGGCGTTAATTCCCTATGACTCAGTCCGCCAACAGTTCGGCTATGGTCAACATACCGTGAGTCGTGGCGCCTGCAGCCCAAAGGGCCGAAGCATTGTCTTCAAATGCGGCGGCCAGATCGATATGCAGCCAATCGACACCTTCATTGACAAAACGCCACAGGAAACCGGCGGCATTAGAAGCGCCACCGGCGCCGCCACCTTTTACCGGGCGGCTGTTGGCGGTATCGGCATAGGCAGAAGGACACATCTCTTTATGCCAAGGCTCCAGAGGTAAAGGCCAAACATTTTCGGCCACTAGAGCCGCCTTTTGCTGCGTCAACGCCAGCAGTGGCTGGCTGGGGGAGAAGATGGCGTTATAGTTGCGGCCAACGGCCATCACGGCGGCGCCTGTCAGAGTGGCGGCATCGATAACCCGAGTCGCACCGCTGGCGCAGGCGGCCTGCAGACCATCGGCCAGCACCAAGCGTCCCTCGGCGTCGGTATTAACCACTTCAACCGTGGTGCCGTTCTTGTAGGTCAGTATGTCTCCCAGCTTATAGGCACGACCACTTATCAGGTTCTCGGCGCAGCAGAGATAGAGTTTGACCCGTTTGTCGAGACCGTTCTGAATCGCCAGCCCCAGCGCCGCAGTAACCGTTGCCGCGCCGCCCATATCGGCCTTCATGCCCAGCATGCCTTCGGAAGCCTTGATGCTGTAACCGCCCGAGTCAAAGGTGATCCCCTTGCCTACCAGCGCGACGGACACGGGAGCATCTTCACCCAGAGGGTTGAAGTCCAGTTCCAGCAACGCTGGTGGCCTTTCGCTGCCGCGACCAACCGCATGAATGCCGATCCACTGCTCCTGCAGCAAGGCTTCCCCTTCAACTATCCGGTAGCTGACCTTGTCACCGCCGAGCTCGGCCAGCCAACTGGCCGCCTGCTGCGCCAGTTTCAGAGGTGGCAGATTTTCCGGGGTTTCATTAATAAGACTGCGGGCAAACGATGCGCTGTAAGCCCTGCTGGTCAGCGCGCCCTTGAGCGCCTCATCACCGGCCCACTGGATCTCATGACCGCCTTTGGCAGTGACAAAGCCCTGGGCAAAGGCCCACTGACTGTTGAGGTCCCACCCCTCTCCCACCAAAGACACCTGATTGATCCCCTGGTTACGCAGCTTGCGGGCAGCCATCTGAATTTGTCGCAGGGCATCGTTTCCCTGCAGATGGATCTGAGCCTGCTCAGCATTGTAGGTGACATCGGCCTTGCCCCAATGGGCCGCTGGGGCCTCATGGGTCAGCGCTATCTTCATGGATTGACTCATTTCGATTCCTTCTTCTTTTATATGTAGTGAACGCTAGGCGCCACAATTACGTCCAGTGTACTGCATTCCAGCCCGGCACTTGAAGCCCCGCGCCGAATGAGAATTGTTGCCAACTGTAAAGCCTGCTAGGCTTTGGAGTTTTCAGTCACTTCAGGGAGATGGGGATGGAGTTTATCCCACCACTGCAATCCGGCATTTTGATCCAAAGGTATAAACGCTTTCTGGCCGATGTCAGGCTGGATGATGGCACTGAGATTACTCTGCACTGCCCCAATACGGGTTCAATGAAGAACTGCCAGTTCCCAGGGGAGCGGGTTTGGTTCTCCTTTTCTGACAATCCCAAGCGTAAGTACGCCCACACCTGGGAACTGATGCAAACCCCTGGAGGCGACCTGATTGGAGTCAACACTGGCCGGGCCAATGCTCTGGTAGAGGAAGGGATCCAAACGGGTGTCATCAAGGAACTACAGGGATACCAAAACCTCAAGCGGGAAGTGAAATACGGGGATGAAAACAGCCGTATCGATATCTTTCTCAGCGAAGGGGCAGAGGCCGATTGCTATATCGAAGTGAAGAACACCACACTCTTGGAAGCGGGGCGTGGTTACTTTCCCGATGCCGTCACCAGCCGCGGTCAAAAACACTTGCGGGAACTGCTGTCCGTGGTCAAAAGTGGCCAACGAGGGGTATTGGTGTTTTTAGTGCAACATACCGGCATAAAAACCGTATCAGCGGCCCGCCATATCGACTCAAAATATGCCGATTTATTGAACGAAGCCATAGAGGCCGGGGTCGAAGTGCTGGCCTATGCTACAAGCCTTTCACCTCAAGGCTTCAGGGTGGAGTCTCGGCTCAAATTTGTCCGTTAGCGCGACACTCAAAAGTGATAAAAAGTTGATTTAATCGGGTTTAGCAGACATATTCAAATAATTAACAATAAGTAAATCGAAATATTTGCCTAGGTAGAGAGATTCTGATATAGATAGCGGCCGTTCATAAGAATGCCCTACGACGCAAATGGAAACAGGAGATGCGTTATGCCTGAAGGCACTAAAAAACTTGGTGTACTCGCTATCGCTGGTGTAGATCCTTACCAGGAAAAACCCGGTGAGGAGTATATGAACCCGCAACAACTGAGCCACTTCAAGACCATTCTTGAAGCCTGGCGGAATCAGTTGCGTCAAGAGGTGGACCGTACTCTCACTCATATGCAGGATGAAGCTGCAAACTTTCCGGATCCGGTCGACCGTGCCGCCCAGGAAGAAGAGTTCAGCCTCGAACTGCGCGCCCGCGATCGCGAACGCAAATTGATCAAAAAGATCGAAAAGACACTGCAGAAAATTGAAGAAGATGACTTCGGTTTCTGCGAATCCTGTGGCGTTGAAATCGGCATCCGTCGTCTGGAAGCCAGACCAACAGCCGATCTGTGTATCGACTGCAAAACGCTAGCAGAGATCAAAGAAAAGCAGATGGCAGGTTAATCTAATCTGCCACAGCGCGGGGCCTAGTGTTAAACTGGCCCCGCGATTTTTTTGTTACTCAGCCCTTAATGAACACCACTTCCTACATAGGCCGTTTCGCCCCCTCGCCTTCAGGCTCTTTGCATTTTGGCTCTCTTGTTGCCGCCCTCGGCAGTTATCTACGCGCCCGCTCAAAGCAAGGGCTGTGGTTGCTGCGAATAGAAGATATCGACCCACCAAGAGAAGTCAGCGGCGCAGCCGATGACATCATGCGCACACTGGAAGCCTTCGGCTTACACTGGGATGGCGAAGTGCTGTACCAAAGCCGACGCCTGCAAGACTATCAGCAACATATTGATGCCTTACTGGAATCCAATCAGGCCTACTATTGCCAGTGCACCCGCAAGCAGATCCAGCAAAGAGGTGGCGTTTACGACGGCCGCTGCCGGGAGTTGCAACTCAAACAAGGCGCCATTCGTATTCACAACCAACTGGCGGTGGCTCAGTTTACTGATGGTCATCTGGGTGAAGTCTGTGTCGACCCGGCCTTCGCCGCAGAAGACTTTATTATCAAGCGCAGCGATGGTCTGTACGCCTATCAACTGGCGGTAGTGCTGGACGATGCCTTTCAGGGCATCACAGAAATCGTCCGCGGCGCCGATCTCTTGGAGGCCAGTTGCCGACAGATAAGCCTGTTTCGGCAATTCGGGTTTCAGGAACCGAGTTTTTTTCATCTGCCGCTGGCCAGCACCCAGGCAGGACTCAAGCTATCCAAGCAGAACCATGCCACGCCGGTGGATAAACGCCATCCACAGCCGGCGCTGCTGGCGGCACTCGAGTTTCTCGGCCAGGCGGCTGTCACGCCCCAAACCGATGTGACTCAGATGTTGTCCCAGGCGGTGGCTCAGTTTGATCCAGACAGCATTCCCAAACAGACAGAGATCCTCATCGGCCGCTGATATACTCATCGCCCGCTATTTGGTATATCATAGCCGCCAGTTTTTAACCCTTATTTTGCGTTAACGTTCCGAGGTGTCCCATTTTTCGCCGTATCAGTCAGTTTTGTAAGCAGTTGTTTGACGACAGTCAGACAGCCAAGGCTCAACAAGAAGACAACACAGACACAGGTTTAAGCCTGGAGGTTATCCCGCGCGATGGCCACAGCATTTCCCGCAGACAGATTAGCGAGAATGCGCTCAAGGTTTTGTATCGCCTGCATAAGTCTGGCTTTAACGCCTATCTGGTCGGTGGCGGCGTACGCGATCTGCTACTGGGACTGGAGCCGAAAGACTTTGACGTGGTCACCAATGCCACTCCGGAAGAGATCAAGAAGCTGTTTCGCAACTGCCGACTGGTTGGTCGTCGTTTCCGCCTGGCCCATATCGTCTTTGGCCGGGATGTTATCGAAGTGGCTACCTTCCGCGGCCACCACGGCAACAGCGAAGAGAAGATTTCCAAGGTCAATTCGGCCGGACGACTGCTGCGCGACAATGTTTATGGCGACATAGACGAAGACGCCGAGCGCCGCGACTTTACCGTCAACGCCCTCTATTACAATATTGCCGACTACTCCATTCGCAGCTATGGCGGCGGTATTCATGATCTTAAGGCCAGAACCCTGCGACTGATTGGCGATCCCGAGACCCGTTATCGGGAAGACCCAGTGCGTATGCTGCGGGCCGTGCGCTTTGCCACCAAGCTTGGGATGTCCATCGAAAAACGCACTGCGGCCCCGATCAAGAACCTGGCTCCGCTGCTTAAAGATATTCCGGCGGCGCGTATGTACGAAGAAGTACTCAAGCTGTTCTTCGCCGGTAAGGCACTGAACAACTATCAGATGATGCGCGAATATCAACTGTTTGCACCGATATTCCCTCTGGTGGAAAGCCTGCTGCGGGACGACCCTAAGGGCCCTGCCGGCAGACTGCTGAGCGAAATGATGCACAACACAGATGTGCGCGTCGGTGAAGACAAGCCTGTGACTCCGGCCTTCTTCTATGCCGCACTCCTTTGGTATCCGCTGCAAAACCGCGCCCAGGATATCGCTCTGGAAAGCGGTCTCAGCCCCTATGATGCCTTCTTTGCCGCCATGGGCGATGTACTCGAGCAGCAGTGCCGCTCGGTGAGCATTCCCCGCCGCTTCAGTACCCCGGCCCGGGATATCTGGCAGTTACAGATGCGTTTTGAACGCTCTCAAGGCGGCCGCGCCTTTAAGCTGATGGAACATCCCAAGTTCCGCGCCGCCTACGATCTCTTGCTGCTCAGGGCCAATGCCGAAGGCGGCAATCTGGCCAAGCAGGCCAGTTGGTGGCAACAGTTTGTCGAGTCTGATGACGATAAGAGGCAGCAACTGGTACGCAGCGGTAACAAAACAAGCGGCAGCCGCAACCGTAACGCCAATCAGCGCCGACGCCGCAAGCCACGTCGCCCAAGTGAAAAACCACAGGCGGCCGAGTAAGATGATCGGAGTCTATGTGGCGCTGGGCGCTAACCTGGACTCTCCCGAGCGCCAGCTTGATAGTGCTTGTCTAGCGCTGCAACAGCTGGCGCAGCAAAACAGCTTTCGCGTTTCATCTTACTATCGCTCGGTTCCCATGGGCGATATTCCCCAGCCGGACTATATCAACGCGGTGGCCTATTTCGAGACCGAACTGGCACCGCTGGAACTCCTTGACGCCTTGCAGGAAATCGAACTGCAACAAGGGAGGCAACGTTTAGTGCGCTGGGGCCCCAGAACCCTGGATCTGGACCTGCTGCTCTACGGCGATCAGCAGATACAGACTCCAAGGCTCACAGTGCCGCACTACGGCATCAAGAGCCGCGAGTTTGTCCTCATTCCACTGGAAGAGCTCAATCCTTCACTGGTGCTGCCCTGCGGCACCGGCATAGCCACACTGATCACTAATGCCATGCGTCAATCGCTGCAATTGATCCATCCCTCAGGCTGAGAACCTGAGCCGGATCGTTGCAGTCCCAGTCCGCATGGCATATAACACCACTTCACTCGGTTAATAAGAAGAGCATTATGTCCAAAATAACCACAGCTACCCTGCGCAAGTTCAAGCAGGAAGGCAGAAAATTTACCGCTCTGACCGCTTATGACGCCAGTTTTGCCGCCGCTTTTGACAGCGAAGGCGTAGACGTCCTGCTGGTAGGAGACTCATTGGGAATGGTTCTGCAAGGTCACGACGATACCTTGCCGGTCAGTGTCGAGGAGATGGCCTACCACACCCGTTGTGTTCGCCGTGGCATCAGTCGCTGTCTGTTGATGGCCGATCTGCCCTTCATGAGCTACGCCACCCCCGAACAGGCGATGACCAATGCCACCAAGCTGATGCAGGCCGGTGCCAACATGGTCAAGATTGAAGGTGGCCAATGGTTGCTGGAAACGGTTTCCATGTTGACCGAGCGCGGCATTCCCGTCTGTGCTCACTTGGGACTGACACCACAATCGGTGCACGTTTTTGGTGGTTTCAAGGTGCAAGGCCGCGATGCCGACAACGCCCAACGGATCCTGGATGAGGCCAAGGCGCTGGAAGGTGCCGGGGCCCAGCTGCTGGTACTCGAATGTATCCCGGCAGCGCTGGCAAAACAGATAACCGACGCGCTGCAAATTCCGGTGATCGGCATAGGGGCCGGCAAGGATACTGATGGTCAAATCCTGGTGATGCACGATGTACTCGGGATCTCCAGCGGCTATATCCCACGCTTTTCCAAGAACTACCTTAAGCAGACAGGTGAAATCCGTGAGGCCGTGAAGGCCTATATCAACGAAGTTCAGCAGGGACAATTCCCCGCTGAAGAACACACCTTTAACTGAGCCGGGGAGTTTCGCAAGATTATGCTGACCACAGCCAAAATAGACGAGATCCGCACCCGAGTGCGGGAGTGGCGCCAAAAGGGAGAAACCATAGCCTTTGTCCCTACCATGGGCAATCTGCACCAAGGGCATGTGAGTTTAATCCTAGAAGCCGCGCGCCGCGCCGATCACGTGGTAGCCTCGATTTTTGTCAACCCATTACAGTTTGGCAAGAATGAGGATCTCGATGCTTATCCCCGCACTCTGGGCGCCGATCAACAGAAACTGACCGAAGCCGGCTGCGAGCTACTGTTTACCCCAACACCCGAGCTTATCTACCCCAAGGGGCTGGACGCCCAGACCTTTGTGGAAGTCCCCGGGATCTCCGATGAACTTTGCGGCGCCAGCCGTCCAGGGCATTTTCGCGGGGTCGCGACCATAGTCTGCAAGCTATTCAATATAGTACAGCCGGATATCGCCCTGTTTGGCCGTAAGGACTACCAACAGCTTCAAGTGATCAAGACCATGGTGAGCGATCTGTCGCTGCCCATTGAGGTCATAGGGGTAGAAACTGTTCGCGAGGATTCCGGCCTAGCGCTGAGTTCGCGCAATGGTTACCTCACCGAGGCCGAAAAGGCACGGGCGCCCAAGCTCAAGGCCGCCATGGATAAACTGGCCGAGGCGATTGTACTGGGGCAGGATATCGACCAGGCCGTCAACGATGCCAAGGAGTTTCTGCGCGCCGCCGGGCTTGAACCCGACTATCTGGAAGTGCGTGAGGCTTCAAGCCTCAAACCCGTGAGCAGCGATGACAAGTCGCTGGTGATCCTGGCCGCCGCTTATCTGGGAAAGGCCCGCCTCATAGACAATATGACGCTGTCACGCTGATCTCTTTTCTTTAAAAGGGGGGAATCCTCCCCCCTCTTTCTTCCGAAGACCTTTTTCCAGGTCGCCAAAAAAATTTCCTTAGTCAAAAACTGGTCTTCAATAAAGGTTTGAGTCATATTGGTTACACTTGTTTTAAATACGTAACCCAAGGATTCCCGTTCCCATGTTGCCCGGACAGCTCAGATTCTGGCTCTTTACGGCGCTGCTGCTCTCTTGGCAAATTCAAGCCGCTACCGTCTATAAATGTATCAAAGAAGACAAGGTGGTATTCAGCCAGCAGCCCTGCCCGCAAGCCTTTACCCAGCACAGAATTGAATATCAGTATGGCTTGACTACGGAAACGGCCGAGGGAGAAAGCGTTGATCCGCTGCAATCCCTTTTGGAGAACGACAGCCTGCCCGAAGACAAGCTGTTGCGCCGACTGGAAGCCGAAGTCTATCGGCTGCAACAACAAAACAGCTATCTGGAAATACTGCGGGCCAGTGAGCTACAAAAGCAGGAGCGGCAAGGCTATTGGCAGAAACTGGCGCGGGAAGATCCCGCGTTTATTGAGCAGCGCGACAAGATAAACGCCCACTTTGATGAGCTCAAACGCGCCAATGATGACAAGATAGCCAAGCTGCAGCAACACAGACAGTTGCTGCAGCAGAAAGCCGAGGCTCAGCCCTGAATCAGCTGCGCAGCCCTATCCCACGAGAGATCAGGTAATAGGCCAACAACCACAGACCCACACAGAAGCCCAGCATCACGCCAATGGACAGCGGCACGCTCATATCGGCAAATCCCAGGAAACCGTAGCGGAACACGTTGATCATATACACCACAGGGTTCAGCGCCGATACGCCACGCCAAAAGTCAGGCAACAGCGACAACGAGTAAAACACCCCACCAAGATAGGTCAGCGGCGTCAACACAAAGGTGGGGATAATGCTGATATCATCGAAACTCTTGGCAAACACGGCATTGATAAGGCCGCCAAGGGCAAACAGCACTGAGGTCAGAAACACAGTGACTATCACCAACCCCAAGTGCTGCACACTGAGATCGACAAAGAACATGGCTACCAGGGTCACTATCAGGCCCACCAACAGTCCACGGGCGACACCGCCACCGACATAGCCTGCGATCATCACATAGTGGGGCACAGGCGCCACTATTAGCTCTTCCAGGTTACGCTGAAACTTGGCGCTAAAAAAGGAAGATGCCACATTGGAATAAGAGTTGGTGATCACCGACATCATGATAAGGCCCGGGGCGATAAACTCCATATAGGACACCCCGCCCATCTCACCGATGCGACTGCCCACCAGATTACCGAAGATCAAGAAATACAATGTCATAGTGATCGCCGGCGGTACCAGCGTCTGTACCCAAATGCGGGTAAAACGGGTAATTTCCTTGATTAAAATACTCTTGAAGGCAACCAGATACAGACCTCTCATGCCTTGCCTCCTTGGGCATTTTCAACCAGTTTCACAAACAACTCCTCCAATCGATTGGCCTTGTTACGCATGGATAGCACCTCAATCCCCTGTTCGCTCAGTAAACCGAAGACGGCGTTCAAGCTGTGGGACTTCACCAAGTCCACTTCCAGGGTCATAGGATCGGTAAGCCTGACGCTAATATCGCCAAGCTTGGGTACCTCAACAAGCGGCTGCTTGATATCCAACACAAAGGTTTCCATATCCAGTTTCGACAGCAGGGATTTCATACTGGTGCACTCCACCAGCACACCCTTATCGATAATGCCTATGTTGCGGCAGAGCATTTCCGCCTCTTCCAGATAGTGGGTCGTCAGTATGATGGTGACCCCTTCAGCGTTGATTTTTTTGAGAAACTCCCACATGGAGCGCCGCAGTTCTATATCCACCCCGGCGGTGGGCTCATCGAGGATCAAAAGTTTGGGCTCGTGCATCAAGGCCCTGGCTATCATCAAACGCCGCTTCATGCCGCCGGAAAGCTGCCGGGATTGGCTGTTGCGTTTGTCCCAGAGATCCAGTTGCCTGAGGTATTTCTCGGCCCGCTTGTGGGCCTCGGCTCTGGGCACACCGTAATAACCGGCCTGGTTAACCACGATTTGCAGCACTGTCTCAAACTGGTTGAAGTTGAATTCCTGCGGCACCAGGCCGATACACAACTTGGCCTGCTCCAGTTCTTTATCCAGATCATGGCCAAAGACCCGCACACTGCCGCCACTCTTGTGCACCAGCGAGCTTATGATACCGATAGTGGTGGACTTACCGGCACCGTTGGGGCCAAGCAAGGCAAAAAAGTCGCCCTGAGCCACATTCAGGCTAATCCCTTTGACGGCCTCGACGCCGCCCTTGTAGGTCTTCTTAAGATTGTCCAGCTCCAACGCCAGAGCTTTGGTCGTCATAGATGTTTCTCCTAAAGAGCCTCCAATACCTGAGGTATCGGCAGCGGCCCGGGACGCAAAAAGCAAGACTCCCGCCGTGGCGGGAGTCTGTCTTACTATATAAACAAAGCCGACATCACAGCTTGCTTACTCCTGCGGGATCACCTTGGCGATATAAGGCAGGTTGCGATACTGCTCGGCGTAGTCGATACCATAACCGACCACAAATTCATCAGGAATAGTAAAACCGACAAAGTCTACCGGTACATCGACTTCACGGCGATCCGGCTTATCCAGCAGAGTACAGAGTGTCAGGCTCTTTGGCTCACGCAGCAGCAGCATTTCGCGTACCTTGTTGAGCGTGTTGCCCGAGTCAATCAGATCTTCGACGATCAGCACATCACGATCGGCGATTTCCGACTGAACATCTTTGAGTATCTTCACGTCTCTGGAGCTGGTCATGGCATTGCCATAGCTGGAAACAGACATAAAGTCGATCTCTACATGGCCCTTAATCCGACGGCAGAGATCGGCCATAAAGACCACTGAGCCCTTGAGCAGGCCGACCATCAGCAACTTGTCGGCATTGGCATAATGCGCATTGATGCGCTCGGCTAATTCATCCAGTTTCTGGTTGATCTCTTCTGCCGAGATCATCACTTCGGTGGTGTGTTTCATATCACTCTCAATTGTCGATCTCACTGTCTTTGGGTTTGTCATAACCCCAGCGATCCGTTAATGCATGTTCGACACCCAGATGATCAAGGATCCGGGCGACCATGAAGTCTATCAGATCTTCAATGGATTTGGGATGGTGATAAAAGCCGGGTGCGGCCGGCATTATGATGGCGCCCAGTTGGCTGAGTTTCAACATATGTTCAAGATGAATGGCGTTGAAAGGTGTCTCTCTGGGCACCAACAACAACTGACCGCGCTCCTTGAGCACTACATCGGCGGCCCGCTCCAGCAGGCTGTTGCTCATACCTGTGGCCACCGCGGCCAGGGTGCCGGTTGAGCAGGGACAGATCACCATCTGCTTTGGCGCCGCCGAGCCAGACGCCGGTGGAGAAAACCACTCATCCTTGCCGAGCACCCTCAGCTCACCGCCTTCGGGAAACAGTTTTCTGAGCTGCTCGGTGGCCTTGTCCGGCGCGCTACTGAGTTTAAGCCCATGTTCCGTTGCCAGCACCACCCGAGCGGCGCTGGACACCATCAGAAAAACCCGAAACTCGGCCTTGAGCAAGCACTCCAGCAGCCTCAGCCCATAGGGCGCTCCGGAGGCGCCGGTCCAGGCGAGGCTGATACTCTTAATCTGCTGATATTTCACGCTTTGACCTCGCCACTTCTGGCTTTAAGGGCCTGGAGCAACTTTTGATGCAGGCCGCCAAAGCCGCCATTGCTCATGATCAGCACGGTATCGCCGGGCTTAGCTTCACCACTGACCTTGGCCACTATCTCATCTATGTCGTTCAAAACCTGCACCGGCAGCGGCGCCGCCTGCATGGCCGCGGCAATATCCCAATCGATATTATCCGCCTGATACAACACAGCCTCATCGGCCAGGGCCATGGCGTTGGCCAGAGTGTCTTTATGTACCCCTTGCTTCATGGTGTTGGAGCGAGGCTCGAGCACGACAGTGATTTTGCCCTGGCCCACCTTGGCGCGCATTCCCTGAAGAGTAGTGGCGATTGCCGTTGGGTGATGGGCAAAATCGTCATAAACACTGACACCCTCTACGCTGCCCAACAACTCGAGACGACGCTTGGGCGGGGTAAAGTCTGCCAGCGCCTTGAGCGCATCTACCGGCAAGACCCCAACATGACGCGCCGCAGCTATCGCCATAGTGGCGTTGTCTATGTTGTGATGCCCAATCAGGTCCCAGCTCAAAACGCCCTGGGATTCACCGCGGAAAAATAGCTCAAATTCGTGACCATCGTCTGCCAGCATTCTGGCGCTCCAGTCCCCTTGGCCCGCTTCATGGCTCAAGGTTTCCTGCTCACTCCAGCAGCCCTTGGCTATCACGCCGGCAACCGCCTGGCTGTCTTGCGGCCAGATCACCCGGCCATCCCCCGGCAGGATTCTGAGCAGATGGTGAAACTGCTTCTGTATCGCCTTGAGATCGTCGAAGATATCGGCATGGTCGAACTCCAGGTTGTTGATCACCAGGGTTCTTGGCTGGTAATGCACAAACTTGGAGCGCTTGTCGAAGAAGGCGCTGTCATATTCGTCGGCCTCGACCACAAAGAAGGGCGACTCGCCCAACCTGGCCGAAATGCCGAAATTCTGCGGCACCCCACCAATCAAAAAGCCAGGTTGATAGCCGCAGGCTTCGAGGATCCAGGCCAACATGCTGGCGGTTGAGGTTTTGCCATGGGTACCGGAAACGGCCAATACCCAACGTTCGGGCAATATATGGTCATGCAGAAACTGCGGGCCCGAGGTGTATTTCAGGCCGCGGTTGAGTACGGTTTCCACACAGGGGTTGCCGCGGCTCATGGCATTGCCTATCACCACGAGATCCGGCTCGGGATCCAGCTGTGAAGGGTCAAACCCCTGAATAAGATCTATCCCCTGCTGCTCAAGCTGGGTGCTCATGGGAGGGTATACATTGGCATCAGAGCCGGTGACCTTATGTCCCATGGCGCGGGCCAGCAGTGCCAAGCCCCCCATAAAAGTGCCACAGATCCCCAGAATATGTACGTGCATTAAGGCCATCCTTCTGCAGTGAGTCCGCTCGCCCCTCGTTGGGCGAGTTTGCATGCCGCTCATTGTACCTATGCCACCGGCAAGACGCGAGAGGCCTCTGCCAGCTGTCCAGCTTTCTCTCATCTTCGCTAAGCAATGTGATTAATAGATAAAGGAATTTCCCAAAACCTGAGCCGAACGCTGGTCAGGACAGAGCCGCGCGTTTAAAATGCCCGCAGCCTACGCAAATGCGATTAGCATCAGGAAAGCAGCATGCAGTTAACGGAAGAACTCCAACATCTCAGGCGCGAGCTTGAAGATCTCAAACTCAAAGAGACTAACCTGGAAATCAGGACAGATATCCGCCTCGACGCGATAGAACAAAGAATCGAGGCGCTGTTTGCGGCCGTCAATCAGCTTGCCGAAGAGCAAGCTCTGCCTTTGACGCCCAAGGTTGCCGAGCCGTCAGCAATGCCTGAACAAAATGAACCTCAGGCCGAGCCAAAAGCCACCGATTTGTCTTTCGAGTCACAGGCTCAGCGCCAGGACGCCTGGCAGCGCAGGGCCGATATTCAGCCTATCGAGCACACCAAACCAACAACAGCTGAAATAGCCGCAACACCAATTGCAGCCAAAGCGCAAACCGCCGCCCCCAAAGTATCCCCCCAAACACAAGCGGGTCGAGGGCAGCAGACTCCCAACTGGGGGCGTAAGTTTGATCAGGCTGTGGCCGCCTTTTTTGCCGCTATGCTGAGCCCGCTATTGGGACTCTTCGCACAAGCCAAAGATTTTTATCAGCACTATCAAGCCAAAGGTCAGGGCCCGGTATTTATGATGACCCTGGCCGGGATCATCGCCATGACCCTGGGCTTTGGTTATCTGCTGCAGTATTCCATGAACCACTGGCTGTCGGACACAGGAAAGGCTTTGACTGGCTTTGTCTGCGCCAATGGCATTCTGGCCTTGGGAGCCTTTATCCGCAAACGGCAACGAGCAATGGCCGATTTCGGCTCGGGTCTGGTGGGCCTTGGGCTGATTATCAACTATCTGTGCGCCTATTTTGTCGGACCCTACTTCGAGCTGGTACCGGATGGAGTCAGCTATCTGCTGCTGTTGCTTATCACTGTAGCCGGTTACAGTCTGGCGCTGAAACTGGAAGCCAGAGTCATCAGCATAGTCGCCTTGCTGGGTGGCTCCCTGGCACCACTGATGCTGCTTTCCGGCAGTCAGGCGCCTTTGATGTATCTCCCCTTCCTGCTGCTGATTGGCGGCTGCTCTTTACTCTTGAGTCACAAGATACGTTGGCCTGTGCTGCTGGAAACGACAGCCATACTGCACATCGCCTGTATCGAGAGCCTGAGTTTCTTTGTCGAGCTGCCGCTGCAAGGGCAAGGGATAATGGGAGTTCTGGCGCTCATCTCCCTGCACGGCCTCTTCTATGGCTATGGACTTGGCAGCCTTTGGCTGTTTGGCCGGGAAAGTCTCAGCCACAGGCTGCTGGCTCTGCCGGCGGCCTTGCTGGCCTTTTTGGTCTATAGCCTGAGCCAGTTCAGCCCCCACGCCGGCGAGCTGCTGCTGGCCAACGCCGCTGTGCTTATCGGCCTGTCGCTCTGGCTTAAACAAGACAAACAGCTGCAGACGCTATTGTGGCTGGCGACCGGTGCCTGCCTCGGTTTTGCCGCGCTCAGCCTGCTCAGTGGTGAGCTGCTGGGGCTGGTGTTACTGCTCGAAGCCTTGCTGTTGATGTGGCTAGGTTGCCGTGAGCAGCAAGCCTCGCTGCGAATCGAGGCCATCACCCTGCTGGCTCTGGGACTGTTCATCAACCTGTTGGCCCTTGGCGATATGATCAATGAAGCGCCGGCACTCTTGTCACTGCCGCTGCTGGCTTGGGGGCTAAGCACGCTTAGCTTGTTTGGCTTTAACCAACTGCTGGGCAAACAGCCCGAACTCAGCCGCTGGGAGCAACAACTGCTGCAGCTGGGACGCGAGCTTGCCAACGTGCTGCTGGTGTCTTTAGCCCTGGTTAGCGCTTGGCTGATGAGTGAACACTACTTCCTGGTGATAATTCCCGGATTGAGTCTGGCCTTGCTGCTACTCGCGCGCAGGCAACAACTCAGGGTCAGCGAGGCCTTGGCCTGGGCCTTGTTGTTACCGCTGGCGGCTCAGGTGATCTTCGCCGTTGTGGAGGTGCATAGCCTGAGTTTCCGCGCTCAGCCGCTGTATGCGCAAATCGCCAGGGTAGAGCTGTTCCTCTGTCTATTACTGGCCTGGTATGCATACCGGCGCTTCCATCCCCAGGGCGAACTTAAGCGTTTGGCCTGGTACGCTCGCCTGGCCTGCCTGGTGCTCTTGCCACTGCTGTGGCTGCCCAAAATTGCCCTTGGCTTTGAAGATTGGCTGGCCCCGGCCTTGTGGTTATCCTGCTTTGTCAGCTTAGTATTGGCCCGCAAGTTCAGGCAGCCGATACTGAAACGCGAAGCGGATGTGCTGCTGGTGCTGGCTATAGCCCAAACCGCTTTTGCCTGCCTGGCAGGACAATGGCCCGGGCTTGTCGCACTGCTGCTGGGCAGTCTCTATTCTGGTCTGCTGCTGTGGCGCTATCCATCCTTGCCAAGGCTCTGGCAAGGCCCCTGCCGACTCGGCTGGCAGTTGTCACCCTTCTATGGCGCGCTGCTGCTGGCGGTGGTGAGTCACAGCCTGGAGGTATTGTTCAGCCACACGTTGGCACTTAGCAGTGTGGTGCTGAGCGGCTACTTCTTTATCCTGCTCAGCCGCAAACCGCTCAAGGCCCTGCGCCCGGGTTACCCCTTTGCCTTTGCCAGCTTCTTTATCGCCTTGCTGCTGCCCTGGCTCAGTTGGCTCGACAGCCTGCAGTCGTTGCAGCTCGATGCCCTGACTCGGCCTTCTGAGCCTTGGTTGATGGCGCTGGCACAAGCTTGCAACCTGGCCTTGCTGGCGCTGTTTATCCGTAAACGGCCATTGGCCATG
Organism: Shewanella carassii; assembly: GCF_002777975.1. Taxonomy (GTDB): domain Bacteria; phylum Pseudomonadota; class Gammaproteobacteria; order Enterobacterales; family Shewanellaceae; genus Shewanella; species Shewanella carassii. Next base: position 71,329 of record NZ_NGVS01000005.1, read on the forward strand.
AGACGCTATCGTCAGCAGTTGCCGACCAATATGGTGTTTATCGCCTGGCATGCTCTGTTGCTGCTGGCCTATCTGCCACTGGCCTACCAGATGCCAACCGGATTCGATGCCACCTTAAGCACAGTGCTCATGGTGTCCCACGGCTGCTGGCTGATGTTCCTCAGCCTGCGTCCCGGCTGCCAGATTATGCTCAAACTGGCCGCAGGTCTGTTTGCCATCAGTTGCCTCAAGGTATTGCTGCTGGATATGGCCGCCGCCGATCTGCTGCAAAAGATCATCGTCTTTATGCTGATTGGTGCCTTGCTGCTCGGGGTGGCTTACTTCTACCAGAAGTCCAGAGCCCGATTGCTGTCACAATAATGGCTGATATGACGGAGCGCACGACAGCCACAAAGGCGCAAAGCCATTAACAAAAGCCCCCGTATTGGCGGCGGGGGCTTTTTGAGACAGTTAGTCTGTGCTTACGACAGTTCGGCTTACAACAGATGTGTTTAGCGACCGACTCCCCCCTGGGAAACTTCCAGGGCCTGGGCCACATCGCTGATGATGTCGTCTATGTGCTCAATTCCCACAGAGATCCGGATTAGATCTTCACTCACCCCGGCGCGAGCCAACTCCTCGGCGTTGAGCTGCCTGTGGGTCGTGGTGGCAGGATGACAGGCCAGTGACTTGGCATCGCCTATATTCACCAGACGCAAGATCATCTGCAGCGCATCGATAAAGCGCCCACCGGCCTCTTTGCCCCCCTTGATACCAAAGCTGATGATACCGGACGCCTTGCCTGAGGTGATTTTGTCGCAATTGGCCTTATAAGGGCTGTCTGCCAGGGCGCCATAATTGACCCAGTTCACCAATGGGTGGGACTGCAGGTAACTTGCCAGCGCTTCGGCATTACTGCAGTGGCGCTCCATCCTCAGACTCAAGGTCTCCAACCCCTGCAACAGTAAAAAGGCGCTGTGTGGTGATAGAGCCGCGCCGGTATTACGCAGCGGCACCACCCGGCAACGGCCGATATAAGCCGCCGCGCCGAAGGCATCGGTATACACCACCCCATGGTAGGAAGGGTCCGGCTGATTGAGCACAGCAAATCTGTGTTTATTGGCAACCCAGTCAAACTTGCCCGAATCGATGATCACCCCGCCCACTGTGGTCCCGTGGCCACCGACGTACTTGGTCAGCGAGTGGACAACAATATCGGCGCCATGTTCGAAGGGGCGGCACAGTACAGGGGTAGCCACTGTGTTATCCACCACCAAGGGCACGCCATGTTTGTGGGCAATTTCTGCCAGACGCGCAATATCGACAATATTACCGGCGGGGTTACCTATGGATTCACAAAATACCGCCTTAGTGCGCTCATCAATAAGCGACTCCAGGGTATCGAAGTCATCGAACGACGCCATGCGCACCTCTACTCCCTGGCGCGGCAGAGTGTGAGCGAACAGGTTATAGGTGCCGCCGTAGAGCTGGCTGCTGCTGACTATGTTGTCGCCCACTTCCGTCAGCGCCTGCAGCGCATAGGTGATGGCCGCCATTCCCGAGGCCAGCGCCAGCGCGCCAATGCCACCTTCGATGGCTGCCATTCTGGCTTCGAGCACGGCGTTGGTGGGGTTCATGATGCGACTGTAAATATTGCCGGGCACCTTGAGGTCAAACAGATCGGCGCCGTGTTGAGTATCGTCGAAAGTATAGGACGTCGTCTGATAGATGGGCACCGCCGCCGACTTGGTGGTGGCTTCCGATTCATAACCATGGTGCAACGCCAGGGATTCCAGTTTCATCTCGCGCTCCTTGATGACAGATAATGCTGACTGAATGAGTGAACAATCAAATTAACAGATAGACGTCCAGATGTCCAAAAAAAAGAAACCACCCCTGAGGGTGGTTCTTGCCAGGCGCGATTAGCTGTCTGTTATGGCTTGGCCTTGAAGCTCGCCAGCCAACCCACTATTGCGCCGCCAAGGCCGATGGCAAACACTGAATAGGCTATGATGCAATAGTGCGCCATATTCATGCCAAACAGTGACCAGTCATCTTCACCACAACCGCCGGTAGGAGCGAACTCAAATGGCAGCCACTTATCCAGCGGCAAGCCCAGAGGGAAGTGCGGCTCGGTGGAGCAGGCAGAGCCTGCCGCCGAACCTGCCTCGGCAAAGAAGTCCATCGACTCATCCACTACCAGGTGCGCGGCATCGTGGATATTCATCAGTTGAATCGACCAGGCCATTCCCTGGATCACGCCGTAGAGTGCCAGGGCAACCCCCAAGGCCTTGAGCACATGGTTCTTCGGATTGATCAATATGATGGCACCGGCCAGTACTATGCAGCATTGGCTGAAGCGTATGTAGACGCACAGCTCACAGGGGTCCATCTCCAGAAACACTTGAAAATAGCCCATAGCGGAAGCGAGCAAAAATACCGCCGCGCCCAGCATTATGCTCCAGAGTACTCGCCCCTGTTGCCAGCGAGCCAGAGTGGGAACGGGAGCCTGGGTAAACTTCCGAAACAACATACTCAATTTATTCATCCGTGACTCCTTACTTGGCGGCCAGTTCGGCCACCAATTCATCGAGCATCTGCATGCTGCGAATAGACTTGGTGTTGATCAAGTACTTGCCATTGACCACCAGTGCCGGGATCCCCTGGATCTTGGCGACTTCCACGCCTCTGTCCCATTTGCTCAGCAGTTGTTGCACCTCAGGGCTATTCTTGGCCGCTTCAAAACCGGCGCGATCCAGGCCTGCGGCCTTGAGGCCAAAGTCGATGACTTCATCGGCAGAGGCAAAGCGGGCCTTGTCGTCATGATACTTCTTGTACAGTGCCATCTTGACTGTCTTGAAAGCCTGCTCGGATTGGGTTTGGGCATAAGCCAGCACCAAGGCTTTCTCCATGCCGAATGGCGGCTTGGTGGTGATGTGATAATCATCGAAGGTCACTCCCTTGGGCAGGTTTTTCACCATTCCGGGGATCACTGACTTGTCGTACTTGTAGCAGAAGGGGCAGTTAACCGAATACACCTTCACCACTTGATTGGGGGCATCGAAGCTGGCGGCCCCCAACAGTTGATAGTGTTCGCCTTCATTGTATTTGGCGGCAGAAACAGAGCAGGACAACAACAGGGCACTCAGTGCCAACAGACTTTTCTTCATCATGATACGGACTCCAAACAGGCGGCAGCCCAGCTGCCGCCACAAAAATAATTAACGATTGAACATGCTTTCGGGGTGAACCACAGTAGAGCGATAGCCAGGCTCGTGTTTCATCAGGGTCTTCACCTTGATTTCGACCTTGACCTCATTGGTCTTGGGATCCACTTCAGTGATCCAATGCTCGGGAGCCTTATCCCCTTCCAGCAGTCCGGCAGAAGCCGAGGCCATAAACATGGTCTTGTGATCCGCTTGCCACTCTGTAATGGAAGTGATTGGGCTATACCACTCGTACCCCCGCTCCTTGCCGTATTCCCAGGTCTGCTGCACTGTCATCTTGCCCATGTCAACCTTGTACTCGACGCCGCGGGAATACTTCATGGTTGGCAGCGCGGGTTGTTCCAAACCGCGACCATCGCCGTTGTCAAACACTGTGACTGTACCTCTGTCCGGTACCGGCCAGGCGGTGTGCTGAGTCCAGGTCCAGTCAAAGTTGCCTTCGCAGCCCTTGGCGTCACACTTGAGCGCCCGGCCTTTGGCATCCACGGGTTTCAGTACCTTGGCGGCCAGTTCTCCTTTCCAGCCTTCGGGAGTGCCTAGGATCCACTTGACCTTGTTATCACGGCCAACCTTGATCACCGCAGACTGGTGGCGTGAGCTGACAATGATGCTGTCATCGGCAGGGTCATAACCTATGGAGTTGATATGCAGCCAGTTGCGACCGGTTCCGACCCCGGCAACATCGCCGTAAGGTTCGCTGGCCAGCTCTTCGGCTGTCTTGGTTTCACCGGCCTTGGAGACATCCACGTTCAGACAAACAGCACCCATATCCAATGACTTGAGCACAGTGTCACGCATAGGGTCGAGTATCTTGTTGAAATCCCAAACCTTAACGACATCACCGTTCTGATCCACTTCAATCACATGGTCGCGCACTGTGTCGACCTTGAGTCCATCCGGCGTGACATAATCACGCTTACCCACCCTCAGCAGCAGGTGACCATTGGGCATTTCGGTGATCTCATGAGAGAAACCATTGAAGCCCCGCGGGAGTTCGCGCTTGAAGATAGGCTTGCCGATAAAGTCATACTTGGCGTAGTAAGGCACCTGGAACCCTTGATGCAATTCAAACATCAGCCCCTGACCAAAGATCAGCTTGCCATCACGGGTCTGCTTGAAGGACATGGAGCCGCCCGGACGGTCATAGATAACATCGCTGTTCAGATGCCAACGCACATCGCCGTTGGTATCTATGATGTTCTGGGTCGGGATCCAGTCCCAGTGGTCACGGATATTGGGTGGGATCACCTGACCATCAACCAGATAGAATCTGTCTTCAAAACCTTTGGCGACTTTGACCGGCTCATATTCATATTGAGTACGGTCATTGCCATCGATATGCAGGTGAGGCAATGCACTGGTGCGGATCTTGTATTCCTCGGTCACTGACTTACCGGCCAGTTTGTAGCTGACCTCAACCCGGTTCAAATAATCGGGATAGAGGCCAAATACCGGAATACCGCTGTGGGTGTTGAGTTGAGTCAGTCCCACAGGGTACTGAATATCAATCCCTTTCTTTCCTTTGCCTTTGACCGTGACCTTGACGTCACTGATGGACTTGCCACCGAGATCGATCACCGCCACCAAGGGGCTGAACTTGTAAGGATCCACATAGACATAACCCAATTGCCCCTGAGGCACGGCGCTGGAACTGGTACCCGGCAGATCGCCGCCGGCAATCACCTGGGCTGAGAAACCAGTCAATGTCAGACTGGATGCCGCCAACATTAAATAACACAGTCTCTTCATTTTCATCTTGTCACCTTCCAATTAGAGTTGATATTGCAGAGAATAAAAAATAGCGTCGTGATAACCTTGTTTTCCCAAGTTATTTTCAGCGTATCGATAACTCAGAATAAAACTTAAATTCTTAGTAAAAGACCAATTAACAGATACAGCTCCATTAAAACCAAAATCCTTTCCATCACCGGACAAAAGCAAATAATCATCTTCACGATCAAAGAAGTGTTCTTGCCACCAGGTTAATTTAAATTCTTGTTGAAATAGATTTAGTTGATGACTTGCCAGTAAATAAACATAACCACCGTTGAAACCACCTTCAAAATTGGCATCAAAACTTTTATAAGTGGCATCGACAAAATGCCCGGCCAGTGCAACTTGCAAATAGGTGTCGCCATAACTCTTGTCCCAGCTCAGGCCCAACATGGTGTTGGTTTCGCCCCAACTGGGTTTACTCTTATCAAACACTTGGCCATAGAGGTTCCAGTCTGTCTCCCCTAAGTTAATCTGACCAATCACATTAATCTCTGTGCCGTAGTAAGCCCCATCATCCGGGTCTTCCCACTTTACATGGCCATAAATATCACCATATGCGTTGCCAGCGGCACCTTTCAGAGTGATAAAGGGATTATTGTCTTTGGCCTCGCCAAAATAATCCGATGCTTTGGATTGCCAATCCATCATCCCAGCTTCGACCGCCAACATAGCCGCCTGACAGTTGCCACCAAGACAGGCAGAGATAATTAATGGGCATAACAATTTCGTATTCATATTCAATCCTTACTTCCCGACCTGAGTTAATTATTTACAGAATCGGAGATGAATAGGTGAACTGAATCACAGGAAAATATGGTCTTTATTCTTTTGTTAAAACCTTTAATGAAGATCATTAAAAAATAAAATTTTATTTTTTAATGAGCAAGATCACAAAGCATTAAACAGGGGGCAACAAGGCTATCGCAACTATTTATAATGAGCTAAATCTTGCTTGAGTATTTGACTATGGATAAACCCGAGCATAACCGTATACGAGAAGCTATTTTGGATTTGGCAGAGTCTGTTATTGCCAAAGACGGAATATTGTCACTGAAAGTATCAGACATCACCAAGGGACTGGGCATTTCCACGACCCTGTTCTACAGCATCTTTAAGACCAAGGAAGATATTCTGGTAGCACTCACCGGCCGCGCCTTTGATCAGGTGCTGGGGCTGCGTTGGTGGCTCAATCTGGAGGGCTACTCAGGGCTGGAGAAGTTTATCGCCTATATTCTCAATGAGATCCAATTTACCGAAACCTACTGCCTGCGCAGTTCCATCTCCACCATCTCCTGCAACAAACTGATCTTCAACAAGGCCAGTGCCACCTATCTGCGTCACCTGAATCGACTGGCCATGGATTACTGGGAAACCCCGATCCAGCTGTTGACTCAGGCAAGAGAGCAGCAGGAGATCTTGGCCAGTGATGTACAGATCCAGCAGTTTTGCCATCTGTTATGCACCTATCTGAGAGGCCGTGAGTTAGTGGGAAACACCTACGCCGGTAAAGAATACAGCCAAGATGTCAGGTTTGATAACGCCCGCCTGCTCACTCAACTGCTCAAGGAGTTGTGTCCAGATAAAAGGCTCAATCCTCAAACCCTTGCCAGGGCGCAGCAGTTACGCCGCGAATTACCCCAACACAGGGCTCAGCGCCAACAACAGCTGAACACTTGAGAGAATCAAAGGCCCTGAGTAATTGCACAGCAACCGGGATTTAAGCCGCACAGTGCACAAAATCAGCACAGAAGTAAAAACATCTAGACGTCTAAATTGACAGGCGACTGGCTATCCCCTATTCTTTCGCCTAATTTGTCAGGAGATGATGCCGTTAAGACAATGCAATTCAGCGAGTTTGGCTGCTGCGGAGGGAATGCCCGGCCGAACGTGATTTACAGAGAGTAGATTTTGACCCAGAACAACACTTCTCCAGCCGTTAAAGCTCCGGCCTCATTTGTGGCCCTGCTGCCACTGTTTCTGTTTCTGGCGCTGTTTATCGGTGCTGGGGTCTATTTCCAAAGCCAAGGAGTAGACTTCGCCTTTTATCAGTTGCCGAGCCCGATAGCGATATTGCCAGCGATTGTACTGGCCATTTTGCTGTCCAAGCAAAGGCTCAACCAGACCATGAACACCTTTATGGCGGGGATAGGCCACAACAACATTATCGCCATGTGCCTCATCTACCTGCTGGCCGGAGCCTTTGCCGCCGTGGCCAGTGCCACCGGTGGGGTCGATGCCACTGTAGCCCTGGGACTGCAACTAATCCCGGCCAATCTGTTACTGCCCGGCTTCTTCATTATCGCCGCCTTTATCGCCACCGCCATGGGCACCTCCATGGGCACCATTGCCGCCGTGGCTCCGATTGCACTCGGGGTTGCCGATCAGGCCGGAATCGAGCTGCCACTGATGGCTGGCTCTGTGATGTCTGGCGCCCTGTTTGGTGACAACCTATCTATTATCTCTGATACCACAATTGCCGCGACCCGCACTCAGGGCTGCGAAATGAGAGACAAGTTCCGTGAAAACCTGATCTTTGCCATTCCGGCAGCGATTGTGACCCTGCTGCTATTCGGTTTTCTCTCTTCCGGTCAGGCCGAACTGCCACCGCAGGAAGTCGACTTTGTTAAGGTATTGCCCTATTTGAGTATTCTGGTGCTGGCCGTCGCCGGGTTGAACGTGTTCGTGGTACTGGCCATCGGCATTTTGCTAGCCGGGATAACAGGGTTTGTCACTCAGGATTACTCGCTGCTGACCTTCGGCCAAGACATTTATAAAGGCTTTGGCAATATGCAGGAGATCTTTATCCTCTCCATGCTGGTTGGTGGCCTGGCGGCCCTGATGCAACAGCAAGGTGGTCTGAGCTTTGTCAGCCAGCAGATAGAGAAGCTAATAGCCCGCTTTTCCCGCGCCAAGGGTGAAGCCTCCTGCCGCGCCGCAGAGCTAGGCATGGCCGGGATTGTCGCCCTGACCAACTCCTGTGTGGCCAATAATACCGTCTCGATTGTGGTCAGCGGTGATATCGCCAAAGATCTGGCAGCCAAACATGGGGTTACTCCCAAACGCGCCGCCAGTGTTCTGGATATTTTCGCCTGTATTATTCAGGGACTTATTCCCTACGGTGCCCAGGCCTTGCTGATAGCTTCCCACTTCAAGATCTCCCCTCTGGAAGCGGTTGCCAATACCTGGTACTGCATGATCCTGGCCCTGGTCGCCGTGGTGATTGTGATACTGCGCCCCCGCAGTTAAACTAGCGAGCGCAACAACCAAACAAACCGGTCTCTGCGACCGGTTTTTTGTCGCCGCTATTTGGCGACTATGATTGAATCCTAGTACTCATACGAGCCATTTCATGCCCCTGTACGAGCAATACGATAAACAAGATCCGCAGCGCCTGGCATTTATGATGTCTCTGGTAGGCGTCAGCATAGCGGCGCTGGGTATGATTTCCTCCTTCTGGGCCGCCTATGACAGCATGGGCAGCGCTATTTTTAACATGCGAATCGACAGATTGGGGGACTATTTAAGCTCGCCGTTGGCCTATGTTTACAACATCTCAATGATGACCGGAGGTGTCTGCTTCATACTGGCCATGGGGGGGCTCTGGTGGCAAAAACACAGTGCGGTGGCAGGCTTGCTATCACGCTCAGGCATAGCCGTTGGCCTAGGAATAGTGGCGCTGGGCGTGTTTCCCTACAATGAGCTCTTTGCCCACCAGCTGGCGGCCATTTTCTTTATCATCAGTACATTATTGATGTTCACTCTCTGCTGCTATTGCTTTGTCTCCCACAGAGCGCTCTGTAACCTGCCGCTGTGCCTGTTTAGCCTGCTGGGAATAGTGTCCGCCATCGGCCTGTTATCTCAGCTGCAATGGCCATCGATGAATTATGCCTCTTGTCCGGTGCAAACCCTGTGCCCTTCGGTATGGTTTATGTGGCTACACTCCATCGCCACTGTGTTTGCCGGCCTCAGCCTGTCGGCTACGGTTTATCGGCTGTGGCACTGGTCGCAGCCGATCAACGACTGACACGACGCTGGCAATAAAGGCCTGAAATGACCCAAGCAAACTCATCTCAACAAGCCACAATGCGCCTCGCTCACTATCTGGCGCAAACCGGCCTCTGTTCAAGACGCGAAGCTGCTAGGCGTATCGAAGCCGGGGAGATTTTTCTGGGTGACAAACTCGCCAAACACACAGACAGAGTCACCCTGGTAGCCGGGCAGCGCCATTGTCTCGAAAAGCTGTTTTATCGAGGTGAACCCATATCCCTCCCTGAGCCGTACACCTATCTGTTATTCAATAAACCCGTTGGCGTAGATTGCCGCCTGCTCAAGAATGACCCCAGCAGCCTGTTGCATTTATTGCCTCAGGATAAGCGGCTGTATCCGGCCGGAAGACTGGATAAAGACTCCCGTGGCCTGTTACTGCTCAGTAACGATGGTGAGCTGACCCATAAATTGATGCACCCGGATTTCTGCCACAGCAAGTGTTACCGGGTTACTGTGGAGCGGGCATTTACTGACGAGTTTATCCATACCTTGAGAAGCCCGATGGATTACGGTCATGGCCAGGTGTGCTCATCACAGGTCACGCCAGTTTCAGCAAACAGTTTTGAAATTATTCTGACTCAGGGTAAGAAGCGGCAAATTCGCCGCATGTGTCGGCTTTTAGGTTACAGAGTCATAGATCTTTGCCGCACCGGGATAATGACTCTAACGCTCGACCACCTTGCCGAAGGGGAATTTAGGCAGCTGAATCAAGATGAAATCACCACTCTCAGGCAGCTGTGCCAAAACTGAATCCGCGCCTTACCACACTTTGGCTCACTCAGTAGACGGCTGCCTGAAAGCAGCCGTTTATCAGGGTTGACTGCCCACACTGTCCTTGGGCTCCCTGGGGGCTTTGCTCGGCTCAGAGGGAGTGTCTGTATTGCCAGTGTGTTGCAACTCAGACAAAAGATGCGCCGCATGAGTCACAGAGGCTATGTTGGCCTTATGCTCCTCATCCGCAGCACTGGCGCCGGGTTCGCTTGCACGTTCTTCCCTATTACGCCTAACATCGCTGTTGATCTTGACCTCCGGATCATAAGGCAGGTCTTCAATCCCAGGTAAAGAATCAGGAATATCGCTGGGGCTGACATCCACTATCTGTGAGCGATTCATGGTGATCTTGTATCTGGCATACCTTGGGGCCTGCTTGCCCTCTTTGAGTACGGCCACCAGGTTTATCTGATAGCGGCGCTCCACCGATTCATTACTGATCCTGCCATCAGTTTCAGTGTAAATTTTGGCCTTGCCGCGCTCCAGATAGCGGGCAAAAGGCACCAGACTAAACACCACCTGTTCCTGTAATGTATGGTAGCCGGAGAGAAAATCGGTATCAGCCACCTTGGTCTGAATACCATAGTGAAGAATTTCGGCATCGACCTTATTTTGACTGTGGCGCCGCCGGAGGATCTCTTTGACATCATCAGGAAGATCTTGATTTCGCATAAATTCTAGCCAAACCAACTGTTTGGCTATAAATTTTTGGTTGGTCGTATCTCGCAGTATTCGACTCCAGCGTGGTCGTCCCCGCTGGATATAACGCCAAAGGGCATTACGAACATCGTCTTTAAAAATTTCCCGCGCACCATAAATCAGCGCCAGCACCAGCACCAATACCAGGGTTACGCCGCTGAATATCCCCTGCGCCTTGATAATCAAGGCCGATACCACCAACATCACCAGCGCAGTGGCAACCCCAGTAGTCATTCTCTTCAGCCCAGTACCCAAGGGTTTCAGTTCCTCTTTGAGTACCACCCCTTGCTGAATCAGCCGTCTAAGCAACAACATCTTGTTGGCGATTCGATTAGGATCCTGCAGAGTCTGCACCGAGTTGTAGTGCCGTTCGGCGCGATAGTTATTTTCTACCCGACACAAGGTGATCACCTTATCGGAAACACAGTTGAAATCACTGCTTCTTGGACCATGAGCCAATAACTTCAGCAGTTGCTGCTCACAAAACCAGGACAGGTAGTTATCGGCATTCTCGAAGTAGTGCTTCCATTTGGGATCGGCCGGTTCGTTACGGCGAAACTTCTTCAACAAAATCGCCGTCTGTTCGGTCAACTCCTCCAGCAAAGGGTAGAAACTGTCCGGCTCGGCTTGCCTGGAGATCTCTTTAGCATCGTTTTCCATCGCTACCACAAACTGGTAGGCGAACAGATTCAGATAGAGACGAAACTCTTCGACTGTACGTTTCTTCTGACTCACAAAACGGGATTGCACCAAGGGCAGATGCAAGCCGTCAGAATAATAGGAACGTCTACCGAAAATGGCACTGAAATAGTATTCCTCTTCATTCAGACTCTGCGGCCCTATGCCCATCTCCTTGGGCAGGGAAAAGTAGAGATCCAGCTTGCGCTGCTCCCCAACCCCCATCAGGTGGCTGAACTTAATGGATAGATTTTCTTCCTGCTTAATTCGTAGCTTGGACACAATAATGGCAACGCTATCAATGAACGGATGAAAGAACCTGACTATAGCCCAAGCACACTGTGAATGGGATAGCTGGCGGTGGCATTTCGAAAAGGAGAAAGGAGCGGGTCGGCACAGATCCAACCATTAATGGATCAGGCGACAACCGCAAACCGTATTGCTTGGTTGAAACAACACTATGGCATAATCTTTGGCGTCATCGGCATCGAGAATTTCCAGCGCCAGATGATGCAGGCCTTCATTGCTGAGGTTAAAGCTGGAAATATAGGAGAGGTATTGCATGTGGGCGGGCCTGGCGCCCTTGCCGGAAATTTCCTGTTTATCCGTGACCAAAATTTGATAACGCCCCGCTTCTTCTGAGGCCAGTTGTCCCTGCATTAAAATGCTACCGGCCGGAGTGCCGTCCATGTTGAAGTAACGATAGTTGACCAGGGCGCGCTTACCCTTGGTCTGCAAGTCCAGCAAAAGATAATGTTGGGCATCGTCCCCTAGTTGCAATTGGCGATCATAGAGTTCTGAACTGCAGTTGAGAGCAAGCGCCGGATCGGCTTGACTGAAACGGTATATCACCAGCAAACAGCCGAGCAGAAAGATCAGGATTGACAGATTTATCATCCAAAGCCAACGTCTAGCCACAGAGATCAACCTCCTTGAGCCAAGGTACACTGACAAATGCCTTAGTCTGCCGACCATCACTTATCTTCAAGTTACGCACCACCGATTGCCCCAGGTATTCCCCTCTCAGCGTCAGGTTCAGCACCTGTTTATCGTGAGACAGGGATACATATAACTTGCGCCAAGGGCTGCTCTGACACTGGGCTAACGCAGAGGTCAATATCTTACTCTGTTCGCTTAACAGTTGATTATTGGTGCGGGAGTTGGAATAGAAGAACAGTTCCATTCTTTGACCCGAAGGCAAAATCAATTCCTGCTTGTTCAGCGGAACCGTTGGCGTCACCCGCGGTAAGCGATACAAATAAAACACGCTCACGCCCAGCATCAGTATCAACACCAACCCCACCAGTAGTTGCTTGGGACCGGCATTCAAGCGCGATTCCATCACTCCGGTATGAGGCTTACGAACCACAGAGGAACGCAACAAATACCCCTGCCCTTTGACCGTTTCGATCAATGATTCATATTCGGGTCCCAGAAAGGCTCGCAACATACAGACGGCCCGTGCTACGGAAGAATCACTTAAAGGAGGATGAGTATCATCACCGGCACGCAACTCCATTCGGGACACCAAACGCCCCTGATTGGCAAGCAGGAGTTTCAGCACCTGCAGCTCCGCCCGAGGAAGATGCCAACTATCTCCCCTACCTTTATGTTGTAACTCACCACTGGTTTCATCAAACCAGCAGTCGCCTATCTGCATTATATTCCTCCTGTTTTAGTGGTTATCAGTCTATGCAAAAAATCTAATCACTACTGTGATCCTCTTAACCCTGAAACAGGAAAAAGTTTAAAAAGTGATCCATCTCAGCCCAAGGCACCGCTAAAACAGAAACAAGTAATATTTTGTGAGCCAGTTCCGGCTGATGAAGTCCGCGAAGATTACAACCAAGATGGCTCTAAACCGCCTTAATTAACATGAATGAAACAAATTCAGTGATGCAACTCAAATATTAATCGCAACAAAAGATGTTTAACATAAACCCCAATCTATTTAAATCATCAAAAACACGGTAACAAGAGCACAAATCTTCATGTGTGCTGAATCACACTTTTCACAATCCATCCCCCTATGCTGAAGACAACCGACCAAGTCGGCAAAAAAACAAAGACAACAAACAAAGGGTGATACATATGAGCATCAACAGACGTCAGGCCTTGGGCCAGATCATTGGGATAAGTGCCGCAGCCGCCGGAGCCAGCCTCACGGCCACTTGCGCTTTTGCAGCCACAGATGAGTCAGGAAACTATCGCCTGGCATTAGGAGAAAAACTCAAATATGCCCCATTGGATGCCATGGAAACAGCTAAACTCGCCTATGAAACCGGCGGTGGTTGCATGCATCAGGTATTTCACGCCATGGTAACCAAACTGGCACAATCGACCAGCGTCGATGCCGACAAGTTTGCCACAATTCCAACGGCACTGGCCGGCTATGGTTTTGCCGGGGTCACAGGTCAAGGCACGCTTTGCGGCAACCTCAATGCGGTAGGCATGTTGGTTAATATTCTCGATGACATCAATGGCCAGAATGCTGCCGTCATAGGCTCGCTGTTCCGCTATTACGAGAATACCGAACTGCCGCTGTCCAGTGATGCGTTCGTTGCCGGGATCGGCTCCACCGCCGAAAAGACCGCCCTGGTGGTCAAGTCCTCGGTTGCCAACAGCGTGCTATGTCACTCCTCCATCAGTAACTGGTCCAAGGCTTCAGGCAAGACCTTCTCCGAAAAAGGTGAACGTTGCTACCGCTTGTCGGCCTCGATTGTCTATCACCTGGTGGAACTCCTGAACCGAGCCCACAAAGGTGAAGACTTAGGCGCCCTGCCTGAGAGTAAACCCAGCGCAGAAGCCCAGAGCTGTCAGAGTTGCCACGGTGCCAGCAGCACCATGGGCCCGGCCGCCAGTGTCAAGACAGACATGGAATGTACTACCTGTCATACCGGACACTTTAATTGAGGACTATCCAATGAAAATCAGCTATCTGAGCCTGCTGCTCGGCTCGGCCCTGCTCCTGGGAGGCTGTGGCAGCGATGATGACAATAACAATGGCGGCGGAGAGGTTACGCCACCGCCACCTCCTCCTCCGGTTGAGACCCCAAGCTTGGATATCGGCGAGGCCAGCAGCATTGAGTTAACCCTCAATAGCTTCAATCCCGATTCGGGAGAAGTTATCTTTGCCTTGCAAAACACCGAAGGCAAAGCGCTCACCAATGCCGCCAAGTATCGCATTACCTACTTTGGTTATCCGGCTGAAGAGCAGGCTTCCACCAAGCCCAAGGCTTGGAAACGTTGGCATGTTACCTATAGCTACAGTTGTGACCCGGCAGCCGAATGCCCAGAGCCACTCAGGGCACTGGATGATGTTGGCAGTTACAGCTTTAGTCCATCAGGGCTGGATTGGGATGCCGATGCCGCCAATGGTGCCGTCAGCCGCTACAAAGTCGCTATCGAGGTTTTCGGGACTGAACTCAGCAATGAAATAACCCTGCTGTCTCCCACGAGCGCCAATTAATCCATTAAGCCGCTGAACCAAGTGTTCAGCGGCGTTTCCGCTTCATTGAACGAAGTCTCCCTCATACGGCAAGCCCATAAATGATCCCCTGGGGTCACCCGTAATAAAGCATAATCAGATAAGACATCCATCTCCAATACATGCAGTTTGATGTCCAAACTGGCGCTTTGTTCGAGCGATTTTTTGATTTGACGCTTCATTCCCAATAAGTAGGAGGGCAATTCATCCTCTGCAACATGTAACCATTCCTGGTGTTTATCCAGATTGATTGAATAACTCATAGAACCGGCTTCAACCCCTTTGAGGGTGCCGCTCAATTCGATATCGACCCAGGATTGCTCAATATGATGATATCCCACTCGGATCAGAGCTCTATTACCCTGGGAGAAGATCCTTAATCTCAGCTTCTTCTCTGCTGAATGGGGATCGGGTAACAATGGGTCTATCAGCGTCGCTTCACAATTAAAATGGGGATTGAGGTGGTTGGAAATCCGCTTATCGACCCAAAGGATCCCGGTGCCAATAACCGCCAGCAACAAAAGCTGAATAATCCAAATTCGGTGTCGTTGCAGTTGTTGCCACAGCTTGAATATCGGCTCATTCACAATCTAGTGCCTCCTGCAGCCATGCATACTCAGGAGAGCAGGCCGTCATCTGTGCCATCGTCAGTTTATAAGCTTTGATGTGGTCGCCATCCATATTTTCACCCCTGGCGATCAGGCTGATGGCTTTGGTTTCATCACACAGAGATACAGTGACGGTACGCCAACGACTATCCGGACAGCGTTTAATCCAAGCCTCTATCCCAGCGGCAAATCCTGCCATGGACGTCAAGGTTTGATGATCACCATAAAAGCGTAAAAACACTTGTTCACCGGATGGATGCGAGACGACCATCACTTTATCGGGGACTTCCAAGTAATTGAGTGGCCCGACTCTGGATGAAATAAACCATAAGGCCAAAATAATGAGAAATAACATCCAACAATAATGACGCCAAAGGGTACGCCCCTTAGGCGAAAGCGGCATAGGCTTGCGAGATGTGATGCGGTTGTGCAGCAAAAAACCTTCTCGATCAATCTGCTCCAAGAGCCCCGCGTGCTCTGGTCCCAGATATTGTTTGATATTTTCTACGGCTTGTTCGAGCAGGAAGACCTGTTCGGGGGGAAGTTTGGCAGCTTGTACCAACTGCATCCGGGACACCACTCGTCCTCGCTGCGCCAGCAGTGTAGTCAGCGTAACCTGTTCCACGAAAGAAAGTGTCCAGCTCTTGTGTGAACCACAGTGTTTGAGCGTGCCTTTATCGGCATCAAACCAACAGCAACCTATCTGCATACTATTGTTCACATAAAGGACAATAAACGCAGTATAAAAGAAAAAAACACCCATCCAGAATAATCCGCATGGGTGTTTATATCCTTTTAACGAGAAGCGTGAACTACTTCTCAGAGCAGAGATTTAGAATTAAAAAACTTAACAAACAATCTCATACAGAAACATCACCAAGGTGCCTACCGGCTTTGTCTCCGTCTGTTCGCCCCCTTGTTAGAAGGTCGAACTGTTGATCCACAGATGCACTAATATGCTGGCAATGTAACCAAGAGCGATCACCGGAGTCCATTTGAGGTGAGCTCCGAAGGTATATATCCCGCGGGCCTGGCCCATCAGGGCCACCCCGGCAGCACTACCAATAGATAGCAAACTGCCCCCGACACCGGCGGTCAAAGTCACCAGCAACCATTGTCCCAGCGCCATATCCGGATTCATGGTCAGTACGGCAAACATCACAGGGATGTTGTCTATGATAGAAGACAGCACTCCAATGGCGATATTGGCATAGGTGGGATCCCACTGGGTGTACATGGCGTGAGACACCATACTCAGATAGCCCATAAAGCCCAAGCCGCCGACACAAAGCACCACGCCGTAGAAGAATAGCAAGGTGTCCCACTCGGCTCTGGCAATACGGCTGAAGACATCGAAGGGCACCACGTTACCTAGTTGCTCCAGACGCTTTTCATCCTGCATCAGGCGCGCCTTCTCCTGCGCTCTTGCCAGTGCTTTCGGGAAATTCTTCCTCAGATAGAAACCAAAACACTGCAGCAATCCAAGGCCTGTCATCATGCCAAGCACAGGCGGCAGCCCCAGCAGTGAATGGGTGCACACTGCCATGGCTATGGTAAACAGGAACAGCAGCACTATCCGCTTGGCGCCCGTCTTGGTGTAGACCTTTTCAACCAAGGCATCAGATTTTTCCCTGGAAATAAACAGGCTCATGATCAGCGCCGGAACCAGGAAATTCACCAGTGAGGGCAGGAACAACTTAAAGAACTCGGAAAAGTGCACCATACCCTTTTGCCATACCATCAGGGTGGTGATATCCCCAAAGGGACTGAAGGCACCACCGGCATTGGCGGCCACCACGATATTAATACAGGAAAGGACGATAAAGCGGCGATTTTCGGCGCCCATTTTCATTACCACGGCGCACATCAGCAACGCGGTGGTCAGGTTATCGGCAACCGGTGAGATGAAGAAGGCCAGGAAACCGGTAAGCCAGAAGATTTGATACAGGCTAAATCCTTTACTGACCATCCAACAACGCAAGGCATCGAACAATCGGCGCTCTTCCATGGCGTTGATATAGGTCATAGCCACAAGCAAAAACAGCAACAGTTCGGCATATTCGAGCAGGTTGTGTTTGAAGGCGGCCTCAGCCACTTCCGACATGCCATTCTGGGTATAGACATAACCTATCATGCCCCAGATAAGACCGGCAGCAACCAGCACAGGTTTGGACTTTCTCAGGTGCAGCTTCTCCTCCCCCATCACCAGCAAATAGGCGATGGCAAACAGAGTCAGAGCCAGGTACCCCACGGTTGAGTCGGTCAGACTCAGGTTGTTTACGGCTTCCGTGCTAGCCAGGACCGCAGGCGAAAACAGTCCGGACAAAATTCCTCCTAAGGCTGCGCAGCCCCCATGCAAACGCATCAACTTCATTTCAATTATCTCTCGGTAGGAAATTAGCTAAAACCTAGCACAAGAAACCGAAGGCAAATCTTGATAAAACGCAAAATTCTGCAATTTAAGTGAGCAAGAACAACCTATAAGCGACAGGTTGAACAAAGGACCGCACAAAAAACAGCAATAAAACAACCATAGATCACAAAAGCGCCCGCAGGCGCTTTTATCTGGTTCACACTTTTTATGTCACGGCTTTTTTAGAAAGAATACAGCAGTGTCATGTTGGTTTCAGTGTCAGTGCTCTTTTTATCATCCAGCGGATCGCTGTTATAACGCACTATCACGGCAAACTTCATCGCCAGCGCACCTATGATATTGGCGGTCAGCGATGTCTCGGAGCGGGCATCTAGCTTGTCGCCATAGTCGGCGATAAACAGTTGACGGAACTTAGAGGTCTTGCTGATCTCCAATTCATAGTTGATCACCCCGTGAGCGACCCAGCTGGCGTCGGAGTTATAGCCCAGAATGGCGCTCTGCTCGCTGTCCAGGCGTTGATACTGATAACCTGGACCTATCTCGGCATCCAGGAAACTCTTGCTGCCCTGAAAAATACGGTAGCCGTAACCGGCCGCACTGTTGAACTTGTAATCATAACCTGTAAAGGGATCGGCTTCGTAACTGGTGTTGGCAAACAGATAGCTGCGCTCATCCAGACGATAGTTACCCTGAACACCACCAAAGTAACGCTTGGCGGTAACTTCTTCAGAGTCTTCCTTGTACAGTCCTTCGAGCAGATACTGGTTTTCCCAGTTGCCCAGTTCGTGTTTCATCGCCAGGCGAGCCTTCACCGAAGAGGTTTCAGTGTTACCTGTGGTCAGGGTTGCCCCCAACTCCGCCTCACCGGCAAATGTCTTCTCGCCCTCGACAAAATCAGCCCCAGCGTGAGCAAAGGGCGCGACCAACAGAATGGCTGCAGCGCTAAGCAGTTTTTTCATTCTTGTACATCTCCGTTCAAAGCAATCCCCTAAAAAAACGGGCGCCATAGTAACATCTATGTAGCAAAATGCGAAACAGCTCGCATTTTGTCACAGAAAAGGCCTAAATCCTGACACTAATAACGGGCTTAGCCTCAAAGGGGACGAACAAATCAGGCCTTCAACCCGGCCGCAGACATCAGCAGTCGCAACAGCGAAGAGACACTCAGCAAAGAAAGCACACTCAAGCACCAAAGCAGCAGCATCCAACAGCCTGGACGGCTATCGAGCCAAGCCTTAGCCGGGGCCAACAGCCGGATGGCCCGGCCCCTAAAAGCATTAATGATAGGCATCATCGGCGCTCACCTTGCCTCGGAACACATAATAGGTCCAGCAGGTATAAACAAGAATAATCGGGATAATAAACAACGCCCCCACCAGCATGAAGCCTTGGCTCTGGGGTGGGGCCGAAGCCTGCCAGATATTGATACCTGGAGGAATAATATAGGGCCAGATGCTGATCCCAAGACCGCAGAACCCCAGTAATACCAACAGCAGTGTCATCACAAAGGGTTGGTAAGTATCTTGCCTTTGCAGGCCCTGATACAGATTCCATCCCAGCAGCGCCGTCAATAAAGGCACGGGTGACAGGAAAATAAGGTTCGGCAGCGAAAACCATCGCTCGGCGATTTGGGGATGTGCCAAAGGCGTCCAGATACTGACCAGCACTATCGCCACCAGCAAGCCTATGAGCAAAGAGCGGCTCAGCAAAAACATCTGTTGCTGCAGATGCTCCTGGGTCTTCATGATCAGCCAGCTGCTGCCAAGGAGCCCGTAAGCGACCACCAGACCGACACCGCATAAAAGCGGAAAAGGCGCCAGCCAATCGAGCTGCGAACCGGCAAAGCTGCGATCTATGACGGGGAAACCGGATATCACAGCCCCCAGCACCACCCCCTGGAAGAAGGTCGCTGCCACAGAGCCGATGGCAAATGCCCTGTCCCAGGCTTTTCTGTGGCCTTCAAACGCCTTGAAGCGAAACTCAAATGCCAAGCCTCGAAAGATCAGCGCCACCAGCATAAAGGTCAGCGGAATCGACAAGGCATCGATAATCACCGCATAAGCCAACGGAAAGGCACCGAACAGAGCTGCCCCGCCCAATACCAGCCAGGTTTCATTGCCGTCCCACACAGGTGCCACTGAGTTCACCATGATATCTTTGTCATGCTGGTCTCCAACCAAGGGCAGCAGTATCCCCACTCCCAAGTCGAAACCATCCATGACTATGTACATCAAAGTGGCGAAAATAATAATCACAAACCAGATAACAGCCAGATCGATACCCATACTCAGCTCTCCTTATGCAGCTCGTCGCTGTGAAACTGTGAAATTCGCCCGACCAACGCCGGGCTTTCGGATAAGTCTTCCTCGACCTTGGGCCCCTGACGGATAAGATTGAGCAGATAGAGATACCCCAAACCAAACACCAGGCTGTAGACCACAAAGAACCCCAGCAGGCTAAGGCTCATATGCAGCTCGCCATGGGCGGAGACCGCATCCTGGGTGCGCATTACCCCATGAATGATCCAGGGTTGCCGCCCCACTTCCGTGGTTATCCAACCGGCCAACAGCGCTATGAGTCCCGATGGTCCCATGCACAGACTGAAGCGCAGAAACCAGCGGCGCTGGTACAGGCCACCACTGCGCCTGAGCCAAAGGCTGACGACACCGAGCAGCAGCATCAACATGCCCAATCCGACCATGACCCGAAATGACCAAAAGACGATAGGGACATTGGGCCTGTCTTCCACGGCAAACTCCTTCAGCGCCGGCACCTGGGCCT
Source organism: Shewanella carassii (assembly GCF_002777975.1). Classification (GTDB taxonomy): domain Bacteria; phylum Pseudomonadota; class Gammaproteobacteria; order Enterobacterales; family Shewanellaceae; genus Shewanella; species Shewanella carassii. The sequence goes on from NZ_NGVS01000005.1 coordinate 91,756, forward strand.
GGCTGTCGTGCATCAGGATCAAACTGGCCAGCGCCGGGATCTTGAGGGCATAGTCAGTGGTTTCTGTCTCCATATTGGGCCAGCCAAACAGAATAAGCGGTGTCGGCTCACCTGAGCTGTTGTCCCAGTGGCCTTCCATGGCGGCGACTTTGGCCGGCTGATGCTCCAGGGTATTGAGCCCGTGAATATCCCCAAGCAAGGCCTGCAAAGGTGCACAGGCGAGGATCATCCACAGCGCCATGGAAAACATCTTGCGCACCGCCGGGCTGTCGTTGCCTTTAAGCAGGTGCCAGGCGCCCGATGCCGCCACCATCAAGGCGCAGCAGATAAAGGCGGCCACCGCCATATGCGAAAGACGCGGAATAAAGGAAGGGTTGAAGATAACCGCCAACCAGTCTGTCGGTACTACTTGACCGGCTTCAATGACAAAACCCTGCGGCGTGTGCATCCAGCTGTTGGAGGCCAAGATCCAGAACATGGACATTAGGGTGCCGAGGGCGACCATACAGGTGGAGAAGAAGTGCAGCTGATCGCCGACTTTTTTCCAGCCAAACAGCATCACCCCCAGAAATCCGGCTTCGAGGAAGAAGGCGGTCAACACTTCATAGGTCAACAGAGGGCCGGTAATACTGCCGGCAAACTCGGAAAAGCCGCTCCAGTTGGTGCCGAACTGGTAAGCCATCACTAACCCGGAAACCACCCCCATACCAAAGTTGACCGCAAATACCTTGGACCAAAAATGATACAACTGCTTGTATACCGGATTACGCTTTTTGAGCCAAAGCCCTTCCAGTACCGCGAGATAACTTGCCAGGCCAATGGTGATGGCCGGGAAGATAATGTGAAAAGAAACCGTGAAGGCAAACTGTATGCGTGCCATTTCGAGTGCATCCAGTCCAAACATGAACCACCTCAAAGGGTCAATAAACCTGGCTGGCATCTTAAGGACTGAGACAAAACTATAATAGATACAGAAAATACGATTTTATATATAACAGATTGAATAATTGTTATGCTGGGCACTGGCAATAAAGCAGAGTAAACCATGGCCAAATATGAAACCCTGATCCAGCAATTGAGGCAGCAGATACAGAGCGGTGTCTGGCAGGTGGGTGACCGCTTACCTTCACTCAGGGAGCAGACTCAGCAGAGCCAGATGAGTTTGATGACAGTGATGCATGCCTATCAGGTGTTGGAGAGCCAGGGCTGGATAATCTCCCGCCCCCGCTCAGGTTACTTTGTCGCCCCGAAAGTGGCTGCCCCCAAGCCTCAAGGTCTGCACCAGTCCAGTGCTGTGACCCGCGCCGAGTCGGTGGATATCAACGCCTTTATCTTTGAGGTGTTGCAGGCCAGTCGCGATCCGGGGATCACGGGGTTTGGCTCCGCCTACCCGGATCCCGGGCTGTCGCCCCACAAACAGTTGAACCGGGCCTTGATTTCAAGCGCCAAGACCCTGGATTCCGCCAGCGCTCTGGACAATCTGCCCCCCGGGAACCCGGCGCTCAGGCATATCATAGCCCAGCGCTACGCGGCGCAGGGAATGAGCATCTCGCCGGATGAAATAGTGATCACCGCGGGGGCACTGGAGGCATTGAACCTGAGCCTGCAGGCGGTCACCCGTCCCCGGGATTGGGTGGTGATAGAAAACCCCGCCTTCTACGGCGCGCTGCAATCGCTGGAGCGCCTCGGCCTCAAGGCGCTCGCCATTCGCACCCATCCCCAGGAAGGGATAGATCTACAGTCTCTGGCCCAGGCGCTGCAAACTCACAGGGTCAAGGCCTGCTGGTTGATGACCAACTTTCAAAATCCCCTTGGCTGCAGTATGAGCGATGACAAGAAGCGTCGTTTGCTGAAACTCTTGCAGGAACACGACTGCTTTTTGATTGAAGACGATGTCTACAGTGAACTCTATTTTGGCAAGGAGAAGCCCCTGCCGGCCAAGGCCTTCGACCCGGACAACAGAACCCTGCACTGCGGCTCCTTCTCCAAGTCTCTGGTGGGCGGTTTTCGCGTCGGTTGGGTGGCCGCCGGCAAGATGGCGCTCAGTATTCAAAAACTGCAACTGATGAGCACCCTGGCCACCAGCACCCCGGTGCAATTGGCGCTGGCCCATTACCTTTCGACCCGCAGTTATGAGACCCACCTGCGACAATTGAGGCGCACCCTGGAGCAGCGAAAGTTTGCCACCTGGCAGGCATTGAAGAGCCGCTTACCCGACAGTGTCAGAGTGCATTTTGGCGATGGCGGCTATTTTCTCTGGGTAGAGTTACCCGAGGGGCGGGACACCACAGAGCTTTATCGCCAGGCGCTCAGGCAAGGAATAAGCCTGGCGCCGGGACAGATGTTCTCGGCGCACCGGGAGTTCAGCCACTGTTTTCGCATCAACGCCTCACTGCCTGGCGGGACAAAGTTGGAGCAATCAATCGCCAACCTAGCCAAGCTTATCAAAAAGGCGTTGTGATGACTCAGAGCCATCCGGATAACACTCCGCCAACCTCAACCCTATCACCCAAGTGTGTCGTAACAGCCAAGGCGCAACAACTCGCACCCACCTCAGATTTACACTCTGGAAGCTAAAAGTAAAAAAGCCCGCGAATGCGGGCTTTCAATACAGAGAACGGGATTACAGGTTGATCTGTGGGTCCAGTTCGCCGGTCTGATAACGCTTGTACATGGCCTGCAGTGACAGCGGCTTGATCTTGGAGCCCATACCGGCACAACCGAAGGCTTCGTAGCGCACGGTACAGATGTCGGCCATGGCTTCCATGGAGGCCTTGAGGAATTTGCGTGGATCAAACTCAGTTGGGTTTTCGGCCAAGAACTTACGTACCGCACCGGTAGATGCCAGACGCAAATCTGTGTCGATGTTAACCTTACGTACACCGTGCTTGATGCCTTCAACAATCTCTTCCAGCGGCACGCCGTAAGTTTCAGGGATCGCGCCACCATACTGGTTGATGATCTGCAGCCACTCCTGAGGTACAGAAGAAGAGCCGTGCATGACCAGGTGAGTGTTGGGGATACGGGCGTGGATCTCTTTGATGCGGTCGATACGCAGCACATCGCCGGTAGGCTTGCGGCTGAACTTGTAAGCACCGTGGCTGGTACCTATGGCGATGGCCAGGGCATCCACATGAGTGTCGGCCACGAAGCGGGCGGCTTCTTCTGGGCTGGTCAGCATCTGCTCGTGGCTCAGAGTGCCTTCGGCACCGATACCGTCTTCTTCACCGGCCATACCGGTTTCCAGGCTACCCAGACAACCGATTTCACCTTCAACAGAAACACCACAGGCGTGGGCAAACGCCACTGTCTTGCGGGTGACATCGACGTTGTACTCATAAGAGGCAGGAGTCTTGCCGTCAGACATCAAGGAGCCGTCCATCATCACAGAGCTCATGCCGAGCTGGATGGAACGCTGACACACGTCAGGGTGGGTACCGTGATCCTGGTGAATACACACAGGGATATCCGGATACTGCTCGAGGGCCGCAGCCATAAGATACTTGAGGAATTGAGGACGGGCATACTTACGGGCACCGGCTGAAGCCTGCACAATCACAGGGCTGTCAGTGGCTTCGGCGGCCTGCATGATGGCACGCATCTGCTCCAAGTTGTTGACATTGAACGCCGGGACACCGTATCCATGTTCGGCGGCGTGGTCCAGCATTTGGCGTAGGGAAATAAGGGCCATTTTTTACTCCAGTAATAGGGTGAATTGCTTCACCGAGGTCGCTATCGCTTGGATTTAACTTGATGCTCCCGGCAAAGCCGGGAGCGGTTTCTTTATAATTCTTTTGACTTTGCTCAGTTACCGCGGGCCTTGAGCATGGCCACTGCCGGTAACTCTTTACCTTCGAGGAACTCGAGGAAGGCGCCGCCGCCGGTAGAAATGTATGACACCTTGTCGGCAATGCCGTATTTATCCACGGCGGCCAGAGTATCACCACCACCTGCGATGGAGAAGGCCGGTGACTCGGCGATCGCCTGGGCGATACGCTTGGTTCCTTCGCCGAACTGATCGAACTCGAACACCCCAACCGGGCCGTTCCAGACTATGGTACCGGCTTGTTGCAGGATAGCTGCCAGAGCTTCGGCGCTGTCCGGGCCTATGTCGAAGATCATCTCATCGTCGGCAACCTCGGCCACTGGCTTCAAGGTAGCCACGGCTGCCGGGCTGAACTCCTTGCCAACCACTACGTCGGTAGGCACAGGGATATCACCGCCACGGCTCTGGGCATTGGCCACCAGGCGCTTGGCTTCATCGATAAGGTCGGCTTCATAGAGTGACTTGCCCACAGGATGGCCAGCGGCGGCAATAAAGGTGTTGGCGATACCACCACCCACCACCAGTTGATCCACTATGCCGGACAGAGACTCAAGCACTGTCAGCTTGGTCGACACTTTGGAGCCACCGACAATCGCCACCAAGGGACGCGCCGGGTTATCCATCGCCTTACCCAGGGCATCCAGCTCTGCCGCCAGCAATGGGCCGGCGCAGGCTATCGGGGCAAACATGCCGACTCCGTGAGTCGAGGCCTGGGCGCGATGAGCGGTACCGAAGGCATCCATCACATAGACATCACACAGGGCTGCCAGCTGCTTAGAAAGCGCCTCGTCGTTTTTCTTCTCACCCTTGTTGAAGCGGACGTTTTCAAACACCACGACTTCGCCTTGGGCAACTTCGACGCCATCCAGATAGTCTTTTTCCAGACGCACCGGGCAGTCCAGCGCCTTGGCCAGATAATCCACCACAGGCTTGAGGGAAAACTCCTCATTGTATTCGCCTTCGGTTGGTCGTCCCAGGTGGGACATCACCATCACGGCGGCCCCTTTTTCCAGTGCCAACTTGATGGTGGGCAGTGACGCCCGCAGACGCGCATCGCTGGTGACGACACCATCGGCCACCGGCACGTTGAGATCTTCACGGATCAGCACGCGCTTACCCTGAAGATCCAGCTCTGACATCTTGATAATTGCCATTTTTACGCTTCCTTCTTAATCAAAAACAAATCTGTTTCACTAAGGGCGGCAGCTTCCCTGCCCCCTGGAATAATCTGTTGCAGTCTCTCAGGCGCTGCGGGCCTTGATCATCGCCAATGCCGTATCCAACATGCGGTTGGCAAAGCCCCATTCGTTGTCGCACCAAAGCAACAGCTTCACCAGTTGGCCATCACTGACCCGGGTCTGGGTACCATCGACCACGCTGGAGCGCGGATCATGATTAAAATCGCATGATACCAGAGGCTCATCAGTATAGCCCAGAATCCCCTCGAGCCTGCCATGGGTCGCCTGTTCCAGCACCTGGTTTACCTTGGCAATATCCACTCTGTCGTTGAGGGTCACAGACACATCGATGGCGGTGACATTAATAGTGGGCACCCGTACAGAGATAGCCTCAAACTTATCCTTCATCTGCGGCAAGATACGCTCTATGCCTCGGGCAAGCTTGGTATCTACCGGAATAATCGATTGCCCGGCGGCGCGGGTTCGGCGCAGATCGTCGTGATAGGCATCTATCACCTGTTGATCATTCATCGCCGAGTGGATAGTGGTAATGGCACCGCTCTTGACCCCGAAATGCCGATCCAGCACATCGATGACAGGGACAATACAGTTGGTGGTACAAGATGCGTTGGACACCACAGTGTGCTCGGCGGCCAACAGTTCCTGGTTGACACCATAGACTATGGTGGCGTCAACATCCGCCGAAGAGGGGTGACTTATCAATACCTGGCGGGCACCGGCCTGGATATGAGCCTCGCAACTCTGTCTATCAGACAGGGCGCCGGTGGCTTCGAACACTAAGTCGATATCCAGCTCGCCCCAGGGCAGTTTGTCCGCCTCCGGCTCGGCCAACAGGGTAATACTATCGTCCCCCAGTTGCATCATGCCGTCGGCAAGGCTCGCGCGGCTATGGAAGCGACCATGGGTGGTGTCATAGTTGGTGAGGTGGACTATGGCCTCGGGCTTAGCCAGTTCATTGATAGCAACGATCTGAATTTGCTGCCTTTTACCCGATTCGTATAAGGCACGGAGAATTGAACGGCCGATGCGGCCATAACCATTGATTGCGACTCTGATCATGGAGATCCTGTTCCTCTAATGAGGGATGCTGATTGGGTAACGGCCTGACTTCCCGACAGGCCGTTGCACTTCCTGTGCGGCATTCCATTGCCTGGTTGCCGCACAGTCATTTCCAATCAGGCAGGCGCGGCTCAGACGAGCAGAGCCTTACCGGCTTCAACCACTTTATCGACAGTGAAACCGAACATCTCAAACAACTGATTGGCAGGCGCCGACTCACCGAAAGTCGTCATGCCAATAATGCGGCCATTCAGGCCGACATACTTATACCAGTAATCGGCTATGCCCGCTTCCACGGCCAGTCGTTTTGTGACATTGGCTGGCAGTACAGCTTCTTTATAAGCCGCGGTTTGCTGGTCAAATACGTCGGTAGATGGCATGGAAACCACGCGCACCTTGGCGCCAGTAGCGGCCAGCTCAACCTGGGCCTTAACCGCCAACTCGACTTCGCTGCCGGTGGCAATGATGATCAGCTCAGGCGCGCCTTCGCAATCCACCAGCACATAACCGCCCTTGGCCACATCATTCAGTTGTTCGGCGCTGCGTGGCATCTGGGTCAGGTTCTGACGCGAGAAGATCAGCGAAGTTGGGCCGTCTTTGCGCTCAATGGCGTATTTCCAGGCGATAGCAGATTCTACCTGGTCACATGGGCGCCAGGTGCTCATGTTAGGAGTCATACGCAAAGAGGCAATCTGCTCAACCGGTTGGTGAGTCGGGCCGTCTTCACCCAGACCGATGGAGTCGTGGGTATAGACCTGAATGTTCTGCACCTTCATCAGCGCAGCCATCCGCATGGCGTTACGGGCGTATTCCATAAACATCAGGAAGGTGGCACCGTAAGGTACAAACCCACCGTGCAGGGCAATACCGTTGATGATGGCGGTCATACCAAACTCACGCACACCATAGTGCAGGTAGTTGCCGCTGGCATCTTCGGCCGAAATAGCCTTGGAACCTGAGTACATGGTCAGGTTGGAAGGTGCCAGATCGGCACTGCCCCCTAAGAATTCAGGCAACATTTTACCGAAGGCTTCCAGTGCATTTTGCGAGGCCTTGCGAGAAGCGATATTGGCAGGATTGGCCTGCAGCTGCTCTATGTAGGCTTTGGCATCGGCGTCAAAGTTGGCAGGCAGTTCACCGTTGAGGCGACGCTTGAGCTCGGCGGCCAGCGCTGGGTGAGCGGCTTCATAGGCAGCGAACTTGTCGTTCCAGCTACTTTCGGCGGCCTTACCGGTTTCCTTGGCATCCCAGGCAGCATAGATTTCAGATGGGATCACAAATGGATCGTGCTTCCAGCCCAGGAATTCACGGGTGGCGGCAATTTCAGCATCACCCAGCGGCGCACCGTGGCAATCGTGAGAACCGGACTTGTTGGGAGAACCGTAACCTATGACGGTCTTGCAGCAGATCAGCGATGGACGCGGATCGGCCTTAGCGGCTTCAATGGCGGCGTTAATAGCCTGTGGGTCGTGACCATCGACACCGGCAACCACGTGCCAGCCGTAAGCTTCAAAGCGCTTGGGAGTATCATCGCTGAACCAACCTTCAACATGACCATCGATGGAGATACCGTTGTCATCCCAGAAGGCGATCAGTTTGCCAAGACCCAGAGTACCGGCCAGAGAACAGGCCTCATGGGAGATACCTTCCATCAGACAGCCGTCACCCATGAAGACATAAGTGTGGTGATCGACAATATCGTGACCTTCGCGGTTAAACTGAGCCGCCAGAGTCTTTTCTGCAATCGCCATCCCCACGGCATTGGTGATGCCTTGACCCAGAGGCCCTGTGGTGGTTTCGATGCCAGGGGCATAACCATATTCAGGGTGGCCCGGAGTACGAGAGTGCAGCTGACGGAACTGCTTGAGATCGTCAATACCCAAATCATAACCGCTCAGATGCAGCAATGAGTAATGCAGCATGGACCCATGGCCGTTTGACAGCACAAAGCGGTCACGGTCGGCCCATTGAGGGTTCACAGGGTTGTGCTTGAGGTGATCCCGCCACAGGACTTCGGCAATATCAGCCATCCCCATGGGAGCCCCAGGGTGGCCGGAATTGGCCTTTTGGACTGCGTCCATACTTAAAACACGGATAGCGTTAGCGAGTTCTTTACGGGAAGACATGCTCTCTCCTGCTTATTTCTTAGAGGTCTTGGGCAAAATGGAGCCATATTTTCCCCCACCGGGCAGAAGGACGCAAATAAAATTCACCTTCTCGGGTCGTCATTGATATCGACAAGCTCACCTACTGCCTACACTTAAACAACAAAGGCAAAACACCCACCTAACAAAGTGAACGGTAATCAGGCTCAAAAACAACTTTCACTTCAGGCATGGGATCTATATCGCAGACAAAAAACACTGAAACCGCGACAAATTTAACCTTCATATTTCAGCAAAATAGCTGAAAACAGTGAAAAAAGGTTTTAGTTGTTCACGCCCATTCCTGCGTCTTGGCGCACAAATATTTGCGACAAGGGGTGTTATCCAGGTTGAATTCAACTAAAATGGCCGTCTAGATGTAGATGCTTCTACACGTTTGAATTCCAAAGACGAGATTTTCCGAATTATGGCAAAACACTTGTTTACCTCTGAGTCGGTCTCAGAAGGACATCCAGATAAAATCGCCGATCAGATTTCTGATGCGGTACTCGACGCGATTCTGGCTCAGGATCCCAAGGCCCGTGTAGCCTGTGAAACCCTGGTCAAGACAGGCATGGTACTGGTGGCCGGTGAAGTCACCACCTCAGCCTGGGTTGATATTGAAGAGCTGACCCGTAAAACCGTTCGCGATATTGGTTATACCCACTCAGATATGGGTTTTGATGCCGACAGCTGTGCGGTACTGAACGCCATCGGCAAGCAGTCCCCCGATATCAATCAGGGTGTAGACCGCGCCGATCCCAAAGAGCAGGGTGCCGGTGACCAGGGTCTGATGTTTGGTTACGCCAGCAATGAGACTGACGTGCTGATGCCGGCTCCTATCACTTACGCTCACCAGTTGGTTAAGCGCCAGTCAGAAGTACGCAAGAGCGGCGCTCTGCCTTGGCTGCGTCCCGATGCCAAGTCTCAGGTGACTTTCGCTTACGAAGACAACAAGATTGTCGGTATCGATGCCGTGGTACTTTCTACCCAGCATTGCGACAGCGTCAGTCAGGCGGATCTGGTAGAAGGCGTGATGGAAACCATCATCAAGCCGGTACTGCCTGCCCAGTGGCTGAATAAGGACACCAAGTACTTCATCAACCCAACCGGCCGTTTCGTTATCGGTGGTCCCATGGGTGACTGTGGTTTGACCGGTCGCAAGATCATCGTTGATACCTACGGCGGCATGGCCCGTCACGGTGGTGGCGCCTTCTCAGGTAAAGACCCATCCAAGGTTGACCGTAGCGCCGCTTACGCTGCCCGTTACGTTGCCAAGAACATAGTGGCTGCCGGTCTGGCGGATCGCTGTGAAATCCAGGTATCTTACGCCATTGGTGTGGCCGAACCGACTTCCATCAGTGTGGAAACCTTCGGTACCGGCAAAGTCTCGCAAGAGCTGCTGATCCAATTGGTTCGTCAGCACTTCGATCTGCGCCCATACGGCCTGACCGAGATGCTGGATCTGGCGCGCCCCATCTATCAAGGCACTGCCGCTTATGGTCACTTCGGCCGTGACGAGTTCCCATGGGAACAAACCAACAAGGCTGAAGCGCTACGCGCAGATGCAGGTCTATAATAGATTCTGCCAACCTAAAAAAACCGCCGAAAGGCGGTTTTTTTATGACTTATACGAACTCAGCTCTCAAGCTTTTTTCCATCTGAGGCTGCATTCTGCTCTGCAATTAAGGCACTCTGTGCCATGTCTGCATTGTAGTGCTCAATATCCAGTTCATCTTCTGATTTGGCGATCACAGTGGTAGCCACTAAGTCGCCAGAGACGTTAACCACGGTGCGGGCCATATCCAGAATACGGTCAATACCGGCAATAATCGCCACCCCTTCCAGCGGCAAACCAACGGTAGTCAGCACCAGAGTCAACATCACCAAACCGGCGCCGGGCACACCCGCAGTACCTATGGAAGCCAGTGTCGCGGTCAGAATAATAGTGATGTAGTCCACCCAGGTGAGGTCTATGCCAAAGGCTTGTGCCACAAACAGCGCGGTCACACCTTGATAGAGAGCTGTACCATCCATGTTGATGGTAGTACCCAGTGGCAACACAAAACTGGAGATCTTCTTATTCACCCCCAAGTATTCACTGGCACACTTCATACTGGCCGGCAGACTACCGGCTGAGCTTGAGGTGGTGAAGGCAACCGCCATCGCATTACTGATCCCCTTGAAGAACTGCAACGGATTGAGGCGAGCAAACACACTCAATATCAAACTGTAGAAACCGACAATATGCAGGAAACAACCGACATAAACAGCCACAATCACCTTAATGAGTGGCAACAGCATCTCCATGCCATACTCACCGGCGACCCAAGCCATTAAGCCAAACACCCCATAAGGCGCCAACTTCATCACCATATCGGTCAGCTTGTACATGGCTTCTGCCAGGCTCTCGAATACCCGAATGGCCGGTTTACCATGCTCACCAATCAACACCAAGGCAACCCCCAGTGCTACGGCAAATACGATCACCTGCAATATCTGCCCTTCAGCCAAGGCCGATACTGGGTTAGTCGGTACTATATTGATCAGGGTTTCCATCACTGACGGGGTTTGGGCCGCCTTTTCAGTACCTACCTCTGGGGTCATATTCAGCCCGGATCCGGGACGGATCACAGAGCCGACCACCAGCCCCAAGCTGATAGCGATAGATGTGGTACCCAGATAGAAGGCAAAGGATTTAAAACCTATCCGTCCCATCTTGGCAGTATCCTGCATTGAGGTCACGCCCACTATCAATGAGCAGAATACCAATGGCACTATCAACATCTTGATAGTGTTGACAAATAGAGTCCCGATAGGTTTGAGGTTACTGGCCTGTTCTCCAAGCCATAACCCAACCAGGATCCCCAGCACCATACCGATAAGAATTTGCAACCACAGGGGCACAGCCATCCAGCGTGACCATTGACGGCCAACGAATGAAGGTTCGTGTTTTGACATGTGTAAACCTTGATATTTGAAAAAGAGAGGGGCCATATCCTTGGCGGATGGCCGAGATCAGACATCAAGGCCGGTGCGCGATTTTAGCACAGGGGGTACCCCTTAGAGATGATCTACATCACGCTGCCCGGCTCTCATCATAGCTGGCAACCTAAATAGCCATGTTCAAAATCATCGTACTTTGCGCCCGGATAAGACTGCTGATAAATTGTGCCCCGCCCCACAAACAATCCAGGGGCAAAAGCAAATAGAACACAAAGGAATAATTATGCTAATAAGAAAAGGTACCCCAAGAGACGCCGAGGCCCTGGTGGCCTTCAACCAAGCGATGGCACAGGAAACCGAAGGACTGTCACTGGACAGCGACACCCTGAGCCGTGGCGTCAGCACTCTATTGGAAAACCCCGCCAAAGGTTTTTATCTGGTGGCGGAGATCGATGGAGAGATTGCAGGCTCCTTGATGGTTACCTATGAATGGAGTGACTGGCGCGCCGCCGACTACTTCTGGATCCAGAGTGTCTATATCAAACCCGAGCACAGACGCAAGGGGATCTACCGCGCCCTGTATCAGGAGGTCAAAGCGCTGGCAGAGCGCCAAGGGGGCGCCGCCAGCTTCAGGCTCTATGTCGAGCAGGAAAACGCTCGCGCCCAGCAAACTTACCAATCACTGGGCATGAGTCAGAGCCATTACTTGATGTATGAAGAAAAGCCCGCCTGAGTTCAGGCGCAGATACTGGTAACCTTAATGGCCAGGCCACCCTGACTGGTTTCCCGGTACTTGGCGCTCATGTCCTTGCCGGTTTCATACATGGTGGCTATCACCTTATCCAGGCTGACTCTGGGTTCACAGTTACGTCGCAGCGCCATTCGGGCCGAGTTAACCGCCTTCACGGCGGCAATGGCGTTACGCTCAATACAGGGCACCTGAACCTGCCCGGCGACAGGATCGCAAGTAAGCCCCAGATTGTGCTCCATGCCGATTTCGGCCGCCATACACACCTGGGCTGGGCTGGCTCCCATCAGCTCGGCCAAACCGGCCGCCGCCATGGAGCAGGCAACCCCGACCTCCCCCTGACACCCTACTTCGGCGCCCGAGATAGAGGCATTACGCTTGTAAAGCCCACCTATGGCCGCGGCGGTCAGCAAGAAGCGACTGTACTCCTTCTGCCCCAAAGGACGAATAAACTTGTCAAAATAGGCCATCACTGCCGGAATAATCCCGGCCGCTCCATTGGTCGGCGAAGTCACTACCCGGCCACCGGCCGCATTTTCTTCACTGACCGCCAAAGCAAACAGGTTCACCCAATCGACTATGACCATAGGATCGCTGGAAAGGCGCTCTCCGGTTTGCAATTGTCGCAACAGTGCCGGTGCCCGCCTTGGCACTCTCAATGGCCCGGCCAGAATCCCTTCGGTATGACATCCCTTGTCGATGGCTTGCTTCATTGTGTGCCAGATATTACCAAGACCACGGTAGATGCGCTCCTCCGGAGCCAATGCCTTTTCATTGGCCAGCATCAAGGCACTGATACTCATGCCATGTTCGCGGCACAGTGACAGTAACTCTTCGGCATTGGTAAAGGGATAAGGTACGCTCTGCTCACTCGCAACTTGTTTGCCAAAGTCGGCCTCTTCCACCACAAAACCACCGCCGATGGAATAGTAGGTCTTGCTGCTCAATACCAACTCACCGGCCCAGGCGGTGAGCCGCATGGCATTTTCATGCAGCGGCAGGGTCTCACTGTGAAACTGCACGGCATCGGCCGGAAAGGCCACCTTGTGCCCGTGTCCGAGCACGAGTTCACCACAGGTCTGCACCTGTTGGATAAATGTCGGAATCGCATCTATATCCACAGTCTCCGGACTATTGCCCGCCAACCCCATGATGATGGCGATATCGGTATGGTGGCCCTTGCCGGTCAATGACAGAGAACCGTAAACATCGACACTTACCCGGGTCAGTCGACTCAAACGTCCTTCAAGATGCAACTGCTCGACAAAATCCCGCGCCGCCTTCATAGGGCCTACGGTATGGGAGCTGGAAGGGCCCACACCTATCTTGAAAATATCAAAGGTACTGAACATGCTCACCTCAGTAGCTTAGCCTTGGAAGAAGGAGTAAAAAATGGCGGTCATAGACATCAAACCGGCCACGATCACAAAGATGTTGCTCAAGCGACCGCGATAGGCCTTGAGTGCCGGTACTTTGTAAACGGCATACATAGGCATAAGATAGAGAATGGCCGCAATCACTGGGCCGCCCAGAGCTTCAATCATCGTCAGGATACTGGGGTTGGCAATCGCCGCGCCCCAAACGGTCAGGAACATAAACAGCTGAATACCGCGATTCAGTCCCTTGTCGCTGCAACGCTCTCGAACAAATGGCAACTGTTTGGAGGCAATTCCCTTCAATCCTTCAGTGGCTCCGAGATAGTGGCCGAAGAAAGAGGATACTATGGCCACAAACGCAACAACCGGCCCCACATAGCTGATAAATACACTGTCATGGATATTGGCCAGGTAAGACAAAATCGGCAGGTTGGATGCCTTGGCTTGTGCCAGTTGTGCCGGACTCATGGCCAGAACACAAGAAAACACAAACAACATCACAAACCCCAGCAGCATCATGGCGGTATTGCGCAAGATCATATCGGCCTTCTTGGCCGCATTGGCACCATGTTCCCGCTTTAGCGATACCGCAAACTGGGAAATAGCCGGAGAATGGTTAAAGGAGAAGATCAACACAGGGATGGTGACCCAAACAATACCGAGAAACTCTCCGGCCGATGGAACTTGCATCAAGGCATCCATCTTCCAATCGGGAATGAGATAGAGCGACATAAACAGCAAGATGCCGACCAGAGGATAGACCAGGAATTGAGTCACTTTGAGCATCAACCGCTCACCGGCTACCATCACGGCCATCATACCGGCAATCAAAGCCCCGGACAGTAACCAACGCGGTAAGGATGCCATCCCCAATTGATGCACCATAAAACTGTCAACCGTATTGGTGATACTCACGCCATAGATCAACACAATCGGATAGATGGCCAAAAAATAGAGCCAGGTAATGGCGCGACCGGCACCAACACCGAAGTACTCCTCGACCACTTGAGTGATATCACTGCCTTCAATCTTCGAGGCACAGACAAAGCGAGACAAGCCCCGGTGAGACAGATAAGTCATAGGACCTATCAAAATGGTCAGCAACAACAGCGGCCAAAAACCACCGAGACCGGCATTCATAGGTAAAAACAGGATCCCGGCGCCCACGGCTGTGCCAAATAAACTCAGCATCCAAGTGGTGTCCTGGGCCGTCCAGGGCAGCGAGCGGGAAACTTGCACCTTGTCCGTAACAGTGGGGGTCAGTACAGCGTCTTGAACCTGCGTACCTGTGATCTCTTGTTGCATAAGGATTACCTTAACTTCGGCTGAAATTGGCGGCAAGCATAGCCAATCACCCGGCAAAGAAATTGATCTGAACCGCTATTCGCACCACAGAACTTGGGCTCTACGTCATAACTGGGATCCAGATCGGCCTTTAGCTGTAATAAAATTTCAATTCAGCAACAAATTAATTTCAGCCTGTAAAACCGCGGAAACACAGGTGCTACCTTGAATCTCAATCGATAAAGCCCAAGCACAGAGGAGAAAACCGGCAGCCGTGACCGCCGACACACTCAAAAGATAAATGAGACAAAGCACAGCAAACCCGGAATAAAATCCGCCAATGATCACAATCAAAATTGTAATTTTATTAACAGCCTGGCAGCAGACAAAAATGCCGCTCATCAAGATGAGCGGCATTGAAGCAGAATGAATAGTGCTTAACGCTCGAGCGTCAGGTCCATCTTGGATACGGTTGCCGCATCAATATCCGCTTCTTTGAACAGCAAGGGGCGGAAACGTTTCTCACTGGAGTAGAGCGCGGTCTGATCGGCAAACTCGGGACGCAGAATATTGCTGGTCTCTGAGTAGGTCAGTATCCCTCTCGCCTCCGGGCCCTCATCGGTAAAGCTCACCGCCATCATCCAGCTGGAGCCATAACGAATCTGATAGCCCTTGGCGCTCAGACCGGAATCCAGCGCTTTGCCGCTCAGTACATCGGTTGCCGGAGCGTAAGAGTGCTGCGGGATCAGCGTATCGTCACCACTGGTCTTGGTGGAAAATACGTTGAAACCACCCTCGGCATGATGACTGCCGGGCCAGGGCAAACGCACACCACTGGCGCTGCCATCCGGCAATGAACGCTCGACAAACTGCACACTGCCAAGGGGCGCATCAACGGCAAAACCGGCCGCTTCCAGGTTGAGCGCGGCATGCGCCAGCGCAGTGAGCGCCGAACCGTCAGAACTCAGTCCTGTGGGAGTGGTCGCCGGCTGTAGATAATCAAAGCCTTGGGTCAACATGGTTTTGTCATTGAACAGGTGGGCGAATTCCCGAAGCAAAGCGCCGCCTTTACTGTCGTTGTCCTGATGACCATTCCAGGCCTTGAGCGCCGCGCAGGCAGCACTGATATCCTTGGCAAGGGTACCGACCATTACAGGTTCACTGCCCTTTGCCTCACACTGGGCAATCAGATCATCCAAAACCATTTCGGCCAGATAGCTGCGGTTGTTGAGCACTGCCGCCTCCAGTTCATCCAGGTTGAACTTGCCATCACTACCGGCGGCATCACCAAGCAGCTTGAGACCCATACGGGTTCTCATGCTCAGTTGGCCACGCTCCGGGCCATACATGGGGGAGAAATACTCCAGCGGCTCGGCCGGGTTGGTAGACCAGAAGGAGTTATTGGAGTTTTGCACAAAGTCTGTGCGTTCCAACTTGGGCGCCCGCTCGAAAGGCGTGGAGCCATCGAAGGCGAACAGTGAGGTATTGCCCGGCAATATGGTAAAGCCCGCCTGCGCCTTGGCCGCCTTGATCTCAGGGGAAGTTTTCAGCAATACCACAGCCGCCTCGGATAATCCCGGCACGGTAGAGTCATCGATATAGAAGGCGTTGCCTTCCCTGTCGGCATACATGGTGTTATTGAAGATCATGCCGTCATAGTCTTTAAATGCCTGCACAAACTCCTGTTTGTTGGCGGCCATGTTCATCGCCAGCCAGTGATCCACGGGATCCATGGTCGCCATGTTGGCATCCTGCAACATAAAGGCCTGGCCATCATCCCAGCCAAAAGGTGCCTGGGTGGCAGGCGCTTCGACTATAGGTCCCTTGGGAGTGGTATAGATATCTTTTTCGGCTACCAGCATACCCGCCGGACCGGCATTGACCAGCACCTGCACGGTTTCCTTGCTGATAGGCATAGGCTCACCATCAAACAGATACTGCATTCGGTCGCCGGAAACCAGCTCCAGGTTATAGACCACAAAATGTTCGGCGGTGGAGAAGGTATGGGTCCAGGCGAGATCTTTGTTGAAACCAATATTGATTGGGCCCGGCATGCCGACCAGAGAGCCACCCATCACATCCAGGTGTCCGGGAATGGTGGCATGGGACTGCCAAAACCTCAGGTTACCTGTATGCGGAAAGTGCGGGTTCCCAAGCACCATGCCCTTGCCGTTTTCCGTCTTGTCTTTGCCAAGGCCCCAGCCGTTGGAGCCCAGTTCACCCGGGTTGGTCTCCGGGGTTGAAATATTAGCGGCTCTGGCAATCAGCTTGCTGTTAATGTCATTGACAAAAGCGGTCTGGGCGGCAGAGGCCGGAGCCGGGCCGACTATTCGTGGCAAATATTCATCACCATCACCCGGATTGGCGTAAAAGATCAGATCCAGGAAGTTGGCCGCCCCCGGTAACAGGGCAATTGAAAACAGGTAGGTCACCACATCTTCAGCTTCAATAGGCTTGACCCAGGGCTGCCCGGCACAGAAGGGCTCAGCCTGTTGCTTGCCTTCGGCCACATCGCTCAAATACCGGTTGTAGCCGGCGACAAACCCGCTGATCAGAGCCCGGGAGTTTTCGCTGAATTCAGGCCATTTGGCCTCGGCCTGAGCTCTGACCTTGAGCGCCTTGTAGGCAAAGTCGGAGATCAGGTTGCCATTGTCTTCCCGGGCCGGGATCCCTGTGGTGAAGTCCAGGCTGGCATGGGGGCCGAAATACATGGAACGCTCTGAGTTGGCCTTAACAAAACCGTCGGCCAGGATGCACAGATTGTCCTGCGCCTGCACATAGCCGTTACCGAATCCCAGGCTTTCCAAATTGTCGGCTTGAATATGAGGTACACCGAAACTGGTGCGCCGAACACTGACCGAGAGCTTGCCGTCCGGTGCAAATGCCTGCAGTGTGTTGTCGACCGGAGGCGGGTTCTGATCATTATCGTCATCCGAACAGCCAACGAGTGCCAGGGTGCCTGCCAGCCCCATGGCGTACATGAGTTTGTTGAATTTCATTATAATTATCTCTTTTTTAATGCCATTTATCCGACAAGGCCCAGCCCCTTGAACAATACAACTCCCCAAAAGCCATACGGGTCTGTCGTGGCGCCTATGTCGTGTCCCTCGGTGCACCTTGCGTTGTGATTTACGGCGCGTCACAATGACGCCCAATTCAAGGTCGCACCTCCGACCATTTAAACAATGATTCAAATAGCCGTCCACATTTAAGACTCATCAAGCAAACAAATATGAAACAAAATCAATTACAGATAGTGGTGGGTTCTACCAACCCGGTAAAACTCAAAGCCGCCGAGAATGCGGTCCGCGCCCTACATCCCGACGCCGAGATCCACTGCCAAGCCATGAAGGCACCATCCGGTGTGGCGGAGCAACCCATGACAGATTCCGATACCCGCCAGGGAGCCATCAACAGGGTGGAATGGTGTAAGGCACATGCTGATGCCGATTACTATTTGGCAATGGAAGGTGGGGTGGATAATTTCCCCCAGGGGCCGGCCACCTTTGCCTATGTGGTCATCGCCACCAAAGAACGCCTCTGCGTCGGCCGCAGTGCTCACCTGCCCCTGCCGCCCAAAGTTTATGCCGCGCTCAAGGCCGGTGAAGAACTGGGGGATGTGATGGATTCGCTGTTCAATACCGTCAATGTCAAACAGGCAGGTGGCGCCATAGGGCTCTTGACCCAAGGGCATGCTACTCGCGAGAGTATTTATCACTCGGCCTTGCTGCTCGCATCGGCGCCACTGCGTTACCCGGAGCTTTACTAATACCAGTCACCGCTGTTATTAATAGGCGCTGTTACCAATGAACAACGCGATTAATCGCAGTGGTGTTTACATTGACCGGCTTCCACGCAATTCTTCCTATTGCCTGTAAAGATGCCCGGCCATTACCCAACCTCGCCATGAAACAAGCTGTTGCAAATAGATACAGACTGAGCTAAGTTGAATTCAGCATTAGTTGCTTGTCGCAACCAATTTATCTATTTGCGAGGTTATCCCTTAGATGTCCCTCAACATCAAGCCCCATGTTACTGAGACAGACAATCAGCAAGAATCGCCTCTGGATGAACTGGCCCAAGTCAGCCCTGTGCTCAGACACCTGTCACGTCACTTGGTCCGGCAGCTGGGCATGTTGTCCGGCGCCTGCGGACAGCTGCCGCTGACCCCGGTGCAGGCACACACACTGCTGGAGCTGGGACAGCAAGATCTCAGCATTAAAGAACTGAGTAGCCTGCTCAATATCGATAAATCCAATGCCAGCCGTGCCGTCAGTCATCTGGTTAACAAACAACTGGCCCAAACCAAGGCCAATCCCAGAGACAATCGTTGTCTGCAGGTCAGCCTGACTCCGACCGGGCATAAGATGTTGCAACAATTGGATACTCAGCAGGATAACCAATTTGCTGACATTCTTGCCCAGTTAGCACCGAGCGAGGTGACCCAACTGGAAACCAGTCTGCGCAGCTACAACAAGGCGATTACCAAGGCCAAGAGTCAACAAGGGGTGGTGATCAGGCCACTACAGGCGGCAGACGATGCCGAGCTAGCCGCCGTGATACGTGCAGTATCGGCCGAATATGGCCTGACACCCGATAAGGGTTACAGTGTTGCCGACCCGACCCTGGATCACCTGAGTCGCCAATATGGTCAGCCAGGCAGCCAATATTGGGTAATTGAAAAACAGCAGCAACTGCTCGGCGGTGCCGGCATAGCCCCCTTGCCCGGCGAAGAGGGCGTATGTGAGTTGCAGAAGATGTACTTTATGCCCGCACTGCGAGGCCTGGGGCTCTCCCGCCGTTTGGCACTGCAATGTCTCAGCTTTGCCCGCGAGCAGGGATATAAGGCCTGTTATCTGGAAACCACCAAACTGTTGCCACAAGCGCTCGGCCTCTACGTCAGCCTGGGCTTTACCGTTTTGCCCAAGCACCTTGGCAATACCGGCCACAGCGCCTGCGAAATCCCCATGTTGCTGACACTCTAGCTGAGCAAGCCTCTAACCAAGCAAGCCGCTGCCACAGGAGGCTCTGGTGGCAGCTACGGCCCACGCTTAAAAAGCGCACCAACACAATAGATGCAATGCCGCTGTGATTACTACGGCCATTTGCAGAGTTTTATACCTCCGGCACCTTGGGCCAGTTGGGTTTATTACGAGCAACCCAAGCCTGTAACTTCCGCCTTGCAGAATCGGTTCCTACATCAATATCTAGGAAATCACAGATAGATTTCCATGTGGAGAATCTACCTCTCATATTTAATTCGGGGACTTCCTTAATCCACTCTGATGGTCTAGGAGAGGATTTAACCTTCGACTTATCAGGTAATGACTCCAATAAGCTTTCTAGAATTTTGTCAGCATTTGCCCCTTCAGATGGGATCAGTTCCAACAAGCGAATAAGTGCTTCATTAAATGTAATATTTTCAAAAGGTTGTTTTTTAACTAACAACTCAATCCTTGATGCTACTTTTTCGTCGACATGATAGCTAGGCATAGTAATCTCCAATATTCATCAGGACATAATATAAACTACACCCTCGAAAACTAGATTTCTAGAAATTTCTAGAAAAACTTTAAAAAAGACTGGTTGAGAACAGTCCATACTTCCCATTCCTTCACTTCCCGCTCAACAAACTGAAAAACAACAAAAGTGACACGAAAACGGTTTTATTTATTGACAATCAACCTCTGTCACTTGTTAGCTTGCAGATAAGGAAATTATCGGGAGCTTTCAATGGAATACAGACGTATCCCCCACTCCACTCTGGAAGTGAGCAAACTGTGCCTCGGCACCATGACCTGGGGCGAGCAAAACAGCCAGGCCGACGCCTTCGCCCAGTTGGATATGGCCCTAGCCGAAGGGATTAACTTTATCGACACTGCCGAGATGTATCCGGTGCCGCCCAAACCCGAGACTCAGGGTGAGACCGAACGCATTCTTGGCGCCTATCTCAAGGTCCGCGGCAACAGAGACAACCTGGTGATTGCCACCAAGGTGGCGGCTCCCGGCGGCAAGAGTGACTATATCCGCAGCAAGATGGCACTGGACTGGCGCAATATCCAGCTGGCGGTGGATGCTTCACTGCAGCGCCTGGGCGTAGACTGTATCGATCTCTATCAAATCCACTGGCCCCACAGAAACTGTAACTTCTTCGGCGAACTCTTCTATGAGCAGCAGGAACAGGAGTCGATGACCCCCATCCTGGATACCCTAGAAGCCTTGAGCGAAGTGATCCGCGCTGGCAAGGTACGCTATATCGGGGTCTCCAATGAAACGCCCTGGGGCCTGATGAAATACCTGCAACTGGCCGAGAAACACGGCCTGCCGCGGATTGTCAGCGTGCAGAACCCCTATAACCTGCTGAATCGCAGCTTTGAAGTGGGCATGAGTGAAATAAGCCACCGCGAAGAGTTACCGCTGCTGGCCTACTCGCCATTGGCCTTCGGTACCCTCACAGGCAAGTACTTAAATGGCCAATGGCCAGCAGGCGCCAGGTTGACCCTGTTCAAGCGCTTCGCCCGCTATACCGGCACCGAGTTGGCGCTTGAGGCCACCGAGGCCTACGTCAAGCTGGCCCAAAAATTCCACCTGAGCCCGGCACAGATGGCACTGGCATTCGTCAACTCCCGTCCCTTTGTGGGCAGCAATATCATAGGCGCCACCAATCTGGAGCAGTTAAAGGAGAACATTGCCGCCTCGCAGCTTAAGCTGAGTGATGAACTGCTCAGTGAACTCAACTCGCTGTCGAGCCGCTTTCGCCTGCCCTGTCCTTAAGGGTTGAGATATTTCGCCTTGCATTGGGCGCACAAATCCATAAAGATCTGTGCGCCCTTTTGATTGAAGATCCACAGCTATGAGCACTCCACAGTTGCGCGCCCAGTTTCCCGCGCTCACCCAGATGTTGGGGGATTATCCCCTGGTCTATCTCGACACGGCCGCCACCAGCCAAAAACCCCGGCGGGTGCTGGAAGCGATGGCGCGTTTTTACCGTGAAGATTGCGCCAATGTGCACAGAGCGGCCCATCAGCTTTCCGCCCGGGCGACCCAGGCCTACGAAGCTGTGCGTGATGCCTTGCAGCATTTTATCCATGCCACCCGGCGGGAAGAGATCATCTTCACCCACGGCACCACCGAAGCCATCAACCTGCTGGCCTGGGGCCTTGGCGAGCGATTTGGCAAGGATGACCTCATTCTGGTCGACAGCTGCGCTCATCACGCCAATCTGCTGCCCTGGCAACAACTGGCCAAACGCAGTGGTGCCAGGCTGGAACCCATTCCGCTGGATAAAGATCTGCGCCTCAATAAGGCGGCCTTTAGTCTGCTGCTCCAGCAAAAGCCCAAATTGGTGGCCCTCAGCCATGTCTCCAATGTATTGGGTACGGTCAATGACATACAAGCCTTGTGTCAGGATATTCGCGCCGCCGGCGCCATCAGTGTGGTGGACGGTGCCCAGGCCGTCGCCCATCTGCCGCTGGACATGCAGCAACTGGGGTGCGACTTTTATGCTTTTTCCGGCCACAAGATGTATGGCCCCAGCGGCATAGGTGTACTCTGGGGCCGCTATGAATTGCTGGACACCTTGGAGCCACTGCTGACCGGCGGTGAGATGATAAAAACCGTCAGTTTCCAAGGCAGTACATTTGGCGACTTGCCCAACCGCCTCGAGGCCGGCACCCCGCCGATAGCCGAGGTCATAGGTCTGGGAGAGGCCGTCGCCTTTCTCGAACAGCAAGACAGACAAGCCCTGGCACTTGCCGAACAAAAACTGCTGAACAAGCTGCAACAGGGGTTATCCGCCATTGCCGGGGTCGAACTTTACGCCGCTCACGGGGATAATCTGGGCGCCGTGGCCTTTAATCTCAAGGGCGAGCATCACCAGGATGTAGGCATACTGCTGGATCAACAAGGCATAGCGGTACGCTGCGGCCATCATTGCGCCATGCCACTGATGTCGCTGATGGGTATCAAGGGCTGCTGCCGGGCCTCTGTGGGGATCTACACTGATGAGCAAGATATCAAACGTTTTCTCGATGCCCTGAAGGCAAGCGCCGAACTACTGGGATACTGAACCATGACAGAAACACTCACTGCTGCCGACTTTATCCAGTTTGCCAAGCAAACCCAGGCGCCGCTGGCCGACTTATTTGAAGCCGTCTCCTCGGCCAATAATTGGCAGGACAGATACCGCCAGTTGATGCAAGGCGCCAAGCTGTTGCCGGCCCTGCCACCCGAGCTGCAAACAGAAACCGCCCGGGTACGCGGCTGTGAAAGCGCCGCCTGGCTCTACCACTGCCAAATCGAGGGCAAGCATCTGTTTATTGCCGACAGCGAGGCTCGCATCGTCAAAGGGCTGATAGCCCTGTTGCTGCATGCGGTGAATAACAGCGACAACCAAACCCTGGCGCAATTTGAGCCCAAGGCTTATCTCAAACAACTGGGTTTGGAGGGGCAACTGAGCCCATCCCGCAGCAACGGCCTCTATGCCCTGATAAGCAGAATCATCGAGCTCAGCCAGTGCTAATACCATGCTGATTTTTTCAGCGCTTCCACTATCCAGCTCACATCGGAGAATAATTTTGCGGCCTGGTTGGCATTTTTCTGGTTAAGCTTCACTTACCATCTGGCTCCAGAGTCGGAGCGTAGCTCAGCCCGGTAGAGCGCTGTCTTCGGGAGGCAGGGGTCGCAAGTTCGAATCTTGTCGCTCCGACCAATTAAACCGCTATCCAAGCGGCATAAAGACTCAAGGGCAGGTTCATCGAACTTGCCCTTGTTGTTTCTGCCCCGTCACACTGCTACAACCATCATCAAGCCGGCCAGCAACAGACAAGTGCCGAGCACGTATTGCAGGTGTTTCTTAGCCAGCACTTTACAGGTTACCTCTCCCACCATGCTGAGGATCAACACTGTCGCGCCGATCCCCACTAGATACCCCAAGAACAAATTGGAGCCACTGAGAGTCCAGTCCGCCACGCCCAGATTGGCACTGCCCAGGGTGTAACCATGGGCGAATGCCAACATGGCGACCATGGCCGCGGCGACATGGGTAGCAAAACAGATATTGCCGGCAATCAACATGCCGAGCACAAACATGGACAGGAGAACAAAGGATTTACTGACGATAAGCGCCATCGAGGTTTGCGCCGTCAAAGTACCGGCCAACATCACCAGCACAAACGAGAGCGGCACCACCCACAAGGCTTTACCGCCAAGCTGCGCCGACCAGACTCCGACGCCAACGGCCACCAGCAGACTGGCCACCAGCATCAAAGGGTTGAGTTGCATCACCTGCTCGGGAAAGCGTCCCACAACCCCCAGCGACAATAGCAGACTGGCACCAACACCCAAAAACAGCCAAGATCTGCCAGCAAACAAGGACCGCATCATAAGCACCTCTCACTTGCCGAGTGACTACGCTTTAACCTTATACCTTACGGTAAAAAAATGCTTGACCTGGCACAAATTCCTGACAAAAAACCGACCTTTAATTGACTTGCATAACACAGACTCAAGCCTTACTATCCTTGGGTCTTTAAATGTATTTTTGATTAATCCTATGTATTCCCCAATCGACTCATTGCTCATGCAACAGACTTGGTGGCGCAGCCCAAACCGGCGGCGTCAGGATTAAACATAGGTAAAATCATATCTTCCGGGCCGCCATAAGGCGGCCTTTGTGTATCTGTACGTCTTATGGCTCCGGCAATCTCAAGGAGAACAAGATGAAACAGATCATACTCACAGGCGATAGACCCACAGGTAAACTGCATATCGGCCACTATGTCGGTTCACTCAGGCAAAGAGTCCAGGTTCAAGATGAGTTCGATCAGAACGTGATGATCGCCGACTATCAGGCCTTGACCGACAACGGCCATAACCCGGCAAAGGTGACCGACAATATTCTCGAAGTCATGGCCGACTACCTGGCGGCCGGGTTGGATCCGGCCAAGACACGTTTTTGCCTGCAAAGCGCGCTACCGGCGCTGTCGGAACTCACCTGTATCTACTTAAACTTGGTGACGGTTGCCCGGCTTGAGCGCAATCCCACAGTCAAGGCGGAGATCCAGCAAAAAGGTTTTGAGCGCAGCCTACCGGCGGGTTTTCTGGTCTACCCCGTCAGCCAGACCGCTGATATTACTGCCTTTCGCGCCACTCATGTGCCAGTGGGTGAAGATCAATTGCCCATGCTGGAGCAAAGCAATGAAATCGTCCGTCGCTTCAACAATCTGGTGGGGGCCGAAGTGCTCAAGGAGTGTCAGGCAATTCTCAGTGACACTGGCCGCCTCCCAGGGCTCGACGGCAAGGCCAAGATGTCCAAATCCCTTGGCAATACCATAGAGCTGGGAATGAGCAGTGACGAACTCAAGCAAGCGGTGTTTTCCATGTATACGGATCCCAACCATCTGAGGGTGGAAGATCCAGGCAGAGTCGAGGGCAATACGGTATTCAGTTATCTCGATGCCTTCCATCCGGACAAGGCGCTGGTAGCCGAGCTCAAGGCCCATTATCGCCGAGGCGGCCTCGGGGACATGAAGTGCAAACGAATACTCAACGACTGCCTGCAGGAATTACTCGCGCCCATGCGGGAGCGGCGCAGGCAAGCCCTGGCAGACAAAGGGCAACTACTGGCGATACTGCAAAAAGGTACGGAAGAAGCCAGAGCCATCAGTGATGCCGTACTGCAAGATGTCAAAGCCGCCATCGGGCTTAATCTGCTTCGCTAAACGATTGTTCACTCAGCCAAGAGTCTATAAGCCCGGCACTTGGCTGAGCCTCTCACAGAAACAATTCCCCCTGTTGGCACTCATACTAACCTTGATACTGCGAGCGCTATACTGCCAGGCTGTTTATTGCAGTGCTGTATC
The DNA here is from genome assembly GCF_002777975.1 of Shewanella carassii. Lineage (GTDB taxonomy): Bacteria > Pseudomonadota > Gammaproteobacteria > Enterobacterales > Shewanellaceae > Shewanella > Shewanella carassii. The sequence goes on from NZ_NGVS01000005.1 coordinate 117,200, forward strand.
ATGCCCAGCTATGCCAACGCCGCCGAACAAAGCGTGGCAATCAACTATATCCATGAAGAAGGCCAGGCCAAGGGTAGCAAACTGGCTTATAAGCTGTATCCGGACACCCTGAAACCTATCAGTGAAGATTTGGAACTGCCCCTGGAAGCCAGTATCAACTTTTGGAAATACGGCGAGAATAACCAGCATGATGTCAATCATCTGCTGGCCATATCACCCATATTGAGAGACCCGCTGACGAGGGGGCAATGGCTGGACTTTTATCTGGAGGCCGTGAGCGCAAACAGACAGTCGCCATCACCTACCTGCATTATTCCAATGCAGGCCTCAGCAAACCCACCCTAGGGCTCGACTTTGTCGACTTTGTCAACTTGGCCTACAGCTACCGCTTCTAACATCCTTTTAAGGTATCGGGCCAATCAATTTAGCGGCTGATTGGCCCTAAAATAGGTCCACTCTTCCACAATGCTGCCATCCGACAAGTGACAATAGCCTACAGTACCATTTTGCTCCTGAACCAGCTCCAGCTTACCGCCGGATTCGACACAAAATACCGCTGCCGGATTAGGGCTTCCCACAGTATCTTTCAGACTCTCGGACTCGGTTTTTGCCGCCTCTTCAGAGCAGCCCCCCAACAACAGCAGAGTGCCCACAGTCATTACAGTTAATACTCGCATCTTGGCTCCTTACTCTGTTCCTTGAATACAATCAATAGCGGCCAAAAATTGGCCGCTGCCAGCGTGAACCCTCTCCAAGCTACAAGGGCACAGCAGCGTCTGCAAGCGAATGAGCCACTTATCCAAGTCAACAAATCGAAAGTGATGAACATTGTTAAGATAGATCCGCAATTTTTGCCAAGCAGATCGTGGTTTTTCCAATTTGATCGGGTTGGTTTTTTGGCGTTTGACAGTAAAGCGGGTAAAGTGTCGCGGTTATCACCTTTTTTGATACAAGGCATTAGCCTGCAATTGATAAAAGACCTACAAACATAATAATACAGACAAGGGAAGAGTATGAGCGACTCCAACTCCTGTGCAGGCAATGACCTGCGCGAAGTCAAGCAACTGGGAATGTGGGCCTCCATCGCCAGTTTAAGCTATATCTTCTGGCTGGTCGGCGGTATGGAACTGGTTGAACGTATCGCCTACTACGGTGTTAAGGCCAGTGCCGGACTCTATGCCAAGGCGCCGGCCTCCGAAGGTGGCCTGGGTATCAGCCTCAGCGATTACGGTATCATTATCTCAGCCTGGGCCTTGCTGCAGACCTTTGTGCCGGTATTTACCGGCGGGATCTCAGATAGGGTCGGCTATAAAGAGACTATCTTTGCCTCGACCATCATCAAGATCTGTGGCTACCTCTGTATGGCCTTCTTCCCCAGCTTCTGGGGCTTTTTGTTCGGCGCCATGCTGCTGGCGGCCGGTACAGGCATCTTCAAGCCTGGCATCCAGGGAACGCTGGTGCTGTCCACCAACCGTAACAACACCTCCATGGCCTGGGGTATCTTCTATCAGGTGGTGAATATCGGTGGCTTCCTTGGTCCCTTGGTGGCAGTGCATATGCGGCAGCTGTCCTGGGACAATGTGTTCTACGCCTGCGCCGCCATTATCTCGCTCAACTTCCTGTTCCTGCTGACTTACAAGGAACCGGGTAAAGAGCAACGTCTGGAACGGCAACGTAAGATCAAGTCCGGCGAACTCAAGCAGGAGATGCTTTGGAAAGACGCCTGGAGCGAACTGAAAAAGCCGGTAGTCATCTACTATATGCTGGTGTTTTCCGGCTTCTGGTTCCTGTTCAACTCCCTGTTTGACGTGCTGCCGATTCATATTGCCGAATGGGTCGATACCAGTGTGATTGTCACCAGCCTGTTTGGCCCGGAAGGCACCAGCAACGGCGTACTGCAGTTCTGGCTCGGACTGAATAACGAAGGTACCAAGGTCATGCCGGAAGGCATGCTCAACCTCAACGCGGGTCTGATTATGACCAGCTGCTTCCTGATAGCCGCTCTGACCGCCAAGTACCGTATCACCAGCGCCATGCTGGCCGGCTGTCTGCTGTCTATATTTGCCTTTGTGTTGATCGGTGCCACCCATGCGGCCTGGTTTATCGTGTTGGCTATCGCCATGTTCTCTCTCGGCGAAATGATGATAAGCCCGAAGAAGAACGAGTTTATGGGCAATATCGCCCCCGAAGGCAAGAAGGCCATGTACCTCGGCTTTGTGATGTTGCCACAGGGCATAGGCTGGGGCCTGGAAGGCTATTTCGGCCCCAAACTCTATGAGATCTTTGCCTCCAAAGAGATCTTCTCCCGTGAGATGCTACTGGATAAGGGCATGTCACAGAAGGATGTAGCTGCCATTCCGCAGGGGGAAGCCTTTCATAAACTGGTTGAATTCACCGGCCAAAGTGGCCGCGAGCTGACCGAGATCCTCTACCAGAGCCACAACATAGGCATGGCCTGGTACATCATAGGTGCCATAGGCACCATTTCCGCCGTCGGCATCTATATCTACGGTAAGTGGCTGCTGAGAATGCAGCAGGCCCAGGCCTAATTGGAAACGCCACCTCAGGGTGGCGTTTTTTTATCCGCCAATTATTGCCAGCAAATGAGAACTCGATCCCCTTCAGGAAATCAGCAAGACCCTATAATCAAAAAAACAAAAAATGCATGTAACTATTTGTATCAGAAGGAAGTTTTATGTTTTTCAATCATCATCTTCACCGGCAAATAGCTTCATTAAAACAGCAACTCGAAGAGCAGAACCAACAGCAGCGAACGACACAGGCACAATTACAGTCGCAACTGACGCAACTCAAACAGGAAAGGGATCAGGCTCTGGCACAAAACCGCGACTTCGCCGCCATGTTGGCCTGCCAGAACCAGGGCGGGCTCATGTTGCAATCGGTACGCGAAGCCATGGCCGAAGACGCCGGACGTCTGCTTGAGGAGCAAAGCAAACTGGAGCAACTCAACGCCCTGTTCGAACAAACCCGCAGCGCCGTGACCAGGCTGGGAGAGCGAGCCCACCTGCTCAGTTCACAGTCACAGCATAGCCTGGGCACTGTGGCACAACTGGATACCAGTACCCAAAGCATCAGCCAGTTTGTCAGTGCCATTCAGGGCATTTCGGCACAGACCAACCTGTTGGCGCTCAATGCCGCCATCGAAGCCGCCCGCGCCGGAGAGGCTGGTCGCGGCTTTGCCGTGGTGGCCGATGAAGTCCGGCAGTTGGCGGCCAAGGCCAGTGACGCCAGCCAACAGATAGAGCAGTTGGTGCAACAGATCATCACTCAGTCAGAAAGCATACGAACCCTGACAGATGACAACCAAGGCTGCGCCGATGAAGTGGCCAGCTCGGCGGTGCAGATAGACACAGTGGTCACTCAGGTATTGGCGCAATCGGCGCAGATGCAGCAGGTGATCAGCCATGCCGCGACTGTGTCTTTCCTCAACACCACCAAGCTGGATCATGCGGTATGGAAACAACATATCTATGAACTGCTGCAAAACCAGTGTTTTGATCAGCCGGTAAACAGCCACCATGACTGCCGTTTGGGTAAGTGGTACTACGAAGGACAAGGCGCCAGCCTCTATAGCTCACTCCCGGGTTTCCGCGAGTTGGAAGCGCCACATGCATTGGTGCACGAGAGTGGCCGCCTGGCGCTGGAACACGCCGCAGCCGGCGACACCACAGAGCAGGTGATGGCGCTGCAGCGGATGGAAGATGCCAGTATGCAGGTGGTGCAGGCGATAGACATGCTCATCGCCTCAGTTCAGTAGCCGTCAGTAAAATCGTCAGTAAGTGACTGACTCCACCTCATCCCGGGTCAACTCTCTGGCTTCGCCCTCGGCCAGAGAGTCATCCAGCACTATCTGGCCTATCTGGCTGCGATGCAGCGCCAGCACAGGGTTACGAAAGCGGCCGAACATGCGTTTTATCTGGTGATATTTGCCCTCAGTGAGTATCACCTCGGCCTCATGGCTTGCCAAAATTCTCAGTTCGGCCGGCGCTGTGATGACGTTTTCAAACTCAAAGAAGAATCCGCGCCTGAAAGCCTCAATATAAGTGTCATCCAGCGGATTGGCCAGACGCACCCGATAACGCTTGGCTTTACTCGATGAAGGCAGGGTCAACGCCTGGGTCCAGCGGCTATCATTACTGAGCAGCACCAGTCCGGTACTCTGCTTATCCAGGCGGCCGGCGATATGCAGCCCTGGCACCAATGCCGCCGGGGGCAGGCAGTCGAGCACGGTTTTATGCTCGGGATCTTGGGTGGCGCTCACTACTCCGGCAGGCTTGTTCAGCATCCAGTAGACAGGGTTTTGCCGCTGCAGCCATTGCTCATCGAGACGAATATGACTGAACTCATGGATAAGTCTGTCTGCGGCAAACACCTGCTCGTCATCGAGCCAAACCCGGCCATCGGCAAGCAATTGCCTGGCCTGTTTACGGGGAATATTCAACTGCCCGGCGAGAAACCTATCCAGCCGTCCTCTCTTACTGCGCATCGTTTAAAGTACCTTTAGCTTCAATCCGATAAGCACAGCGACGTGAGCCATCCAGAATGTGTTCGCGGCGACTGATCTCCACTTCTGGCCCCAGCAACTGCCGGAACAACGCCAGCTCAGAGCGACAAAAGTTCTGGCAACTCGTGGCCGCTGCGCAAATGGGGCAATGGTTTTCCAGCAGCCAAAAGCCGGTACTGTCCGCTTCAATCTGCGCCATATAGCCTTCACGGCTTCGGATCTCGGCCAGGCTTTCCAGCTTGTCGGCCAGGGAAGCGGCAGCGGCCATCTGGCTCGAATAGCTCTCGAGGCTCTGCTGCTCCCTGTGACTGATGAGTTTATCCAAGCCCTCGTCACCAAAGACCTGACGCACTGAAGTTATCAGCTGCAGGCTCAGCTCATCGTGACGGTCGGCAAACAGCGAGCGACTCTGCTCGGTCAGCGTCCAATAACGCGCAGGTCTGCCGCGGCCTTCGGCCCTGTCTTCAGTCCGCACCAGCCCCTCGGCTTCCAGGGCTTGCAGATGTTGACGCACCCCCATACTGGTCAGCCCCAGCTCTGCGGCCAGGCTCTGAGCCGTCTGGGCTCCGTTCAACTTGAGAATGTCGACTATCTTGTCTGTGGTCTTCATGGCACCTCCAGCGCTGATTATGCCCGGATCAGGACGCCGCATCCAGATTAAATAAACTTTTTTGTTTATTTTATCTTTACATTATTAAGTAAAGCACATACCTTATAAAACAATAAATAAACAAAAAGGTTTACTTAAAATGAAATACCTAGTCGTCAGCGCCAGCCAACGTTTCCAATCCCAGAGTGCCAAGGTCGCAGAATTCATCACCCGGGAAATAAAGACCAAGCAACTCGAAGAGGCGGAGCATCTGGAGCTCTGTGGTTGCAATCTTCCCTTCTGGGATGGTGAACAACAAAACAAAGGCGCCGACTGGCAACGGATAGAAGCCAAGGTGACAGCAGCCGATGCTCTGGTGCTTATCACTCCGGAATGGGGCGGCATGGCGACACCTTTGCTGAAGAACTTTCTGCTGATGTGTGACAGCCAACATACGGCCCATAAGCCTGTGCTGCTGGTTGCAGTTGTCTCAGGCATAAGCGGCGCCTATCCCATCAGTGAATTGAGAATGAACGCCATGAAAAACAACAAACTGGTGGCGGTGCCGGATCATTTGATCGTCCGCGATGTCGAGAAAATGCTCAACCCCGAATGCGACAGCATCCGCGATGCCAGATTAAGAGAAAGGATCGGCTACAGCCTGCATATGTTGGCCCAGTATGCAGCAGCACTGGCACAGATACGTTTTGCCCACAGGGACGCCCCCTTTCCCAAACAACAGGAATATTGCTACGGCATGTAAACAAAGGCCCAGATAAGAAGGAAAAAGGGCAAATACCAAGGAGAACGCAAATGATACAACTGGAACATCTGAACCTGGTGGTCGCAGACCTCCCCAAGACCCTGGATTTTTACCGCGCCGCCTTTCCTCACTGGCAGATCCGCTGCCAAGGAGAAGGAAGCTGGTATGGCAAGCCACGAAAATGGCTCCACTTCGGTGATGACTATCAATACCTGGCTTTCAGCGATAACGGTGAGGGCAATAACCGCGACTTGAGCGGTCATCAACCCGGGCTGGCCCACTTCGCCTTTGTCACAGCAGACATTGACGGGGTGATCAAGCGCCTGCAGGACGCAGGCTATAGCATAGATAAAGACGGTGCCGACGAGCCCTGGCGCCGCAATGTGTACTTTATCGACCCGGCCGGGTTTGAAGTGGAGTTTGTCCAGTATCTGAGCGATCTGCCAAAACAGCGCAATCGCCCTAGCTAAGGGCAGTCATAAATAGCCTTACAGGCTCCCTCGCCTTCGCTCACTGGGTGGGGAGCCGCCTTGATTCACTTCTTGGCAAACAGACTGTATAACCAGCCCAGGGTGACGGCACCTTGCCGTAAGACCGAATTCAAAATAGACCGGCATAAAGACCCAAAGCCGCTATTGACGCGGGTTTCAAGAGCAAAAGGATCTGATGGCGCGGCGCTGTATGACTAGACTTATACGAAGCCAACAATAGGCTGGCTTCGAGGATAACGTCATGAGTGTATTTACACGCCTACTGGCCGTTTCAGACGACAGTAACAGAGGGAAACAGGCCCTGAGAAAGGCGGTGCAACTGGCCAATGCCAGCCATGCCGACCTCACACTACTCAGGGTTAAAACACCAAAATATCAAGGCATTGGTCAATGGTTACAACAGAAAATCCATTCCACCCCCTCGGTCTCACAACAGAGAGAAAAACGTCCATTTTATCCTTCGCGGGAACTGGATATCTGTTTAAAGCACTGCCAGGCCCGAGACTTGCCAACGGCAATTCTGACTGAACTCAATCAAACACATTACGATTTGTTGCTGGTCGAGCACCACAGCTATTCTGCCCTGCAGTGTGAATTGGGCCATACCTATGATTGGCAACTGCTGCAACGAGTTCCCCTGCCGGTGATGTTTGTCAGCGACATGCCCTGGGAGCAACAGGGGTCTATGTTGGCAGCACTTGAGCTGGATGAAGACACGGAAGACCATGCCCATTTCAATCACAGGCTGTTGCAACAAGCCAATGAATTTGCCGATTTACTGCAACAGAAATTGCATCTGCTCAACTGCTATCAACAGGCAGACATCAGCATGGCCTTCGACGAACAGTTGCCGGGTTGTCGCTCGCAACAAGAAAATCAATGGCAAAAACTGCAACAGGCAGCCAAATTGCTGGCATTGAGTGAGGAACAGTTACATCTGTCCTGCGGCCTGCCGGATCATGTAGTGCCTGAAGCGGCCCATAAATGGCACAGCAACATAGTCATCATGGGCGCAGCAGAGCACAGAGGACTGTTGAGTGAACTCAAGGGCCACGCCTCGGAGCAGATGCTCAATCAACTCGAGTGTGATGTGCTGGCCCTAAAGCCCAGTTGCCCGCTACTGCATTGAATCACTTCAGCGGTCGCCCGCCATCGAGTGACAGGGTGCGGCCAGTCATATAACGGCTGGCCATCAGATAGTCCACGGCGGCCAGCATCTCCTGCTCACCGCCCTCTTTGGGCAACAATGCCTTGGCAAGCGCCTTTTGCCGATAGGCCGTATCATCCTGCTCGTTAAACAGCATCAATGCCGGTGCTATGCCGTTGACCTTGACACCCGGCGCCAGCTTGGCGGCAAATGACAGGGTCAAATTATCCAACGCCGCCTTGCTGGCGGCATAAGCGATATGCTTCTTACTGCCTTTCTGCGCCACATAATCGCTGATATGGATGATATCCCGGCTGCCTATCTCATCAGTCTGCAATAGCGGCGCCAGTGCCAGATTCAACTGATAGGGCACTGAGGCATGGATCTGCATCATGCGATTAAAAACCTCAGCCGCATCTGTGTCAGACCGCTCCGGCATCCAATCCGAGGCGTTGTGAATAATCGCCCGCAGAGACTCATGCTTGCTTTTTACCTCGGCAATCAAGCCGTTGAGCTCGCTATTTCGCAAGAGATCCACTCGATACAGCTCGGCGCCTGCGGCCTTGAGTTCATCGATGGAGTCGTAATGGCTGCGATAAGTGCCGATAAGGGGATAACCCTGAGCCATCAAATTCCTGGCCATTGCCAGTCCCAGACGTTTACCTATGCCAGTGATCAAAATAGGCTGCATACTCTTTCCTTTAATATGTTCACCGACACATTGTTTCACGCTCAAGCGGCCCCTGACCAGAGGTGCAGAATAACCGTTGAGCTTAGTTGGTGGATTCCTTACAGAAAAACCATAAAAAATAAATAGATAATCCCAAGCAATCAGAGAAATGCCAATCAGCTCTCATATTGGGATCTTAGTGTGTCCAAGGCTTGAATATGAATACCGGCTCCAATAATATTGCAAAATAATAATAATCATTCTCAATCAAGTTTTATTAATCACAAAGGATACTCCTCATGCGTATCAATCAGTTAATCCTATTGGCTGCCCTGTTTACTCCTCTCGCCCACAGCGCTACCGACAAATTCGGCGAGCCCGTTGACATGAATTTGTTCATGCCTATCTCTACCCTGATGGCGGCCCCCGATGATTACATTGGTCAGGAACTGACAGTGGAAGGCACCATCGTCTCTGTATGCAGCAAACGCGGCTGTTGGATGGAATTGGCGACAGACGACAGCTTCGACCGCCTTAAGGTAAAAGTACGTGATGGTGAAATGGTCTTTCCCGTCAGTGCCAGAGGCTTGAAAGCCTATGCCACCGGCGAGTTCAAAGCCATTAAGTTAAATATTGAGGAAACCCGCGCCTTTTTGGGGCACCAGGCTGAGCAACATAACAAGCCCTTCGATCCCGAGTCAGTGACTCAAGGGTTAACCTTCTATCAGTTGCAACCATATGGGGTCGAAATCCGTGATGCTGAATAACAAAGTACGTAAATGGATCCGCTTATTACACAGAGACATAGGTTATCTGTGCATAGGCATGACTCTGGTATATGCCATCTCGGGAATTGCCGTCAATCACATCAATGACTGGAACCCCAACTATAAGATTACCCAGAGCGAGAGCCGCGTTGCCGGGCTGACACCGTCACTGGGCGATAGCGATATTCAAGCATTGTTGAGTCAACACTTTTCATTGCAGGATAGTATCCGCAGCGGTTATCGCGCCAGCGCCACCGAGTACCAACTATTTCTCAAAGATGGCAGTCAGTTGAGCGCCAACCTGAGTTCTGGCGCAGTTTCGGCTGAGATGGTGAACACTCGCCCTATTTTGCAGGCTCTCAACTACCTGCACCTTAATCATGCTCGCGACGCTTGGACCTGGATTGCCGATATCTATGCCGCCATGCTACTGTTTTTGGCGCTCTCGGCACTGGTGATGTTACGCAGCAGTAACTTGATGAAGAGCCGTAAGACCTGGCTGACCATCTCTGGAGTACTGCTTCCGCTGCTGTTTATTATGTTGCGCTGACTTATTGTTTAGCGGTGACACCGAATCAGAAAGAACCCGGCCATGGCCGGGTTCTTCTATTGCAATAACCGTGAACTATTACCAAGCTTAGAAGCTGTACTCCATGCCCAACCAATAGTTACGGCCCTCTTCAGGGAAACCTTCGGTGTAAGCGTAATCACGATCAAACAGGTTATTGACCGAGGCGTTGACACTCAGCCCCTGCCAGACACGGTAGTCGAAACGAACACCGGTGACGCCAAAACCACTGGCTACTTGAGTGCCTCTGGAACTACTGAGGCTATCACTGCGCGCTTCTTGGCTGACAACAATGTCCAGTGCATCAAACGGAGTCAACTTAACCCAGGCAAAGACTTGATGTTCCGGCAGGCCAGTGACATCGAGCTGCTCATCCTTCACATCGGCATGAATATAGCTGTAGCTCAGGCCAACACTGGCCCAATCGCTGATATCGCCATAGAGCCCTAAATCCAGCCCGCTATAGTCGACCCGACCGCTGTTGCGGTTTTGGATCAGGGTTGGGGTGATGTTATGGGTCAAAATGGCATCCGACACCCGGTTGTAATAAACGCTGCTGTCCAACTGCCAGTCGAGAGGCAATGAGGCCTTATAGCTCAACTCCAGGTTAGTTGCCCGCTCAGGCTCCAGATGTGGATTCACTATCGCCGTTTGGCCAAAAGCGGGTCTGAAGGTGGTGTAGCGTTCTTTCAAGGTTGGAAAGCGACTACGCTGAGACAGAGACAACTGCAGTGTATCCAGATTATCCAGTTCATAACGGCCCATCACCTGCCAGTTGAAAGCATTCTGTGAGTTATCCTCATAGCGAGTCAGACTGCCGTCCTTCTCATATTTGTAGCCTTCCAGACTCTTGCGGGAGTCATAGCTGATGCCCCCAACCAGATCCAGATTGTCTCTCAGCGCCCATTGATACTCCACCGCCGCCGACAAAGTTCGGTCTTTGTACTTATCAAACTCACCATCTGGCTTCCCTTGCTCCTTGTGCAAATCTTCCTTCCAGTGAGTGGCAAACGACAGCATATCTTCCTTGCGCATATCTATGCTGAGCTGCAAACCTGCGCCATTGCTGGCATCGTCATAATGACTGTAAGGCCCTTTCCTTTGCTGCAGGTTTTTCAAACTCTTGTAGATCCGCAATGTGTTTTCAAATTCATCGCGATAGAGACGACTGTGTAACACCACTCCCGGAGTGAGCTGACTGTAACCACTGTAATAAAAACTCTGCTTATCATATTGCGGCCATTGCCAATACATGGGACGAACGTACGCTTCAGTGCCGGCATAAGGCGGGCTATTCTTCTCCCCTTCCTGGCGGATATAGGTAAAGATGTACTCATCAGTTTCATTGGGTGTCAGGCCAAATTTGGCGGTACCACGACGGTCACTGTATGCCGAGTTGGCGCGTTTGCCATCACTACCGGCAATTGGATTGCCATTATCGTGAGACAGGCCGACAAAGTCTTTATTCAGCTTGTTACCACTCAATTGGATAAAGCCCCAATCATTGCTGCCGGCCAGGCTAGCATCCAGGCTATAACCGTTGTCTTCGCCTCGAGCCCAACCCTGAGAAGCACTGACTTGCCCTTCGAACTCCTTGTCCGGTCTACGGGTTGTCAGGTTGATGGCACCGCCCATCATGTTCGGCCCCTGCAGCAAAGAGGCATATCCCTTGGAGACTTCCACCGAGGCCAGATCCGATGCCAGAAACCGCCCTAAGTCCAGATTGCCATCATAGGGGATATAAATCGGAACCCCATCGAAAAACAACGGTACCTGCTTACTGTTAAAACCCCGAACCTTAACCTGTAACTCGTTACGGCGACCGGATTTTTGCAGACTGACTCCGGGAATAATATTCAGCGCCTCGGCCACGTTCTGCTTATTCAACATCTTGATGGTGTCTTGATTGACGCTGTGTTGATTGGCGGCAATTGGGCTCCCCCAAACGCTGATCCTCTCGATTTTGGTGTCGGTTTTCTTCTCGGGCTCGGCACCACTGCCATTGGCAAATGCCAATGGCGAAACCAACATCAGCGGCAAAATAGGGTAATAACTCTTTCGTTTCATACTACAGACCTTCAACATAACAGCGATATATAAACACCTATATATCGATACTTAAAAAATACCCGGATCCCTTGAGCAATCCGGGTATAAAAAACTCGACAATCGCCTCAGGCTAGAGCCACAGCGTCCCAATAAACCATGGCCCAACTGCGATCACCGGTTCGCAGCGGTTTACCCTGTTGCTTATGATGCTGATAATACTCCTGCAACTTTTGTTTTTCGGCGTCATCCAGAGCTCCCAGCGACCAGGCGACATTGTCTTCAAACTGGGCGTAACTCTCGGCTTGGTTCATACAACCACTGGACTCAATAAAGTCCACCTTGGGCTTAATGCCCATCTGCTGCAAAATATTCACTGCATACAGATAGTTAGGTAGGGTCACCACTTTACGGCCTATGGCTTGAATAATGGCGGGATCGATAAAGGTTGAGCTAACAGTATGAGTGGTATAAACCCGCTTGCGAGCCTGGCGATTGAGCTTTTCCAGGGCACTCTTGAGGCAGCCTACCAGAGTCGAGCGCGACGCCACTGCGATATCACACACAGGAATGTCGCTCCAATCATCTTCCCAGGCTCTTTGAATGAGAGTGACATTACTCAAGCCTTCCGCATCGGCGCGGCGCTTGGCCACTTCCAACATGCCACTGCTGTAATCCAGGCCATAGACGGCCTGCATCTTGTCGGCCAATCCCAGGCACACAGAGCCAGGGCCGCAGCCCATATCCAAAAGAGTGTCGCAATCACTCAAGTCCATCAGCTTGAAAAAGCCCTCCAGATAACTGTCCTTGGGTCTGGCGCAGCTCTCGGCCATCTTTTCCGCCCGTTTGTCCCAATGTTCGGCACTCTTGTGGCTGCGCTCGGCCCTTTGCAGGTGCTCGCGGTACATGGCGGCAAAGTCCAGCTCTTCTATTATCATGAATTCACCTTGCTTAAGATTTAACGCTCCCGCCGACCCCTTATAGGTGCTCGGCAATAGCAGATTCACTGACGCCATAGAGCTGCGCCAGTCCTGATACCTGTAACTGACCAGCCACCGCACCTTGCCTCAGGCCGTGACCGGGTTCCACCAGCGCCACGCTATCGGCCAACAGTTCGGCATGACGTGGATGGTGAGTCGACATCAATACTGCGATCCCCTGCTGTTTGAGTCGTTTTACCTGGGCCAACAACTTGATTTGATTGCCGAAATCCAGGCTGGCGGCCGGTTCATCCATTACCAGCAGTCTCGGCGATTGCAGTAAGGCTCTGGCAATCAGTACCAACTGGCGCTCGCCGCCGCTTATCTGATCCATGGCGCAATCGGCCAGGTGGGCAATATCCAACTGCTTCAAGGCCGCCAACGCCCGCTTCTGCTCATTGGCGCCGGGCACGGCAAACGGCCCCAGTCGCGACTGGCAGCCCATGAGCACCATTTCCAACACCCGAAAGGAAAAACGGCTCAACTGCGCCTGCGGCACATAGGCCATCTGCTGCGCCAGCTCACGTTGTGACCATTGATGAATTTCCCTGCCGGCTATCTTTATCTCACCGGCCAGCGGCGGTAGCAAGCCAAGTAGCGTTTTCAATAAGCTGGTCTTGCCGCTGCCATTACAGCCGAGCAAACAAACTATTTCCGCCTCGGCCAGGTAAAGCTGCACATTGGACAGCAAAGGTTTACCGGCATAACCCACTGAGACGCCTTGCATGCAGGCAATCATTGGCCCCGGCCTCCGCCTCTTAACAGTAAAAACATAAAGAAAGGCGCTCCGATACAAGCGGTTAAAATCCCTAGCGGCAACTCGATCGGCGCCAGTGTGCGCGCCAACGTATCGGTCAGCAGCAACATAAAGGCGCCCAGTAGCATGGACATGGGCAACAAGCGTCTGAAGTCAGCGCCCACCAGCAGGCGAGCCATATGCGGCACCACCAGCCCAAGCCAACCTATAATCCCGGCGATGGAAACCGCCGCTGCGGTCAGCAAGGTCGCCGCCAGAATAAATATCAGCCGGGTTTTCGCTATGTTGAGCCCGAGACTGCTGGCCTCATCGTCGGCCAGGCTTAACAGATTCATACGCCAGCGCAGCAGCAGTAACGGCGCCAGCCCCAGTGCCATAGGAAGCAGGCTAGACTTGAGATCTTCCAGAGTGATATCCGACAGACCGCCCATCAGCCAAAAAGTAATGGACGGCAACTGACTATAGGGATCGGCCAACAACTTCATCAACGAAATACCGGCGCCGCACAAGGCGCCGATGGCAATTCCCACCAGAACCAAAGCCAACACAGGATCGCCCTGGCGGCTTAGCCGCGCCAACAAACAGACCAGAGCCACCACCAGCAAACCACCGAGAAAGGCAAACAGCTGGATGTTGTAAACCGGCAAATCTAGGTAGATGCCCAATACCGCGCCAAGACCGGCCCCGGCGGAAACGCCCAGAATATCAGGCGACACCAAAGGATTACGGAACATCCCCTGATAGGCGGCACCGCTGGCGGCCAAACCGGCTCCTATCATGAGTGCCGCCAAAATTCTGGGCAGTCGTAAATGCCAGAAGACACTGACGCTCTTGCTGTCCAGGGCGGCCACATCGCCACCGATGGCATGCCAAAGCGCCTGCCCCTGCTGCGCCAGACTGAGAGGATACTGGCCACTGGCTGCGGCAAAACAGAGAATGCTGAGACAGATCCCGGCTGCCAACGGGTATTTGATTCTGTCGTTCATTCGGGGCGCAGCAGATTGGCCGCCTGCTCTCCACTCAGCTCACTGTGGTAAAAATCGCGGTAGAAATCCTTAACCAGTGCCTGCTGTGCGCGCTCATCAGCGCCGGACAACAGCAGCCTAAGGTAACTCATGCCCAATAGACGGTTGATCCCCGGCGGGGTGTCAATCCAACCAAATGGTCGATTCGGCAACCAATAGATCCGCTGGTTACGTACCGCCGCCAACGTGCCCCAGACCGGGTCTCGGTGTATATGACGGATAAACTCCGGATCCTGGCTGATGATGATCTCGGGCTCCCAGGCCATTAGCTGCTCCAGAGAGACTTTGGCCAGGCCGCGATAGTCACCGGCCTGGGCCACGTTCTTAAGCCCAAGCTGTTCTATGGCTTCGGTATGAATGGAGCCAGTGACCCCAGTTTCAAGCCCATTTGCCCCTCGGCCGAAGTAAAAAGACCGCGCCTCGCCCAGACTAAGGCCGAACTCTCTGGCATCACTGAGGATTTCAGCCGTGCGTTTGGCCAAAAAGTCAGCCCGCTCGTGGACCCCAAGGATCTGTCCCAGCTTTTTCAACTGCAGCGGAATATCGGCCAGTGAGCCATCGAGCAACAAAAATGGCACACCACTGACACGCTCAACCTTTTGCGCCATCGACTGGTAGTTTTGACTGACATTGCCATAATCCACCACCAGATCTGCATCCAGAGTCATCAGCTTTTCCAGTGAAAGGCTGGCATTGCGCCCCACCAAGCGTCCAAGCCTGGGCTTTTGCCACAGGTTTGAAGCAAAGCCGTACTGTTGCAGCAAATCCGGCTTGAGGTGAGCGTAACCGAGTAACTTTTCCGGACTCAAGGCCAGCAACAACAGATCTGCCGGCCCACCGGCACTGACGACCCGCTTGATATCTCTAGCCTGCGGCAATGACTCTTGTGCGGTGGGACTCAACACTGAAGCATGGACCAACCAGGGATAACAGGCCAGTAGCCCCAATCCCATACTGCCCTTGATGAAACATCTTCTATCCAATGTTCAAGTCCCCACCGCAACCGTTATATACAAAAATATATAGCGGTGCAATTTACCTTTCTCAACCAAACTTGGCAATGGATAGAGTTCACAATTAGAAGATTTGTAACTGGCTTACCTTCCAAGGGGATAATTGGATTTATCCAAACTATCATTAAGTTACTGCTTAGCTTTGATACCAAGACAAAAATTCAACCAATAAATTTAGCCGGACTCTCACGACTGTTCTAAATTTTAAGCAATCAAGTATCTGCACCACACCACATTAAAATGGATTTGGTAGCTGTTTATTCCCGGCTACCCGACAGGGAGTCAAGTCATGCGCTTTACCACCAAAATAAAACTCATCAGTCTGCTTATCGTGCTGGTTCCTTTAGTATTGGCAACGGCTCTGGTCACTTGGCTTGCGGAAAAAGAACTCTATAATCAGGCCGAAGACAGGCTGCTGGCGGTCAGAGAGATCAAAGAGCGCCAGCTCGATGCCATGTTTGCCAACTTCGGCAACAATCTGGATGCGATCGCCGCCGTGCTCCAAAACAGTGATTCACTCAACAGTCTCAGCCAATCCCGCACCATGCTAGAAGCCCTCAATAAAGAGTTGGGCTTTTACGATATTTTCATCATCGAAGACTCAGGTCTGGTAAAAGATACCGCGACCCATGAAGCCGACTGGGGCAGTAACCTGCAAACCGGGCCTTATGCAGACTCAGGCCTCGGCCGCCTGTTTAGAAACGCTCTCAACGGCAACGGCGCCACTGTGATGGCCGACTTTAGCCCTTATGCTCCTTCGGGGAATGAAGCGGCCGCTTTTATTGGCAAGCGCATTGAATACCAAGGCCGCCCCTTGGTGGTTGCCGCCCAGCTCTCCATCGACAGGATCAATGCCGTAATGCAAATCCGGGAAGGCATGGGCCAAAGCGGTGAAACTTATCTGGTGGGCGCCGACAAGCGTATGCGCTCCGACTCCTTTCTCGACCCGGTCAATCGCACGGTCAAAGCCTCATTTGCCGGTACAGTCAAGCAAAATGGCATAGATACCCAAGCGGTGGAACAAGCGCTCAAGGGCCAAAGCGGTGTCATGCAGCTCAATGATTACAAAGGCAATCCTGTGGTTTCATCCTATGCTCCCATAGATGCCTTAGGGGTTCGTTGGGCGCTCTTGGCTGAAATCGATGCCGCCGAAGTATCCGCACCGGCAATGCATATGATTTTTATTGGGATCATGGTATGCCTCAGCGCCATAGTACTGGCGCTGCTGGCAGCCAAACTGGTCAGTCACTTTGTGCTGCATCCATTGGGAGGTGAACCTGCGGACATGTGTCAGCTCACCTCAGTCATCGCCTCCGGCGATCTCACCAGCACGCTGCAAGTCGCACAGAGCGACAACCATCTGATGAGCTGGTTGGCCAGAATGCAAAACAAGCTCAAGGAGATCATCGCCCAGCTCATAGGTATGGGACAGGAGCTGGAGTCGGCAGCGGAGCAAAACTCTGCCGCCATCACCCAGGCCGATTGCAGCATCCAGCTTCAGGCCAAGGAAACCGACATGCTGGCAACCGCAGTGGAAGAGATGAGCTATGCCGCCGCCGAAGTGGGTCAGAATACGGCTCGCGCGGCCGATGAAGTCAACGCCTGTCAGGTTGCCAGCGGAACCTTGAAGCAAAATTTGGATCATACCCGTGCCAGTTTGGAGGTCACCCTCAACAATTTTGCCGAGATCCATAAAGAGGTTAACTCGCTGGAGCAGGACAGCCAAAAAATCGGTACTGTGCTGGAAGTGATAGACAGCATTGCCGAGCAGACCAATCTGCTGGCACTCAACGCTGCCATTGAGGCCGCCCGCGCCGGCGAGCATGGTCGCGGTTTTGCCGTGGTGGCCGATGAGGTACGTCAGTTGGCAGTCAAGGTGCAGGAAGCCACTCAGGATATAGGCCATGTACTACAAGGGATCCAGCGCCAATCCGGTTCTTTGGTCAGCCACAGTCAAACCTGTAGCGATGAGGCTGCCGCTACCGCAGAGAAGGCCGAGGGCATGCGCGAAGCGGTCGAAGATATTAGCCGTCGGTTGCAAACGCTTAATGCACTGATGAGCCAAACGGCTACGGCGGCAGAGGAACAAACGACGGTATCGGCCACCCTGGCCAAGGGAATTTCCGGTCTCAGCGCTGCGGCCGAGGAAAACAGCACCGCCATCAGCCAAGTGGCCATCAGCACCCGTAGCTTGTTGGGGCTGGCGAATCAACTTGGGGTCACCACGGCGCAGTTCAAGGTCTGAGGCAATTCAATCTGCAGTATCGAGCAAGCCCTAGGCCCTGCTCGATACTGTGAAATAGCCGCTATCCCGCTAGCTAAGGAAAGTGCTAAAAGAAAGTGCGAAAAAGCCCCTTCTCTAAACCTGCCAATCTATTTCGGCTTGCTGCCACTGTTTCAGCTGCTGGTTGATGGCCGAGAAATGGCCACAGCCAAAGAAACCGCGATAGGCGGAAAGAGGCGAAGGATGCGGACCACTTAAGATCTTATGTTGTGGCGCCTTGATAAGTTTACCTTTCTTAATGGCATGGCTGCCCCAAAGCACAAAAATAATCGGTTCTTCACGCTGATCGAGCAGCTGCAGTGCCCTGTCGGTGAAGGTTTCCCAGCCCGCCTTGGCATGGGAGTGCGCCTTACCCTGCTCCACCGTCAGCACAGTGTTGAGCATCAAGACCCCTTGCTTGGCCCAGCTCACAAGATGACCATGATCCGGGATTGAGAATCCGGGGATGTCTGTCGCCAATTCCTTGTACATGTTGACCAACGAAGGCGGTGTCTTCACTCCGGGCTTGACCGAGAAACACAGGCCATGGGCTTGCCCTGGGCCATGGTAAGGATCCTGACCGATAAGCACCACTCTCACCTTGTCCAGCGGTGTCAGTTCAAAGGCACTGAACACCTCGTCCTCAGGAGGAAAGACGGCCTTGCCGGCGGCGCGCTCTGCGGCAACAAACTCACTGAGTTGCTGAAAATAAGGGGCCTGTTGTTCGGCGGCAATAAATGCCTGCCAGTCAGTGGGAAGCGCCATGGTGATAATCCTCTGCGTAAAAGAGGCCATAGCTTAAGAGTGCCGACTGCGGGATACAAGCGCCGAGTATCGGCTCTGTGGCCTATATTCGAAGGAACTGGAGTCGGTTTTGCAAGCCAAGCTATTGAGGAGTAAGCCAAGATAACCCACGAACACTGACCTGGGTGACAGCAGCAACGGCCTGGGGTTGGCCGACTTTTTGCCAAAATGGTGGAATATTTGCCAGCAAAGGCGGGGACTCAGATCTCAATCGTTCATTTTTTTCCTTGGCACGGCGACTTTTTAGGTTAGAATCGGCCCTCAATCTTTGGCTTAGCAAGAGCGAATATAATATGTCCGATGCCAACAACCAAACCACCATATTTCAGTTAGCAGATCAGTTTATCGCCCTGGCCAATGAGCTGACCCAACAAGAAGGCGACGTCGGCAAGGTCGGCACCGCCCTGAGATTTGCTGCCGCCCGCTTCAACGCCTTTGAAGCCGCTATCAAGTCTGCCGATCTGGGCGCCGAAAAAGCCAATGCCCTAGAGTGGTTTACCGCCGAATATCGCGACATGTTGGATGACAACCTGGAAGATCACATTGCCAACCCCCCAGTGGTCAACGGCGAAGAAGCGGCCGAGCCGACCGATAATGCCGTACAACAATTCAAGCTCTAAGCTCCTTTGATAACAAGCCGCGGGGCATTTGCCCCGCGCTATCTGGCACTTTCATTTCCGGCTTGGCTTTAAGACCGAGCAATTTGTTACTTCTCTTTCAGTCCTGGCGGTTTACAAAGCCGTAGCCAATTTGACGACCTCACTATCACTCGAGTCAAAAGTCGTTTTCTATCACTCACGAGTGGCTGTTACCAATCCCAGGAAAAAGTACAAGCAAGCACCTTAGACAGCTGAAAAATATCTTGGCAGCGCTCAATCCTTGAAAGCTCAGCCGGCAAACTTCTCTGCCATTGACAAGCTCAATCCAAGCGGTCCATTTAAACCACGGCGCCTAGCTCCTGATTGGGTTCAGAGGAGACAGTACTATGTTCGTATTGCGTTTCAAGGTCAAAACAGGGAATAGATCACCCGTCCGGCCAACAGGATAAGCACTAGGCCGCTAAGGCGGTCAATCAACTGCGCCTTTTCTCTCAGCTTGGGTAACACCTTGGGTTGAGACAAGAGGAAGGCTATCAGAGTGTACCAGAGACCATCCACCAGCATAGGCGTCAAGACTATGATGCCTCGCCCCAGCAGACTGTCCGCAGCGGCAACAAACTGGCTGAACAAGGCTAGGAAAAACAACAAAATTTTCGGATTAAGCAATGAGATGGCAATGCCGTCCCGGGCCGCTGTCAGCATGCCCGTCGGCTTGCCGGCACTGAGTTTTTGCTGCATTCCGCCCTTGGATTGCAACGCTTGAATCCCAAGCCAGGCGAGATAAAGTGCCCCCAATATGGCGATGCCGTTAAACAGCAGAGGGGTGTGTTTCAACACCACAGCCAATCCCAAAAGGGTGATAAAAGCATAAACGCCTATCCCCAAAGAATGCGCCCAGGCACAGGCGATACCGCGGCTGCGACCGCCCCCCAAGGTGTGACGCACCACCATGGCCAGGCTAGGTCCGGGTGACATGGCCCCCAAACACGAGATAGCCACCAGTCCCAACCAGTCACTCCAATTCATTGTTTTCCCTCGATGAAACCCACACCATTTTGCCCTGTTTTGTGACCCACAAAAGACAAGTACCATCCGCAACAGGTTGGTCAATATACTCTATGAAGCCAAGGCTTTCGAGCCGCCAATTTTCAATTAGTTTTAAGGCTTGCTGACTATACTGGGCGCCCTTATAGCTCCCTAACCCCATTGAGGCCCGGATGATACTTACTCTCAGCATGCTGGCTCTGCTCAGCCTAATAGCAGTGATTGTGCTGCTGTTAATCAAAAAACGTCGCGGCGCCAAGATCCCCATGGCGGTGATCCTGGTGCTGGGGGGAATGGCTTTTTGTGTCGCCGCCGTGGTCAGTTTTGTATATCGCGGCGAAGACTATGAGGCTTACCGGGAATTGCATTGGCAAACCTTAGACAGCCAGGCAATCCCGGCTCTGGTGGCCGAAGGCAAAACAGTCGTCATCGATGTGAGTGCCGATTGGTGCCTGATTTGTCAGGCCAACAAGGCCAATGTGCTCCATCGGGAGCAGATAGTCAGGGCGCTGGCCGAGCCGAATATTGTATTGATGCGCGGCGACCTCAGTGAGCCCAACCCGGCGGTATCCAACTATCTCAGCTCCCAGGGCGTTGCCGGAGTGCCTTATAACCGCATCCATGGCCCGGCCGTACCCGAGGGAATCGTGATGCCCAGCGTCCTGACGGTCAACGATCTGCTCAAGGTGCTGACTCATGTTCAAGCCAATCCTTAAGGCACGATATATCGTGCCTTCATACTGACAAGCCCGGTAAGCGGTTCTATACTGGCGCGGTCCTCAGTGCCGAAGGAGCCGCTCTTGTCTGACTCAAACAGCTTTTTACCCGAAAACCGCCTCTTGCTCAATGCCGTCAGTGAAGGCATTTATGGTTTTGATCTTAAAGGTAATGCCGTCTTTATCAACCCGGCTGCCGAGAAGATGACCGGCTGGAGCACCGCCGAACTCCTGGGGCGCAAGATCCATGACTTTCACCACCACAGCCATGCCGATGGCAGCGCCTATCCCCACGAAGATTGCCCCATCTATCAGACACTCAAAGACGGCAAAGCCAGAGAAATCACCACGGAAGTCTTCTGGCGCAAGGACGGCAGCTGCTTTCCCGTACACTATAGTTCCACGCCTGTGTGGCAGGACGGTAAGCTCAAGGGCGTAGTAGCGATATTTCGTGACATCAGTCTGCAAAAGCAGACTGAGTTGTCGCTGCGTCAGGCGCTGGAACAGGTACAGGCACTGTCGGAACAGCTGGCCTCAGAAAACTCCTGGCTGCAGGCCGAGCTGGAAGACAAGACGGGCACCCAGGAGATTGCCGGTAACAGCCCGATGATCCAAACTCTGCTCAAACAGCTGCGCCTGGTGGCCAATACCGACAGTACCGTGTTGATCCAGGGGGAAAATGGCACCGGCAAAGAGCTGGTCGCCCGCCAGTTGCACCGACTCAGCAGCCGCAAAGACAAGCCGATGATCTCGGTCAACTGCGCCGCCTTCTCTGCCGGACTCTTGGAAAGCGAACTATTCGGCCATGAGAAAGGCGCCTTTACCGGTGCCAGTCAGCGGCGCAAGGGGCGCTTCGAACTGGCCCATAGAGGCACCCTGTTCCTCGACGAAGTGGCCGAGCTCAGTCTGGAGGCGCAATCCAAGCTGCTACGGGTCATTCAGGAGCAGGAGTTTGAACGCGTCGGCGGCAGCGAGAGTATCAAGGTGGATATTCGACTGATTGCCGCCACTCACCACGATCTGCAGCAGCGGGTGGAACAAGGTCTGTTCCGGATGGATCTCTTCTACCGACTCAATGTCTTTCCGCTCAAGGTCCCGGCACTGAGACAGCGGCGGGAAGATATCCCTGAGCTGGTGCAACAGCTGCTCAAGAGTCTGTCATTGAAACTGGGTAAAACGCTGGCGGGCGTTGATGGCGATAGTCTGCGGCGGATGATGCAATATCAATGGCCGGGAAATGTGCGTGAATTGCAAAACCTGCTGGAGCGGGAAGCCATCCTTGCCCGCGAGCCGATACTGCATCTCGCCCCCTTGCCCAGCGATACGCCGCTGCCGGCCGTGGGTCAGACCCTGGCCGAAGTGGAAGCGGCCCATATCAAGGCGACACTGGACGCCTGTCACTGGCGAATATCCGGCCCAAGGGGCGCGGCCAGCAGTCTGGGGCTGCCTCCCAGCACCCTGAGATCGCGGATGCAAAAGCTGGGGATCCGCCGCTAGGGCAGTTAAAGCCATCACAGGGGATTCAAGGCGTAAAAAAGTCACGACATATCGCCAAATCACGCTATGTCGTGAGTTGATTTCCATGCACCCAAACAAACATTAGATATAAATCAACAAGTTAATCCTGCATTTGAACTGGCACACCTCTTGCCATTAGTTAAGCGTGTGTCAGTCACAATTCAGGAAGTAGCATGGTTCAACAGGCAAGACAGTCATCGGAAGCGATTCCGGTCACTTTTATCCCCTCCCCCCAAGACAAGAAGAGCAGCCACCAAGGCGGTAAAATCCACTTTCGTAGCCAACGCGGTTATTTTCAGCGCTGGCGCAGTGGCCTCAACGCCCTGTTGATAGCCCTGTTTCTGTTACTGCCCTTTATCGACTGGCAGGGGCGGCAAGCGATCTGGTTCGATCTGGCCAATCAACAGTTTTACTTTTTTGGTGCTAGCCTCTGGCCCCAGGATTTTACCCTGTTGGCCTGGTTCTTTATCGCTGCCGCCTTTGCCCTGTTTTTTGTAACCCTGTTTTGGGGCCGGGTCTGGTGTGGTTATCTCTGCCCACAAACCGCCTGGACGTTCGGCTTCGCCTGGGTAGAAGAGAAGCTGGAAGGCAGCCGTAACCAGAGGATCAAGCTGGACGCTTCGCCCATGACTGTCAGTAAGGCTAGCAAACGCGGCGGCAAACATCTGCTGTGGATATTGATTTCACTGCTCACCGGCTGTGGCTTTATCGCCTACTTTGTACCGGCCAAGCAGCTGTATCCGGAGATTTTTACTTTCTCCGCCGGTTTTTGGGATAGCGCCTGGGTGTACTTTTTTGCCCTGTGTACCTATCTCAATGCCGGTTGGATGCGCGAACAGATGTGCCTGCATTGCTGCCCCTACTCAAGATTCCAATCGGCCATGTTCGATTCCTTCACCAAGACAGTGACCTATGATGCCCAGCGTGGTGAAAGCCGCGGCCCAAGAAAGCGCAAACAAGCCACAGAACTTGGCGACTGTGTCGACTGTAATCTCTGCGTCGAGGTGTGCCCAACCGGGATAGATATTCGTAACGGCCTGCAATATGAGTGCATCAACTGTGGCGCCTGCGTCGATGCCTGCGATCAGACCATGAGCAAGTTTGGTTATCGCCCCGGGCTCATCTCCTATAGCAGTGAAGAATCACTGACCGGGCAAACTCCACCACTGTGGCAACGCAAACGCTTTATCGGCTATGGCGCCGCCTTGTTGGCGATACTCTGCACCATGGGGCTGGATATCTACTCGCGAGATCCCATCACGCTCAATGTGATCCGCGACCGCCAAAGCCTATACCGGGAAACCCTGGATGACGGCATAGAGAACAGCTATCTGCTGAAAATACGCAATAAGACCCAGCAAGATAAACTATACAAAATAGAGATCAGCGGGGCCCTGCCCTATCAGTTGTCGACCAATCGCGTTCATATCGCCGCCGGCGAGCAGTATGAATTGCCGCTGACCCTGACTGTGCCCGTGGCGCAAATTGACAACAGCCGCAGCAATCTGCTGTTTACAGTGCTTGAGGCCGATGCACTGGATAATAGCGTCAGCCAGAAGTCAGTATTTTTTGCCCCTTGAGTTGCCTCAGGGCGGCGAAGAGCTTCACCCGACTTCGCCGCCCGCTTTTTACCCGTTTGCGGCCTTGTTGCAGTCTGGCACTATTATCGCCCTGGCGAGCGGCTGTACGCATTCTCTGTCAAGCTGCCTATTTCTCACCCTTAACGCCCATTGATTAACCAATTATTTGTATAGGATTTTTCATTCGCCACCATTGCCTTGACCTCACTTTGCCTCTAACCTGATCCCAGATCATTGCTCAATGTAACGGTATTCAAACCGGCGCAAAAAGTTTCGGGGGAGACATAGGCCCAAGTTAATATCAGGCCAATAAGCTTTCAAAACCCAATAACAATAATAAATTCCAAAGGAAAAGGTGATGACAAGAGTGATACAGAATCAGGTATACGATACCCAGACTCAATTGGATTTTTCCCGCTATGAGTCACTTGCGGATATGATTGTCAGCAGCTGTGAGCGTTACGGCGACAAGAACGCCTTTGCCTGCCTCGGTAAGGCCATCAGCTTTCGTGAACTGGAACGAGACTCTCGTGCCTTCGCCGCTTTCCTGCAGCACAACACCCAACTGCAAGTCGGCGATCGCATCGCCATCCAGCTGCCCAATATCAACCAATTTGTCATTGCCGCCTATGGCGCAATTCGCGCAGGCCTGGTACTGGTAAATACCAACCCCTTGTATACTGAGCGAGAATTGATCCATCAATTCAAGGACTCAGGCGCCAAGGCGCTGGTGGTACTGTCGGATCTCCTGCCAATTTTGGCCAAGGTCGTTGCCAGCACCCCGATTGAAACTGTGATTTCCACCCATCCACTGGATCTGATCGAGCCACAAATTCAACCGAAAACCGGTTTGAAAAACCTCGAATTTACCAAGGTTCTTGAACAGGGACGAGAGCTGGAATTCACCGAAGTAAAGCTGAAGCTGGACGATCTGGTGGCGCTGCAATACACGGGCGGTACCACAGGCCTTTCCAAGGGAGCCATGCTCAGCCACAGAAACCTGATCGCCAACGCCCTGCAATGTGAATCCCGCATCGGCGCCAACCTGGTTCAGGGGGAAGAGATCTTCGTCGCCCCGCTGCCCATCTATCATATTTACGCCTTTTTGGTGAATCTGGTGCTCTACTTCGAGCGCGGCGCCCTGACAGTACTGATCCCCAACCCGAGGGATATCGCCTCACTGATCAAGACCTTGGCCAAGTATCCCTTTACCGGCTTCGCCGGGCTCAACACCTTGTTTGTTGGCCTATGCCACCAGCAAGCCTTCCGTGAGCTGGACTTCTCCCATCTGAAGATCACTATTTCCGGCGGTACCGCCCTTACCGAAGCCGCGGCCAAAATCTGGCAACAAACCACTGGCTGCACCATATCTGAAGGTTATGGTCTGAGTGAAACCTCGCCGGTTATCTCCCTCAACGCCCCTGGGCTAGAGCGTCTTGGCAGCATAGGCAAGCCGGTTATCGAAACTCAGGTGCAAATTCTCGATGGCAATGACCAGCCGCTGCCGCCTGGGCAAGCCGGTGAACTGGCGGTGCGCGGCCCTCAGGTGATGAGTGGCTACTGGCAAAAGCCCGATGAAACTGCGGCCGTAATGACAGAAGATGGCTTCTTCAAGACAGGAGATATCGCCATCGAGAGCGAAGATGGTTACCACAGCATAGTGGATCGCAAGAAAGATATGATTATCGTCTCCGGCTTCAATGTTTACCCCAACGAAGTCGAAAACGTGCTGGCTCGTTGCGACTTGGTACTCGAATGCGCGGTTATCGGTATTGAAGATGAACGCAGCGGCGAAGTCGTCAAGGCGGTAATAGTGCTCAAACCGGAGGTCGATGCCGCCAATGCTCAAGCAGCTATAGAGGCACACTGCCGGGCAGAGCTCGCGGCCTACAAGGTGCCCAAGGTGGTAGAGTTTGTCGCCCAGTTGCCCAAGAGTACGGTCGGCAAAATACTCAGGCGCGAACTGCGCAAATAAACCAAAATAAAAATGCCGCTGTTAAGCGGCATTTTTATTATAAGAACTCTTTTACTTTCAGCGTTCTACTATTGACGGAAGAAGTCCAGCAGATGGCTGAGGGCACAGATGGCGTGCACTATCAGAAAACCGATAAAACCATGGGCCAAGTGTGAATGCCAGCCTCGCCAGAACAGCGCATCACTGGAGCCTTGGGTCAAATACCAAAGCATGCCGGTCAAAGCTACCCCTAGCAGCAGCAACATCCCCAGCCCTTCTATCAGGCTGAACAGCCCTTTGCCACCAGCAACCGGTAACTTGCCTTTGAACAAGCCGCCAATATCGGCACCTATCTGACGCCAATCACCGATAAACAGGCTGAAATACTGGCGCCAGCGGCCCGAGGTGCAGTTGCTCACGAGAAATGTCAGCGATAAAGGTACGCATAGGAGCCCGAGATAAACATGGCTCAGATCCCAGAAGCCGGCGCCGGCCCTGATGGTGCGGATCATCATTAAGCTACCGCTGCCCAGCACCAAAAACAGGCACAAGAGAATTAACAACAAGTGTTGATGGGCACTATAGATGCGCCACAGGCGTTGCAACAGAGCCATTTTCAGCCTCGCTTAACCCGCCCTAGATAATAAAGTCTGCGCCGCCAATTGCTCGGCAAACTCCTGCACCTTGTCCCAATTCGTGTATTCGATACAGGTATTGGGATCGGTCGGTCCCTTGGTGATCCACATGATGAAACGTATGATGTTTCTGTCCATGGCCCCATAGCCCTGATAGTTCAAGTTGCCACCAAATACGGCTAACTGCTTGGGCTTCCATTCAGTTTTGGCCAGGAATGCCTGCATATAGGGATTGGTTTCCGGGGTATTTTTTTCCGGCTTGCGCGCCACCAGACTCACGGAAAAGAAGCCATTGGCCTTGCTTTCCAGTTGCTGCTGATGTTGGCGTATGTAGTCAAACACCGCGGGATTGTGCTTACCGTGACGAATACTGGCTCCGATGGCCACCCGATCAAAATCGGCCAGATCCGGTGCTTCATCTATCGCCGCCATGGTCACTTGCTGTCCCAATGCACCAAGTTGTTTTGCCATAACGTCACAGATCTTGCGGGTCTGACCATGCACACTGGAATACAGCAGAAGAGTCTTGCTCACCTTGTCCCCTAAATTATTCACTCTTTTAGTATTGATGCATCTTAGGTGATCCATTAGTTTATTTACATGAAACAGATCACGAGCATAGGGCAAAACGCTATCCAAGTCGCGGAAATACCGGGTAGTTCACAAAAAATAACCTATTCGGGAACCATTGAGTAACGCACAGGTCTTTAATTTATTTTGTAAGCCTTTTGTGGCTGTATCGCACTGCTACAGCGGCTTTACAGCTAAAAGTTATTTTTCAACAAAGTTTGCCAATCCCCAAAAAACTTCATCATTGATGTTACCGACTTGTTTACCCAAGATTGGAATCGCGACCGACAAGCACACTGATGGCAGTTGACTTTATTGCCCTCAAAAAACATTTAGCTGACACTCTCGGTATTGCTCAACGACTCAGGCTCAGCCCACCGCAGTCATCCAACGGCAGGAAGGCGGCTGAATAACTGGACAACTAGCTGAAAATTATGCATAAAGAAGCACAGTTTTCGCTAAAAGATAATCAAGATGGCAGAGGAAAAGCTCCCTAAAGAGTTTGAAGAACCCGGTCAGGCGTCGGCCCGCAAGAAGGCGCTGCGCCTCGGGCGCCTGCTGGGACTCGCCTCTGAGCAGGACTATAAACCTGCCAATGCCAGCATCGCCGAGCGGGCTGCCTTTCGCATCGACAGACAACAAGTCCAGTACCAACGCAACCTGGAAAACATCTACGCCATGGCACTGAGCTATACCCCGTCCGATGTGACCGGGGTGGAGCTGGATCCCGACTGGGTACATCAATTCTTCCAAATGGCCGAGCAGATCCACAATCGCAAGATGCAGGATCTATGGGCTCGGATCCTCTCAAGTGAAATCATCAATCCAGGCAATTTCAGCCTGCGTACCCTAGCAACCCTGAAACAGCTGACCTTGAGAGAGGCACACATACTGGAAAAAGCGCTGGGGATGGCGGTCAAGGTCAACAATGAGAGCCGACTCAAGCTTATCAGTGGTTACAGAGTCAGCGGCGGCATAGGCCAGTATTTTCGTAAACACAGCGCGGTCAACCTGGGGTTGTCGCAATTCGGCATGCCCTACTCAAGCATACTCACCCTGGTGGATGGCGGCATACTGCACAGGGGCGAGTTCGAGACCGGCATATTGGACAGCAAGAGCCCGCTGCAACTGCAGATCCAACAGCAACACCTGAAGCTGACCCCAAAATCAGGCCACCTGCTGTTCAGCTACTACCGCTTTACCCCAGTGGGTGATGAGCTGGCACTCTTGGTGCGTCCAAGGGAAGACGAAGCCTATATCAAGGCGCTGAAGGCCTTGTTTACCAAAGACTTCAGTATTAGCTAGGCATCTACTAAGCCTCAGGCGCTGGCCTGTAATCGCGTCGACGGGATCACTTCCAAGGCAGAGAGGTAATCCAGCAATGCCTGCACCTGGGTATTGAGATCGCCCTTGCTGGTATCTATGGTTAACTCGGCAGCCAGCGGCTCTTCGTAGGGCGCCGAAATCCCGGTAAAGTCACGGATCTCCCCCTTACGCGCCTTCTGATACAAGCCCTTGGGATCGCGGGCCTCACACACAGCCAGCGGCGTGGAAACATGCACTTCGATAAAACGTCCCGCGGCAAACCGGCCACGAATGGCATCACGCTCGGCCCGGGTCGGCGAGATAAAGGCCGACAGTACCAGCAAACCGGCATCCACCATCAGGTGCGCCACTTCGCCCACTCTTCGCAGGTTTTCATCCCTATCGGCGGCGCTGAAGCCGAGATCTTTGCAAAGACCATGACGCACATTGTCGCCATCGAGCAGATAGGTATGAAACCCCGCCTCGAACAGTGCCCGCTCCAGGGCGCCTGCCAGGGTCGACTTGCCGGCGCCGGACAGCCCGGTGAACCAAAGCAGCACAGGTTGTTGGCCCTTCTGGGCTGCCCTGGCCGCCTGATCGACAGCATGCTGATGCCAAACGATATCGGCATTGGGCTGGGTAGAATTCTTCATCGTCACTCCTTAAAGACCCGCATCAAAGGGGAACAGCATGGGCACCAGAAACAAAACTATCGCCGAGTAAAGCAGCGACAGCGGCAGCCCCAAGCGCACAAAATCAATAAAGCGGTAATTACCGGCGTTGAACACCATCAGATTGGTTTGGTAGCCATAGGGCGAAATAAAGCTGGCGCTGGCACCAAAAACCACTGCCAGAATAAAAGGCCGACTGTCGACCCCGAAGCTGGTCGCAATCGCATAGGCCACGGGAAAAGCCAAGGCCGCCGCCGCGTTGTTGGTAATGAGTTCGGTCAACAGCAAGGTCAGCAAATAAACCCCGACAAAGGCACCAAAGACCCCAAAGCCGGAAAAAGCGCCGAGCAGAGTATCAGCCATCCCTTTGGCCAAGCCGGTATCCAACATCAGCTTAGCCAGACTCAGGGCACTGCCGACAATCAACACCAGCTCCAGCGGGAACCGCCGTTTGAGCTCGCCCAAGGTCACAGCACCTATCGCCAGATAACTGAGCAGCAAGAGCACCAGCCCCTTGGCCAGCGGCAGCCAGCCCAGCAGACTGGCAGCTATGGTGAGCACAAAGCCCGCCAGCACCCACTGACTGCGGCGACTGTCCAGCCTGACACTCAGGTCCAGGCCGCTGACGGCGGCAAAGTCGGTACTGAGACGCGGATTACGGCCAAAGCCATCGCCCGGGGTCAACAGCAACACATCTCCGGCCTGCAGCACTATGTCGCCCAAGCCGCCCTTGAGTGGATGATGGCCGCGGCGAATCGCCATTACGGCGGCATCAAACTGCTCCCGAAATCGCGAGGCCTTGAGTGAAGAGCCCACCAAAGCCGAAGACGGCGCCAGCACGGCTTCCACCAGATTCTGGCCCCTGGCCTGCTGCTTGCCGAACCACTCCAAACCATCGAATTGATGCAGCAACTCAACCGACTCCACCGCGCCGCTGAAGCGCAGCACATCCCCCGCGGCCAGCACGAGTTGCGGCGGCACAGGGCAGATGCGAATGCCGCTGCGCTCCAGCTCCGCCAGATAGAGCTTTTTCAGGGCCCTGAGTCTGTTGTCCTGCACGCTGCGGCCCACCAGGGTCGAGCCGGGCAGCACTTTGGCTTCCAACAGATAAGGCAGACTTTCATCGCCGTGTTGCTCATCGCCATCGGGCAACAGGTGTGACAGTAATACCAAAAGCGCAATACCGGCCACCACCACGGCCAGGCCAATCAAGGAAAACTCAAAAAAGCCCAGGGGTTTCAGCCCGGCGTTTTCAACAAAGGAGTTCACTATCAGGTTGGTCGAGGTGCCAATCAGGGTCAGGGTGCCGCCCAAAATCGCCGCGTAGGATAAGGGCAGCAATAACTTGGCCGGTGCGTGCTGCTGATTGCGACGCACCACGCCAATCAGCGAGGCCACCACGGCGGTATTGTTGGTAAAAGACGACAGCAACGCAGTGGAAAACCCCAGCTTGGCCATGGTCAGCCCCAAGGAGCCTGAGCCTATGACCTGGCTGAGCCTACCGAGCAAGGGCGTCTTCTCCAGTGCCGTGGTTGCCAGCACCAGGAGCACCAGAGTCACCAGACTGGCGTTGGTAAAACTGCCCAGCAGCGACTCCAGTTCCAGCATACCCAAGAGGTAACTGAGCAGCGCCGCTATGGTAAACAGCATGGCCGGTGATGCCAGACCACTGACGAGTCCGGCCACCAGCGCGAGCAGTATTAACCCCAGGATCCAGGTTTCAAACAATTCAGTCTCCCTGAGCGCGGATATCCAGCGCCTGCCAATGGGGGAAATGCTTGCGGATCAGGGCATTGAGTTCCAATTCAAACTCACTGAAATGGGTCGTTTTTTCAGTTTTCCCAAGCGCCTGCTGCACCATACCGGCACCGACAGTGACATTGCTGATGCGATCGATAAAGATAAAACCGCCGGTGTCGCGATTGTCATTATAGGCATCGAACACCACGGCCTCGCTCAGCTCAAGTTCAACCAGGGCTATGGTGTTGAGGCTCAGCTCGGCAACACTGTCCTGTGCCAGGGTATTCACATCTATGCTGTGCAGTATGCGGCTGACACTGGCGGGCACCTTTTTGGTTCCCAGCTTGATGTTGTATTGCTTGCCGGGTGTCAGCGGCTGCTCGTGCATCCACACCACCTTGGCCTGCAGCCGGTTGGAAACGCCCACAGGGCTGGCCGCCGGCACTATCACATCGCCGCGGCTGATATCAATCTCATCACTCAGGGTCAGGGTCAGTGCCTGGCCGGCATAGCCCTGCTTGAGCTCACCATCGAAGGTGACAATCGAGGCGATAGTCGACTCTTTCCCCGAAGGCAGCACCTTGACCCTCTGACCAACTTGCAGACTGCCGGAAGCCAAAGTACCGGCAAAACCGCGGAAATCCAGGTTGGGACGGCTGACATACTGCACCGGGAAGCGGGCATCGAAGGCGTGGTTAAAGCCGGTCACAGGCGCACTCTCCAGCATGGCAAGCAGGGTTTCGCCCTGATACCAAGGGGTGCGCGCAGAGCGGTTCACCAGGTTGTCGCCATCGAGGGCCGACAGTGGTACAAAGCGGATATCTTCCAGCTGCAACTGGCCGGCAAACGCCAGATAGTCGGCCTTGATCGCCTCGAAACGCTCTTCACTGAAATCCAGCAGATCCATCTTGTTGACGGCCACGATGAACTGTTTGATCCCCAGGAGAGAGCAGATAAAGCTGTGTCTGCGGGTCTGGGTCTGCACCCCGTAGCGACCGTCGATCAGGATAATCGCCAGATCGCAGTTGGAAGCGCCGGTCGCCATATTACGGGTGTACTGCTCATGCCCGGGAGTGTCGGCAATGATGAATTTGCGCTTCTCGGTAGAGAAGTAACGATAGGCCACATCTATGGTGATCCCCTGCTCGCGCTCGGCCTGCAGGCCATCCACCAGCAAGGCCAGATCCACGGCTTCGCCCGTGGTGCCATGGCTCTTGGAATCCTTGTGCAATGCCGCCAGTTGATCTTCATAGATCTGGGCGCTGTCGTGCAGCAAACGGCCTATCAGTGTTGACTTGCCGTCATCCACGGAACCACAGGTCAGAAACTTCAAAAGCGATTTATGCTGCTGATTTTCAAGATATTGCTCTATATCCAGCTCATTGACTTGTTGTGCAACCGACATTAGAAATACCCCTCACGCTTTTTCTTTTCCATCGACCCGGACGAATCCCTGTCGATGACCCGTCCCTGACGCTCACTGGAGCGGGACAGCAACATCTCTTCGATAATCTCTGCCAGTGTCGCGGCACTGGACTCTATGGCGCCGGTCAGGGGATAACACCCCAGAGTGCGAAAACGCACCCGGCGATACTCGGGCACTTCGCCTTCATTGAGCGGCATCCGCTCGTCATCGACCATGATCAGGCTGCCATCGCGCTCCACCACCGGGCGCTGCTCGGCAAAATAGAGCGGCACTATGTCGATGTTTTCCTGATAGATGTATTGCCAAATATCCAACTCGGTCCAGTTGGAAAGCGGGAAGACCCTGATGCTCTCCCCCTTGTTGACTTGGCCGTTATAGGTGTGCCACAGCTCGGGGCGCTGATTTTTGGGATCCCAGCGGTGATGGCGATCGCGAAAGGAATAGACACGCTCCTTGGCGCGGGACTTCTCCTCGTCGCGGCGGGCGCCGCCAAAAGCGGCATCGAAACCGTATTTATCCAGGGCCTGTTTCAGGCCTTCGGTCTTCATCACGTCTGTGTGCTTGGCCGAGCCGAAGGTAAAGGGATTCATGCCCATCGCCAGGCCTTGCGGGTTCTTGTGCACCAGAAGCTCGAAGCCGTACTGCTTGGCCGCCTGATCACGAAAGCGTATCATCTCGCGAAACTTCCAGTCGGTATCCACATGCAGCAAGGGGAAAGGGATCTTGCCCGGATAAAAAGCCTTGCGCGCCAGATGCAACAGCACGGAAGAATCCTTGCCGATGGAATACAACATCACCGGGTTGTCAAATTCGGCGGCAACTTCGCGAAAGATCTGGATGCTCTCGGCTTCCAACTGTTCAAGGTGACTCAACACTGGCCCTGACATCTTATTTCTCCAATTGATTCAAAGTGCTGTAACAGCATCATGTTGTAGTTGCAGGCCATTGTTCGCCGCCTCGGGTTCAAACCAGCTGAGGCTGTCCGCCAGAGCGACGACTTCGCCTATGATCATCAGCGCCGGCATCACTACCCGCGAGTCCTGAGCCAGGGTTTGCAACTGCTCCAGAGTGCCGATAACACGCCGCTGTTGTCTGGTCGTGGCCTTGGATACTATGGCCACCGACGTCTGCGGGCTGCGACCATGGGCAATCAGTTGTTGCTGAATGAGCCCGGCATTGAGGATCCCCATGTACACCACCAGGGTGTTGGCCGGGTTGGCGTAGCCTTGCCAATCCATGGGGCGGTTTTGCAGCTGGCAATGACCGGTAATAAAGCTGACCCCCTGGGCAAAATCTCTGTGGGTCAAGGGAATCCCCGCATAGGCGGCGGTACCGCTGGCGGCCGTTATGCCCGGCACCACTTCAAAGGCGACGCCGGCCTGCGCCAGAGTCTGCAACTCCTCGCCGCCGCGACCGAAGATAAAGGGATCGCCCCCCTTGAGTCTGACCACGGTTTGGCGGGTAAAAGCCTTGGTCAGCAACAAACGATTGATTTCACTCTGGGAAGCACTGTGCTCACCGGCCCGTTTGCCCACGGCAATGCGCTCGGCACCTTCGGGGATCAGCGCCAGGATCTCGGGACTGACCAAGGCATCGAACAGCACCACATCGGCGCGCTTAAGCAGGTGCCACGCCTTGACGGTCAATAGTTCTGGATCGCCGGGACCGGCTCCAAGCAGATAAACTTTGCCCTTGGCCCGCTTACCGGGCAGTGTCAGTAATTCCATGCGCTATTCCCCATCTTGCTGATGTAAGCAATATAGCGGCTACACATATTCCACTATAAATAGAGAATCATTAGTTGTTATTACTTTTAGCTATATATGAGGGAATCGCGATAACAGGAAAGATATCTGGGACGGACAAATCTGTTAATAAAAAACATTGCCTTTTATTTTCAATGAATTACAAAACAAAAGCAGAAGTGAATTACTGAAATTTCCTATTGTCTACTGCCGCTTTTGGCACTAACTTATGGCAAAAAATTATAGTTTTATCTCGGTGACAACGGCTTGAAATGGGAATGTGCACAGTAAAGCCGGGATGGTACACTCTCAGGCCGAAGCAATAGCCGGGCATTCCATCAAGCCTCAGAGACAACAGGGAAGAATATGTATACCAAAATCCGCTCCAGCCTCAGCTGCCTGATCTTGGGTCTGGCGATACTGCCGACCGGCCAACTCTCCGCCGCCGAAGACAATGCCCCTTCGCTAGTCGACCAGAGGGTAAAAGAGGAACTGGAAACCTCAGAGCGACCCTTTGTGATCACTCCGCACAAGGTCAACTACATACTGCCGGTCACCTATAATCCCTCGCCCAACATGGCCCCTTTTGAATCGAAAACGACTTCAGAAAATGAAACTTTGGATAAATATGAAGCCAAATTCCAAATAAGCTTCAAATTCCCGCTGATGTACAACGTGTTTGGCGACAATGGTCATCTGTTTTTCGCCTATACCAACCAATCCTGGTGGCAGGTGTACAACAAAGATATCTCCTCACCGTTTCGGGAAACCAACCACGAGCCCGAACTCTTTATGCTGTTCAACAACGACTGGAAAATAGGCGGTTTCACCAACTCCTTCTGGGGCTTTGGCGCGGTGCATCAGTCCAATGGCAAGTCGGGCGATCTGTCCCGCAGTTGGAACCGTATTTATGGCACCATGGTGTTCGACAAAGGGCCGATGGCAGTATCAGCCAAGGTGTGGTGGCGGATCCCGGAAAGTGAAAAAGAGTATGAAGGCGATCCCCGCGGCGACGATAACCCGGATATCAGCGATTACCTCGGCCACTTCGAGCTGACCGGAGTCTACGGCATAGACGACCACAGATTCAGCCTGATGTTGCGTAACAATCTGCAGAGTCCCAACCGCGGCGCGGTGGAGTTTACCTGGAGCTACCCCATACTCGGCAACCTGCGCCTGTATGCCCAGTATTTCAATGGCTATGGTGAAAGCCTTATCGACTATAACGCCCATAACCAACGTATAGGCATAGGGGTTGCCATCAACGATATTCTTTGAGCCGCCAAAGGCGAACTCGATAACAGCCTCTGAGCCGCTAAAAAGTCCAGAGGCTGACATCCGGGAGTGATATGAAACCGGGATACCGTGAAATAGTGAGTTGCTTTGTCCTGCTGCTGTTGATCTCCAGTCTGCAGTTGGGACGATTCCTGCTGCCTGAGCCACCGAAAAAAGAGCTGCTGAGCCAAAGGCAGATGCAGGCCGACCTGACTGTGCTGCTCGAGCAACTACAGCAACACTCGGCCTTTTGGGTACTGGATCCGGACATTGAGCCACGGCTCGAAAAACGGCTGCAACGACTGAAACAGGAATACCGAGACAACATAGCCATCAACCGTTTCACCGCCGAAGTCAATAAGCTGCTGGGAGAGCTAAAAGACCCCGGGGTCCGACTCAGTCAAACGGCACAGCCTTCCGGGGTCTTGCCCCTCAGGCTGAGAGCCATGGAAGACAAATGGCTGGCCCTCAATGACAAGGACGAGCCCCTCCACAGTGATATGCCTTTTATCAGCCATATCGACGGTCTGCCCATCAGTCATTGGCAGAAGATTGCCAATCGCTTCTTGCCTCCGGAGCAGCAAAATAGCGTGCAGCTGCAGCTCCCCTGGTTGCAGCAGCTGGATCTGCTGCGGCGAGAGATGGGACTCAGGGTCAAAGATGAGGTGTTGCTGACGCTCTATGGAGCCGATCTCCAGCCGCAAAACATAGAGATGAAAGTACCGCTGCGGTTTCGCAGTGCCCCTTTGTCGATTCTGGCCAGTTGGCAGCAATTGGCGCCTGACACAGCCCTGTTTAGCCTGACAGATCTCAACGCCATAGAGACTGATCTTCAGCTGCAACAAGATCTGTTGCGCGCCATGAGCAATCGCACCCTAGTGCTGGATCTGCGCCGCACCCGCGGTTTCAGCGACAGTCTGCTGCAGTTTCTCGGCAACTACCAGGACGGGCTCAGCAGCCAACCGCTGGGCTATGGCCGCTACCGCCGCTCGCCACAGCTGCGGCGCGACTTTCTGCGGCCGCTGCACTTTGAGCCGCTCACCCAATTCGCGCCGTTTCCGCCGGTGCGGGCCGCGCTGGACAATCAGCCCCAGCCCAACCTGAGTCACTGGTATGCCCGCCCGATCCCCAAACTGGCTGCTGCACCCGTGCCTGACTCGGGACGCCTGGTACTGCTTATCGGCCCGGATTGCCGCCAGGAGTGTGAATGGATTGCGTCTGCCGCTAAACGTTGGCGCCGGGCGCTGTTGGTGGGCGAACCTACCCGTGGCGATCTGGGGCGTTTACATCATTTCACCCTGCCGGCCAGTGGCCTTAAACTGAGTATCAGCGCCTCGCTTGGCTATGATGGCTATGGTCAGTTGCTTTCCGGGGTCGGCACAGAGCCGGATCTGCAACTGCCAACAGATGAACCCTTGCAATGGCAGGGATTGCTGTCTCTCATCTCCCCGGAGCAAAGCCTGCAGCATTCTGCAGAGGGGCAATCCGAGAACACTCAGGAAAAAGACACTCAAGTAAAGGGCACTAAAGTAAAAGACAGCCAAGCAAAGAAAGATCAGCAGTAACAAGCCCAGCATCAATAAAAGCCTGCGGGAGATTGGGTCAAAGGAGATTGGGTCAAAGAGGATTGAAGCAGGAAGAAACAATTCCCGGATAGCCCCATGAAAGGGTAAGTGGGCTATCCGGGACATGGAGAGTGCTTTGAAGCTGCGCCAGCAAGCCAATCAAAGCTCGGGGTCACTCGCGACCGACTGCTGAAAAACCTGGGCAACCGATGCCAAAAGGGCGAGCCGTCTTGGTGTGTATTGCCGACTGCACTGCCTGCCGCTAAGCCGATGTTTCATCAAAACACCCGATACAGAATGACATATCACACTTTCCCCCGCGGGAACTTTGGATTATAAACCAGAAAAACCTCCTGTGCATAACCCTGTGAACAAATATGTACTAAAGTATGACCCTCAACGATTAGAAGACCGTAACAATAGGAATCCTAGAGGTTAACTTTCCAAGATGACCACAAGATGACAATCCTTTCAACTTGTCCACAGGCAGAAAAAAGCCGCTGATGACAGCGGCCACAAATCAGATCTCGTAGTGCAATCCACACTCGCGTTTTAGCCCGTTGAAACGTGTCTCTTCTTCCGTCATCCCCAGTTCCAGTGGCTTGCTCGAATGGCTATCACCCACAGAGACATAACCCTGCTCCCAGAGGGGGTGATAGGGCAAGTCATAGCACTTGAGATACTCATGCACCTGCTTGTTGCTCCACTCGATAATCGGCAGCATCTTGTAGCGCTTGCCGTGGATAGCCAAAATCGGCAACCCTTCCCGGGTCGATGCCTGAGAGCGGCGCAACCCGGCAAACCAGGTGCCAACTTCCAGCTCAGCCAGTGCCCGCTGCATCGGCTCTACCTTGTTGATACGGTTGTATTGCTCCAGCCCTTCAAGCCCCTGCTGCCAAAGCTTACCGAATCTGGCCTCCTGCCAGGCGGCACTCGTCTCTGCCCGATAGACCTTGAGATTGAGTCCGAGCCGTTCTGTCAGTTGATCGATAAAGCGGTAGGTCTCGGGAAACAGGTAGCCGGTGTCGGTCAAGATCACTTGCGTGTCTTGCTGCACCGAGTTCACCAGATGCAGCATCACTGCCGCCTGAATACCAAAGCTGGACGACAAGGCATGACTCCCGGGCAGATAGACCAGGGCCCATTGGATCCGCGCCTCGGCACTCAATCCGCCAAGATAGCCATTGATGGCAGCGAGGGCACTTTGCTGCTCGGAGGCAGGTGCATCCAGCAAGGCCTGCAGCGCCTCGGCGCTGTACAATAAACTTGTGGTATCAGCCATGAAAGTCCCTCGCGGCGTCCAATACAGGTTTTACTATTCCGGCGCGCACCGTGAAATCACCAAAACTCTCGCCGGTTTCGCGCTCGGCGGCGTAGCGACCAAACAGAGTATCCAGCTCGCTGAGGATTTCGGCTTCCTGAATATTCTCACGGTACATCTTGTTCAATCGGGTGCCTTCGAAGCTGGCGCCCAGATACATGTTGTAGCGCCCGGGGGCCTTGCCCACAAAACCGATCTCGGCGGCAAAGGGGCGGGCACAGCCGTTGGGGCAGCCCGTCATACGCACTACTATCGCCTGATCGCCTATGGCGTGCTTGGCCTGCAGCGCATCCACATGGTCGATAAACTCGGGGAAATAACGCTCGGCTTCGGCCATGGCCAGGGCGCAGGTCGGCAGCGCCACACAGGCGATAGAATGGCCACGGGTTGCGGTGATCACCTGCCCCATCAGGCCATGCTTACGTGCCAGCGCTTCGATTTCGGCCTTATCCTCATCCGCCACTTTGGCGATGATGATGTTCTGGTTGGAAGTCATCCGAAAATCGCCCTTATGTAGCTTGGCGATTTCCCGAAGCCCGGTCTGCAACAACTTACCCTGGGTATCTTTCACCCGGCCACCTTCGATAAATAGGGTCAGATGCCAGTGGTTGTCTATGCCTTTAACCCAGCCGTATCTGTCGCCGCGATCGCCAATGACCACCTCACGCTTGGGGGCGAACTTAACCCCGGCGCGTTTCTCAACCTCGGCCTTAAAGGCCTCAAAGCCGTGATCCACTATGGTGTATTTGAGACGGGAGCGTTTACGATTGCTGCGGTTACCCCAATCGCGCTGCACTGTCATCACGGCCTCGGCAAACTTAATGGTGTCTTCGGCCTTGATAAAACCAAAGTCATCGGCCAGCCGCGGGAAGGTTTCCACTTCACCATGGGTCGAACCCATACCGCCACCGGCCACCAGATTGAAGCCCACCAGCTCGCCCTCTTGCGCCACGGCAATAAAACCCAGGTCATTGGTGTAAACATCCACGTCGTTGTCCGGTGGCACAGCTACCGCCATCTTGAACTTACGCGGCAGGTAGGTCTTGCCGTACACAGGCTCGACAGTTGCCTGCTGCTCGTCTTCTGTGCTGAGCAGCTTCTCCTCATCAAGCCAAATTTCGGCATAGGCACGGGTGTGCGGCAGCAGATGATCCGACAACTTCTTGGCCCAGAAATAAGCCTGCTGATGCAGCTTGGACTCTACCGGGTTGGGGTTACACATGACGTTGCGATTCACATCACCACAGGCGGCAATCGAATCCAGCGCTTCCCTGTCCAGCCCCTGAATAATGGTTTTCAGGTTGCGCTTGGGGATGCCGTGATACTGAAATGTCTGCCGGGTCGTCAAACGTATGCTGTTGGAGCTGGTCAGCTCCGAGGCTATCTTGTCCACACCCAGCCACTGCTCTGGAGTACAGACACCACCCGGCACCCGGGCCCGCAGCATAAAGCTGTACAGCGGCTCGAGCTTTTGCTCCTTACGTTCGTTGCGCAGATCCCTGTCGTCCTGCTGATAGAAACCGTGAAACTTGATCAGCTGTTGATCGTCGTCGCTGAAGGCGCCTGTCACTTCCGTGCCCAGACCCTCGCGTATGGTGCCGCGCAGATAGTCACTGTCGGTCTTGATATGCTCGTTGGCGGATAATTTCTGCTCACTCATGGCCTTATCTCTTTATTCCTAGGTTCTTCAGCTCAGTAGACATCTTTCTGGTAACGCTTGGCGCTGCGCAGTTGATCGAGAAACGCTTCGGCGGCCTCGTGCGTCAAACCGCCTTGCTCCATGGCCACTTCAAGCAGTGCCTGGTGCACATCTTTGGCCATTCGCTCGGCATCGCCGCACAGGTAGATATGAGCCCCGCGCTCAAGCCACTGCCACAGCTCTTTGGCCTGTTGTTTAATCTTGTGCTGAACATAGACTTTCTCCGCTTGATCCCGGGAGAAGGCCAGCGAGATCCGGCTCAGGGCGCCACTCTTGAGGTACTGTTGCCACTCGGTCTGATAGAGAAAATCCTGCTCGAAATGGGGATTACCGAAGAACAGCCAGCTGTCGCCGGCCACGCCCTCGGCCACTCTTTGCTGCATGAAGGCCCGAAATGGCGCGACACCGGTTCCAGGGCCTATCATGATCACAGGCGTCTGTGGGTCTTCGGGCAGGCGGAAGTGCTTGTTGGGTTCCACATACACCCGCACCTGAGCGCCCTCCTCGGCCCGGGCCAGAAAGTGAGAAGCGGCGCCGAAACGGCGTTGGCCGTCACGCTCCTCTTCCACCAGCGCCACTGTGAGATGCACTTCAGACTCCACTTCGCTCTGACTCGAAGCGATGGAGTAAAGCCTTGGGGTAATGGGGCGCAGCTTGTCCACCAGAGCCTGGGCAGAATCCAGCTTGGCGCCATTGAGAGGGTAACGTTTCACCAGGTCCACTAGTTGGTGGCTGAGAATAAACCGCCGGGTCTGCTCCTTGTCTTGACTGATAGTAAGCAGCTCGTCGCTCTGTACGGTTTCGGCCCAAAACTGCACCAGACCGGGATAGAGTTGGGTCAGCTCTTTGCGCTCAATCAGGGCATCACGCAACGCCACAGACTCAGTGCCAAGCTTGACCCGGGTATCCGGCGCCAGCGCCAGCGCCTCGAGAATTTCGGCCACCAGAGCCTCATCGTTATGGAAATAGACCCCCAGCGCATCCCCCGCCTGATAGCTGATGGCCGACTCGCCCAAATCGATTTCCAGATGACGGATATCCTTGAGTGAATCGCGGCCCGTCAGTTTCTGGCTGACTATCACTTCGGCGCTGTAAGGGTTTTGCTTGTCATATTCCTGGCCGATATTGCCATTGATACCTGCATTGACGGTATTGATGGACACCACATTGGTCGCTGCGCCATCGGCCGCCTGCAGCAGAGGCTTAACCCGCTCGAGGAGCTCGGTTTGCCAACTGTCGCTTTGAGACTGATAGTCCAGATCACAGTCCACTCTTGGCTGTAAAGGCTTGGCCCCGAGGGCACTCAGGCGGGCATCGAAGTCTTTGCCTGTCTGACAGAAAAACTCATAGGAGGAATCCCCCAGAGAGAGAACCGCATACTGAAGCTTATCCAGCTTGGGGGCACGTTTGGAGCCGAGAAACTTGTGCAGCTCAATGGCATCATCGGGGGCTTCACCTTCACCATGGGTACTCACTACGGCCACCAGCAGGGTTTCCTGCTTGAGGTTACGGACATTGTATTCGCCCATAGATGCCAGGTTAACGCCATATCCCAGACTCTGGGCCTTGGCGGCCAACGCCTTGGCGATACCCCGGCCATTGCCCGTCTGACTGCCATAGAGTATGGTCAGAGTTTGCCCGCTCTGGCTTTGTGGGGGAGCGCCCTCCTGCCCCTGAGCGCTGGCGGCCAGATAACCACTGACCCATGCCAGCTGCAGCGGGCTGAGCTCGGCGGTGAGTTGTTTAAGCTTATCCACTTGTGGCGCTGAGAGTGGCGAAGCCAGTGAAGAGAGTTGTTTCAGTAACATTGAGACGGCCCAGTGACAGAGTAATGTCAGCAGCTTAGCCCCACTATCGAAAAGCAAAAAAGAATAATATTTAATTTTTTATGCAAATATGGAATATGCATAGTGTGAAAATTAAGCTACAAAAGTGTGGCCCAGCGCAAAGAATTTGCTCAGACCAGTTGAGAAACACATCACATGAAGAATATGCGCTTGTTTCCACTGAAAGACTTGCGACAATGCCAAAAGCACGCTAGGGGCCATGAAGTGAATGTCTGTACCCCACACTCAGGATTTCATTCATGAGCGGGCTTGGTTCCTGAAAATATTTCAGGCAGTCCCCAATGGAAGGGAAAGACCAGTCCCCGAGTCCAGGCCAACGGACTTGTATTCTTTCACTCTGCCAGCGGAGTTTTGGCGGGGTGAATTTTGTTTATCAACCATCAGGGAATAGTCATGCAGATTGGAATACCGAGAGAGAGTCTCGCCGGTGAAACCCGGGTCGCTGCGACCCCGGCAACGGTAGAGCAGCTTAAAAAACTCGGC
The DNA here is from genome assembly GCF_002777975.1 of Shewanella carassii. GTDB lineage: Bacteria > Pseudomonadota > Gammaproteobacteria > Enterobacterales > Shewanellaceae > Shewanella > Shewanella carassii. The sequence continues at coordinate 159,301 of NZ_NGVS01000005.1, forward strand.
TTTGATGTGGCGGTGGAAGCAGGCGCAGGTGCGCTGTCCAGCTTCAGTGATGCCGCCTTCGAAGCCGCCGGTGCCAGTGTGGTACCGAATGTATGGCAGGCCGACTTGATCTTTAAGGTCAACGCGCCAACCGAAGATGAAATCAGCCAAATCAAAGATGGAGCCACCCTGGTAAGTTTTATCTGGCCGGCCCAAAATCCTGAATTGGTGGAAAAGCTGTCACAGCGCAACATCAACGTGATGGCGATGGACATGGTACCGCGGATCTCCCGCGCCCAGTCCCTCGACGCCCTCTCCTCCATGGCCAATATCGGCGGTTATCGCGCCGTAGTGGAAGCTGCCCACGAGTTTGGCCGCTTCTTTACCGGCCAAATCACTGCCGCGGGTAAAGTCCCACCGGCCAAGGTGTTGGTGATAGGCGCCGGGGTTGCCGGTCTTGCCGCCATCGGTGCCGCCGGTTCATTGGGCGCCATAGTGCGCGCCTTCGATACCCGTCTGGAAGTGGCCGAGCAGATCGAGTCCATGGGCGGTGAGTTCCTCAAGCTGGACTTTGGCGGGGAAGACGGCTCTTCCAGCGATGGCTATGCCAAAGTGATGTCTGATGAATTCATCAAGGCTGAAATGGCGCTGTTCGCCGAGCAAGCCAAGGAAGTGGATATCATCATCACCACAGCGCTGATTCCAGGCAGACCTGCGCCCAAGCTCATCACCAAAGAGATGGTCGACTCCATGAAGCCGGGTTCAGTGATTGTGGACTTGGCGGCCGCCACCGGTGGCAACTGCGAATACACCCAAAGCGGCGAACTGTTTGTGACCGACAATGGCGTTAAAGTCATAGGTTACACAGATCTGCCTGGCCGTTTGCCGGCACAGTCATCCCAGCTTTACGGCACCAACCTGGTGAACCTGATGAAGCTGATGTGCAAGGAGAAAGACGGCAACGCCAGCATAGACTTCGAAGATGTGGTGATGCGCAACATGACGGTCGTCAAGGCCGGTGAAGTCACCTTCCCGCCACCACAGATCTCTGTGACTGCGGCGCCCAAGAAACCGGCTGCCAAAGTTGAGCCGAAAAAAGCAGAAGAGAAAGCGCCATCCAAGCTCAAGTATATTTTGGGCGCTCTGGGTGTGGCCGCCTTCGGCGCCGTGGCCTCGGTGGCTCCGGCTGAGTTTCTGTCGCACTTTACTGTATTCGTGCTCGCCTGTGTGGTGGGTTACTACGTGGTTTGGAACGTGACTCATGCGCTGCATACGCCATTGATGTCAGTCACCAACGCTATTTCCGGCATTATTGTGGTAGGTGCACTGCTGCAGGTTGGCCAGGGCTCGGCCCTGATGACCGCACTGGCATTTATCGCCGTGCTGATTGCCAGTATCAACATCTTCGGCGGTTTTACCGTCACCCAGCGCATGCTGAAGATGTTCCGTAAGGATTAAGGGGGTATATCGTGTCTCAAGGACTGGTAACAGCAGCCTATATCATAGCGGCCCTGTTCTTCATCTTAAGCCTCGCAGGCTTATCGAAGCAGGAGTCTGCAAAAAATGGAAACCTGTTTGGGGTTATAGGGATGGCGATCGCTTTGATCGCTACCATACTGAATCCCGAAACCAATGGGGTTCACTGGATTATTCTCGCCATGGTGATAGGCGGTGCCATAGGTATTCGTCTGGCGCTCAAGGTTGAGATGACAGAAATGCCCGAGTTGGTGGCCATTCTCCACAGCTTTGTGGGTATGGCCGCCGTATTGGTGGGTTTCAACTCTTTCCTCGGCCTGCATCCACAGGCGATGAATGAAGTGATAGTCACTGTCGGTAATGACCTCAATGCCACGCTGGAAGCCGCCAAGGTTGCCATAGAACAGGCCGCAGCCTCGGCAGCGCATGAGCCCATGACGGGTGCCATGCTCAACATCCACCTGGTGGAAGTCTTCTTGGGGATCTTCATCGGTGCCGTGACCTTCACCGGCTCTGTGGTGGCATTCGGCAAGCTCAGAGGCATTATCTCCTCCAAGCCGATGATGTTGCCTCATCGCCACAAGCTCAACCTGCTGGCGGTAGTGGTATCCCTGCTGCTGATGATTTACTTCGTCAACGTAGGTGGCAGCATCTGGCCTCTGCTGATCATGACGCTGATAGCCTTTGCCTTTGGCTGGCACCTGGTAGCCAGCATAGGCGGCGCCGACATGCCGGTTGTGGTATCCATGCTCAACTCCTACTCTGGCTGGGCGGCCGCGGCGGCCGGCTTTATGTTGTCCAACGACCTGCTGATCGTCACAGGTGCCCTGGTGGGTTCTTCCGGTGCCATCCTGTCTTATATCATGTGTAAGGCGATGAACCGTTCCTTTATCTCTGTGATTGCCGGTGGTTTCGGTACCGATGGCGCCGTTTCCAGTGGTGATGAAGAGATGGGCGAATACCGTGAAACCACGGCCGAAGAAGTAGCCGAGCTGCTGAAAAACTCCAGCTCAGTGATCATCACCCCCGGATACGGCATGGCGGTAGCCCAGGCGCAGTATCCCGTGGCCGAGATCACCCAGAAACTGCGCAATCTGGGGGTTAAGGTGCGCTTCGGTATCCACCCGGTTGCCGGGCGTCTGCCGGGCCATATGAACGTGCTGTTGGCCGAGGCCAAAGTGCCTTATGACATAGTGCTGGAGATGGACGAGATCAATGATGATTTCGAAGACACAGATACAGTACTGGTGATAGGTGCCAACGACACGGTTAACCCGGCGGCCACTGAAGATCCTTCCAGCCCAATCGCCGGCATGCCGGTACTGGAAGTGTGGAAGGCCCGCAACGTCATCGGCTTCAAACGCTCGATGAATACAGGTTATGCTGGGGTGCAGAACCCGCTGTTCTTCAAAGACAACACCCAGATGTTGTTCGGCGATGCCAAGGCCAGCGTAGAAGCGATTTTGAAATCGCTCTAAATAGCCTGCTAAACCCATAGTCAAAGAGGGAGCCCGGTGGCTCCCTCTTCTTTTACCAGCTCAATAAAGATTTAAGCTCTCAGACCGTTATCTTCTGCGCCCAAAGCTGTCTTTGATTTTGTCCGCTATCAAGTAAGCCAAGTTCACTTGGCGAATCAATATCGGCCAACAAGCCCTAGGACAAGCACAGAGTGAGACTCAGCGGCGGATCTTCACCTCAGGCTCATTAAGCATCGCCAGCAAGGGGTTTTGCTGCATCACTCTGGATTTGAGGCCAAACCCCAAGATAAGCCCCATCACAAAACCGCCGATATGAGCCCAGTAAGCCACGCCTTCTCCGGCCAGCAACAACCCCACCAAATTGAAGACCAACCAGATGGCAAAGAAAGCCATCGGCGACAACTTCTTCTGATAGATAACAAACATAAAGGTCAAGCTGGCATGGCGGAACCACAAAAGATACATGCCGAACAGACCGGCAATGGCGCCACTGGCACCCACCATAGGGATATTAGAGCCGGGATCGGCAATGATCTGCGCCGCTGCGGCCGCCAGGCCACAAAGCAGATAAAGCCCAAGGAACCTCATCCGCCCCAAGGCATCCTCCAGGTTGTCGCCAACCACATAGAGGAAGTACATATTGCCCGCCAGGTGGAGCCAGTCGCCGTGAAGGAACATATGGCTGAACAGGGTCCATACATGGCTGCCGTGCAACACCTCATCGGCCCGCAGGGCAAAGTTGGCAAACACGGTATCGGCTATGTCCAAGTCTGTGCCATAAGCGGCAAAGATCATGATGTTGAGTGCCAGCAGCAGATAGGTGATGGCAGGCTGTGAGCGGGTCTTGAGATTGAACTCCACCGGCATTTGCGACAGAAACTGAAACAGCCAGGTTTTGACACTGATCTTGCCGTTAAGCTCGGCCAACAGCCCCTGCAGCCTTGGGGACTGCACCACTTTATTCCTTTCATCTTTATCGACCCAGACGCCACTGCAACTGTGGCAGACGTCCAGCTCTATCTGATAACCATCCATCAAATAATACCTGTGCATCTGTTCTTCACAGTGCATACAGTGACGCTTGGAAAGCCCAAGATGAGGCCCGAGCGACTCCTCTATGCGCACATGATCATTGCCATTGTCGGCAGTTGACAGCGCGCCATTAAGCTCGCCGTTATCAAACCAGATACCTTCGCAGTGATTGCAGCTATCCACCTGCTCACCGTAAAGTTCAAAGGTGCGCATCGATTCGCTGTGACACCCGGGACACTTTAAACTCATGGATTATTCCTCTGTGATATTCACATCCACGCCATAGAGCCGCTGCTAAAGGCCTTGAAAAATCAAGCACAGCTCAGGCAGAGTATCGGTCACAATCTTCCTTTTCAGGCAATACGCCCTGTGTACCGATACCAGATCAAGTTAGTTGTATATTCGCAATGGTTCGTGCGCTGAACCTGCTTGCTCAACACAACCAGGCTCAATGACAGGTGAGGCCTTACCCTATCCGGGCCATTCGCTAACGATATACTAAGTCTAAGCCCAAGCCGTCAGTTAACTTCTATTCCAGCGCGCTTAAGCTCATCGGCCATCTTCTTATAGCTTTGCTCTAACTTAGGTAAGGTGTGGGTTTCCACCTCTTCAATCAGGGCTCGCAGCTGTTTGGAGCCAAAGCTGGGTCCATAGAACTTACGTTCTATCTTGCCGACAACATCAGCAGAACCCATATAGAAACGGCGGGCACCGGAGAGGATATCGCTGGGGGTTTCCAGGGTATAGGCCGAGTACTTCATATTTTGCCAGATGAAGTCCGCCATAACTGGATGATATTCTTTGATATTATAAGGTTTTTCTTTCTCGATAAGCTCAGTGTACTCTGTCATGACTTTGACATTGTCTTTCAGCTCCTCATAGAGAGAATGCTGCAGATGATAATTGTTCTGCATATTAGTCAGGCTATCAAACTTAATCGCCTGTGACAGACCTTCCTGCGCCGCCAAATAAACCCCGGCAACCGTGGCGATAATCATAAAAATCTGGCTGACCCAAAAGCTGGTTTTCACCAACTCCTGATTATCGAATCTGATTTTTTTGGCGCCCCGACGCTGACTTGGCTCTTGATTGACTTCCATTTCGATACCTCTATGAAACTGACTGAATTTTTGAGGCCGCCATCATACAGAAGGGGGCAACCTCGAGCCAGTCCCATGGGTCATTTTTACCGCTCAGATCTCAACCAATATTCACAGTGCCGCCGCCCACCAGAGTACCACCGCAGTCAACCGCATCACCGGTTCTGGCAGCAGGCTTCCCATCGATAAAAACACTGCCCGAACCCGCGGCAATGGTACGAGGGTGCGGCGGATGTTTGGGCTTGTCGTGGGGGGCCAATGAATCACCCTGACGTGCCAGAGGAATACCATCCACCTTGACCGTGGAAGAGGCCGAAGTCACCGGCGTGGGTGGAAACCCATCATGATCTGTCCCTATATCGCCCAACTTAACGGCATTACCCATAACTGACTCCTTAATACCTTGATTAACGTCCGCAAAATTTATCTGCCCATTGCTGCACCCTGGCAAGCTCTGTCTCTGTCAGCTGCAGCCTGGCTGCCAAGGGTGCCAACTCGCCGCTCGATGATGCAGCCACTCTGGCCAGCACCCATAATTCAGACTCTCTTGGACTCAGGCCCTTGGCGGCGGCTTCCTCCCAGGCCAGAGTGACTGCCTGAGGCAAGCTGTAATAGAGTTCACTGCTATCCAGCAACGGCTTGGCATCGAGCCATAAACGGCTGAGCCAGCGTTGTTGCTGCCGACTAAGCGGCGTTTGTGGGCTCAAGGGGCGCTCGGGCTTATCGGTCCAGCAGCGGCTATCGCTCAGCAACATAGGTTCTTGCTCCATTCCCGGGCCACTTTGGCGCATCGACTCCAGCCTCTCAGGGCGGACAGGCAGCAAAGGCTCTGCGGACGCGGCATTTTTGCGCCTCTGCCCCTCAATGGCCAGCATATACTGGCGATAATCCCTGTCACTTGCATCGAGTGTCATGGGGCCAAACTGAGCCTGGGCCTGACGCAGGTACTGATAACGGCCACAAACCGCGAGCCACACCTTGGCTTCGCCGCCCGGCAACAAGCCAAATAAAATGCCTGTTTGACAAGCTTTACCACTGTCATTATCGCCGGTTGCCGCGGCCAACATCTGCCGCTGCAACTCATCAGGCAGGCGGAAACTCAGTTCATAGACCCGCTCTTCAGTGAGCGCCAGATAGCGGATAAATATCTCTTCCGGCGGCTGAACATAAGCATCGGCGTTATAAAAACTGCTGATGCAGTTGAAACAAAAATCCAGTGTCCAGGGATCCAGCCCTCCGGGAGCATTGGCCTTATGGGTCTTGAGGTCCGGGATCCGCCGAAAGCCGGTATGCACCGAAGTCCAGTCCTGCTTACTGTTGAGGCCATAGACAGTCGGCACAGGATTGCCCATGGGCATGACTTCATAATAAAAAGGCGCCACTATCTCTATATCCCAGGGAATACCTTCGCTCTGAGACGCTGCTCTGGCGCTCATGCTGCCTCCCGAGCAGGCAAACAGAAAGCCGCTCATCAGCAATAACAACAGGCGAAGTACTGTGGCAAACCCCATAGGCATACTATTTCCCTTTTACGGCCGGGTGCACGGCGCGAGCATTGCCGTCGTTGGGGATATAAGGCACGATAAAACCACCGGCGACCGATACCACATCGGCGCTGTGGTGAATAAAGTGTGGCCTCAGTGCCCGCCTGAAAGATTCATCGCCAAGCAGCGGGTGCAGTTGCCCCTGCATCGCCTGCTGCAATACCTCTTCGCAAATAGCGGCGAATGAACGACCAAGCAGGTTAAAGTGACTGTTGAGATCTTCCACCTTGTAGCTGCTGTCCGAGCTCCATTTCTGCTCGAAGGCGCCGTCATCAAAGTTCACGCCGCTGAACTTGGCCAAACCGGCCATCAGCCTTAGATACAGGCGTGACAGATCCCCTTCAACAATCCGCGTCATGGTCAGCTTCACCGTTACCCTCTCTTCCGGATCACTGTTCTCGTTGCCCTGCAATACAGGCCTGACCACATAATCGATACTCAAGTCCGAGGTCTGACACCAGTTCATGGTGACCAAACGGTCGATTTCCCGCAGCACCTTTTTACCTGCATTGGAGGCCATCACCTTGGCGGTCAATGCCGGATCGTCCCCTTGACCAAAAGCCACCGGGCTATTGCTGCTGACGGCGTTTTTCGGCAAGCGGCTGTGATAGGCGGCAACCAGCTTGGTCTCGGTAAACAGCGGATTGTAGGACTGCACCTTGCCATCGAAAAACTGGCGTGAATAGTAACCACCGCCAAGATCCGAGTGTGCCCCGGGCAACACAGCCTCAAAGAAGGGGGCCGTTGGGTTTCGAGAGGCGTTGTTGAGACTATTGAGGGAGAAGTTATACCTGAACTCATCCCTTGGATTGGCAGTGAGATGCACCACCTTCTTCACCCGCTTGGGATCCAGCCAGAGCTTCACATCCCCATTGTGTTCATCATGGGGATCTATGCCGTCCCACAGGGTCGCAATTGCAGCGACGGTATCGTAAATACCGACGAAGTGGATCTGACAATGCTCATTGTTTTGCCAATCCATATCTGAGCGCAGCGGCACATCGCTGCAATGCTTCGCCAGCGCGGCCTGGAACAGGTTATCTTTTTCCCTGAGCACCATGTTGGCGCAATGACGTGCCGCCGCTGCGCCACGACTGAAACCAAAGAGATCAAACTCAAACTTGCCTACGCCATCATACTGGTTGGCAAGGCGGCCCCACTGCGACTTGAGCTTGTTCTGACAGACATCATTCAATGCCTGCTCCACCCGGGACTCAACACCGTTATCCCCGCGTCCTGCTGCCACCCCGGCAAAGGCATCATCATCATCTATGCCGTTAGCTGGCTCTTCCAGAGACGTACCTATCCCTTTGACATACAAGCCAAACTGCAAAAGGCCAGCGCCATAGAGCTGATTGGCGTAAAGCCACTCAAGTTTCTGCACATTGGTGTATTCATTGGTAGCACTGAGATTCTCCATCGCCTTGGGCATGGGTGCCTGACACTGAGCCGCCAGTTCCAGGGCCTGTTCCTGTGACTCCACCGAGAAGCGGTTCATACAGTAATTCGCCGCCCGCTCCTGCTGTTGCCTGCCCCAATCGACGTTATAAGTGTTGTTGGCTGTGCCATCGAAAAACAGCCCCATACGCACGGTTAACCATTTGAATGCCTGGATCTCCACCACATAGGCGTTGCGGCTGAGCAGCTCTATGGCACCACTCTTGCCTTTCCCGGCTTGATGGCGCTCTGCCACGGCGGCTGTGGGAGGCTGTTGCCAAAAATCACCAACCGTTGCCTGCAAATGCTGTTTAACCGTATTGTTGAAGCCCTTGGCCGCCTTAACATATTCAGGCACGGCCGAGGTTTCGGCTGCATTCAGGGGACGCCTGGACATCACTGCCTTGAGCCAGCTGTCGGTATCAAAAGTCAGCGTCACCGCCCCCGGCGCCAAGCAGGTGATCAGTTGCGGCCCCCCCGTCAACTTGAGCTGTCGACTGTTGCCGGCGGCATCGGTAACAGTGGCTGTTAACCCGGATAAGGGCTGATTGCTTTCATCACGAAAGTCGATTTCAATCCAGTCGGTTAAGGTTTCACAGGGGATAGTGTGCTGACTCATGCATGCTCCATCCATTTAGCCAAATTCAAAAAGTCCTGTTGATTCAATCTCATTCCTTGGGCGATCGCCGGCATAGGATAGCTGACACTGCGTCCCAGACGCGCGGCAGCAAACACAGGGATATCCTCTTCATCCACCCCTTGTTCACGACCTCGCAGAATCGCCGCCTTAATGATCTCCCGCCGCTTGGGTTGCTGACTCATCAAGGGATGCAACTCTCGCCATAACTGGCGCTCAACAATATAGATATGGCGCTGGATGTCGCTTTGTCCGGCCAGATGCTCGGGTTTCATCTGCCACCAGATATCCGCATGCTCGGTATAACCGGGCTCGCCCGGGTGCAGCACCACAGTGCTGTCATGCTGGGCCTCAACGGGGCTGGCGGGATCAAGATGCTGCGCCTCATCCATGGGGTCGTCGCTGTTGCCGCTTGGCAACGGCTTGCCGACAAAGCTCAAACGGGTTATCGGCCCCAGAAAAGCCCCCAACTCAACTTGGCTAAAGCGCGGCAGCATAGGTTGCAGCACTCTTGGGTCATAGAAGCGGAATACCACTCGTTCACCATCACATGCCGCCAGCAACAGACTCTTCAAGTGGGCAAGCAGTTGCGGCCTGGGCAAATGACTCTCCAGCGCCAGAATAGGGCAATCGGCAAATGGCGCTTGCTGCAACAGTTCCGGCCGTGCCGGCACCAACCATGGCCCCTTATCTTTATGGGACTCGAGCAAGGTGCCCTGAAACAGAGGCACGGCATCCACGCCGCCCTGTTGATAATAAGCGGGCAGCAGCTTTTCATTGGCCAGGGGATTAAGCAGCCAATAGCCTAATTCACTCAGGGTGTCATTCCGTTGCACAAACATTTCCACTCCTTGATAACCAAAGCCGCGCGGCGACTCCGGCAGCAATCAATCCTTGGCTTCAACCAGCTTGCCATCTTGCAAGCGGTAATCTGTGGTAACCAGCAAAGCCTTATCAGCATTTGTATCTCTGCTGCTGATGACTCTGATTCTTGGCTCTCCGGCGGATGTGTACTGCAGTTCTATTCCATCTCTATCCGATACCAAGTCATCGGAAGGCAGTCGCCGCAGCAGATTGCCCTCGAGCCGATAAACATTCATCAGGGTCTGGTGCCCGCCTGCCTTGTATCTAAGCAGAATCTCAACTTGTCCATCTCCGTCGAGATCAACCGCTTGCAATTGGGGGGTATGGCCTGTGAAACCGTCGATGATCCGCGGATAACCCTGGCGATTATATTGCGTCAGATAAAGCTCTGCGGTGGGCATGCGATCGCCTTCGCTATCGGCAAACCAGAGGGCGGAGACATCCACTCTGGCGATAGTCCGCAACTCAAGCGTTAAACTCGCCTCCGCTGACTTCTGGGAAAAACCGTTTTCTGCTGTTGTTGCCCAAGCCGGAATCGCACCGCAACACAACAACACCCAAGCTAATACCAACTGCCTCATTATTTGTCTGCCTTACCGGTGATACGCCACCAGTCCTGTTCAAATTTCTCCACTGTGCCCTTACCAAGCACAGTGTTGTAGTATTGCTTCCAATATTTGGCTACCGCCTTGATATCCTGACCATCAGGGAAGGCCTCTCCGGTTCTGAATCTGGCTCTGGCATAGTGCACATAAGCCATGGCGGTGGCGTATTCATCATTGTTGCGCAGCTCGGATAATCTGTCATCCGAGCCTTGCAGTGCCGAAACCTTCTTCGCCAATTTCGATTTATACTTCAGGAAGTTGTCCCAGATATCATTGTGGGTTGCCGGTTCCATCTGGTACAGCCCCTTGGCGGGTCCGTTACCCATCTGATCTCTCATGGTCAGATGGCTCTCATGAGCTGCCGTCCCCAACAATAGAATTTCGGCATCTTCATCGACCACATCAAGTTTTGCCAGCGTCGGCCGGATCACTTCACGGCGAAAACGCTCGGCTTCAGTTTCTTCTGTCTGTGGCTGGGTCTCAGCTTGTTGACTATCAGCGGCACCGGGCGCCACTGCAGATGCCGCTCCGCCACCGGCCGCAGCATCTGCTGTTTCTGCCGTATCGGCTTCAGTTGAAGTCCCAGCAGCGCTTTGCGTCTGAGCTTGAGGCTGAGATTGAGCCTCCTCTTCGGTCAGCGGGCACACCTGCACCGCAGGCGCGGCGAACTCCTCGGCAACCAACAGCGCAGATAGGGGAACACTTCCCCCCTGAGGCAATATCGCTTGTTCAACCACGCCGGGTAACACAGATGCCAAACCGCTGAAACCACTGGCACTGCCTGGGCTACCCCCTGAGTTGAGGTTGATCCCTGGGCCGGAAAGATGCACCCCGGCCGGATCGACTTTGACAAAACTGCCACCGGCCTTAAGCGTTACTTCGGCGCCGGACTCGATCACTATCTTGGCACCGGCTTTCAATTGAATTTCCGGCCCGGCCTGCAGCAGGTATTTGTCTGCAACCTTGATCTGTTGGCTGGCATCCACTATCAGGCTCTTGTCGCCTGTTACCTGCTGGCGGGACTCGCCCAACACCGTCAAGTGGTCGTTGCCGCCGATGCGGCTGCGCCTTTCATTGTCCACATCCAGGTGGTTGTCGTGCTTGATATGCTCGTGTCTGTCATTCTCGGTCAGTAGGTTCAGGTCTTTCTGCGCATGCAGGTAAATCTCCTCTT
>NZ_NGVS01000034.1 GCF_002777975.1 Shewanella carassii
CTGGCTCTGGCTCTGGCTCTGGCTCTGGCTCTGGCTCTGGCTCTGGCTCTGGCTCTGGCTCTGGCAGGACAGTCTCGACCTCGGCGCGGCCAACTTCCACCTCTGACGCGCTATTTTCGGTTTGAGACTCAAGCTCGGTCGACTCGCTGGTCACTTGCTCAGCCGATGGCTGAGGCGGAACAGGCTCTTTCGATTCGGCAAAGTCCAGATCGACACTCTGGTGTTCCTCCTGAGTCTCGTTTGTTGTCTCGGCCTGTGACGCCTGAGGCATGGTCGAAGCTTTTTCTTTAAGCTTGAGCGCCTCATCACGTTCCTCTTTTGCCAGCCGCTGCGCCCGGTTATAGAGGAAAATACCCGCTGCAACCAACAGGATTATGACCAGGATTTTAAACATCTTCGTCCACCATTTATTGAGTGCCGGGCCAACTGGCAGCCCTATTTCATGATTTTGGCACTCCGCCAAAACCACCCCTCTCTGCACAGAGTTTAACCGATATTAATAGAGTATCGTCTTAGTATAAATCAAGTATTTATGCTTTTTCCTCCCGGTTTGAGACGCATTTTGCGAGTGAAACTCGGTCTGTGAAGCTCAATCTGCCATTAACAACGCCAAAACTGGTACACTCTATGAGTTTTGATCCCAAGAATGGCAAACAAGGATTCAGATGCAAAAGTTACTGATAGTGGCGCATGCCAGCCCTTATGGCACAGAAAAGTTATTCAACACTCTGCGTATCGCCCTGGCGCTGAAAGACCAGGAGCAGACCGAAGTAGAACTCAAAATCTTCCTGATGTCGGATGCTGTCTTTGGGGCAGTCAAAGGCCAAAATACCCCGGATCTCAGCTACAACCTGCAGCAGATGTTTGAAATCCTCACCGCCCAGGGTGTGCCCCTATTGTTGTGCAAGACCTGTGTTGAAGCTCGCGGCGTAGTGGCCGAAATGCTACTCGATGGTGCTGCCATTGGCACACTCGGAGACCTGAGCCGCTGGACCCTGGAAGCCGACAAGGTTATCCATATCTAGGGTTAAGTTGAGATTTGACCTTGGGTGTGCATAAAGCTTCATTTTGTGCGCACCTTCATAATTCCTGCCACTGTCTTTGAATCCCCCCTAGCCTCAGGACTAAGATGACCATAGTTGAGTTATTTACTAAGGTAAGGCTATGGAACTGCTGCAAGGAAAACTGCTGACCGAATTCCGCACTGTTTCTGCCATGGTGTGGATCTACTGCCGTGACCATCATCCCAGAGCCGACGATGGCAGCCTCTGCCCCGACTGTCAGGCCTTGATGGAGTACGCTCACACTCGCCTCGACCGCTGCCCCTACGGTGAAAGCAAGCCCACCTGCAACAAATGCCCAGTACACTGCTATAAGCCGGAACCCAAAGAGCAGATGCGTCAGGTCATGCGTTACGCCGGCCCCAGAATGCTGTTGAGTCACCCTATCCTGGCACTGCGTCACCTCTGGTGCGAACGCAAAGCCGCGCCCGCAAAGCCGCCGAAGGACGCCTCCAACCGCCATAAGCGCATGCAAGACGCCAAAAACTAATTATTTTTTGTTGCACCCCAAAAGCGGCTGAGATATGTATGTCGTTAAGGGGGACGGATGACTGAATTCAGCGACATTTTTACCCAAGCTTACTGGTGGCTATCGCTACTTGGCGGCCTGCATTGCCTGGCGCTATCCCTCTACGCCCACTTTGCCCCTCAGGGCAACGCTAATCAACAGCGGCTATTAACCGCACTTTTTGCCATAATGGCGCTCTATTTCTTTACCGGCCTATTCAATCGCGACAATACCCCGGCGCCTATCCACCTGTTATTTTTGCTACTGCTGCCACTGTACTTCCTGTTAATGCCGGCCTTGTATCAATATCTGAAACTGCAACTCAGGCCAGCTGCGAGCCCGAAGTTACCTCTTAAACATCTGTTGCCATCCATGTTCGCCATGCTTCTGGTCGTGTTGTTGTGGCTGTTCAATCCCAGCCTGATCACAGGCTTGGCCTTGCTCGGTTATCAGCCCAGCCTGAACTGGGGTTCACTAGTGTTACCTTTATTGCTACTAATGCAAACGGCCCTGTATCTGGTGTTGGTACTGCAGTTGATGAAACGTCACTATCAAGCTCCGAATGAATTAGACAGCCGTTTACAACAGCTGGGCAACCACTGGCTACTGATCTTGACCCTGACACTGATCCTCACTTGGTTGGTACGCAATATTGCCGTGCTCTTGACCCTGTTTTTCGGCGATCAATTTTCGGTTGTGGCTCAGGCTGTTCCGAGACTGGCACTACTGCTGACCCTCTATCTGCTGGCCATCTACGGCCTCAATCAGCTCACCCGCGCCGCCTATCTGCGCGAACACAGCCCCCGTAACGCATCAATGCCCAAACAGCCTCTCGATAAAGAGGAGCTGGATTTTCTCAATGAGATACTGCACGAAAAAAAAGAGAAGTAACATCGCCCAGACTGTGACCTTTACGTTAATCTAAAGCGGCTTTTAATAACAAAAACAAAGGAACAGAGATGGGATTGCGTAGCAGTTACAGCCTGCTGGCCCTGTGCCTTGTCGGTATGGGAACCCAGGCCTTGGCCGCAGAGCGGCAGCATAAAATAACCAACCAGGACTTTTTCGAGATAGCCAACATGGGCCAGGTAGCGCTCAGCCCAGACGCAAAAATGGCCGCCTGGTTGGAGTCCCGCTGGGACAAAAATCTGGATAAGGCTCAGAAAGACATCTGGCTGGTCGACAGCAAGAGCCGCCAAAGCAAACGTCTGACCTTCAGTAACGAGAGTGAAAGCGCCATCAGTTGGAGTCCCGATGGCCAATATATCTACTTCCTCAGCAGCCGCGGCGATGCCGAGCAACCGGCGCCCTTCAACGCCAAAGCGCAAATTTACCGGCTCTCAATTCAGGGCGGTGAAGCCGTCCCCATCACTCAGGAGGCCGATGGCGTCAAGAGTTACCAGTTGAGTAATGACGGCAGCCAACTCTATTTCCTGAGCCATAAGACCCTGACAGATAAAGATCCCTGGGCCGGTATGCGCGCCACCCACCAAGGTCCAGAGTATGGCCACGGCAGTCGCGAAACCAACCCCCTTTACCGCCTCGATCTGAACCATTTCCGCAAACAGTTGTTATTGGATGATGACAAGGTCGTTTGGGAGTTCAGCGTCAGCCATGATGGCAACAAACTGGCGCGGATCACCACAGAAGACAATGAACTGGTCAATCTGGAAGGCGGGTCCCAAGTAGAAGTCTTCGATATCAAAAACGCCACCAATCATGTTCTGGCAGACAAGCGTTGGCGTGAACAGGCGCCCTCTCCTTACGGTTGGTTACTGGGGCTGAGTTGGGCCGAGGACAACCGCCGCCTCGCCTTCAGAATCGACTTCGATGGGCATCCCGGCAACCTGTTTATCAGTGATACCAGTCAACCCAAGCAGGCACCTTTGAGTGTTAAACGCCAGGGTGATATGACTCTCAGCGGCGGCGATATCCGTTGGCGACCGGGCAGTGAAGAGATCTGCTATCGCGGCGCCGATCATGCGCTGGTACGCCTCTACTGCACCGAAATCAATGACTTGGAACAGGGCGATACCCGAACTCTGCTGCAGGATGATACCGTCATCGGCAGCTACAGTTTCAGTCACAACGGCAAGCAACTGGCGTTCAGCCATAACGGCCTAGATCACTTCTACGATCTGTTTATCGCCAACGCCGAGAAGCGCAAAGCACCGACCAAACGCCTAACCCATATCAATCCGCAAACCGATTCCTGGCTGCTGCCACAACTGAGCATAGTCAAGTGGCAAGCCGCCGATGGCACACAAGTTGAAGGCATACTGGAATTACCACCCGGCTACCGCAAAGCCGATGGCCCGCTGCCGCTTGTCGTGCAAATTCACGGCGGCCCCACTGCCGCCACCCCATTTGCACTGCAACACAGATCCTATGGCCGTGCGACTTTTGCCGCCAACGGCTGGGCCTTGTTGTCACCCAACTACCGTGGCTCTACTGGCTATGGCGACAAGTTCCTCACTGACCTAGTGGGCCATGAACACGAAATTGAGGTAAACGACATCATGGCCGGGGTAGACAAGCTGATTGCCGAGGGCCTGGTCGATGCCGACAAGTTAGCGGTCATGGGCTGGAGCAACGGCGGCTATCTGACCAATGCACTTATTGCCAGTAGCGACAGATTCAAGGCTGCCAGTTCTGGGGCCGGGGTGTTCGATCAGCGCCTGCAATGGATGCTGGAAGATACGCCCGGACATGTGGTCAACTTTATGCAGGGCTTGCCATGGGAAAAACCCGAGGCCTATAACCATGGCTCATCGCTGACACAGGCTGACAAGATAAAGACCCCGACACTTATCCATATCGGAGAGAAAGACGCCAGGGTGCCTTTGGGCCACGCCCAGGGGCTATATCGCGCCCTCAGGCATTACCTGAATGTGCCGGTGGAACTGATTACTTACCCGGGTGAAGGCCATGGTTTGAACAGCTACAAGCACAGGCAAGCCAAGATGGACTGGGATCAGGCCTGGTTTGAACATTATGTTCTCGGCAAACCCTTGCCATAGCCTAGCGGCGCAGTCATAGAAACCGGGTTAACTGAGCTCTAGTTAACTGAGCTTTAGTTAACTGAACTTTGGCTGACATTTACTCTAAAAAGCGCCATCATAGGCGCTTTTTTAGCCTTCAACCCTGTATTTTTAGCGCCGGACAAGTAAGCTCAAGAGTACCCGTAGGTATCTAGTCTCTCATTGAAGGAGAGCTTAAGACTCTCAATTTGGAGGTTCATCATGAAAGCCCTTTCAAATACCTTGTTTGCCCTCTTCGCCTTGCTGAGCAGTCTGCTGCTGATCCCGACTGCCAGTGCCAATGACAACTACAGCAATGCCATAGCCACCTTTAAACAAGCCAGTGAAACCCATAAATTCTTCGACTCCGCCTATGGTTACGCCATATTTCCCACTGTCGGCAAGGGAGGCCTGGGCATAGGGGCGGCCTATGGTAAGGGGCGTGTCTATCGCGGCGGCGTCTATACCGGTGACTCGAGCATGACTCAGGTCTCCATCGGTTTTCAAATCGGTGGTCAGGCCTACAGCGAGATTATTTTCTTCAAGGATGCACAGGCCTACCGCGACTTTACCAGCGGCAGCTTTGAGTTCGGCGCCCAGGCTTCTGCCGTAGCCATCAATGCCGGTGCCAACGCTCAGGCCGGTACCACAGGTAACTCGGCCGGAGCGGGCCAATCCGGCGGCAGTCAGGCTGCCAAAGCTGCCTATATCAACGGCATGGCGGTATTTACCGCCGCCAAGGGTGGCCTCATGGTCGAAGCCGCGCTGGCCGGACAGTCATTTACCTTCGAGGCGCAATAGGCTGATTGGCGAGGCGGCTCAGGCCGCCTCAGCCATTAACCCGTTTTATTCATGTCCCCATGGTGCCGGTGGCGGCGTCACCTCGTTGCTCAAATTGAATTGCAACAGAAAGTCTCGGTTTTCCCGGGTCAGGCGATAACTGAAGTTCTGCTGATCCAACCCCAGATGCCAAACATTGGTGACCGACTGCGCCAGACCATGCTGTTTGAAGTTGGCAATGGAAAATTCATCGACCGGAAAAGACTGCCAGGACTCGCTTCCCGGACTGCGACTGTCGCCACCATACTGAGTCACAGCATCTTCGCTGCCATCCTGATGACGATGATCATGCTTGAGCCTAAGACCATCGGCGGTCTTGCTGATCACCCAGGTGCGGGATCTGTCCTCTCCCACATGTAGTGGAATACGGATCTCAGTTTTTGAACATTGGCGCACATGCATCACCAACGGCTGGCCCGTGAAACCATCGCCGATACTGCCTCCCTTGATCAACTCACCACTGTAGGCCTTACCGCACAAACCGGATAATCGGTTAAAAAACTGCTCGGCAGCGGTCAACTCCTGCCCCTGTACCGACGTTGTCAGTAATAAGGCCGCCATCAATCCCCATCGTTTCATTATTCTTGTTCCTTCCTGATTAAATGAACGACTATAACGATGTAGTTTGAAACCAAACTGAATCCCTACAACAAATACTCACAGTAAGCAAGTAACAAAGTCACAACGGCTCACTTCCGAAATTCTTTCACTATATTACTTGAGTAAATTCACACCCTGAGTATAAAAATAGCCCTTCATTAATTTCATTTAAAGAAATATGGATTTTTCACCTGACTAAATTTAGGAAGCAATTCATGTTTAAAATAATTAACTATTTCTCAATGTGATCTTAATCTTGGCAATATCCCCACAATGAATTCATAGTAATGTCTCAGCAGTGTGGGGACAGCTAGATGAAAATTGACAGCCTTAATTACAACCAATTAAAAGTTTTACTCTCGGTATATAAACATGGCCAAGGAAGCTTGGCAGCAGCCGAACTAGGCATATCAAGTTGCGCCGTCACCCGTACACTAAATGCGCTACGTGATGTTTTTATGGACTCTTTATTTGTCCGTAAATCAAATGGGCTAATCCCAACTCAAAAAACGGAAGAATTAATTCCACATGCAAAATTATTGGTGGAACAATATCAGTTACTTGAAAGACAACATTCCGTGTTTTCACCAAGCCAATCAGGCGGTCATTTTGTTATCAGAGCCTATGATGAATTTGTCTATGCCGTCCATAAAGTCATAGATAACTATATTCTTCCCGAAGCGCCAAACTTACGTTTTGATGTTCGGACTCTAAGCCATGACTGCAGTAATGAGCTCATTGGCGGCGGCGTCGATTTCGTCGTGGTTTATGAAGGCTTCGACGATGCCAGACTCAACTATGAAATCTTCTCTGAGACAGGTGACATCTACATTCTGGCCAGAAAGGACCATCCGGTGCTGGCCGAATCTATGTCGCTGGAACACCTGTCACACTACCCGCTACTGGAAATCGACAATTACAACGACCTCACCTGCCCTTTGCTGGTGAATCTTTGCCGAGACAACGGCCTGCAGATGGATGTCGCCGGCTATACCGACAGTGTCGCCACCGCGATGCAGATCCTTGCCGAGTCGGACAGTATCACACTCAGCTGCAATCAATTTACTCGCAAGTTCGTCGATATGATCCCCGCAGTGAGTTATCGAAGATTAACTGACAACATGATTGAAAATATAAAAGAAATTCGTAGCGAACATCGTACGGTAGGTAATTATATCCTTTATGGAAATATAAATAATTCCCCGGCTTTCAACTGGGTGAAATCAAAACTCGTTTATGGACTAGAACGAGAATGGCGTTTGGCTGCGGCCACATAAGATATAAATCACAAGTGAAACAAGAGGTATCCAATGGAGTTCACATTATTTTGTATAGCGGCCTATGCCGCGTATCTGGTTTATAAAAAACCAGAAAAAGAGAAACTAGCAGACAAACTGCTTTTCGGTTGCATAGGGATGAGTTTCTTTATTTGGATCATGATGTCCTGGGGCGTTTTACTTCCAGTCGGTAACTACTAAAGAGTCATTATGAAAGAGCATATTTTCAACAAGTTGGCATCCTTCGCCGCTATTGTCATCATGGCCTTACCTGTAGGTATTGCCTGTTTCTTTTTCGGATTTATTCTGCTGGATAATCCCTGCGCATTTTGCTGGCAAGAACGTACGGCAATGATTCTGGTGGCACTGACCGCTCTGTATATTGTGCGCTTTGGTCTCAAGCCTAAATATATTGCCGCGCTGGTTTGGCTGGGTATCTACGGTGCCTTTATGTCATCAGTGCATACCTCTTTCAACCTGGCCAGCGATATCGGCCAAGGCTTCTCGCTGAAGATCATGGGCGCCCACACTTACACTTGGGCACTGCTGGTCTTTATCGTGGTGCTGGTTGTGGTAGCTCTGCTGATGCTGACCCTGGGTAATAAATTTCCCAACAATGCCTATGGAACCAAGCCTCTGGACTCTCTGCCTAAATTCGCCTGCGGCGTATTCCTGGTAGTGATTGCCGGCAACATAGTGCAAGCCTTTACCCAAACCGGTCCTATCCCCTTCGTCGGTCAGGACAGTCCAGGCCGCGTATCCTTCAATCCCAAGTTCATGAGCTGGGAACTGGATCACTGGCCAACCTATGCTCCTAATGCCCGTGGTGCTTACGCCATCAGCAACCCGGACATGGATACCTGGAACAAGACGCCAGCATTATTTGCCTCGGCTCCCGAAGCCAGACTGCTGAGTCAGACACCACTGCCTGAAGCGATTTCCGGTCGAGTGACTGCCATCGACTACCAACCTGAAAGCCAGATCTATGCACTGACCACTTCAGACAACTGGGTCTACATTCTCGACAAGCAATTCAAACTGCTCACTCAGGCACAAATCGACGGCATGTATATGCTGCACATTGAAACCTTAAGCGGCGTTAGCTTTACCTCAGCCAACAGCCTGCTGGTAATGGGTTTCAACAAGGCTTGGGCCGAGCTGGTTCTGGATCCTGCACAAAACTGGGAAATGAACTATCGCCGCTTCAACCAGAGCAACGACGGCATTGGTGAAACTGCCCGTGGTCAGTTCAGCACTGTCAGAGCCAAGACCAGCTATAGCCTGGCGCTGGGTTACAGCAAGGCGCTGGATCAGTATGTGACTGTTACTACTCGCGATGAACTGAATGAAAACCTGGTGGTATCCCGTTTCGACAAGGGTGACATGACACTGTCTGCCGAAGCCAATTTCAAAGGACTGGAAGGCAAGGCTCTGCCACAACTGACAGGTATCAGCGTCGATGATGAGCAAGCCTGGCTGCTCAACACGGATGCCAGTGAAGTGCTGCAACTTAACCTGCTCACAGGCGAAGTCTACTCAGGCGTGAAACTACCTGGTACTGACAACCCACAAGGCTTACTGGTTCGCGACGGTCAACTGCTGACTGTTAGCCAAATCAACGGCCGTAACCAACTGCAAACCTTTGTAATGTAACGCACCTTAGCTCCGGGGGAGTTTTCCCCCGGGGTAACGCCGGGAAACCGGCACAATAAAGGCCCTTGGGCCAACAATCATAACGGACTCAAGGTCCAAATTATGGTGAGTGATGACTATGAAAATCAATAGACGCACATTTCTACAGGGAGCCGGAGCCACAGCCGTGCTTTCGTCCCTGTCAGGGTTGACTCCCGGCGTAGCCAACGCCAAAGAGGCGGGAGCCAATTCAGGATTATTAGCCAAGCGCAATGGTAAAGTCGTGTACCATAGCTGTCTGCGTAACTGTGCTGCCCGCTGTTTGCTCAAGTTCCGAGTTCAGGATGGCCGAATGACTTACGTCACCGGCGCCGAGGAACAGGCCAAGACCGGCAAGGCTCCCTGCCTTAAAGGGCAAAGCTACGTGCAATACACCTATGCCCCCGACCGTATCCTGCACCCCATGGAGCGGGTCGGTAAGAAGGGTGAAGGCAAATGGCGCCGGATCACCTGGGACGAAGCCTACAGCAAAATTGCCAGCCGCTTTAAGCAGATCATCGATGAACATGGTTCTGAAGCGATTCTGCCCTATAGCTACTCAGGCAACTATGGTGCCATCGGCATGTCGGCCTCCGGCGAACGTTTCTGGAACCGTATCGGCTCCTCCATTTTGGAACGTAAGGTATGTACCTACGCCGCCTACGACGGTCTCAAGTCGCTCTACGGCACTTTCCTTGGCCCGGATCCTGAAGATGTAGTACTCAGTGACGTCTATTTGAACTGGGGACACGACGAAGTGGTCTCCAACACCATAGCCATCAAACTTATCAACGAAGCCAGGGATCGCGGTACCAAAATACTGGCGGTCAACCCACAGCGCACACCGCTATGTTCCCAGGCCGATATCTACCTGCAGCCTCGCCCCAGCACAGACGTACAACTGTGTGCCGGTATCATGAAGTATCTGGTAGAAAAAGATCTCGTTAATCATAAGTTTATTGCCGAGCAGACCATAGGCTACGATGAGTTGCTCAAGCGCCTCGATGAAATCAGCTACGATGAAGTCGAAGCGATTACCGGAGTGCCCAGAGCCAAGATGTTCGAGTTCGCCCAGGTGCTGGGTGAAAACGAAAAGACCATGCTGCGTATGGGTTACGGTTTCCAACGTAACTTCAACGGCGGCCGTATGGCCCGCGCGGTTGCCATGCTGCTCGCGGTCACAGGCAACTTCGGTAAACGCGGTAACGGTCTTATCTATGACAACGTTCATGCGGGCGGTGGTTTGAACCAATATCAAGCCAGCGGCAAATATATGCGTCCGAATCCGGATGCCCAGCGCATCAATATGACTGAGCTGGCCAAGGCGTTGCACCCAACTAACCCAACCAGCCACGATAAGCCCAGTAAGCCTATCCACGGGATGATCATCTATAACGGTAACCCTGTGGTTGTCGCGCCAGATACCAATGCGGTCATCGAGGGAATGAAGCGCGAAGATCTGTTTGTTGTCGGTCACGACATGGTGATGACTGACTCACTGCAGTATTGCGACATCATAGTCCCAGCCGCCAGCCAGTTTGAAACCGATGATATTGTCGGCGACTACCATGGCTACTATGTGCAGGTATGCCAGAAGGTGATCGAGCCTCTGGGTGAGTGTAAGTGTAACTGGACCTTCTTCCGCGAATTGGGTCAGGCAATGGGCTTTGAAGATCCTGCCTTCCAGGCCAGCAACGATGACATCATTCACGAGCTGCTGGATACAGATTCACCTTACTATAAAGGGGTGACTTACGACCGCTTGATGAAAGAGAAGTACATCAAGCTGGACATTCCTCAACCTGTATTGGCCGACGGTAAATATGAAACTCCAAGCGGCAAAATTGAGTTCAGTTCACAATTGATGGCCGATGCCGGTTTCCACCCAGTACTGGATTGGGGCCTGCCAGAGGATGAGATGGAACCCAAAGAGCGCGAGTTGCCATTCCGCTTACTCTCTTCCGGGGTACCACAGCGGGTTAACAGCTCCTTCTACAACGTGAAATATATCCGCGCCATCCCAGCCTACTACGTCAAAATCAACCCCAAAGATGCCCAGCAATACGGCATTGTCAACAACGACACAGTCAAACTCAGCAACCACAGAGGCGAAGCTAAATTTGTTGCCATGGTCACCACAGGTGTGCCAGAGGGCTCACTGATGACCCCTAAGTGTAACTGGCTCAGACTCAACCCCAACGGCACCGATGGCTGCACCAACTCGTTGACCACAGATAAATTGACCGATATGGGCGGTTGCTCGGCCTACCACTCAACCCGTGTGGCACTGGCCAAAGTTTGAAGGAGATCCTCATGGAAAATAAACATCAACTCGGATTCGTCTTCAGACAGGAAAACTGTGTCGGCTGCCAGGCCTGCACCATAGCCTGCCAGATCCACAATGAACTGCCGGAAGACGTGCGCTTTCGCAAGGTAGACCGTTACGAAGTCAAACGCAACGACGGCATGGTAGACGTGTGGCTCAGTCACTCCTGCATGCATTGCGGTAACCCGGCTTGTCTCATGGTGTGTCCGTCTCAAGCCTATACAGTGCGTGACGATGGCCTGGTAGTACTGGATCGCGAGAAGTGTACCGGTTGCGGCCTGTGTGTCAGCGCCTGTCCTTATGATGCGGTAGTCATGCTGAAAACCGATGGTAAGGCTGCCAAGTGCAACATGTGTATTGAGCTTATCGATCAGGGACTCAAGCCCGCCTGTGTCGACGGTTGTCCGGTCAAGTGTCTGGATACCGACAGAATACAGCAGGTATTGGCCCAGAAACCTTCTGCCAGCAAGCAAGGCGTAGGTTACGGCGACTGCATCACCAAGCCCAATATGGTCATCATCAAGGAGCGACCATGACACACCTCGACCTCGGTCCGGTCGCCAACGGCTATCAGGCCTTGAAGGGGATGTTGTTTACCCCTTCGAGCCCTGAGTCGCTCAAGCGGCTTATCGACTGGCTGGAGCAGGAGCAGCGCTACCCAGAGCTGCTTCAGGAAGCCAAACAGTGGCAATCAGAGCCTCTGGAACTTGAGTGTGACTTCAACCGTATGTGTATCGGCCCCACCAAATTGCTGGTGCCACCCTATGAATCTGTCTACCGCGATGTCGGTCGACAGTTGAATACGGACCGTACCATGAAAGTCGCCGATTTCTATCAACAGCTGGGACTGGTGATAGATACCAGGTTCAACGAACCGGCGGACTACATAGGCAATGAGCTGGAATTTCTGTTTTGTGCTGAGGCCCTGCGCCATCAGCAGCAAAACGAAGATCCGGCCGCGGCCGATGAGTTGGAACAGTTGGCGCAAGTCTTCCTCGAGCAACATCTTGGCACCTGGTATCAGACGTTTACTGAAGGGATCTGCCAACATGCGCAGCTGGATTTCTGGCGCTGCTATGCCCAGGTACTGGAAGACTTCCTCACTTCCAGACTGAAGAATTCCGGGGTCGACACTCCGACTGCAAAGCATCATTAAGATGTTTAAGGATTTGACATGAAAAGTTTGAATGCCTTTATCTCAGGTGCTGTGGCCTTAGTATTCAGCTTACCGCTGCTGGCCGCCGACACTCTGACACCCGAGCCACAACAGTGGCAACCGATACAGGAAGTGGCCATTCAGGGCGATATTCCCGAACTCAGAGGCATGCCAGAGCACGCCCAGTTCCCGGATGCACTGCCGCCAGTCAATCAAGGGTATCTCGATACTCTGGCGCCAGCCTCCTGGTGGGCCGACCTCCTGAGCTACAGCTTCTTTGGCATGATAGTGCTGCTGGCACTGTTCGTGGCCATCAATGGTAAAGCCAAGCTGAGTCAGGGCTTTTCCGGCAAAAAGATCGACCGTTGGAGTGGCATGGATGTGCTGGTGCACTGGGTGGGCGCCATCGCCTGTCTGCTGCTGATCATCACAGGCCTTGTCATGGTTGCTGGTCGCTTCTGGCTGGAACCCAACATGGGCGCCTCCCACTGGACCGGCTTTGTCGGTACTTCAGTAGCCCTGCACGACCTGATGGCCTTCCCCTTCATCTTGGGATGGGTGGTCATGGTGGTCAAATGGGCCGGAAAACAGCTGCCTGAAGCCTGTGATATCGGCTGGCTCAAAGTCGTTGGTGGCTACCTGAACTTCGGTCCCTTCAAGGGCAAGCATCCGGATGCAGGTTTCGCCAACGCAGGTGAAAAACTCTGGTTCTGGTGTTTCGCCTTGTTCGGTGCCCTGATGGTCGGCTCGGGTCTGGTGCTCATGTTCCCAAGCCTAGTGGCCACCAAAGACGGTGCAAATCTGGCATTGATCCTCCACCTTGTCAGTGCTTTTGTGCTCGGCGCCTTTACCGTAGTGCATATCTATATGGCCACAGTGATCTCTGAAGGCGGTATGGAATGTATGCTCAGCGGCAAGTGTGACGAAAACTGGGCGAAACAGCACCACAATCTCTGGTACAAAAGCCTCTCCAAAGGCAAATAACTCCCACACCCTCCTCCTGCTCCCGGAGGAGGGTTTTCCAAGTTAAATGATGAACACT
This sequence comes from Shewanella carassii, assembly GCF_002777975.1. Taxonomy (GTDB): domain Bacteria; phylum Pseudomonadota; class Gammaproteobacteria; order Enterobacterales; family Shewanellaceae; genus Shewanella; species Shewanella carassii. The sequence goes on from NZ_NGVS01000034.1 coordinate 13,502, forward strand.
ACGGCCCTGACGGGTCGGGGATCACTATACCCAAATGAGGGACAAACAGATGAGAGCATCTACCCTGTGTTTACTCGGTTGTGCCTTGCCGCTGACAGCAATGGCAACAGACAATAATAGCGATAACAATTGGCAAGAACTCGACCAACGGCTAAAGCGCCTAGAACAGCAACAAGCCACTCCAAGTGCCCAAAACACCAGCGTCAGCCTTTATGGTTCACTGCGTCCTACCCTAGTTTACAGCGACAGCGACCTCACAGATGAGTGGGATGTGGGCGATGCCCTGTCACGTATTGGCGTCAAAGGCCGCACCGAATTCGCCCCCGGCTGGGCCTTGCTGGCTCAGGGGGAATGGAAAATCAACCTCAATGGTGATGGCAGCTTCGGCGATGCCCGGCTGGCATTTGCCGGGGTGGATTCCCCCTATGGTCAACTCAGTTTTGGCCGCCAACGGCCGGTGCAGTATACCCTGGTGGCCGAATACACAGACATATTCAACAACGCCAACAGCCCGTTTGCCTACAATCAGGAAAGCCCCTTCTTCGCCGATAACCTGGCGCTATATCAATTCAAACTGCAGCACTTCACCCTGATGGCCTCGGCACGCTTCGATGGAGAAGCCAACAACAGCGGCGCCGATGCTATCAACGCCGGTCTGGGATTCGACTGGCAGGGCTTACACCTGGGGGTCAGCTATCTGGAGCAAGACAACTACGAAGGTGAGCTAAAGACCGGCAAAGATAAGACCAGCGCCGCCGCTGTGGCCTACAGCTTCGACAACGGTATCTATCTGGCGCTCGCCTACCAGTATAAAGACTATCAATTGACAGGCAGCGAAGACCGGGATGGCAGCACCCTGGATGCGGCACTGGCGATCCCGCTGTGGCAGGATTACAAACTCAAGCTGGGTTACTTCCGCTTCGATGATGGACTGGAGTCCGATATCAGCTTGGATTATCAGGGCTTCAACACCACACTGGAGTGGAACCCTGCCAGCAATGTACGCCTGCACCTTGAATATCTGCAGCAAGACAACGAACAACGTGCTACTGACAAGAGCATTGCCTTCGGCATTCGCTACGACTTCGATCTGAACTGGAAAGGCTAACCCGCTAACCAGACTCCCTCCAGAAGAGGCCGGCTCCGGCCTCTTCTATTCCGCGCACTTCATGGAGTTAGCAATAAATGGGATTTAAGAAATCACTCGTGGCCTCTATGGTCACTTTGGTCGTCCTCAGCCTGTTGATCTCAAACTGGCTCTCCTATATCCAAATCAAAGAGGCCACCATCACAGGGGTCAACGACAAACTCATCAACGTTACCCGCAATGAGGCGACCAGAGTCATTACCTGGTTTGACGCCAAAGCCCAGGCAATGGAGCAACTGGCTCAGCACTATCACCTGGGGAGCTATCTGGACAACTATGCCAACATCGCACGTCTCACCACAGATCTCACCGGAGTCGCCCGCATCTACTTCGGCTTCGATGACGGCAGCGCCTATTCCACAGAAACCAGTGATAAGTGGTTTAACGGCAAGGCGATTCCAGGGAAATACGACCCCAGGACGCGCCCTTGGTACCAACAAGGGAAGGCCACCAACCAGCTCGATGTCACCGATATCTATACCGATGATGGCACCGGCAACGAAGTAATCTCTATCTTACGAAACTTGGGCGATGGCGTGGTCCTGGGCGACATTGAGCTCACCTACCTTCATGAGGTGGTTAGCGCGATAGATTACCCGGGGGCGGTGGCCCTGATCATGGATCAGACAGGTAAAGTGCTGGCTTCAGAGTCTCCCAAATTGGTTACCGGTAGCCACTTTACCGATTTTGGCCTCCCCCAAGTGGAACAGAAGCTGCTTAGCAATGATGAGATGATGCAGGAATATAATATCGATGGCATTGATAAGCTCGCCTTCTCGAAAGCAATTCCCTTGGTCAGTGGCAAACGCTGGTATCTATTCATCAGCGTGGATAAGTCGAGCGCCTATGCCGTGGTGGATCAGGCACTGAGAAACGCCGTCATCTCCTCCGCCATTATGTTGCTGTGTGCCATCACTATCCTGCTCGGGGTACTTTCTTTGATCTACCGTCCTATCTTGTCTCTCAAGGAGATGGTCACCGAGTTATCGAAAGGCAATGGCGATCTCACCAAACGGCTCGAGATACACAGCCAAGATGATCTGGGACAAATTTCCCAGGGGATCAATCAGTTTATCGCTAACCTGCAAGCCATGATGCAGGAAGTCATGCAGGCCTCGACACACATCTCAGGCGGTGTCGAACGGCTTGAGACGGAAACCGAGACCAATCGCCAGATATTGTCGGCGCACACCAGAGAAACGGAACAGATTGTCGCGGCGGTAGAAGAGATGAGCGCCACAGCCAACGATGTCGCCCAAAATGGCAGTACAACCGCTTCCTTTACTCAGTTGACCAACGAACAGGCTCTGGCATCTAAACAAGTGGTTGCCGAGGCGACCGAAACGGTCAATCGTCTGGTCAGGGAAGTCGAGGATACTGCAGAGCAGATAGGTCAAATAGACCGGGACACCACCAATATCACTCAGGTGTTGAAGGTCATCGGTGATATCGCGGATCAAACCAACCTACTGGCGCTCAATGCAGCCATTGAGGCGGCGCGGGCCGGCGAGCAGGGACGAGGATTCGCCGTGGTAGCCGATGAAGTGAGGGCTCTGGCGGCGCGGACCCAAGACAGTACCGCAGAAATTGAGGTGACGCTGAACAATCTCAGAGAGGCATCCAATAGTGCGATCCACTCGATGGAGAGAACCAAACAGACCTGCTTGGAAACGGCCAAAACCACAGAGAGAGTCGCCACAGATCTCGATACCATAGGCGGGTCTGTCAATCAGATTAACGACCTCAATACCCAGATAGCCACTGCCGCCGAAGAACAAAGCTCGGTCTCGGCGGAGATCACTCGTAACATGAGCGCTATCTGCGAAATGGCCAACGAGCTGGCTCGCAGCGGAGAATCCAGCCGTAACGAAACCGCCAACCTGGCCACCGCCAACCAACAGCTGGAACAGATTGTGGGGCAATTTAAACTCAGTTAAATCAGTAGAACACGGGGGCTTTCACCCGAAGCCCCCTTTCCCAACGGTGACTGAAACAAAGCCTTAAACAAGGTTTAGTGTAAAACCGGTTCGGTTGTACTCGCTTAGTCAAACCAACGCTTCAGCGTCTGATCGGCTTCCTGTTTCACCTCGGCGTTCACATAAAGACTCACCATGGCGAGTGCCGCCGCCAAAGCACCGAGATCATCACTGAAACCCACTAACGGGGTCAGATCCGGAATCGCATCCAAAGGAGTAATAAAATAAGCTAAGGCACCAAAGATCGCGGCCTTGGCCCATTTGGGGGTATCTGGCCTCTGGGCGGCGTAATATAGCCAGAGCGCCTTCTGGACGACCTCCCGCCCCGCCTGCTTGGCGTAATCTTTGAGCTTGGCCCAAAAACCGCTATCACTGTATTGCTCTTGTTCCATCTCATCTCCACTCGATGTGTTTTAATGGTTCCCTCAATGTTCCTTGCCTGACTAGCTCTCGTCAATGTTGATGACTCAAATATGCGAATGTCTCTCAGCTTGGACTGAAAGTCGTTCGCCGCCTTAGGACAAGGGTGAATAATGCAATAATCACCAACCACTTTTGCCGTTTGCGCAGCAAAATTAAAGGGTTTTTTAAAAATACGAAAAAATGAAATATTTATTCAAATTAGCGCTCACGGTGCGCATAATTACTCAATCAACATTTAAATTCAATCTTTTTGAAATAAACCAGAACCTCAATGCCGATAGAGAAACAGCCATAAGCTATTAAAACAATTAAATTTTAAATATCGCTGATACAGTTTTTTACAACTAATTAGAACTATGACTCAGCTCATATTTTTATTTTTTGCCCAGATATAAACTCGCCAATAAGTTATCAAAAGTGCTTTTCTCTAAACGTAACGGAGTTGTATATGAAGAGAAAGTCCAAAATCATGGCGCATATAAGGCGTACCCGACATATCATGATGCCTACCCATCGTGATTATTTTGACCACTCTTTCTTTTTCCCTGCCACCGCCCTCTCCAACTAATGGGGATAGGCTGCTCCGCGCATCCATCTCCTTAGTATCCCCAATACATACAATTAGTTGCTTTTACTCGGCCGGTAATATCCTGCACGCGTAACGGTAAGGCTTTCTTATACCTTTTCTCTGGCGAAGCATTCGTCATGGTATCTCTACGCCTTACATAAATATCGCTGCTTGAATATATCAGCCCAGGGCTGACTTTATCTAAATTTTAATGTTGGAATTTATTTTTCCGATACGAGCCCTGCTGAATTTTTTAAATAAGGTTATTTTATGAAATCATTAAAAATTGCAGCAAGTTTATCTGTTCGCTCTTGTTTTGATACTGAAAGAGAAGTTGTCAACGTATTAACTACCGACTTTTGCGATATTGGTGCCGTGGTTGTTTCAGTCACAGATGTGAATAACGGCATAGTCGACAAAATCAATAACACAGGCCTGAAACTGCCGATCTTCGTTGCCGTATGTTGTGAAGAAGCCTTTCCCGATGATATCTGCTCTTCCATTACCGGCGTATTTGAGCTTTGCGCCAGCAGCAGTACCGCATTTTACGGCAAACAGGTAGAAACCGCGCTCAATAAATATGAGCAGGCGCTGCTGCCACCTTTCTTCGGCACGCTGAAAAAGTATGTCGATATGGGTAACTCTACCTTTGCCTGCCCAGGACACCAAGGCGGCCAGTTCTTCCGTAAGCACCCGGTTGGTCGCCAGTTTTTTGATTTCTTTGGCGAAACAGTATTCCGCGCTGACATGTGTAACGCCGACGTCAGACTGGGCGACCTGCTGATCCACGAAGGCGCCCCCTGTGATGCCCAGAAGCATGCCGCCAAGGTATTCAATGCCGACAAGACTTACTTTGTCCTCAACGGCACTTCAGCCTCCAACAAGGTGGTGTGTAATGCACTGCTGACCAAGGGCGATCTGGTACTGTTTGACCGCAACAACCATAAGTCAAACCACCACGGCGCGCTGATCCAGGCCGGAGCTACCCCGGTTTATCTGGAAACGGCCCGTAACCCCTTCGGCTTTATCGGCGGTATCGATGCCCATTGTTTCAGCGAAAACTATCTGCGCGAAGAAGTCCGCAAGGTTGACCCCAGCCGCGCCGATGCCAAACGCCCCTTCCGCCTGGCGGTGATCCAGCTGGGTACCTACGACGGCACCATATATAACGCCCGTCAGGTCGTGGACAAGATAGGTCACCTGTGTGACTACATACTGTTTGACTCCGCCTGGGTGGGCTATGAGCAGTTTATCCCCATGATGAACGACTGTTCACCGCTGTTGCTGGAGCTGAGCGCAGAAGATCCGGGGATCCTGGTGACCCAGTCGGTACACAAACAACAGGCCGGTTTCTCACAAACCTCGCAAATCCACAAGAAAGACAGCCATATCAAGGGCCAGGACAGATACTGCAACCATAAACGTTTCAACAACGCCTTTATGTTGCACGCCTCCACCAGCCCCTTCTACCCGCTGTTTGCCGCACTGGATGTCAACGCCAAGATGCACGAAGGCGCCAGTGGCCGCTTCCTATGGCGTGAGGCGGTGAAAGCCGGTATCGAAGCCCGTAAACTGCTGCTGAAAAAGTGCAAATATATCAAGCCGTTCATTCCGCCAATGATAGAAGGTACCCCATGGCAGGATCATGAAACCGAACAGATGGCCGATGACCTGCGCTTCTTCGAATTCGAACCCGGTCAGAAATGGCATGCCTTCGAGGGATATGAGAAAGGCCAATACTTCGTCGACCCTTGTAAGTTCCTGCTGACGACTCCGGGTATCGATGCCGAAACCGGCAAGTACACCAACTTCGGTATTCCGGCGACGATTCTGGCCAACTTCCTGCGTGAAAATAACATCATTCCGGAGAAGTGCGACCTCAACTCGATTCTGTTCCTGATCACCCCGGCCGAAAACATGGCCAAGATGCAGCATCTGGTATCTCAGATTGCCCGCTTCGAGAAGCTGGTCGATGAAGATGCGCCGCTGTCTGAAGTGCTGCCCAATGTCTACAACGCCAACAAGGAACGCTATCAGGGTTACACCATACGCCAGCTGTGTCAGGAGATGCATGATCTCTATGTCAGCCATGATGTAAAACAGCTGCAAAAAGAGATGTTCCGTCAGGCCCACTTCCCCAAAGCCGTGATGAACCCACAGGAAGCCAACATAGAGTTTATCCGCGGTAATGTGGAGCTGGTGCCCCTGTCACAGATAGAGGGTCGCATCGCGGCCGAAGGCGCCCTGCCTTACCCACCGGGAGTGCTCTGTGTAGTTCCCGGCGAGATCTGGGGTGGCGCGGTTCAACGTTACTTCCTCGCCCTGGAAGAAGGGATCAATCTGCTGCCGGGGTTCTCACCTGAGCTGCAGGGCGTGTATCTGGAACAAACCCCTGAAGGCCGACAACAAGCCATGGGCTATGTCCTGAAAGCTTAACCATAAGCGGCGGGGCATGGCGCCCCGCCACCTGGCAACATGACTTAGGTAAATAATTATGAGCAAAGCAAATAATAAAATTGGCGTGGTTCAGTTAACCATACTCACCATAGTGAACATGATGGGCTCGGGTATCATTATGCTGCCAACCCAGCTGGCTCAGGTGGGAACGATTTCAGTGCTGTCCTGGTTGGTGACAGCGGCGGGTTCAACGGCATTGGCCTACGCCTTTGCCAAGTGCGGTATGTTCAGCAAAAAATCCGGTGGTATGGGCGGTTATGCCGAGTACGCCTTCGGTCGCAGTGGCAACTTTATGGCCAACTATACCTATGCGGTATCTCTGTTGATCGCCAACGTGGCCATCGCGATTTCCGCTGTGGGTTATGGTGCCGTGCTGTTCGGTGTCGAACTCAGCCCCATCGCTATCTGTCTGTCCACCATAGGTGTGCTCTGGTTGGCCACAGTGGCTAACTTCGGTGGCGCCCGCATCACAGGTCAGGTATCCAGTATCACAGTGTGGGGGATTATCATTCCGGTTATCGGGGTATCTATCATAGGTTGGTACTGGTTCGACTTTGACCTGTACAAGGCGGCCTGGAACCCCCACGACATGCCATTCTTCAAGGCTCTGGGTGGTTCAATCGCCATGACACTGTGGGCTTTCCTGGGATTGGAATCTGCCTGTGCCAACTCTGAAGCAGTAGAGAACCCAGAGAAAAACGTGCCTATCGCGGTAATGGGCGGCACCATAGGTGCAGCGGTTATCTACATCATCTCTACCAATGTGATCGCCGGTATTGTACCCAACGGAGAGCTGGCGCTGTCCAATGCACCTTTCGGTCTGGCCTTTGCGCAAATGTTCAACCCCACCATCGGTTCCATCGTCATGGCCTGCGCCATCATCTCTTGTACCGGTTCCCTGCTGGGTTGGCAGTTCACCATCGCCCAGGTGTTCAAGTCATCTGCCGATGAAGGTTTCTTCCCTAAAGCCTTCTCCAAGGTAACCAAGAAAGACGCCCCGGTCGTCGGCATGCTGATCATCGTTTCGGTACAAACCGTACTGTCACTGATGACCATCAGCCCCTCACTGAGCAAACAGTTTGAGGCGCTGGTTAACCTGGCCGTGGTCACCAACATCATCCCTTATATCCTTTCCATGGCTGCTCTGGGTGTGATGCAAAAACAATTGAATATCCCTGTAAAACAAGCCCGAATTGCCAACTTTATGGCCGTAATTGGTGCCCTGTATAGCTTCTATGCCCTCTATAGCTCAGGGGAAACCGCCGTGATGCTGGGGTCTATTGCCACCTTCTTCGGTTGGACCCTGTTCGGCGTCATCTCCAACAAAAATGCCAAACAGCAATTGAAACACGCTTAAAGGCTTACGGGCGCGCACTCCCCGGCGTGCGCGCCCACCCCAAATTAAATCAATAACAACATTGGATGAGGTGGACTATGAACAAGACAATACTGGCGCTGGCAATCCCTGCGCTGCTGCTCTGCGGCTCAGCCCGGGCAATCGAGCTGTACAAGGATGACAGCAATAGCTTTGGCATCAGCGGCTGGCTGGGTTTCGCCGCCTACAATGATGGCCACGAGACCTCAGTGATTGACGACACATCAAGGATACGTTTGAGCTTCGAGCGTAAAGAGCGCAACGGCTGGACCGCCTATGCCGTCACCGAATGGGGCATCAACATGGTCACTAGTGATGACAATCTGGTGCTACAGGGCGGCAGACTCGCCGCAGAGAAAACCGATGACTTCCTCAACAACCGCCTGGGTTATGTCGGCCTGTCCCACGATACCTGGGGTAGCCTGACCTTCGGGAAGCAGTGGGGCGCCTATTATGACGTGGCCGGTACCACAGACTTACCCAATGTCGTGGCCGGTTATGCCGTCGGTGCTTACACCTTCGGTGATGGTGGTCTGACGGGTACCGGGCGCGCCGATGCCGCATTCCAGTACCGCAATGACTTTGGCCCGCTGCATCTGGCACTGCAATACGCCGCCAAGCAAGATGGTGAGGTCTCGGTACAGGACAGCAACGGCGAACCACTGGCCAACTCTGAACTGGACTTTGATTCCAGCTACGGTGCCAGCCTGACCTACAGCGTCACTGACAAGTTCAAACTGCTGGCTGGCTTCAACCGTGGTGATATCGATGGCCACCTGGAAGGTACCGAACTCAAGGTGACCAACCAGATAGTAGGCATAGGTGCCATGTATGGCGACTATTATCACTATGCACCCAACCGTGAAGCCAGCGGTTTGTATGTGGGTTTCAACGCCCACAAGAGTGACAACAACGAACTGGTTGGCGGTGAACTGTACGACGCCACCGGCGCCGAGCTGATGGTGGCCTACCAATACGACAACGGCTTTGTGCCCATTGCCATGTTGAGCTACCTGGATCTGGATACAGATCAGCACAGCGCCATTCAAGGGAACTGGCGTCGCCAGTTTGCCATGCTGGGTCTGCACTATAGATACAGCAGAGACACTGTGATGTTCTTTGAGGCCAAGCTGGACTTCAGCGACATGGATGACCCGGCCGAAGATGCCGCCCAGGACAATAACTTCGCCGTGGGGATCAACTACTTCTTTTAACTGAACTTCTATAGCGGCACACTCCCGCTCCATTGCTGGCAGTACCCTTTTTGCCAGGCACGCTCGGCCACCCTGACCCCACTTCCTTCCAGGGTGGTTTTTTTTACTTGAAACCGAAAAGATTGGCGGGAGATATGCCCCCCAGGCTCCACTCAAAACGACCGGCATCATGGCGCATTTCTGGAAAGCTTAAGCCTAAACCGTTAGGATACTTGCCATCCCGCGGCTTCAGTGGACGCAGCCGCGCCAACGCAAAAAAGTAGCCAAGGTCATGCCCGCCAAACCATTATTCGCTTACTACCAGGATTGCTATAAGGAAGATTGTGTCGACCTTAATCTGTGGCACCTTGGCAAACTAAACCAGGAAGACAGGCTGTTTATTGAGGGCGAGGATTCGCTGCTTTCAGGTTTCCTGCCAAGACAGCCAATCGCCCAAGAAGCCGGGGCGCAACTCCTGCCCAGAATCGCCATGTACCAGCGCGAGCGCCAACTGCTTTACGTTTCCCATTTTGTGGTCGGCCAGTTAAAGGAAGAGGGGCAGACCCGCACTATACTCAGCCCTCTGGTTTTTAAAGAAGCCCAGTTGGAAGAGGATGACGGCAGCTTCTATGCTTCCCTCAAAGAGGGGGCACTGCAGATTAACGAACCCTTGCTGCGGCTGTTGCTGCCGGAAGACAGTATGGAAGCCGGCTTTGATGCCATCTTCGCTCCCGAGCGCCCCGACAGCTGGACCTCGCTGTTGAGCCAGAGCCACCAGAAAATAGATGCCCTGGGGCTGCTGGGATTCCCCAAACTGACAGGCTATGACAGCCTCGCCCGCCTGACCCGCAAGCGTAAGTTAACTCTGGTACCGGCATCGGCACTGGTGTTTCTGAAACGCCCCAGCGCCAGTCGCGGCATTCTGCATGAGATCTCTGCCATGATGAATGCGGCCGAACTCTCGGCGCCGCTGCAGAATCTGATGGGAACACAACTGCCACCCAAGGCCGAAGCCAAGCGCCGCCTCAAAAGCCAGTACCTGCCCTGCCTCTTGTCCCGGGCACAGCAGCAAGTGCTGGAGATTGGCGCCGGCCACAGTCTTGGCTGCGTTGTCGGGCCGCCGGGAACCGGCAAGAGTTATACCATAGCCGCCGTCGCGACCGAACATATGGCCCGGGGCGAGTCTGTGCTGATCGTTGCCAACAACGAACATGCGCTCGATGTCATTAACGACAAGCTTGAGAGTCAGTTCGGGCTCAAGGACATCAGCCTGCGGGCGGGACAAAAGGCCTTCCTGAAACAGCTGAAGGATTATCTCAGCAATCTGCTGGACGGCTATCATTCACTTGAGCACACACCCCCGCAGCAGTTGGAAAGCCAGCTCAATTTATTGAACCGGCAACTGGACAACTCAGAACGCCGGCTGCTGCGATTTTTACGCCGCGCCATCCGCCGCGGTCAAAGGCTGCACAAACTGGAGCGCTCACAGCGGCGCTGGTTGTTGCAGCTCTATCTTGCTCTGTTTGGCCACAGCATGGAAAACCTGAGCCAACATTGGGACACTCTGGATGAGTTGAACGATAGCCTGACAACCAAAGAGGCGCTGGCAGCCAAGTTGCTGCAAAATGTCAAAGCCAGCCGGGTCGCCGGCTTGCTGAACAACCACAGGCAACAGCTGCAAACTTTCAATCAAGCGATTCGTTCCCGCACCTCACAGCGGCAGTTTGCACTGTTCGATACCTTGGATTACCAGGTGTTGCAGCAGGCGTTTCCCATCTGGCTGGTGAGCCTCAACACCCTTCACAAGGTGTTGCCGTTGCAGCGGGAGCTATTCGATCTGGTTATCTTCGATGAAGCCAGCCAAAGCAATATCACCAGCGCCTTACCGGCACTGTTTCGGGCCAAACGGGCACTGGTCGTTGGCGATGGCAAGCAGCTCAGGCATATCTCTTTCCTGTCCCGCAGCAAAGAGCTGGCGTTGCAACAACTGCATGGCGTGTCCACAGCGCAATCCGGCATCTGCAGCTATCGCGATAAATCGATTTTGGATCTGGTGGCCGAGCAGATAGCCTCCCAGCAGCAGGTCGCCTTTCTCGATGAGCACTTTCGCAGCGCTCCCGAGCTTATCAGCTTCAGCAACTCGCAGTTTTATCAGCAGCGGCTGCGGATAATGCAGCACAGACCCTGTACCAGCAGCGGCCATCTGCATCTGCACTCAGTGATGGGCGAGCGCAGTGAACAGGGAGTCAACCAGGCTGAAATCAGTGCACTGTGCAACCTGATAAGGCAGCAGATAGACAGCTGCGAACAAGCGGGAATGACCAAGTCGCTGGGAGTGTTATCGCCTTTTAGGGCTCAGGCCGATGCGTTGGCCGATGCTTTGTTCAAACAGTTTTCCGCCACCGAGCTGGAAAAGTATCGCCTGCGGGCCGACACCCCCTTCGGTTTTCAGGGAGAGGAGCGCGACATTATGTATCTCTCCTTCGCCGTTGACCCACAGAGCAAGAGAGCCGCGGTATATCTCAACCGCGAAGATGTGTTCAATGTCGCCATTACCCGCGCCAGGGAACAACAGCACCTGTTTGTTTCGGTAGCGGCCCAAGAGCTGCCGAGCAACTCACTGCTGCGCCGCTATCTGGAATCCAGCCGTCAATTCAATGCTCGGCACAGGCAAAATGACCAGCTGGATCCGTTTCAGCGCCAGCTTTGTGACGCCTTGGCCGGGCACAATATCGAAACCTGGCCGGGCTATGAGATAGCCGGCACAGAGGTGGATATCCTCTGCCGCTGGCAGGGCGAGTATCTGGCGCTGGATCTCATCGGCTTTCCCGGCCCCTGGATGGACTTTTTTGAACTGGACACATACAAGATACTGCAGCGGGCCAAGGTGCCCATGTTGCCCATCAGCTATGGACTCTGGTTGAAGAATCCCAGTGCCTGTATCGAACGTATTCGTAGTAAGCTTGGCCAGGTAAGAACCTTATCCGGCGCAGAGACTTAGAGGTAGCCTCAGAGAAGGTTGGAGGGAGCGCGGCCCCTTGGCTCAGCGCTCCTGCTTTCCACTTTAGCGATTAATGGATAGCGCTTGAGTTCTTACTTGGGTTTCTTACCCTGGCTTTTGCCCTGATTTTTACCCTGAGCATGGCTTTGTGCATGGCCAAAGACAGGCCTGGCTCCGGGTCTGGCTTTGCCACTGCCGGGCTTGGAGCCTTTAGCTGCTGCTTTGCCTGTTGTTGTTTGGTCGCCGCCCTTGCCTTTTCCGACCTTGTTACCGCCTTTGGCCCCTTCAGTGGACTTACCCTTGGCGGCTTTGCCGCTGCGCTCTGCAAACTGATTGTCGCTGAAACGGGTGAGTCCCTGGCGGCCCTTGTCGGCCCCCTTGCGGTTATGCTTACCGGCCCAGGCTTCGGCGCGGCCTTCCGGGGGCACCAGATGCTGTGGCCCGGTGCCGATAAGATGCTGTTTCCCCATGGCGATAAGCGCCTCGCGGATCAGCGGCCAACCGGCGCTGTCGTGATAGCGCAGCAAGGCCTTGTGCAGTCGCCGCTGGCGCCCCTTCTTGGCCACCGGCACCTGTTCGCTGCTGTGTTTGACGTTTTTCAACGAGTTCAGCTCTGTGTGGTAGATGGTCGTGGCATTGGCCATAGGCGATGGGTAGAAGTTCTGCACCTGATCCAGCTTGAACTTACGCTCTTTGAGCCACAGCGCCAGGTTGAGCATGTCCTCGTCCGTGGTGCCCGGGTGAGCGGAAATAAAATAAGGGATCAGATACTGCTGCTTACCCGCTTCGGCCGAGTATTGGTCGAACAGCTCCTTGAACTTGTCGTAGGTGCCCATACCTGGCTTCATCATCTTGGATAAAGGCCCCTCTTCGGTATGTTCCGGTGCTATCTTGAGATAGCCGCCCACATGGTGCTTGGCCAGCTCTTTAACGTAACGCGGATCTTCAATCGCCAGGTCATACCGCACGCCGGAGGCGATCAGCACCTTCTTGATCCCGGGAACATCCCGGGCGGCGCGGTAAAGATCTATGGTGTGCTGATGATCTGTGTCCAAATGGCCACAGATGCCGGGAAAGACACAGGATAAGCGCCGACAGGTTTTTTCGGCCTTTTCGCTCTTGCAGCCGAGACGATACATGTTGGCCGTTGGGCCACCGAGATCGGAAATCACCCCGGTAAAGCCGGGCACTTTCTGCTGTATATCTTTAATTTCTTTGATAATAGATTCTTTCGAGCGGCTCTGGATAATCCGCCCTTCATGCTCGGTTATCGAACAAAATGAGCAGCCACCGAAACAGCCTCGCATGATATTGATCGAGGTCTTGATCATGTCGTAGGCCGGGATCTTGGCCTTGCCGTAAACCGGGTGTGGCACCCTGGCGTAAGGCAAGTCGAATACCGCATCCATCTCATCTGTGTTGAGCGGCCAAGCCGGTGGGTTGACCCAAACACCACGGTCGCCGTGGGGCTGGAACAGGGCTCTGGCACAACCTGGGTTTTGCTCCTGATGCAAAATCCTCGATGCATGGGCGTACAGGTATCTGTCTTCACTCACCCGCTCGAAGGCCGGCAACAACACATAGGTCTGCTCCCAGGGCCTTGGCTTGGGTGGCTGCACGCTGATGGGCTTGGGAGCGTCGTTGTCGAAGATCTTCTTGTCAGATGGCCCGGACAAGTTCTGGCAGCCGACATCATCGGCGCCATAGGGATTGGGGATGGGGTCAATTTTATGCAACTGATCTATCTTGCGCGAGTCCATGCCGCGCCATTCTGGCAGTGGCTCTTTTCGGATAACCGCTGTGCCGCGGATATTCTGCATCTGCGCCATGGTTTCACCCTTGGCGAGACGGTGCGCCACTTCCACCAGCGGCCGCTCGGCATTGCCGTAGATCAGGATGTCGGCCTTGGCATCAAAAATCACACTGCGGCGCACTTTATCGGACCAATAGTCATAGTGGGCAATCCGCCGCAGGCTGGCCTCGATACCGCCTATGACCACGGGCACCTCTTTAAAGGCTTCCTTACAGCGTTGGGTATAAACAGTCACGGCGCGATCCGGGCGCTTGCCGCCTTCATTGCCCGGGGTATAGGCATCATCGTGGCGCAGTTTACGATCGGCCGTATAACGGTTGATCATCGAATCCATATTGCCTGCAGTGACCCCGAAAAACAGATTCGGTTTACCCAGGCTCATAAAGGCCTCTTTGCTGGACCAATCCGGTTGCGAGATGATCCCCACTCTGAATCCCTGCGCTTCCAGCAAACGGCCAATCACCGCCATGCCGAAACTGGGGTGATCCACATAGGCATCACCTGTCACCAGGATCACATCACAGCTGTCCCATCCCAGTTGTTCCATCTCCTTACGGGACATGGGCAGAAAGGGAGCCGTGCCGTAACACTCGGCCCAATACTTGGGATACTGAAATAAGCTGGATTCGACTTGCATTTGAGAATGACCATCAGAGGATTCGACACACGGCAGCCACGCTGCCTCAGGGCCGCGGAGTATAACAGGCTAGCCGGGTTAAGTGTGACTGATTTTTCACCAACTGCCGACTATTTGTGCACCTTGCTTGTGCCTGCAAGCCAAGGCCCTGCTAGGATTGTGGCTTATTTCGGGCTCAGAGCAATAAGCGCCCCACATACTGCCAGAGGTTAAACAGCGCCAGCACGAGTATGCTTATCCAGGTGAACAAGGTACCGAGGAAACGGCCCGGGTGGTAACCGCCCTTGCCTTGGGTCAGACCTATGGCATGCAGCAATCTGGCCACCAGCCAAATCGTCCCCAGTAGATGTAACCAAACGCCGGCCATGCCGTTGGCCTCGGCCAGCACCAAAAGCAGCAAGGCTATCGGGGCATTTTCCAGCAGGTTACCGTGCACCCGGTTGGCCAGATACAGTGCATCGTTACCACCATCGCCTAGGCCTATCTTGTAAGCACGGCGCAGCCCTACCACCCGGTAGGCCAAAGCCAAGACCAAAAGCCCCGTCAGAGCGGCATAAAAACCCGATATAAACAATGACATAATTTCAAACTCTCCTTTTTAACCTTCTCTATTCAGCCCCTATTGGCCCCACAAAATCCTGGTGCGCACACCAACCTTAACGCAACAAGCCTGCACTTAGGCTCACATAAAGGAAATAATTTTTAAAATGTCATTAACCGGATTCACTACCCTTGCTGTAGAATCCGCGCGGGCCAAAAGCCGTCCATCCAATCAAGGGCACAGTGGGAAACCGAGTGGATAATCAAGAATTCATTGAAAAGCGCCGTTTTATCATCAAGTTGGGTAAGGCTCTGCATAAGTTCGGCACCCCGGCTTATCGGCTCGAAACCCACTTGCAGACAGTGGCCAAGACGCTCGGCATCGAAGGCTATTTTCTGATCTCCCCCACTTCGATGACCTTTGTGCTGCAGCACGACACAGATCAGGAATACAACCATGTTGCCAGGGTCAAACCCGGCGAGCTGGATCTGGGTTCGCTGGCCCGCACCGACGCCCTGGTGCAGGAACTGAGCCTGGGGCAACGCAGCCTGAGTGAAGCGCTGGAACGGCTGGATGAGATAGCCAACAAGCCCAATCCCTATGGCCCAATGTTAACCCTGGGCGCCTTTGGCACCTCGGCCGCCGCCTTTGCCATGCTGATGGGCAGCAGTTGGAATGATGTATTCTGGTCGGCCTTGATAGGCATGCTGGTCTATGGCTTGGTATTCAGCGCCGAACGCTCGCGGCGGATGGCCGAACTGCTGGAGCCTCTGGCCGCCATGCTAGCCGGTTTCGCCGCCTGTGGCCTGGCGCAACTGGATGCCGGGCTGAATATCCCTGTGGTGGTACTGTCGGGGATCATCGTCTTTATTCCCGGCCTGGCACTGACCCTGGGCCTGGCCGAACTGGCGGCAAGGGATCTTATGTCAGGCACCATGAGGATCATGGATGCGGTAATGCTGCTATTCAAACTCTACTTCGGCGCCGTACTCGGCGTGGCAATAGGCAATGCCCTGTTCGGCGAATCCCTCTATATTGAGCCCATGCCGTTGCCTCGCTGGGCCATCTGGTCGGCGGTGCCCATACTTTCCATGGCGCTGGTGTTTATCTTCAAGGCCAGGCTCAAAGATGCCCCTTGGGGCGTACTGGCGGGTATTGTGGCCTTCTTCTCCGCCATGTTCGGCGGCCTCTATCTGGGGGATTCTCTGGGGATCTTCTTCGGCGCCCTGGCCGTGGGTATTTACGCCAACCTGTTTGCCCGCTGGATGAAGGCACCGGCCTCCATTGCCCTGCTGCAGGGGATAGTCATCCTGGTGCCTGGCTCCAAGACCTATATCGGCCTCAATGTGCTGATCTCGGGTGAAACCATGTTGAACCAGTCGCATCTGGGGTCGCAGATTTTTCTGATCTTTATGTCACTGATCGCCGGGCTTATCTTCTCCAACGTGGTGGTGCCGCCGAGAAATACTCTCTAAACACAGCTACCGTGGGCATTCGCGCCGGAGGGTGGTAATTTATTACAAGCTAAATCATTACTTTATTTCGACGGTCGCCTTGACTAACCGCCCATTCGGTTGTGTTATTGAAGTGTGAATATCAGCCCGATATTCACTACCGAGAGGAGGCAGTCTATGGCAACAAGCCGCAGTGTCTTGCTTCTGGCAACCCTGTTTGCCAGCCTCTCCGTTTTGGCCGAAACCGGCACCGCAGGCGATGGCATCACCTCGTCTTCCCAAGGCCAAAATCCACTATCTGAGCGGTTCAAGGTTGGCAAAATTGTGGTGGTCAGCAACCCGATTTTCGACGAGTCTGCCAAGAATGCCATCTTCCTGCACAATTGGGCCAACGCCTTGCATATCAATACCCGGGAGTCGGTGATCCTCAATCGCCTCAGTATTCAGGAGGGGCAGGAAGTGACCCCAAGGCAGTTGGAAGAAGCGCAGCGAATTCTCAGGCGTGAGCCCTATCTCAGAGACGCCAAGGTCTCTGTGGTCAAGGCCGACCCGAGTGCCGATCAACAGCCTGATGGTGAAACCCTGTTGGTAGAAACCTGGGATCAATGGTCGCTGCTGCCCACCATCAGCCTGGGACGCAGCGGCGGCAACAACAGCTTCTCCGTCGGGCTGAAAGACGACAATATTCTGGGTCTGGGGATCCGCACCCGTTTGAAGTACCAATCCGACGAGGACAGAACCGGCTACAAAGTCGCGTTCGAAATGCCGCTGAACATCATCAAAAACGCCACTGTGGCGGCCAACTTCTATGACAACAGCGATGGTCAGGCCAAACAGCTGTATTTTGACAAGCCTTTCTATACCCTGGACGACACCCGTGCCTACAGCGCCGAGTATCTGGATGAAGACAGAATCGACACCATTCGCCAAAACGGCCTCGACATCAACGAATTCAATGAAGAGCTCCGCTATCGCAACCTCTACTGGGGCTTCATGTACGCCAAAGAAAACCAGAGCCGGCAAAGATTACGCCTTGGAGTTACCCAGGATAAGCACAGCTTTTACGCCCTGCCTCAATATCCGCAGCAACCCTTGCCTCAGGACAGAGACTTTCTCTACCCTTGGGTAGAATGGGAGTACCTGCAGGATGACTTTCGGGTGCTGACCAATATTCACCTGGTCAACTATAACGAAGACTTCAACCTCGGCTGGCATCACAGCGTTAAATTGGGGCTGGAAACCAAAGACAGTGACAACCTTGGCTATCACCTCAACTGGCGCAGCAGTCGCGGCTATTTTGAGGGCAAGGAGCTGCTATTGCTGGCATTTGGCGGTGAAGCCACCTTGGCCACTCGGCAACGGGACTTTTATCAAGTGAATGTTGCCGCCGAGTATTTCTATAAGTTCACCCCCAAGTGGACCGCCTATTCCAAGGTGCGGCTATCCAACTCCAACAACAACTATATCGACCGTCCCTTTGCGCTGGGGGATGAAACCGGCATTCGCGGTTATCCCAACGACTACCAGCACGGTGACAATCAATGGCTGCTGACCGGCGAAATCCGCTATTACCCCAATATCAACCTCTACCAACTGGCAGAGTTGGGCTGGGCCGCCTTTATCGATGTCGGTCAGGCTTTCGGTGGTGCCATGGCCAATGACAACGAAGTCTCAGGCCCCATAGGCTCTGTCGGTATAGGTGCCAGAATTTACTCTTCCCGCTCCAGTTATGGTCATGTCGCCCACATAGATTTCAGCGTGCCCTTTACTCAGGGCGATGAAGTGGACGGCTGGGAATGGCGCTTTCAAGTGAAGCAGAGTTTCTAGGCTGATTTTGCCACCTCAGCGGCAAACTCTGCACTAAACTTGAAGGGTCACAGCGACCTGGACCTGACGTGAACAACCCCCCGTCTTCTGTGCTGCTCGGCCTGTCGAGCCTGATATCGGCACAGGCAAGCACGCTGAAAATCGCCTTTTTTGATTTTGCGCCATACCGCTTTCAGGAAGAAGGAGAACTCAAGGGCGTCATGGTAGAGATGACCCGCCTGGCCTGCCAGCGCTGGGAGGAAGGATGCCAACTCAAGCTGTGGCCCAATGGCAACCTGAGCAAGCCCAAGCCATGAACATTCCACTCGAGTAGAAAAGCAAAAGGCCGCCCGTGATAACATGGGCGGCCTAGTTTTATTTGGTGAGTTGGCCTATAAGCCGGGTCCTGTTCTCCCGAAGGAGCGGCAGTCATTCCTCTAGGCCTGCAATCGCTCACAGGCTCAAGCAATCTACCCGGTTCCAACGCGAGCCACGCATTAATTCCGAAGAATAGTGGAACCCTATTTGATCTTGCTCCGGGTGGAGTTTACCGTGCCGCGAACTGTTACCAGCCGCGCGGTGCGCTCTTACCGCACCCTTTCACCCTTACCGGCCCGAAGGCAGGCGGTCTACTCTCTGTTGCACTGGTCGTCGGCTCACGCCGCCCAGACGTTATCTGGCACCCTGCTCTATGGAGCCCGGACTTTCCTCCCCGTTCTTGCGAACGCAGCGACTGCCCGGCCAACTCGGCGCGGATTATAGCCCATAGCGGGCTTCACACCAAGGCATTTCCTTACCAGCCCAGCTCCAGCCCTTTTTTATAGAGAGCATTTTTCTTCAACCCATGGATCTGTGCCGCAATGGCGGCCGCCTTCTTCAGCGGTAATTCATCACAGAGTAGTTTGAGGGTATCCAGCGCCGCGGCGGGCGTTTCGTCGGCTTCTTCACTGACAAAACCGTGCAGCATAAGCACGATTTCACCGCGCTGCTGGTTGGCATCGGCTTCAACCTGCGCCAACACTTCGGCCGTGGTGCCGCAGAGGAAAGTTTCAAAGGTCTTGGTCAGTTCCCGCGCCATCACCATCTGCCTATCCGGCCCCAGGACCTCCACCAGCGACTTGAGGCTGGGCAGAATTCTGTGGGGAGACTCATAGAAAATCAGGGTGCGCGGGTCTTCCCTAAGCGCCAGCAGTTTATCCTGGCGCCCTTTGTCTTTGGCTGGCAAAAAGCCTTCAAACGAGAAGCGATCCGAGGGCAAGCCAGATGCCGACAGCGCGGCAATGGCGGCGCAAGGGCCGGGCAGCGGGATCACCGGATAACCGGCGGCGCGCACATGGGATACCAGATGATAGCCGGGATCGGAAATCAGCGGCGTACCGGCATCGCTGATCAGCGCTATGGCTTCACCTTCGCCGAGGCGTTCAACAATCCACTGCGCCCGGGCACGTTCATTGTGGTCATGCAGCGCTGTCGTGCGGGTATCTATGCCGAAGTGGCTCAACAATTTACCGCTGTGGCGAGTGTCTTCACAGGCGATCAACGCCACCTGATTCAGTACTTCCAGAGCTCTGGGGCTCAAGTCCCCCAGATTGCCTATGGGAGTGGAAACTATATACAGCGCGACCGACAGGTCCATAACTACCTCGGAGATGAAAGTGCCGAGACTTTCGTCAGGCACAATAGAAGGTTAAACTAGAGCCAGCATCTTACCAGAGTGAAGCCCTGTGTTAAAAAGCCTGAATAGAGTTAAATACATTTCTGCTGCGATTCTGCTTGCCAGCCTGTGGGGCTGTAGCAGCACGCCGCCGGCAGACAAAGAGCAGCTGGCCGTTGTTTCCCTGGTCAGCGCCCCGCAAGCCCCGGCCGAGTATTTGGCATTTGCCGCCAAGGCGCCCAGCAAGGAAAACCGCGAGCGTTATCTGTTGTTGGCCGCCAATGCTTACCTCAAGCAAGGGGATACAGATGCCGCTGCAGACATTCTGCATTCAATGCAGGCCGGGCTGAGTCCAGTGGATGAAATTCAGGCCGAGCATCGTTTTCTCAGTGCTCGCCTGCAGGAGCTGACCGGCAAGAGCGCCGAAGCGCTGAACACCTTGAATTATCCCGGTAATTGGCAGTTGCCCGATTGGCAATGGGCCAGTTATCACCAGGCCCGTGCCCGGCTGTTTGCTGCCAACCAGCAACCCGTGGAGCAGGTGCGTGAGTTGAGTCAGCTCAGTCAGTATCTGCCGGTAAAGGCAACCGGCGAGGTTAACGACGAAATCTGGCAATTGCTCAAACCACTGCAGGAAGAAACCCTCTTAAGCTTTGCCGCGCAAGAGAGCGATGCCATATTCAACGGCTGGCTGCAGCTGGCTTATCTGGCCAAGCACTACGCGGTGGATCCCTCAAGCCTGATTCGGCAGCTGAGTGATTGGCAGAAACGCAATCCTTATCATCCTGCCGCGGTGCAGTTGCCTTCGGATCTGCAGCTGGCGCTCAGCGCCAAGCCCTACAGACCCAGCAATATCGCCGTGCTGCTGCCACTTTCAGGCCCAAGAGCCGGAGTCGCCAACACAGTGCGTCAGGGCATACTGGCCAGTTATCTGAACGACCCGGACAGCAATGTCAGCCTCAACTTCTTCGACACGGCCCAAGGTGCCGATAAGGCCTATCAGCAAGCGCTGCAGAGCGGTGCCGAATTTGTGATTGGCCCACTGCTGCAAAACGAAGTGGAACAAGTGATAGCGGCCCAGCAAGCTGCCGGGGCAAGCTCCCCGCCGCAACTGTTCCTCAACCAAATAGATAAGCTGGCGCCGCAACAGAATAAGTACTACTTCGCCCTGTCTCCCACTCAGGAGGCCAGCGATGCCGCCAGACGCATGTATCAAGATGGCATACAGGTGCCGCTGCTGCTGGCCAGCAATGATGCCGTGGGGCAACGTATGGCCCAGAGCTTTAAGCAGACCTGGATGGAACTGACCGACAGCGAAGCCGAAGTTCACTTCTATGACAACGGCGACAAGATGCGCGAAACCGTGGAAGAAGCCCTCGGCGTAACGGACAGCAAGGCGCGGATCCAGGCCATCAAGGCGCTGCTCGGCAGCAAGGTGAAGGCCGACTTCCGCTCCCGCGCCGATATCGATGCCATCTATATGATCTCGGGGATTCAGGACTTGCCGCTGCTGAAGCCCTTTATCGATGTTAACTTCAGTGTCTTTGCCGAGCAGGTGCCACTGTATACCAGCAGCCGCGCCCGTCAGGAAGACAACGCCAAGCAAACCGCGATTGAACTGAACAATATCACCATCAGTGATATCCCCTGGTTGCTGCAGGCCAGTGAAGAAACCGATGCGGTCAACAAGTTGTGGCCCACTTGGGGCAACGCCCAAAAACGCCTGTATGTGATGGGCTATGATGCCCTGCAGCTGGTCAACCGTCTGGCCCAGATGCATGCCTTCCCCGGATATCAGTACAGTGGCCGCAGCGGCCAGCTGACGGTGAGCCCGGATGGGGTGATCGAACGTCAGCTCAGTTGGGCCAAATACCAGCGCGGCGTTTTGCGGCCACTGTAAGCGGGCATATGGATCTGGGACAGGAAGGCGAGCGTCTGGCTCGCCAGTATCTGGAACAACAGGGCCTGACCTTTGTCGAACAGAATGTGCGCTACAGTTTCGGCGAACTGGACTTGGTGATGAAACAGGGCAGCCAATGGGTGTTTGTTGAGGTAAAATACCGCTCACCCAGCCGATTCGGCGGTGCTTTGCAGTCATTGAGCCAGGCCCAGATAACCCGGCTTCGCAAGGCCGCCAGCCAGTATCTGCAGCAACATAGGATCAATGCCCCCTGTCGCTTCGATCTACTGGCCATTGATGGCGGCAAGGTGCAATGGCTACAGGACGCTTTTTAGTAAGCGCTTAACCCGAAACAAATTTACACTTTAATGCCTGAAAAAAGCCCCCGGCCTATGGCATGATAGCAACACTTGATAGTGAAGGACTTATCCATGTTAGAACGTATCAAAGACAGCTTCACCGAGTCGATTCAGACCAAGATTGACGCCGCAGAGGCGCTGCCTGAGTCTATCGCCAAGGCCGCAGAAATGATGGTGCAATGTCTGTTGGGTGGCAATAAGATCCTTGCCTGTGGTAACGGCGGCAGCGCCGGTGATGCCCAGCACTTTTCAGCCGAGCTGTTGAACCGCTACGAAGTGGAACGCCCACCGCTGCCGGCCATAGCTCTGACCACAGACACTTCTACCCTGACGGCCATCGCCAACGACTATAGCTATGACGAAGTGTTTTCCAAGCAGATCCTGGCACTGGGCCAACCCGGTGACATACTGCTGGCCATTTCCACCAGCGGTAACTCAGGCAACGTTATCAAGGCGATGGAAGCTGCACTGAGCCGGGATATGACCATAGTGGCGCTCACGGGTAAAGATGGTGGTGCCATGGCCGGATTGCTGAGCACCAATGATGTGGAGATCCGCGTGCCCTCCAATGTCACCGCGCGCATTCAGGAAGTGCACCTGCTGGTTATCCACTGCCTGTGTGACAACATTGACCGTACCCTGTTCCCGCAGGACGAGCATCAATGAGACGTCTGCTGCCCCTGTGTCTACTGCTTACCAGTTTGACCGGCTGTGCCGGAGCCGTAATGGTGGGTGCAGTCGGCGGCGCCATGGTGGTCAACGATGAGCGCTCGCTCAAGACCCAGTTGAATGATACCAATGCCGACTTTAGTATCTCCAGCGCGTTGGGCGCGGAAGACGATCTGAAAAATCAGACCAACATCACCGGCGTCAGTATGAACGGTAATGTGCTGATGATAGGCCAAGCGCCCAACTCTATGCTTAGAGACAAAGCGATTCGGCTGGTCAAAGAGCTGCAACTGGGTGGCAAGATCCACAATCAGATCCGTATCGGCAACCCGACTTCCTTCACTACCCGCAGCAACGACACCTGGATCACCACCAAGGTCAAGGGGCGGATGCTCAACGACAAGAATCTGGATGTCACCAAGATCAAGGTGATCACTGAGAACGGTGAAGTCTTTCTGCTTGGCCTGGTCGAGCGTGAACAGGCCGAACTGGCGGTGGAAATCGCCCGCAACACAGCTGGAGTGCGTAAGGTGATCAAGGTGTTTGACTACGTCACCCCTTAACGCCCTTCATATCGAGTCGAACAAGAGCCGGTTATACCGGCTCTTGTGCTTTCAGTTCACGGGTTTTCATCAGCTTGGCGATAGCCGGCAAGCACAAGGTTGGCAGCACCACTAGCGCAGCTCCTATCCAACTCAGGGTATCCAGCCACTCATCGAACAGTAACCACCCCAGGAAGACGATAAAGATAAGCCCGCTGTATTCGGCTACGGCAATTTCACTGGCCTTGGCCCTGCGATAGGCCAGAACACAGAACCAGTGATAGGCCAGCAAGAAAGCATTGGAAAGCAGCGCAACCCCGAGCAGTTGCCAACTCAGCCCGGCCAGTTGTTGCGACAGTGCTACCAGCAGAGTCAGCGGCAGACTCAGCAAGTTGTAGCAGAGCAACGTCAGACTGGCAGGCTCGGTACTGGGCAGCTTTCGCAGGCTCATCTGGTTCAAAGAGAAGGTAAAGGCCGAAACCAACACGGCGATACCGGCCAACTCCAGTTCACTGGGCTTTAGGATCAACAAGATACCGACAAACCCCAGCGCGGCAATTCCCCATTGCAGCGGCGTGATCTTTTCCTTCAGGAACACCGCGCCGAGCACCATGATCATCAGGGGCGCCGAATAGAATAGCGAACTGACCGTCGCCAACGGCAGTGCCATTAGGCCAATAATCAAAAAGAGCGCGCCAACAGCTCCTGTGTTGGCACGCCAAAGGTGGATCTTGAGATGAGAAGTGCCCGGACGACCGGCCTTGAGCCACAGGGGCAGCAACATGAGTACCGCCGTCACCTGGCGCACCAGTAGGAAGGTTGCCGCATTGGCATCCTCAGGCAACCACTTGACCGACACGTCATAAAAAGCGCTGAAGAGATTTCCCACGGTCAATAAAATCAAACCGATAGCTACGGTTCTCTGCATCTTGGTTACCTTGAATCACTCTCAATCGGCGGCATCATATCCGGGTTAAAAACCAAACTGAAATGATGTTTTTTGCAAATAAATGAATTAAATTCATACTAAAGTTCTAAACAGAGTCGCCAATGCGAAAACTTCCCCCCTTGAGAGCGCTACAGGTATTCGAGGCCGCGGCGCGCCAGAGCCACTTTTCCCGCGCCGCCGAAGAGTTGTGTATCACTCAGAGCGCCGTGTCCCACCAGGTCAGGATATTGGAGGAACACTTTGACGAGCCTCTGTTTCTGCGTCAGGGGCGCAGCCTTAAACTGTCACCCAAGGGGGAGATCCTCTATGGCGAATTGGAGCGGATATTCAACGAACTGGCTGACCTTGGCCGTTTGTTCGGCGAGCCCAATCGTGAGCTGAAACTGGCGGTTTACAGCTCTTTTGCGGTCAAATGGTTGATCCCCCGACTCAGCGACTTTCGCCGCCGCCACCCCGAGGTACAGATAAGACTGGAGATGGTGGCCCAAGATCCCGAGCTCAGCGACAGCGTGGCCGATCTCTTTATCAGCGGTGGCCTCAAACGACGGGGTTACTGGCAGACTGTGCTGCACAAGGAACGGCTTATTCCAGTTTGTAGCCCGCAGTTACCTCCCAGAGCCGGACTGATAACGATTCAGAGTTTGCAGCAGTATCCGCTGTTGACCGTGGATGAAGGGCTGCTGGGACTGGACTGGAACCGCTGGGCCGAGGCCAACGGCGTGACACTGACCCCAAATCACAGGCAGCATATTTTCAGCCATGTGTTAATGGCCATAGAAGCAGCTATTGCCGGTCAAGGTATAGCGCTGGCATCTGACTTTATGGTGGAAGATGATATTGCCAGTGGCCGTTTGATCGAACTCGAACTGCCGGATGTGCACACAGGATTTGAGTTCACTTTTTGCTGTAAGGAGCGGCGCCTCAAAGAACCGGCGATAGCAGCGTTTGCTGATTGGCTAATGTTGATGGCAAGCCAGCCGCAACCTCAGTAATTCGAACGCAGCCACAAAAAAGCCGACCTTGTAGGTCGGCTCTCAAGATAGGCGGAGTTACACCAACAAGCCTATCTTTTCATAGACTTTCTTCACTGTGACTTCGGCGCGGGCCTGGGCCTTTTCGGCGCCCTGCTTCATCACAGACTCCAGGAAGGCTCTGTCTTCACGGAATTCACGGAAGCGTTGTTGCAGCGGCTCCAACATACCGACCACGGCTTCACCGGCAGCCACTTTCAGATGGCCATACATCTTGCCTTCAAACTCGGCTTCCAGTTCGGCTATGCTCTGGCCTGTCACCCCGGACATCAGGCTCAGCAGGTTGGACACCCCAGGCTTGTTGTCTATGTCGAAACGCACCACAGGTGGCTCGTCACTGTCGGTCATCGCCTTTTTAAGCTTCTTCATCACCGCCTTGGGATCTTCCAATAGGCCGATGACATTGTTGCGGTTGTCATCTGACTTGGACATCTTCTTGGTGGGATCCTGCAGCGACATCACCTTGGCACCCAGCTCAGGGATAAAAGGCTCAGGCACAGTGAAGGTGTCACCATAAGCGTTGTTGAAGCGGGTGGCGATATCCCGGGTCAATTCCAGATGCTGTTTCTGATCCTGACCGACAGGGATCTCATTGGCCTGGTACAGCAGGATATCGGCCGCCATCAGCACAGGATAACCAAACAACCCGACGTTGATATTGTTGGCGTGCTTTTGCGACTTGTCCTTGAACTGAGTCATGCGGCTCAGTTCGCCCATCTGGGTGTAACAGTTCAGAACCCACCCCAACTGAGTGTGCTGTGGCACCTGTGACTGAATAAATACCGTGCTCTTCTTGGGATCGACACCACAGGCAAGGTACAGCGCCAGAGTGTCCAGGCAGGCTTCACGCAAGGCATTGGGATCCTGACGCACTGTGATGGCGTGCAGATCCACCACGCAATAGAGACAATCATGGCTGTCCTGCATGGCTACCCACTGACGCAGGGCACCCATGTAGTTACCTATGGTCAACTCGCCTGAGGGCTGGGCACCGCTCAATACTATGGGTTTGGGACTGCTCATGAATTTCATTACTCCGATTGCTGTGGCGGCAAATGCGCCAAAATTTGCTCAAAA
Organism: Shewanella carassii; assembly: GCF_002777975.1. Taxonomy (GTDB): domain Bacteria; phylum Pseudomonadota; class Gammaproteobacteria; order Enterobacterales; family Shewanellaceae; genus Shewanella; species Shewanella carassii. The sequence continues at coordinate 40,074 of NZ_NGVS01000034.1, forward strand.
TGATCGCATACGGCATCTGGGCCGCAAAGCCCAATATCTTCACCGTAGTTGTAGCCATAGGTCAAGCCGATTGAGGCAATACCTGCCGCTTTCGCCGCCAGAATATCATTGCGGGAATCACCCACCATCAACATCTGCTGTGGCGACAACTGCCATTTCTCCAACAGATGAGTCAGCGGTAAGGGATCCGGTTTCATCTTGGCGAGAGAATCCCCGCCGAGAATTTCGCTGAAAAATGACTCGATACCAAAGGACTTCAACAAGGGGATAGTAAAGCGATAAGGCTTGTTGGTAACTACCGCCAGTCTGAAACCTCTTTGTTGCAACGTGCCGAGCACAGATTCAACCCCGGGATACAACTTGCTATAACGCTCGAGGCAGGCTTCATAATGCTTCATAAATACCGGCATGGCATCGGCCATGACAGAGGCATCCGGCTCGTCGCCCAGGCTCGAGGTCAGCGCTCGGCGCATCAACATCTCTGTGCCATTGCCAACCCAGCTGCGCACTTGGTCTTCGCTGCAACCACGCAGTCCCATATCGGCCAGCGTGGCCTGAGTTGCTGCGGTCAAGTCCGGCACACTGTCAACCAGGGTGCCATCCAAATCAAAGGCGATCGCTCTGATACTACTCGCGATCATAACTTACACTCCTGCCAGTTCACGACGCATCTGGTCGATAACCGCCTTATAGTCAGGCTGGCTAAAGATAGCTGAACCGGCAACAAACATATCGGCACCGGCGGCGGCGATTTCGGCAATATTGTCCACCTTAACCCCACCGTCGACTTCCAAGCGGATATCACGGCCACTCTCATCGATGCGACGACGTACTTCGGCCAGTTTGTCCAGTGTCGATGGGATAAATGACTGGCCACCAAACCCTGGGTTGACCGACATCAGCAAAATCACATCCAGCTTATCCATCACATAGTCGAGATAATGCAGTGGTGTGGCCGGGTTGAATACCAAGCCGGCCTTACAGCCGTGATCTCGAATGAGTTGCACAGTGCGGTCCACATGCTCACTGGCTTCCGGATGGAAGGTGATGATAGAGGCTCCTGCCTTGGCAAAGTCCGGCACTATGCGGTCGACCGGCTTCACCATCAGGTGTACATCGATATCGGCGGTAATACCATAGTCACGTAACGCCTTGCAGACCATGGGACCAATAGTCAGGTTAGGTACATAATGGTTGTCCATTACATCGAAGTGAACCACATCTGCCCCCGCATCCAAAACGGCTTTAACATCATCACCCAAGCGGGCAAAATCGGCAGACAGAATGGAAGGAGCAATAAGAAATGGGCGCATAGCATTCTCACAGGATGTTTAAGAAGTCGCCTATTTTACCCGCCAAGGCGCTCGGGCTCTATAGCCAGGCGCCCATTTCTACCGTTGAAAAAATTTATAAGTTGGAATAAGGTTGTTGCCAGGTAAAAAGTCGTTCAATTTATCAACGACTTTGTTATAATCGATTGATGTCACACTTGGGATTGGAACAGGATGAGCCAGAAACCGTCGGTTTTCACACACAGCATCAAGTCAGCAGCATTGCTCGCTGTCGCCGCTGGCGTGGTGGGAATTGCGGCCGTTGGGCTTAAAGAATCCAATAACTCGGCCAATAATTTGGCCCGTAATTGTAACCAAGAAAGTGAATATAACTCCAACCTACCTTCGAGCCATCCTAATAATCGCTGTGCGACTCAGGAAGATGAATTGAGCTGGAAGAGTTGGCTCAGCGGCAATAGTCGTTCAGGCCAGTTTCACTTTGTCGACTTACTGGAGTTACTGCACGGCCATCAACGCAAACCGGTTGATGATATGGCTCCGGCCAATACCAACAACGGTTTCTAAATGCTTGGCCGCTACTGGCGTTACCTTTACAGTACGCTGGCAGCCTTCTTCGGGGTGCAGAGCGAATCCAATCGCTTGAAAGACTTTAGCTCTCACTCCTCCCCTCTCCCTTATATCATCACGGGCGTGTTGCTGGCCGCACTACTGGTGCTTGGACTATTGCTGCTGGTAAATAGAGTACTCGCCTGATTACTGTGGCAAAGATGACTTTCAGTCGTTCTCGTTGTGATAGGTTTCGTCGTACAAAGCCATCAACTCGTTCACCTTGGTCCTGGTGCTACCTTTCTGACTGATGTTACGCTGTACCTGAATCGTTTCCATTCTCGAGCCATGATAAAGCTCGCGGGTCAGCGGAATATCATGATTGCTGATAAGCACTGGAATGCCGCGCTCGATAGCAGTATGACGAGAGTGCCTGGCCAGCAGCGCCTGATCATCCAACGAAAAGCCGGCACCCACGTAAGTAGTAAAGCTGGCGGTGGTCGATAGGGGGGCGTATGGCGGATCGCAATAAATCACGTCACCGCTTCTGGCCAAGGCAAACGCCTGCTCGTAGCCAATACAGCAAAACTCGGCACTTTGAGCCTTGGCGGCAAAGCCGCGGATCTCTTTCTCAGGGAAATAAGGCTTCTTGTAGGAGCCAAAGGGAACATTGAACGCCCCCTTGCGGTTATAGCGACATAAGCCATTAAAACCAAAACGATTAAGATAGAGAAAATAGATCGCTCTATCGAAGGGATCGCGGCTACGATTGAATTTATCTCGGATCAGATAATATTGCTCTTTGTCGTTCATCTGCGGCACAAACAACTCGGCCGCCGCCCCTATGTATGCTTCAGGACGGGTTTGAATGATCGAGTAGAGATCAATCAAATCGCGATTGATATCGCACAGCAGGTAACTGGGGTAATCTGTGTTGAGGAACACAGAACCGGCACCGACAAAAGGCTCAACCAAGCGCTCGCCCTTAGGCAAGTGCTGAGTCAGGGCATCAACCAGTTTAAATTTACCACCAGCCCACTTGAGAAAGGCTCTTTGTTTTTTCTTCATTAAAATTGATTGGTGCCCGGAAAAACGAAAGTGTGGATTGTACTCGGTTTAAGAGGAAATTTCACTGTTACTTAGACCCGACTGTAAACGATAACGTTGCAAAGATTGCCAGGATTTTACCCAAGGCTGGGGAAGCCCCAGCGACTGCTGTAACTGTTTTCCGGCCTCAACAGCCTCTTGTTTGCTGGCATATTCACCGACCAGCACTACCCACCAATCGTCATGCCGAGCAATTCTCAGCTTGTCTACATTTTGCAATTTGCCAATAAAAGCCACCAGAGATGAGTAACGTTTAACGCTCACCAACTGCAAGGTATAACCTTTGGTAGGCAACGGCTCGGCTTTGGGTTCGACTCGCTCTTGGGTTGGCTGAGGTTCGCCATCTAAAACAGAGGCCGCTTTGATTTCCTTGGACTCAGATTTAGTTGGCAGCACTGTGATAGGAGCCGTCTCCACATCCACTGTCGCCTTGGCATCGTTGAGCAGTTCAGAACTATTTTCCGGCTCTGGGTTCGGCTGACTATCCGCTTGCAGTTTGATTTCCTGAACGGATTTCGAGTCTTGCCGCGAGGCGTTCGCTGACGCACCAATGCTCTGGCTTTGCGGCGGTTCGAGACGAACATATACAGGAACCGAGGTGAGATCTTTCGAAGCCGGTTCATTATCGAGCCAACGCTCGGCAAATTGAGTTAAGGGAGTTGTTTGCCGTTCCAGCACCAAGGTCGATTTGGGGAGCTCGGGCAAAGGCTCAGTCGAGCGCAACAGATACCAGGAGAACAACGCCAGGCCGAACAACACAACACTGCCCAAGATCAATATAGTCTTCCAAGGCAAGCGTCTTGGCTGCGGCGGCTCACCGTTCAAGGCCAACTCCAGCAATGCCAAAACCTCGGCAGGTGTCCCTTGTTGCCGCTCCAATTGCTTGACCACTATGGCCCGAGGCGTAAAAGTACGCACCGCACTGCGAGTCAACAAAGTTTGATACAAGCCCTCACGTTCGGCGAGGGAAAGCGGCTCAAGTTTAACCGGCAACACCTGCTGTTTCTGTGCCTTGGGCAGTTGCAACTGTAACTGCTCGGCAAATTCAGGCGAGACCGAACAGGTCAGCGTGATAGGCTCACCTCTGGCTTGCAACTGAGTCAATAGCAAACACTCGGCCCAGAGCGCCAAGGGCATATTGTCGGCATCGTCGATCAGGATATGGATAGGCTTGCGCATCTCACTCAGATAGCGCAACAGAGTATCGGCTAGGGGTTGTTCGTCGTCAAATAGGGGATCGGGCAGCAGTTGGATCAGCAATTTACGCCGTATTTCGGCGGCATCGACATGTTGAGGGCAAGTGACCAACGCCAGATTATGCTCATCGAGCACATTAGCCAAGGCGGTCAACAGTCTTGTCTTACCGGCTCCAACCTGCCCCTGCAACAAAACCAGCTGCTGACCATAACAGGCCAGATGCTGCAGTCTTTGTAACAGCGCCTCTTGTGAAGGCAGGAGAAGTTCTTCAGTTGCCACCATTGTCACCCATTAAGGCTCAAGCGCGGCAGATCACCTGTTCGAGTAGGGATTCCGGCACTTGAGCAAAAATACCGGCCTGCCCCATAGCAGTGGGCAAAACTAGGCGGATTTGCCCAGCCAAAACCTTTTTATCACGCCGCATATGTTTGATAAAGCTTTCAAAATCCATGGAATCTGGTGCGGTTATCGGTAAATCGAATGCCTGTAACAACGCACCGATGCGACAGAGAGTTGACTCGTCAATCAGTTCCATGGCCTTTGCAGTTTGTGCAGCAAGGACTGTGCCAGCAGCAACCGCTTCACCATGAAGCCAATTACCATAGCCCATTTCAGCTTCGATGGCATGACCAAAGGTATGCCCCAGATTCAACAGAGCGCGAACCCCCTGCTCGGTCTCATCTTCGGCAACCACTTCGGCTTTGATCTCACAGCAACGACGGATGGCATAAGCCAGTGCCTCTGGCTGCTGCGATTTGAGTGACTCGACATTGTTTTCGAGCCACAGGAAAAAGTCAGCATCCCAAATGATGCCGTATTTGATCACTTCGGCCATGCCAGCGGCAAATTCACGCGCCGGCAAAGTCTTCAGGCACAGAGTATCTATCAGCACAAGTTTGGGTTGATAGAAAGCGCCTATCATGTTTTTGCCCAGCGGGTGATTAACCGCCGTCTTGCCCCCCACGGAGGAGTCGACCTGAGACAAGAGCGTAGTGGGGATCTGGATAAAGTCCACGCCCCGCTGATAACAGGCCGCAGCGAAGCCGACCATGTCACCAATGACACCGCCGCCGAGAGCCACCAGCACCACATCACGACCGCAATTGTGCTCAAGCAGAGCCGTAAATACGCTTTCGAGTTGTGCCAGTGTCTTGTACTGCTCACCATCAGGCAGAATATGAGCAAAAACCTGAGCCGCAGGCAGCAGAAGGCGCTGCAAAGACTGCAGATACAGGGGAGCTACTGTGTCATTGGAGACAATAAGGACTTTTTTACCCGAGATACTCGCCGTTAGACAATCGCTCTGGGCCAACAGACCCTGGCCAATGAAGATAGGATAACTACGTTCACCTAAATCGACCCGGATCTGTTGCATCTTGCGTCCTAGAAACCTAATTGTTCAATGATTTGATTGGCCACCACTTTGGCACTTTGCTCGTCGGTCTTGACGATAACATCGGCGATTTCCTCATAGAGAGGATTACGCACGTCAGCCAGCGCTTCCAACACTTCGCGAGGATTATCGACCTGCAGCAAGGGACGACGCTTGTCACGTTGAGTGCGAGCCACTTGTTTATCGATAGTCGTTTCCAAATACACCACGATACCGCGGGCAGAGAGGAAGTTGCGGATATCTTTGCTTTGAACTGAACCACCACCAGTTGCCAGAACTATGCCTTGTTTCTCGGTCAGGTCAGAAATCACCTGAGCCTCACGGCGACGGAAACCTTCTTCGCCTTCAACGTCAAATACCCAGGCAATGTCAGCGCCGGTGCGATTTTCAATCTCTTGATCTGAATCGTGGAATTCCAAGTGCAGCATTTGTGCCAGATGACGACCTATGGTGCTCTTGCCTGCGCCCATAGGGCCTACCAGAAAAATATTACGTTTTTCAGCCATTTCTTGTACGTCTGAATCTTATGAAAAGTTTGCCGAATGTCGACTTACTATCAAATCGACGGGATTTGTTACCTTGCTCTTATGAGACTTGACCGGGGATTATCTCAGCTTAAGGACATTCAAGGCAAGTAATGCCGACTATTAAAGCCAAATTTCCCCCTGCCCAAACATCAAAGCCAGCGACTAGCACTGGCTTTGATTGAGGTTCTACAGGTTTGGAAAAAACTTAGGCTGACCCCGGCATGGCTTCAATCAGACGCCTTGAACGCCAATTGCTGTGCAAGTCACGTTCTACAAAAGATCACACTAAGAGGACTTATTCTTACCTTTTCTTACCTTCTCTAGATTTCCTCAGTCACTATCTTGGGCGTTACGAAGATCAGCAGCTCCTGGCGCTCATTCTTGTCTGAAGTATTGCGGAACAGGAAGCCAACCAGAGGAATATCGCCCAAAACAGGCACCTTGCTGACCCGGCTGATCAGGTTCTGTTGATAGATCCCCCCCAGCACTATGGTTTCACCATTGTCCACCAGCACTTGAGTACCTATGCGTTGGGTATCGATGGAAACAGCTTCTCCCAGCGGAGTCTGTACTACCTTGCCCTGCGAGTCCTGAGTAATTTCCAGATCCAGTATCACACGGTTATCCGGAGTGATTTGAGGTGTCACCCGCAACGACAGTACAGCTTTCTTAAATTGTACAGTTGCCGCACCACTGGAAGCCGACTCCACATAAGGGATCTCAACACCTTGCTCAATATAAGCGGCTTTCTGATTCGAGGTGGTGATCCTAGGGCTGGCAATGATTTCACCCTTGTTTTCCTGCTCCAGCGCACTCAACTCGAGATCCAATACGGTGCCATCGGCCAATTTGGCCACATGGAAAGCTATGCTGGTAGCATTGCTAGGAGCAGCCGGCAGATTCACATTGAGACGGTCGCCTATGGATGGAATGGTGCCGTTGGTGATGTCCTGAGCGCCTTCCAGGCTGCCCGAGGTGCCTTTATTGCCCTGTTGATCTGTGATCCCCCAACGGATACCCAAGTCCTCAGCAACATCATCCTTAACCGTAACCATTCGGCTTTCAATCAACACCTGACGAATAGGCACGTCCAGCACTTCTATCAGCTTGTGCACGTTTTCCAGAATATCGGCTGTATCTTTTACCAACAGAGTATTGGTTCTTTCATCTACGGCAACAGTGCCACGTTTGGACAACAGGCTGGAACCTTCTCCCCGCAATAAGTTGGCAATCTCAGTCGCCTTGGCATAATTCACCTGCAGATATTCGGAGTACAGCGGTGCCAACTCTTCAGACACTTTTTTCTTGTTCTTGAGTTGGTTTTCCTCACGAATGGCCAGCTCTTCAGCCGGCGCGACCATCAGAATGTTGCCCTCGATTCGTTTATCCAACCCCTTGGTTTGCAAGATAAGATCCAACGCCTGATCCCAAGGTACGTCATCCAGTCTCAAGGTGATACTGCCTTCAACCGTGTCACTGGTCACCAGATTGAAGTCGTTGTAATCAGCGATAATCTGCAGCACGGTTCTGACAGAAATATTCTGGAAGTTGAGTGACAGAGTCTTGCCCGAGTATTTCTTCTCCGCCTCCATCTGAACTTCACGTTCAACCTTATTCATCGCCAAGATGAACAAATTGCCATCTTGTCTGTAGCTGTATTCGTAGTCACCCTTGATATCGATCAGGATTCGACTGGTCAGTTCCTCTTTAAAGGTCTCAAAGCTCTTCACCGGGGTGGCAAAGTCCTGCACATCCATGACATAAAGCATGTCAGATGGAATATCTGTGTTGTACAACTTCAATTCCAACTTGGAACCCACTTGCTCCACATTGGCGGCAACCGATGAATTACGCAGTTCAACCAATAATTCGCCACCCTTGTCGCTCAGACGGCGAAAATCGATATTCTTAATACCGTTAACGAAGGGGTTACTGGCCTTACTTTGAGGAGACATCACTTCATCATTAACCGTCAAACGATAGACGTTGCCCACCGCCTTACCCTGATAAGGTTTGACTTTTTTCAACGTCAACACCAATTGCAGTTTGTCACCATTCTGCATGCTGGACAGCTGCTCGACTCCGGCAGTATTAATAGGGATTTGTGCCTTCTCCAGCGCCGAAATACTGTCGTTGAAGTCCAATTGAATGCTGGCTGGTTCAGCGCTCAAATTGATTTCCGGCTCAGATATCGGCTTGTCAAACACCAACTCCAATTCCAATTGATGATCCACAATGGCGTGATACTTTACATCTACCAATTTGTTGGCTGCATCAGCATAGGGGCTAAGGCCCAGGACGAGCAGGCTGCCCAGGATAAATTGCATCCATTTGGCTGCATTCTTCGGGGTGATATTCGCGGCAGAAGATTCCATTATTCCCTCATCCTTCGCTTGTTATTCTCCGGCCAATTCCAGGCTGCTGTTGCGCTCTGTCCAACAGCCGGAACCGTCCGGTACTAATTCAATAATCTCAATATTCTGAGCTGTTACTTTAGCGATGCGACCATGATAGAGTCCCAAATACTCACCGACTCCCATGCGGTAGACATTACCATCGGTTGTCTCTATCAAGGCCCAAACTAAGTTGTCTTCACTCAGGGTGCCACGCATCTTGAGGTTATCTAGTGCATAGGTTTCAAGCCTGCTCTTACGCCGTTTCAAATCCGGCTGCAAACAGTCCTTGGTGGTATCTATCACCTCTTCGGTCAACTCCCGGGAAGGAGGTACAAAGGGACTGCGCAACATATCGGCCTGATAATCAAAGTGCTCAAACTGAGGCGGCTCTTTCAGCGGCGGGATAGGCGCAACCGGCTGAGCCTTAGTGCTGGTAACAAAGTCCTCAAGATCTGTTCTGTCACCGATACAACCACCAAGCAATAATGCCGCCATCAGGGGAATGAGTCGTTTCATTTGCCTTTCCCCTTAGCCTGCTCGGGCGGCAATTCGGCTCCCTCTTTGAATCTGTATGTCTTGGCCAGAATTTCCATCGCCAAGATGCCAGATGGATCGCGCTTAATCACAAAGTCATGCAGACTAACAATCCGTGGCAGCTTGGCCACCCCGCCCACCATATGACCCAACTGGTGATAATCGCCGGTCACGGCCATACGTATCGGGAACTCGATATAGAAATCCCGTTGGATCTCGGCATCCCAATCCAGGCTCAGGATCTTCAGACCCGCGTCCGTAGCCACATAGGTCAAGTCATCGAGTAAGCCCGGCATTTCGTTCTCAGATGGCAGCATCTTAAGCAGTTCGGCAAATTGCGCTTCCATCTGCACCAACTGCTCCCGATACAATTTCAGGTTAGCGGCCAACAGATGCTTTTGCTGGAAATCATCACGCAGTTGTTGCTCTTTCGCCTGCTCAGACTGGTAAATATCTATGGCGTCAGAAACAAACAGATAATAGCCTCCCACGAACACCAGAATCGCCAGCAAACCGGCAAATACAGCTTTGACCTGAGTCGGCCAACCGCCGATATTCTCCATGTCCAGATCATTGAACTGGCTCAAATCGAAACTCATTTGCCCGCTCCTTTCGCCATCTGCGCCGTCCCTTCAATCCGATTCGCCCCTTTGATACTGACCTTGAGACTGAAACGTTGCAGCTCTCTGAACTCTTCCTGTTGGGAGACTATCGACTGCATACTCGGCTCCTGAAGCCATTCTGACGCTTCAATTTTTCGCATCATATTGGCGACATTGTTATTGGATTCACTGCGTCCTTCGATCCAGATAAGACTACCTTTCTTCTCAATGCTGGAAAGATAAATGCCAGGGGGAATAATTCGAACCAACTCATCCAACACATGGGTGGGCAGATTTCGGGCCTGTTGCAGGTTAAGAATGATATCGGTGCGACGCTCAATATCCTTTTTGCGTTGTTTGATCTTGTTAATCTCAGCTATCTGCCTATCAAGCAAGCTAATTTCAGATTGAAGATAAGCATTTCGCTGACGCTGGTCTTCTGTCATCAAACCAATAAAGTTCAGTGCCAAATAAACCAATAGCGCGGCACCAATAAAAACGGCCGCCAGAATCCCAATATAATCTCGCTTCTGTTTTTCCCTGGCTTCTTCACGCCATGGCAATAAGTTTATGTTCGCCATTGACCATAACTCCTCAGTGCCAGGCCGCAGGCCACCATGTATTTACTGATATGGGGTTGCAGGGCATTTTTTACTGAATCGTCCGCATGCAAACCACCCTGAAAGGGGTCGGCAATTATAGTATGAACACCTAATTCATTAGTCAGAAGATTAGCCATACCTTCCAATTTGGAAGTACCGCCGCAGAGCACCAAATGGTCGACTTTATCCTTACCACTCGAAGTGCAATATATTTGCAGCGTACGTTTTACCTGTTGCAGTAATTGCGTTTGAAATGGCGATAACACCTCAAACATATAATTGCGAGGTAGATCGCCTTCTATTTTGGCCTTTTCCGCCTGCTCATAGGACATACCATAAAAAGACAATATAGATTGAGTGAAGAGTTCACCGCCAAACGCCTGTTCGCGGATAAAAGCGGTTTCCCCTTTTTCCACCACTGCGAAGGTGGTCATATTGGCACCGATATCAACCAAAGCGACAACCTGATCTGCTGCACCATCCGGAAGCTGCCCTAAGATCAATTCATGGGCGCGTCCCAAGGCATAACCTTCTATATCAACGACTTTAGGCTCTAGATCGACACTGTCCAACACATCGATTCTGGCATCAATATTTTCGGTACGGCAAGCACTGAGCAAGACATCGACCTTACTGGGGTCTGTCTTGTTGACGCTCAACGTTTCAAAATCAATACTGACTTCATCGAGTGAATAGGGTATGAGGTTATCGGCTTCTATCTCGATCTGCGCCTCCATTTCCACTTCACTCAAAGAAGCATCCATATAAATAACTTTAGTCATAACAGCAGATCCAGACACAGCAACAGAAGCAAATTTAGTTGCTTTGGGCAATTGCTTCTTCAGCTGTCTCATTGCTTCAATAACAGCTTCAGGATCGCGAATATCATGATCATTGATGGCTCCTTTTTTAACAGGAGCTGCGGCATAAGCCTGAATTTTGTAACCATCGCCTGTCTTGCCCAGCAGGATCGCTTTGACCTCGTGAGAACCGATGTCAATACCCACCATTTGCGGAGCCTGACGCTTCCATAGATTCGAAAGCATAGTCCTTTGTCACTTTGTTATTGTTAGGTTTTAGAGTAGCACATTTTTAAATTGTTACGCTCCTTTGTATAAAATGTTTGAGCACTTTACAACGGCTAATTTTTTGACGCTGCCTTTTTGCTTCACCCTGTACCAAACGCCTTATATACTATTGTGCCCGCAGCAAGTTTTGGAATAATCTAGTGAAGTGGTTAAAACGTATACTCATAGCTCTGTTCAGCCTGGCCCTTTTGGGGGTTGCAGCTATCGTTGGAGCCTACTTCTATGTCCTTCCCGAACTCCCGGATGTCGCTACACTCAAGACAGTGCAACTGCAAACGCCACTGAGGGTTTACTCCAGTGACGGCAAGCTGATCTCACAATTCGGTGAAAAGCGCCGGATCCCGTTGGAATTGGCCGAAGTGCCCAAACCGTTATTGCAAGCCTTTCTAGCAACCGAAGATTCACGTTTTTATGAACACAAGGGCGTGGATCCCATAGGGGTAGCGCGGGCCGCACTGGTTATGCTGGCCACCGGCGAGAAAAAGCAGGGTGCCAGCACCATTACCATGCAGGTGGCCAGGAACTTCTTCCTGACCCGTGACAAGACAATTATTCGTAAAGTCAAAGAGATATTTATCTCTATCCACATAGAGCAGCTGCTAACCAAAGATGAAATTCTTGAGCTCTATGTCAACCGTATCTATCTTGGACAGCGTGCTTACGGGGTTGGCGCTGCGGCTCAAGTTTATTATGGCAAGGAAGTCAAAGACTTGACGCTTGCTGAAATGGCAGTTATCGCAGGTTTGCCAAAAGCCCCTTCAACACTCAACCCAATCACTTCCCCCAGCCGAGCTTTGACCCGTCGTAACCTAGTGCTCAACCGTATGCTGGAGGTCGGCTATATCACCCAGAGTGAATATAACGAAGCCAGTGCTCAACCTATTACCGCCAAATACCATGGCGCCGAAATCGATCTCTACGCCCCTTACATTTCAGAGATGGCCAGAGATTATATGGTGCAGAAATATGGTGAAGAGGAAGCCTATACCGGTGGTTACGATGTTTACACCAGCATAGACTCATCACTGCAGTTAAAAGCCCAAAAGGCACTGCGCAACAATGTCTACGCCTATGATGAACGCCATGGCTATCGAGGCCCGGAAGCGGTTCTCTGGACAGACAAGCAACCTGATGAGAGCGAGTTGATTGCCACCCTGAAGAAAACCATGCCCATTCAGGAGCTCAGGCCAGCCGCCGTATTGCAAGTAGAGGAACAGCAGGCACAGGTGCTGCTCGCCTCGGGAGAAAAACTCACTCTGCCTTGGGATGGCCTCAAATGGGCCCGCAAGTTTATCAATGACAAACGCCAGAGTGCACCACCGAAGAAAGCCGAGCAATTTCTGAAAGTGGGCGAGCAGATTTGGGTGCGTCACAACGGCGATATCTGGCAATTGGCTCAGGTGCCTCAGGTTGCCAGCGCCATAGTCTCGATAGATCCCAAAGATGGTGCAATTCAGGCTCTGGTCGGTGGTTACAGCTTCAGTCAGAGCCAGTACAACCGGGTAACTCAGGCCAAACGTCAGCTGGGTTCCAACATAAAACCTTTCCTATATGCCACGGCGCTGGAGAAAGGCTATACCCTGGCGACACTGATCAACAACGCGCCGATCAACAAGCCCGACCTCAGCCAAGGTACGGCATGGCGTCCCAAAAACTCACCCGACGTATACGGCGGCCCTACCAGGCTGCGTCTGGGACTGGCCCAGTCTATCAACGTGATGTCGGTGAGAACCCTGCGTTATGTTGGGCTGGATGCCGCCATCGACAAGCTGGTGCAGTTTGGTTTCGATGCCAAAGAGCTCAACCGCAACGAGTCTCTGGCGCTGGGATCACCATCTGCCACACCTTTGCAGGTGGTCACGGCCTTCTCTGCCTTTGCCAACGGGGGCTACCTGGTTGAGCCTTACTTCATTAAACGGATCCAGAATGCCCAGGGCGAAATCCTTGAACAAGCTCATCCGGCTCTGGCTTGTGACGCGCCGCTTAAGCCTGAAGAGGATATGGCGGATAACGCGGTAACCGATTTGACTATGCAAGAGCAGCAACAGCCGCTGCAGCCCCAGGTTCAGGAAGATCCTTTCAGCTGTGACAGCCCAAGTGCCCGTCACGCCAAGCAAGTGATCAGTGAGCAGACCGCATTCCTGATAACCGATGCCCTCAAGAGTGTTATCTGGGGTGGCGGTAACTGGAGCAAGGGCACTGGCTGGAACGGTACCGCCTGGCGCGCCGCCAGAGTGGTCAAACGCCATGACATAGCCGGTAAAACGGGAACAACCAACGAATCGCGGGACACCTGGTTCAGTGGCTACAATCCCAAGCTTGCCACCACCGTCTGGGTCGGCTTCGATGACCATGGCCGTGAGCTGGGACGGACCGCCTGGAATGCCAGCGGCGCCAAAGATCAGATTTCAGGGGCCGAATCCGGTGCCAAGACCGCGGGCCCAGGCTGGAACGAGTTTATGCGCGATGCCCTGGAAGGAACGCCGGAAGAACCCAGCATTCCACCGGCTGGAATCGTTTCGGTGCGTATTGATTTAGACAGCGGCAAGCTGTCGCGTAAGACAGACTACACCAGCGACTTTGAGTACTTTATTCAGGGTACCGAACCCAAGGAATACGCCACCGGCGCCGAAGATGACAGCGACATCTTTATCGAAACACCGCCGGAAGAGCTGTTCCAGTAACTGTCTGTTTAACACCGTCTGCTAAACATTAAAAAACGCGCCAATTGGCGCGTTTTTGTTTGGCTAGAATCCGAGGGATAGCTTCTATTTGGCCTGCTTGGCTGTCAGTGCGGCCTTGACCTGCTCTACCGCGGTACCGCCGAGAATATTGCGCTTCGCCAGGCAGGAATCGATACTCAGATGCGGATAAACATCCTCCGCTATGATGTCGGCATAGCCTTGCAAGACTTCAAGTGGCAAGGCTTCTAGTGGCTTACCCTCGGCAATAGCTTGCAGCACCACCTCACCCACAACGTGATGCGCCTGTCTGAAGGGCATGCCTTTACCCACCAGATAGTCCGCCAGTTCAGTGGCATTGGCGTATCCCTGTTGAGCTGCAGCCAACGCATTGTCACGGTTAACCTTGACACCTTCGAGCACCAGAGCTGCCATTTTCAAGCACAGGCTCCAGCTGTCCATCACATCGAACAAGCCTTCCTTGTCTTCCTGCATATCCTTGTTGTAGGCGAGTGGCAGCGCCTTCATGGTGGTGAGGATCCCCATCAAGCTGCCGTATACCCTGCCCGCTTTACCGCGGATAAGCTCAAGCGCATCGGGGTTCTTCTTCTGCGGCATCAAGGAAGAACCTGAGGTGACATTGTCGGCCAGCTCGATAAAGTTAGCTTCGCCGGAATTGAAGAAGATCATATCTTCGGCCATACGACTTAAGTGCATCATGCTGATAGAGGCATCGCTGCAGAGTTCGATCACATGGTCACGATCAGACACGCTGTCCAGACTGTTGAGGGTAGCAGAGGCAAAGCCCAGGCTGGCCGCCAGCGCCTGACGGTCGATGGCATAAGCTGTACCCGCCAAGGCGCCACAACCCAGAGGGCAGGTGTTGAGGCGATTCAGTGCATCCTGCAAGCGGCTGATATCCCGCTCAAACATTTCCACATAAGCCAAAGCCCAATGACCAAAGGTCACAGGTTGCGCCCGCTGCAGATGGGTATATCCCGGCATCACCGCATCCAACTCGCGCTCGGCCAAGGCCAGCAGCCCTTGTTTGACTTCAATCAACAGACTCAGCAGGTGTGCGCCTTCCTGTTTGCACCACAGCTTGAGATCGGTCGCCACCTGATCATTGCGCGAACGGCCGGTGTGCAGCTTCTTACCCAAGTCACCCACCTTGGCGATCAGCTGTGATTCCACAAAACTGTGAATATCTTCGGCGCCGGAAGCGATGATCTGCTCCGGCGTATCTTTAACTTCTGCGAGCAACTCAGCCAGCGCCTGAGTCAGGGCCTGGCATTCCTCCTGAGTTAACACGCCGGCCTGGGTTATCGCCTCGGCCCAGGCGACTGAGCCCTGGATATCCTGCTCCAGTAAACGGAAATCCACCGGCAGGGAATCGTTGAAGAGTTTGAAAAGTTCGCTGCTTTGGCCGCTGAATCTGCCACCCCATAAAGCCATGATAAGGTCCTCTTTCTCGGGCATAAAAACTAAGGGGCGCCAATGCGCCCCTGATATACTGACGCTTACTTACTGTTGAGCGCGCGGATACGGCTCGCCAGAGAGTAGAGGCGGATAAAGCCTTCGGCGTGTTTCTGATCGTAAACCGTGTCTTCACCGAAGGTGGCAAACGCCTCGGAATACAGGCTGTTGGGAGAACGTTTCTTCACGGCTACCGCCTGGCCCTTGAAGAGCTTGATCACCACTTCGCCGTTGATGTCCTTGGCCAATGCCTCGGATGCCGCTAACAGCGAGTTGCACAGAGGCGTAAACCAACGGCCATCATAGACCAGATGTGCCATCTGAGCGGCGACCTGTTCCCGCCAGTTACGGCTGGTCTTGTCGAGCACCAACTCTTCTACCGCTCTCAGAGCTGCAAACATGACAGTGCCGCCCGGTGTCTCATAACAGCCACGGGACTTCATCCCCACCAGCCGGTTTTCAGTGATATCGATACGGCCAACACCGTGGGCGGCAGCAATCTGGTTCAGCTTCATCAGCGCCGCATAGGGGCTCAGGGCATCACCGTTGACTTCAGTCACCCGGCAGTTTTCCACTTTCAAGCTGACATACTCAGGCTCATCTGGCGCATCCAGCGGATCGACTGTCATGGTCCACACCTCTTTGCTGGGCTCATTCCAGGGATCTTCCAGCTCCCCACCTTCGTGGGAGATATGCCAGGCGTTGGCATCGCGGCTATAGATCTTGGTGGCCGAAGCCGAGGTCTTGATGTTGCGCTCAGCTAGGTAAGCCAGCAGATCTTCACGGCTCTCCATGGTCCACTCACGCCAAGGAGCAATCACTTTCAGATCCGGCGCCAATGCGGCAAAGCAGCCTTCGAAACGCACCTGATCGTTACCCTTGCCGGTACAACCGTGACACAGGGCATCGGCGCCGACCTTGCGAGCCACTACCACCTGAGCCTTGGCGATAATGGGTCTGGCCATGGAGGTACCCAGCAGATAGGTTCCCTCATAAATGGCACCGGTCGCTATGGTGGGATAGATGTAGTCTTTAACAAACTCTTCTTTCAAATCAACAATATGACACTCACTGGCGCCGGAGGCCAACGCCTTTTCTGTCAAACCTTCAAGTTCGGCTTCCCCTTGTCCAACATCGGCACAAAAGGCGACGATCTCACAGTTGTTATAGTTCTCTTTCAGCCAGGGAATAATGGCCGAGGTATCCAGGCCGCCGGAGTAAGCCAGGACAACTTTTTTTACATCTGTGTTTTTCTGTGCAATAGACATCTTAATTTTCCTAGATTCAACTGGCCCTTGGCCATCAGCTCAAAAGTGTTACCAGAACGGCATTCTGCGCGTGCATGCGGTTTTCTGCCTGTTGCAGGATCAGAGAACCTTTGCCATCCATCACCTCATCTGTCACTTCTACCCCTCTGTGAGCGGGTAAACAATGCATAAAATACTTCACCTTATACTGATCCATCAGCGGCTGATTGATCTGATAAGGATTAAATTTTGCTTCAATATCAGAAAGTTCTGTTTGGTCGCCCATGGAAATCCAAGTATCAGTGTAGACGGCATCCTGACCTTCCAGGGCGGCGATGTCTGAAGTCAGTATCAGGCTGCCTCCATTCTCGGCCGCCAGTTGCTGTACTTCATTGACAATCAGACCATCGGGGAAATGCCCTTCGGGGCAGATAACCGTCATGCTGGCACCCAATATGGCAGCGCCTATCATCAATGAATGGGTCACGTTGTTGCCATCACCCACATAGGCCAATTTCACCTTGCTCAAGTCACCGAGCTGCTCTGACAGGGTCAGAAAATCCGCCAGTGCCTGACAAGGGTGGTACAAGTCCGACAGCGCATTGATCACAGGCACAGTGCCGAACTCGGCCAGGCCTTCTATGGTCTTGTGGCTGAAAGTCCGTGCCACTATGGCGTCGGCCCAGCAGGAAAGGTTACCGGCGAAATCGGCAACAGATTCGCGCTTGCCCAAAGCACCATTTTGTTGATCCAGATAAAGACAGTGGCCACCCAGCTTGTGGATACCGATATCGAAACTGACCCTGGTACGCAGGGAAGGTTTTTCAAACAGCATCACTACGCTCTTGCCCGCAAGCGCGTGTCGGTAGTCTGCCGGATTGGCCTTGATCTTCTTGGCCAGGTCCAACAACGCCAGCAACTGGGATTGGGTAAGTTCTTTAATGGTCAACAGGTGCTTCATACTGCCTTCTCCTATGGTTTTATTTGCGTACCCACGGCTTCGCCCTGAGCCAATGCAGCCAGTTGCGCCGCATCTCTCCAGGAAGCAACCTGTACCGGCTGCCCCATGAGTTCTGCGACTTCCAACGCCGCCTCTACTTTGACTTTCATGCCTTTCTCTATCACGCCCAGTTTCACCAGGTCGTCGATTTCGCTGCGATTAAGACTGGCGATCAACTGCCCCTTACCATCCAATACTCCGGAAACATCGGAGAGCAGTACCAGCTTGCCCTGCACCAGCTTGGCCAGCACTGTGGCGGCCTGATCGGCATTGACGTTAAGCAGTTGCCCTTCGCTGGAGACTGCAATGGAGCTGACGATAGGCATCCACCCCTGAGACAGGACGAAATTGATATAGCTGCCGTCTTTGGGGGAAACTTCACCCACCAACCCCAAGCGTTCATCTTTAATTACCGCATCGACCAAGTTGGCATCCGCCAGACTCATGCCAACGCTGGCGACACCGGCCTTGATGGCCGCCGCCTGCAGTATCTTGTTGGACATACCGGCCAGAGCGCCGGCGATGATCGGCATCTGCTCCGGCGGAGTGACCCGCAAGCCATCGAGCTTCACCGTATCCATGCCATTGGCCTTGAGCTGTTCATCCACCAGATAACCGCCACCATGAACCAGAACCACTTTCTGTCCCTGGGCCAACATTTTCGCCGCAGTATCCATCAGCCTGGCCATTCCCATCTCACACTGCATCAGTGCGCCGCCAACTTTCAGAACCAACACCTTGTCTTTCGTGCTCATAGTGACAACTCTCTCTAACCGTTCCGGGAATAATTAGTATTTAAAGTGAATCTTTATGCATTGCAGCGCCTGACTGGCAGCGCCCTTCATCAGGTTGTCTATGGCACTGGCCACCACCAGATAATGGTTCTGTTCATCAAACTTCCATCCCAAATGACAATTGCCCGTGTGTACCACGTCATCCACCTTGGGGAATTGGTTCTGTTTTACGCTGACTATGCTCAAGCCATGGTAGATGCTGTAAGCCTCGGCAACGTCCTCTGCCTTGGTACCCGGCTTGAGCTGCAGCGTAATGGTGGCGAGAATGCCGCGTTTGAAGTTGCCAAGGTGCGGAGTAAAAATCACTTCCTGCCCCAGTTGGCTGGCGATTTCGGGCTGATGCCTGTGACCAAGCACACCGTAGGGCGTTAAACTCACTTCACAGAAACTGGTGTGCAACTGCGCCTTGCGCCCGGCTCCGGTCACACCGCTAACGGCATTAATAACGGGGAAGGCATCTGTCATCAGTGACTTGAGCGGCTTAAGCGCCAACAGGGATGCCGTGGGATAACAACCGGGAACCGCAATCATCTTGCTGTTGGCAATCGCCTCGGCATTCCACTCGGCCAGGCCATAAACCGCCTGTGCCAATACTTCGGCTTGGTTATGCTCAAAGCCATACCACTTGGGATAATTGGCCGCGTCGCTGAAACGATAAGCACCGCTCAAATCAAATACCGCCAGCCCCTGGGCATAAAACCAGGCCGCCAATTCCAGGCTTACCGAATGTTCGGTCGCCAGCGCCACGGCGTCGGCCTGCGCCACTATCTGTTGTTTGGCCTCTGGCGTTAACGGCTGCAACACTGCAGAGATATGTTGATATACAGGATAAAGCTCGGCCAGGCTTTTGCCTTTATCCAGACTATTTTCAGAGACATACAACCCTTGAATGCTTAACTCTGGCTCGGCTTGGATCAGGGCGGTTAACTGGGCACCTGTATATCCACTGGCCCCTATGATGGCGATATTTTTCATGGTTTCTAATTCTTCAAGCTAATCAAAAAAGGAAGGGCACAACGAAAGCCCGTGGCTCAACGCCTAATGACAAGTTTATCGTCGCAGGGAGTTATTGCAGTTTTGGGTCTGAATCAAGCTCAAGGTCGAACTCAACATACTTAGTCTCACTGAATTTAGTCACCATGAAAGATGACACTGGCTTTAGCTGTTTGCTAGACTAACACAGCAATTTATTTATGCAATATATATGAATAGTTATTTTTAATGTTTTGCAGGATAGTCATGAAAAAACTGCCGGAACTCACAGAAAGCTTCAGTGCGCTTATCGCCTCGCCCTCCATCAGTGCCCTGGAGCCCGAGCAAGATCAATCCAATGCTGCCGTTATCGACTTGCTGGCCAACTGGTTTGCCGATTTGGGGTTGGAGTGCCGCCGCCAGCCGGTGCCCGGCAGTCGCAACAAACATAACCTGCTGGCCAGCCTGGGGACTGGCCAAGGGGGTCTGCTGCTGGCCGGGCACACAGACACAGTGCCGTTCGATGAAGGCCATTGGCAGCATGATCCCTTTCGGCTAACCGAAAAAGATAATCTTTGGTATGGCTTGGGAACTTGTGACATGAAGGGTTTCTTTGCCTTGATATTGGAGGCCTTGAAACAACTGCCGCTGACACAAATGAAGCGACCTCTTTATATTCTCGCCAGTGCCGATGAAGAAACCACAATGAATGGGGCCAAGGCCTTTGCCGCCAACGCTGCAATCAAGCCTGAATTTGCCATCATAGGCGAACCCACCAGCCTGCGGCCGGTTTATATGCATAAGGGGCACATGGCTCAAGGCATTAGGGTAACGGGCCGCAGCGGTCACTCATCGGATCCGGCCAAGGGACTCAATGCCATAGAAGTGATGCATCTGATCATAGGCCGACTACTTAAACTCAAGCAGCATTTGAGTGAACACTATCGCGAAGACGCCTTCAGTGTGCCTTACCCAACCATGAACTTTGGCCATGTCCACGGCGGCGATGCCGCCAACCGTATCTGTGGTTGCTGTGATCTGCATCTGGATATTCGCCCGCTTCCCGGTTTGGCTTTGACCGATCTGCAACTCATGCTGCAGCAGTATTTACAGCCGGTCTGCGAACAATTCCCGGGGGCGGTTTCCATCAGCGAACTCTATCCCGGCTCAGAGCCCTTTGCCGATGATAGAGACTCTCCCTGGAGCCAACTGGTCGCCAGCCTGGCGGGACAGGCACCGCAAGTGGTGAACTATGCCACCGAGGCGCCTTATATTCGGCAACTGGGGTGCCACACTCTGGTATTGGGACCCGGCAGCATAGAGCAGGCTCATCAGCCCGATGAATATTTGGATACGGCGCAAATCAAACCTACGATAAACTTGCTGAAACAGCTTATTTATCATGCCTGTATAAAATAATGATCCAGCCCACAGCCGCTGGAAACAACGCGAGGCAAATACCTCAGCGTATTGACCACAGGGCACAGTGCTGGTTATTGTGCTCTACTCAAGTCCGCCCGAAACGACGACTCTTTCTCACTATTCTTTGGAGCAATCAACACGATGGCAGATATGTATGCATCCTTAAGATCCAACGTCAGTATGCTTGGGCAGATCCTCGGCGACACCATGCGATCCGATCTGGGGGAGCCATTTCTCGATAAGGTGGAGCAGATCCGCCAACTGGCCAAGAGTTCCCGTCAGGGTGACGAAAGCGCCCGTCAGCAGATGTTGGAACTGCTGACAGCCTTGCCCGATGACGAACTGGTGCCGGTCACCAAAGCCTTTAACCAATTTCTCAACCTGGCAAATATCGCCGAGCAGTTTCATACCATCAGCCGCAACTGTGATGAGCTGGTGTGTGTACCGGATCCCGTGGAGCAACTGCTCGGACGCATGCTCAACGGCCCGATAGATCAGAAGCAGATGCTGTCCTGTCTCAGGGAGATGAACATAGATCTGGTACTGACGGCACACCCGACCGAGATATCCCGCCGCACTCTGATCCAGAAGTACTCATCTGTGGTCGATTGTCTGACGGCTCTGGAAAACGATCAGCTCAGCGAGCGCGAGTTTAAACAGATCAATCTGCGACTGCGGCAGCTAATTGCCCAGATTTGGCATACCAATGAGATCCGCCGCGAACGCCCGACGCCGGTGGATGAAGCCCGCTGGGGTTTGGCGACTATCGAAACCTCACTGTGGCAGGCGATTCCCGACTTTTTACGCCAGCTCAACGACCAGGTAGAAGAGCGCACCGGCAGCCAACTACCGATTGATATCGCTCCGGTGCGATTTTCCAGCTGGATGGGGGGCGACCGTGACGGCAACCCCTTTGTTACCGCCAAGGTCACTCAGGAAGTATTGGATCGTAACCGCCATGCCGCCGCCAGACTCTATCTCAAAGATATCGTCTCTCTGGTTGGCGAATTGTCCATGGAAGAAGCCAACGAGGAGCTGAGCCAGTATACCAACGGCAGCTGTGAACCTTATCGTGACGTGCTTAGAGATCTGCGCCAAAAGCTGCGCAACACCATAGACTATCTCAATGCCCGCCTCGAAGGTCATCAGCCCGAGGTCGACAGCCATAGCATCATCTGGCACCAGGACGACCTGAAAAAGCCGCTGCTGATGCTGTATCAAAGCCTGTGCGATTGCGGCATGAGCCTGATAGCCAATGGCCTGCTGCTGGATATGTTGCGCCGCTTGGCATGCTTCGGCATTCATATGCTGAGGTTGGATATCCGCCAGGATGCAGAGCGCCACGCCAATGCCATTGCCGAACTTACCCGCTATCTGGGCATGGGTGACTTCAACCATTGGGATGAGACAGAAAAGCAGGCATTCCTGCTCAGGGAACTGGCTAATCGCAGACCCTTGATCCCGGTAAACTGGCAGCCATCAGACGAGGTGGCCGAGGTACTGGCAACCTGCCGCTTGATAGCCACTCAGCCTCAACAAGCGCTGGGCTCTTATGTGATATCCATGGCCAGCCAACCATCCGACGTGTTGGCGGTACTTTTGCTGCTCAAGGAAACCGGCTGCCGCTATCCCATGCGGGTAGTGCCGCTGTTTGAGACCCTGGATGACCTCAACAATGCCGCCGATTGCATCTCTGCCCTGCTCGATATCGATTGGTATCTGGGTTACACCAAAGGCATGCAGGAAGTGATGATTGGCTATTCGGATTCGGCCAAGGATGCCGGAGTCATGGCTGCGGCCTGGGCACAATACCGGGCGCAGGAACAACTGGTTGCTGTGTGTAAGAAGGCCGGCGTCAAACTGACTCTGTTCCACGGCCGTGGCGGTACTATCGGTCGTGGCGGCGGCCCTGCTCACCAGGCGATTCTGTCGCAACCTCCAGGCTCAGTTGACGGACGGATCCGGGTGACAGAGCAGGGAGAGATGATCCGCTTCAAATTCGGCCTCCCCAAGTTGGCAGTGCAGTCACTGGCGCTTTACACCTCGGCGGTGATGGAGGCCACTTTGCTTCCGCCTCCCGAGCCCAAACAGGAGTGGCGGCAATGCATGCAGCGACTGGCCGATGAATCTGTACTGGCCTACCGCAGCATAGTCAGGGAAGAAGCTGACTTTGTTGCCTATTTCAGAGCCGCAACGCCTGAAGTAGAGCTGGGTAAACTGCCACTCGGCAGCCGACCGGCCAAACGCCGGGTGGATGGCGGTATCGAAAGCCTGCGCGCCATTCCCTGGATATTCGCCTGGTCACAGAACCGTTTGATGCTGCCGGCCTGGCTCGGTGCCGGTGAGGCGCTCGAAGCCGCGGCCAAGCGAGGAGAGCTTTCTCTGCTACAGGAGATGGAACGCCAGTGGCCCTTCTTCAACACCCGTATCTCCATGCTGGAAATGGTGTATGCCAAGGCAGAACCCAACCTCGCCCGCTATTACGACACCTGCCTGGTGCCTGAAGAACTGCGTCACTTGGGTGAGGCTCTTAGGGAGAGGTTGCAACAGGGGATCCAGGCAGTACTCGAACTGACCCGCTCTGACAGCCTGATGTCGCATACTCCTTGGAACCGGGAGTCGGTGCGGCTTCGCAACCCCTATATCGACCCGCTCAACTTCCTGCAGGCCGAGCTGTTGGCCCGAAGTCGCAAGGAACAGGAAACTTCGGAACAATTGCAACTGGCGCTGATGCTGACCATAGCAGGTGTCGCGGCGGGCATGAGGAATACAGGATGAGGCTGCCACTGCTGCTGTCTCTGTGGTTGATGCTGATGTTGGGCGGCTGTGTCAGCCAATACAGCATCAGCGAAGGACAACTGGAATCCTATCTGAATAAAGAGCTGCAACTGGATATGCAAGACACCCAGGGGCCACTGGCAACAGAGATCCAGTTGAATCGGGTAACTGTCAAATTGGGGCACAAGCCGGATACCATGGCGGTGAAAGCCACCTCTGAGCTGATACTCAGAACGCCGCTGTTTCCCCTACGTGCCAACCTGACGACAGAGTTTGAGGCCAAGCCTTGGTATGACAACCAAACCCATGGCGTCTATCTCCGTGGTCTGGAATTGACCTCTGTCGAGTCCAATCCCAAGGATATTCAGCGGGCTTTACAGGGTATTGCTCCGCAGTTGATGGGCTTTATCCGCAACTTCCTCGAAAGTCAGCCGGTTTATGTTCTGGACACCCAGGACAGCAACCAAGCGAGACTGGCCGATATGACCAAGAGCCTTCAGGTTAAACCGGGCAAGCTGGTGCTGGAGTTTAAATAAATCGATATTCAGAGCACAAAAATACGCAGCCTTGGCTGCGTATTTTTATTTAACCTATTGCTGTCTTTGACTATTTGGCAAATCGACCAATAGAGGAGTAGTCAACAATAACCGCCTCGCCCAACAACTCGCGGCGCAGCATGTCATAGGCTACTGCGCTGCTAAGACTGCGAACCAGCTCTCGAGAACGTCTTGGCAGCTGAATCATCTGGCTGTAACAACCGCCTTTGGTCGCCAAGGCTATGGCGACAGTACCGACAGGCTTCTCCTCTGTGCCGCCGTCAGGACCGGCAATACCACTGGTGGCCAGGGCATAGTCGCTATCCAGTATCGCCCTGGCCCCCATCGCCATCTCCTCAACGGTGGCAATCGACACAGCGCCATGGTCATCCAGTGTTGAAGGTTGAACCCCAAGAATCCGCACCTTGCTCTCATTACTGTAGGTCACCAACCCCTGATGCAAATAGGAAGAACTGCCAGGGAAAGCCACCAATTGACTGGTCAACATACCTCCGGTACAGGACTCAGCCAGGCTAAGACTTAGGCCTGAATTCAACAACCTGTGATGGATCTCTTCCGCCAGTGTCGCGCGATTTTCGGCAACAACCGCAGTGCCCAAAACCTGTCGCACATGATTGGTGACTCGGGGCAACAGAGCAATGGCCTTATCACCGCGGGCAAACAACTTGATCTCTATATGTGGCATAGAGGAGCGATAACCTATGGTGATCCCTGCAGGCAACTCCAATGCTTCCAGCTTATCGGCCAGCGTCGATTCGCCATGGCCCAGGGTCAATAGCTTGTTCAATGCAACTTTTGCATCCAGGCCGAACTCCTGTTTGATAAAGGGCAGAAACTGCTCCTGAACCATATGTTTCAGCTCAAATGGCACCCCGGGAGTGAAGTAGAGCCAGGCACGATTGAGTTTGACTCTAAAGCCACAGGCCGTGCCAACCGGATTATCCACCATGACGGCAGACTCAGGCAGCAAAGCCTGTTTCAGATTACTGGCTGGCATCTCTCTGTTGTTACGGCTAAACCAGGCCTCCATCTTGGCACGCCATTCGGCGTTCTCAACCAGAGGCTCACCCTTGGCCTTGGCCATAGCTTCGGCCGAGAGATCGTCGCTGGTTGGCCCCAAACCACCATTAACCAGAATGATATCGGCATGGAGACTACGCTCCTGAAATACGGCTATCAGATCTTCGAGTCTATCCCCCACTGTAACCCTGCGCTGCACCTCAATCCCATGCTCCATCATCACATTGGCAAACCAGGCGGCATTGGTATCTACTATCTGACCGGACAATACTTCCTCTCCGGTACAAATCATCTCTAACTTCATTCAAAGATCCCTTTGGCAAAAACTGCATATACGTTAAGTAACCACTGGATGAATAGCAAGCACGGCTTGGAAGACACAAGAAAGGGAGAAACAGGGAGAGTGGAAAACCAGCATGACACGCAGTTTAGAGAGTTGTACGCGGGTTAATTTGCTGGGGCAGAAATCGATTTGTCGCGGGGTAAAGTTCAACGCAGTTCTGGATCAAAAATCTGCGGATAAAAACGAAAAAAGCCCCATCTTTCGATGAGGCTTTCTCTTTAAGTTGGCGGAGCGGACGGGACTCGAACCCGCGACCCCCGGCGTGACAGGCCGGTA
>NZ_NGVS01000026.1 GCF_002777975.1 Shewanella carassii
TTTCGCTGGGCTTGGGGTGAATTTCTTAAACTGGTTAACACCTCTGGGAGACCCGAATTATGAGGGGATCCTCCAGCGCCGCATTAAGTGGTGAGCAACGCAGACCACTGAGCTCAAAGTATGATGCCGCAAACACCGAAGTTAAAGCAAACCAAAAATGCCGAGCGTTGGGAATCCGTCTTAAATGCTTGTTAGCACTATTGACGGATTAAGCCATATACTTTTATGGACAACAAAATGATAGAAGCGCTTGCCAGCAGACAAGGTATACCTATATCAAACAAAAACCACCTAAGAATTTGGCTGCGTTGATGTTTCCAGAAACTACTTTCAAACCTAAGTAATGCGAATTCAATGTATTCAGTTTTTGAACTCATATCCTCGATTTGTTGTTTGATGCTATTGATTGCCGGTTCATACTGAGATTTTTCTATATTTTTCTCAATTGATTCAATTATAGTTTGAAAGTATTCAGATTGTTGTCGTTGCCCTTTCCACCATGAAAACAATGTAGTTTGTCTTTCCTCATTAGTGCGAGGTTCAAATGTTGGTGAAGCCGCGTAGCTCGCAACAGTAGCCTTGGGTATTTTTATACCTGTTAGCCTGTGTCTATTTTCTTTCAAATGATCTGAAGATGCCCATAAGAAGTGACAAAGAAAGTACACCAAAGCAGCTATGAGGAACAGGTAAACATGGAGTATATTTAAGTCCTCAAACTTAAAGCCTGAGAATCCATTTTGGCTGCTAAA
This sequence comes from Shewanella carassii, assembly GCF_002777975.1. Classification (GTDB taxonomy): domain Bacteria; phylum Pseudomonadota; class Gammaproteobacteria; order Enterobacterales; family Shewanellaceae; genus Shewanella; species Shewanella carassii. The sequence continues at coordinate 750 of NZ_NGVS01000026.1, forward strand.
AGTTGCAGAACCGATCGTTAAAACAATTCCAATAATCGAAGCGACTAATAGATTCCTTCTGATTCGCTGAGTATTGTTATCCAGCGGTTCAATATTTGGTTTTTGTAGCAGTAAATCAAAATCCAACTCAAATTCCTTATAAATTTATGGCCTGAAGCCAAGGTAGTGCTAACGCTTTGCTCACCGGAAAATTAGGAGCGTAGCGAGTAATTTTTTCCGCGTGTAGCAACTTGTTATGCACGACTTACTATTTTTTAGAAAGTAACCCAATTACTTTTGAAACCGTATATTTAAGAAACAACTCCAAAATATGACTCTTAAGCCCAACTTTATTCGATAAAATATGATCTAGTTCTGTTCTTACACCTTCCCAAAAGTCTAATTCGTCTCGAAGATACGAATATTTTACTTGATTATTTAAAATATGATTTTCTGAATAGCGCTCACAAATCACATCATTAAATTTCCCAATGGTAGCATTATTGGCATCCATTAAGGAGTCTACAAAAACCTTAGGATCTATCTTATTTAGTATTGGGCTGTACTCATACACATTCAAGAGTAAGTCCGTAAAGACATCATCTAGATCTGACTCTATACTAGTTACAATGCTATCTAAAATCTTCTTAGCTTCGCGTTCTTTTGCTATCTGCTTCTCTTGGTTATAGGACTTTTCATTCTCGCTAATGATCAGTGTTTTCAAAAATATAAAATCCTGATCTTGATCGTTGAAATACCCGTAACCTGTACCGTTATGATAACTACTATCGCTAACTAAGTGCGTTTTCCAAAAATTGCTATCTTTATATTTTGTAATATAATTTTTAACTATGTCCTTTATTTCATCGACGCAGATTTTTCCAAGGCCGTTTTTACTAAAGTAAGTTACAAGAGCTATTTTATGAAGATATACCCTCAGATCATTTTCAACCAGGCATTTTAGTTCGTCTTCGACTTCTTCAATAAGACTTGAGAACTCATCATTTTCAAGCTCTTTAAAATTCCAAAGTTTCAACCAGTTAGGTCTTTCTTTCTCTACTTTTTCAACAAATAGTGCTAGCTTTGATGTTTCTTCATTAATGCGATCTAAATCGCCTTTGAATATTATGTTCGCCCAAACATCACCATTATATAGGCGAGCCTGCTCACTAAAATATTTTTTATAGATATCATCGTTTGAATTTATTTTTTCAGCGCCTTTCTTAAAAGGGGTATTTTTTCTTAAATCTTCTTCAGACAAGCCACCTTTTTTAACCTCAATGCTAAGAGCAAAAAAGCACCTCACTAGATCCTTATAAAATTGGTCATTCTCTTTATATTTGTCATCAATATTTTTTATCAGATACTCAAAGTCATCAATCGATTGCTTAAATTTTCTGAGATTTTTAAAGTTAGATCTATTATATATATATATTGGATACTTTCTTTATGATCACCTAAGCTATAACCATCTAAAAATTCACATAAAATACTGCTAAAATCATGCTTTATTTCAAACGTCTTTCCAATCACTTTTTCCTTAAAGTCTTTATATTTATCTCCATTATCTCCTTCATTCAATACTTTCTCATTTGCAATTAAAATTACTTTTGTTTGTGAGTTTTCTACTAACTCATTTATAAAACCCAGCACCTCTACAGTTGATATTTGACTCCTCTCTAGATCATCAAAAACAAGTACTATTTCTTTCTTTTTTTTATCTGAGAAAAATTCAAAAAAGTCCAGCTTGTCTAGTTTAGTATTTAGCGTTGATTCAGAATCACCATCTGAGTCAATATCAAGCTTCACCCCCATGCTAAATGCGCCCTTAATGATATTGCCTGCTAATCTTGCGCTCTTAGAACCCAATAAAGGGTGTAGTTTTTGAAATATATTGGTATTGATTTCAGAAATATTCTTCAAGCCAAATAAGCTAATTTTTATTAACTTTAAATTTTCTCCGCTTTTATTTTTGATGTACGCATCAATAAAGTGCGTTTTCCCAACACCCCATTCACCACAAAGAAGAAATGCATATTCAGGAGAGGGTAGACTCAAATAGTAATCTAGGTTATCTACAATATGTTTATTTATTTCCATAAATCTATTCTTCCTGATTGAACTCAGTTCTAAATAAGTGCATAACGCCGCGCTCAACCGCCGGAGGCCAATGGCGGCTTTTTTGCTGCGAAGCGCAAAAAAGGTGACAGTGGCCGGAGGTCGGTTGCAGCGCCTTGTTAGGCTGGAATTAATTTTTTAATCTCATCCTCAGCTGTATAAGGCATTGAATTTGCTTCATATTCCTTTGTGTCTGCGACAATCTTCTTTGCACGATTTAATTTATCTTTTCGCCATTGAGCTGCATCCCAATCAAGGTTTAAACCTTCAATCATTGAAAACAGATAATCCTTAACTGTAGTGCATAGAAAGTAGTATCGTGCCGCAGCCCATTGTTCCAATGAGTATGAATCAAAAACATAACCAGCTTGCGCATTCCAAAATTTTAACAGCCTGATTGCTGGTTTGAGCTTGTAATTACTCTGTGTGTTAGCCGTGGTTAATGTAGTATTGAAAGCCGTAGGTGCAGTCGCAAGCCATTCTGCATAACTGGAACTAGGAGCGGGTATGCGATATTCCTCCATGTAGCTTTTTATGGCAGGGACTAAATCAAATTTTATGTGATTTAACTCTAATACAACCGTAGGATGAGATTGTGCAATATTAGAATTAGTGTAATAGTGATTGGCAAATCGTCTCAGTTTATCTATATAGGTTTGTGGTCTAAGTTCTTCATCCTTAAAAACTATCATGTAATCAATATCAGAATTTGAATCCATGGATCTTGGGAGAATTGTCCCCCTTGTAGAAGAGCCAAATTGCAGTTGTTTGGAAATCTGGTCTCCAAAATACGTATTTAATCTTGTTTCTAGCGTTAGTATGGATGTAGATATCGAACTTTTCTCAGTGTCCGATAGGATCGCATTACTCGATCGCTCTGCAAGGTACGACTGCACAGACAAGCTATTTCTCCTTGTAGTCTGCTTCTCCTGCGTCAATTCCTTTTTTCGCTTTTTTAAATGCCCAACTTGGAATTTGTGGAGAAGTAGAATTTAGATTATCTCGTTTATCAACGAGTTCTTTGAAAATTGCATCAAGTTTATCTTCTGATTCGATGCGTTCACAATCGATTTTATTGAAAATCCTAGATCTATTTTTTAAAGCCAAATATTCGCCAGCACATCTTTTATGGTTTGATGCTCTATCACCCGGATTCAAGAAAGTGCTTATAGCTGTGATTGCCGCTACAGCTATAGCTAATGAACCTGCCAATACTTCACTACCTTTAAAAGCTTCAACCCCAGCAAAAGCGGCTAATACTGCATTTGGGATGCCAATGAATAAATTAATATGGCTCCACCGCTCTGCCGCATTGTAATGTGCTTTAGCAGAGTGAATTGCGTCCTCCTCAATTCTGTTCGTCTCAGATTGATACTCTTTAAGCAATTCTTCGTTCATCTATCCATTCTCAAATATTTTTCCGTAATAAGCCTAGACATAATGATTCCCTGTGCAGATGTCGGCCTCCGTGTTTTCTCGTGGATTAGTTAAACCAGAGCCACACTGTTTGTTG
>NZ_NGVS01000002.1 GCF_002777975.1 Shewanella carassii
TCACGTCTTTCGCGTTGCCGCTGTGCCGTGTCAGTGGGAGCGCATTATAGGGAGCCTGAACTTTTGTGCAAGGGCTTTTTAAAAGAAAAAAGATCGCTTGCTGACATTTTAGGCAAAAACGATCTTTTTCAGTCATTATGGCTGTTTTGCAACCAGATTTAGCTAGTTTGCAGCCGACTTAGGGGCATTTTCCTGTTCAATGAAACCTTTGAGTAAGGCTATCGCTTTTGGGTCATCCCAGTCGACAAAGCTACGAACAAAGGCAATCAGCTCCCCTTTACCATTAAGAATAAAGGTCGCGGGGATAGTATCGAGTGGAAATATCTGTCCCAACTGCATCTGCGGATCGTAGTAACTACGAAAATTCGCCATCTCTATAGACTGCAGAAAGCCAGCGACTTGTTCCTGACCACCTTGGTCGATGGAAATAGGCAACAAGGCAAACTCTTTATCACTGAACTGCCCTTCGAGCCGTTCCAGAGCAGGCAACTCCCTGACACAGGGAGGACACCATGTGGCCCAGATGTTGACCAACACCACTTTTCCTTTGTACTGACTGAAATCCAATTGGCTACCGGCCTTATCTTGGAACGGCACCACTTCCAGGGGAAAGCTGTGGGGTAGCACATTGATTTTGTCGACACTGGATTGGATCTGATTGTGATCCTTTGGCTGCATACCTGGATAAGCCTGCGCCCCCAGTGACAGGGACGCCAACAAGAGTAATGAGTATCTGAGTTTGCTCATTACTTGTCTCGCTTCAACAACTCATCCAACTGGCGTTGTTCTTCGGCGGACAGTTCAAGATCTTTACCACCAGAAGTACGTTGCTTACGGATGAAGATAAAACCAATCAAACCACCGAACAACAGTAACGCCACAGGCCCCAACCACAGGACATAAGTCTTAGTCTCAAGCCTTGGCTTATAGAGAACGAACTCACCGTAGCGACTGGTCATGAACTGGACAATTTCATCATCGGCCTTGCCCTCTTCCACCATCTTGTAAACTTCAAGACGCAGATCGCGAGCAACGGGAGAGTTGGAATCGATCAGGTTTTGGTTTTGACATTGAGGGCAACGCAACTCATGAGCCAGCGACAATGCCCGCTTTTGCTTATCTGGAGAACTGAACTCGAAAGTGTCCACCGGCGTGGCCGCCACCTGAGCGGCATAGCCGAACAGGAGCGCAGCAACAGCAAAGGTCTTCAGCAACAGCTTTCTCATGACGCGTTATCCTTAGCAGCCTCAGCCTGCAATTGTTGGATCATGGGATACAGAGTTTCTTTCCAAACCCGCATATCAACCGGTCCGGCATAGCGATAACGAATGATGCCGTTATGATCCACGATGAAACTTTCCGGTGCACCATATACCCCGAGATCCAGACCAAGACGGCCGTCCTTGTCATAGATATTCAGCGTATAAGGGTCACCTTGACGAGAAAGTTCTCTCATTGCGAGTGCACGCTCGTCACGATAATTGATGCCATGGATAGGTATCAAATTCTGACGAGCCAGTTGCATCAGGTAAGGATGTTCATACTTACAGGATGGACACCAAGTTGCCCATACGTTCAGCATGGATACCTTGCCCTTGAGATCTTCGTTGGTGACCATCTCCCCGGGATTATCCAACTTCTCCAGTTGGAAGGCAGGCACAGGCTTGCCTTCCAGTGCGGAATCCAACTGCTGCGGATTCAAGAACAGTCCCTTGTAAAGGAAGACTCCCATCAAAAGAAACAATATTAATGGAACAAAAAGTACTAGCTTCTTCATCTTCTTCTTACCCGTTTCAGGCTGTTGCCAGCTTGGCTTTCTTGGCTGCGGCAGCCTCTTCAGCACGAGCCTTGGCGCGATAACGCTTGTCAGAAGCCGCGAAGAAACCACCAACCATCATAAAGATACTGCCAAACCACAACCAACGAACAAAAGGTTTGTAGTTCAGTCGCACTGCAAACTCAGTACGGCTGACGGGGTCGCCCATAGTGATATAGAGATCCCGGAACAGACCCCAATCGATACCCGCTTCGGTCATATCCATGGTACGAACATTGTATTGACGACGATCCGGTTGCAACAGTGCAATCTTTTCACCATCTTTCAGTACTTCAACCTGTCCTTGCTGGGCCGTGTAGTTAGGACCGACAACGTTACGGGTTTCAAGGTACTTGAAGGTGTAACCGGCCAGTTCATGGCTCACACCTGGGCCCATGCGCACGCTCTTTTCAATTGAATAGTTGGATACCATGGTGGCGCCAACCACTGAGACAGCGATACCTAGGTGAGCAATGATCATCCCCAGTTCACTGCGCCCCATACGAGCCAGACTAACACTACCGTCTTTTGCCTTAATCACGTTGTAACCGGCACGCATGGTCGCCAACACAATCCAGACAGCCGCACCTATACCCAGGGCCACCCAGATATTGAACTCACCACCGGCAATGAATGGTGCGATTATGCCCAGCACAGCCGAGATGATCGCAGGTACCAACAATTGACGTTTGAGCTCACCTTGCTTGGATTTTTTCCAGCGAATGATGGGGCCGACACCCATAAAGCCAAACAATACCAACACGATAGGAACAAATACTGCGTTAAAGTATGGTGGGCCAACAGAAATCTTACCCATACCCAGTGCATCGATCAGCAGTGGATAAAGAGTACCGAGCAGTACAGTACCAGCAGCCACGGTCAGCAATACGTTACAGACCAGCAGCATAGTTTCTTTGGATTTAAGATCGAACCGGGCAGGACTGCTCATTTCACTGGCGCGGAAAGCAAACAGGGTCAACGAACCACCGATAGCCAAACCAAGCAACAACAGAATGAACATACCCCGGCTTGGGTCTGCCGCAAAGGAGTGCACTGAGGTCAGCACGCCAGAACGAACGATAAAGGTACCCAATAAACTCAGGGAGAAGGCAAAGATAGACAGGAGTACTGTCCAGTTGCGGAAGGCACCACGCTTTTCGGTCACTATCAAGGAGTGAACCAGAGCTGTACCAACAAGCCATGGCATAAAGGACGCGTTTTCAACCGGGTCCCAGAACCACCAACCGCCCCAACCTAACTCGTAATATGCCCACCAGGAGCCCAATGCGATACCACCAGTGAGGAAGATCCAGGCAGCCAGAGTCCATGGACGGCTCCAACGAGCCCAAGCAGAATCCAGTCGCCCACTCATCAGCGCGGCAATGGCGAAGGCAAAGCTGACTGAGAAGCCAACATACCCCAGATACAGCATGGGAGGATGAAAGATCAAACCTACGTCTTGCAACATAGGGTTAAGGTCTCGGCCTTCTGCCGGAATTGGGAACAAACGCTCAAATGGGCTGGAAGTGAGCAGCATAAACAAGGTAAAGCCTATGGTTATCATCGCCAACACGGCCAATACCCGGGCAGTGAACACCTCTTCCAACCCCTTACTGAAGAAGGCTACAGCAGCGGCCCAAACAGAAAGCGAGAAAACCCAAAACAACAGTGAACCTTCATGTCCACCCCAGACAGCAGCAATCTTAAAGAAGATGGGCAGTTGAGAGTTGGAATGATGGGCCACATAGGCGACTGAGAAGTCATCGGTAGCAAAGCTGTAACCGAGCGCGATTACCGATAACAAGATGAAAAAAAACATACCGTAACTCAGTGGCCAAGCATAACGCACTAAGTATTGGTCTTTGCGGGCAACACCGATTAACGGGACTGTCATCAGCAATACTGCAAACGCCATCCCTATGATCAGTGAGAAATGTCCAAGTTCTGGGATCATGGGTTTTCCTCAGTTTCCAGGTCAATGTCTGCCAAGCTTCTATCCTGGTCAGACGCACAACTACGGGGGCTCACACCATCACCTTATTAACTTAATCACGGCTTAAAAAGCCGCAAGCGTTAACAGGCATATATTACGAATTTTTGCTCATTTTAGTATTTGCTTTTGTTCCTGTCTGCCATTTTCCACCAATTCTGGGTCGCGGCTCTCATTCTCTGAAGGGCCTGTATCAGTGGCGATAAGACGGCATGACACAGAACTGTGACAGGCATTAAATAGAGAAGTTTCATTGATTTTTTTGCTGAAATTTGGAACTGTGAACCAGTGCCCAACTATGACTATAAACCTTGGAGGGGTACTTATATTACTGTTCAATGAATCATCTTTCCGTATAATCTTGCAGTCAAGCCGTGCGGTAACCCCGCTTTGTCACAAACCAACGTGAAATAAACATAATGACCACTTTTTGGATTTTTATTGCGATTGTTGTGTTAGTCAGCCTGGCGCTGATTTGGCTTCCTCACTTCCGGCAACAGAAGCTGCTGAAAGCAGAAGAGTCTGGTGTCCGTAGGCAAACCAACCTAGAACTGTTTAATGAACGACTAGCTATCCTGGAAAAAGAACACCAGGAAGAACGGCTGGACGAAGATGAGTTCGAGTCTCTGAAAAAGGAACTGGAAGTCAGCTTACTACAGGATATTAAACAAGGGGACGATGAATCACTCGACTCCCAAGCCAAGCCCAAGGGTCTGCTGTGGCCAAGTCTGATGTCAGTGGTATTACTGGTCGTGGCCGGTTATTCCTATCAGCAGTTAGGCGCTTACCAGAACATAGATTCACCTCAACCAGAGAATCCCCATGCTGGTATGAGTAGTGAACAGATCATGATGCAGCAGGTACAAATTATGGAATCTGCCGTACAACAGGAGCCTGAAAACAGCCAAGCTTGGTTCAGTTTAGGGCACGCCTATATTTCTACCGGGCAGTATGATCAGGCAGTCGCCGCCTTCGATAAAGTAATTGAACTTGTTGGGGTTCATGCCGAGCTGTTGGGACCCAAAGCAACCGCCCTATATTACAAAGCCGGTCAACAGATGATCCCTGTGGTGCAGTCTCTCATAGACCAAGCTCTGAAGCTGGACCCACAAGATCCATCCACTCTGCTACTAGTGGGTATGGATGCATTCTTTACTGCAGATTACAACAAAGCCATCGGTGCTTGGCAGACTATCCTCGACAGCGATAGAGCCGACGTAGATCGCGCCGCACTGATCAATGCCATCGACAGCGCCAAGATGCGCTTGCAAGCAGAAGGTGGAGTCACCATTCCGAATGACGAAGCTCATAAAGACGTGAAGGTGACTACAGCCAAAACAGTAACACTGAATGTGTCTATTGCTCCGGAACTGGCGGCCAAGGTAAGCAATACCGATATGCTGTTCATCTTTGCCAGAGCAACAGAAGGCCCGAAAGTTCCGCTGGCAGCGACCAAGGTTAGTGCCAAGTCATTACCAGTAACTGTGACCCTGGATGACTCCACCAACATGGGCGGCAACGTCAAACTCAGCGATGCGACAGACGTTGAAGTGATTGCGGTATTGTCCAAGCATGGCAGCGTGAAACCTCAACCAGGTGACCTGCAAGGTAAACTAGCAAGCATCAAGGTTGGCGCCAGTGGTGAACTGGTGTTGGATACCGAAGTGCAGTAATCCTAAGTTGCAAGACATAAAAAAACCGGCGTGAGCCGGTTTTTTTATGATGAGATACGATTACTTAGACATAAACTCAATGGCGTTCTTGTAATCATCATCAGTACAATCTGTGCACATGCCACCAGGAGGCATTGCATTCAAACCAGACTTAACACTATTCAGCAGTGTGTCGATACCCTTGGCCAGACGTGGTTCCCAAGCAGCAGCATCGTGTGCTTTAGGTGCACCGGCAACACCCATGCTATGACAGACCTGACAAGCTTTATTGTAAACGGCCTCACCTTCTTGGGCGGAGACGTTTACAGACATAGTCAATGCAGCTACTGCAGTCATTGCTAACAATTTTTTCATGTTCAATGTTCCTAATGCAAATACTTACAAAGCTCAATGCCGCCCTTGAAATAGCGGGCAGACTCATTATGGCTCGCTAAGAGTACAACAAACTTCAACAAAACTCACTCTTTTGTGATCAAAATCTCGCACCCCAAAACTGATCAAGGAATGGCTCTCGAAGCCGTTATATATTAGTAACAAGTTAAAAAGTTCCCAAAAATTTATTTTTATTGGAAGCATATCAAATTGCTGAAACTTAGTGCGATACGGTGGTAAACCCCAGACAGAGCATGTGTTAATATCCCTTGTGTTTCCTTACCGCTTGTTATAGAGGGCTCAGTGGCAGAACCAAAACCTACAACACTGCTGTCGGCAAGCAGTCTCACTTGTATCCGCGAAGAACGGATACTATTCGATGAACTCAGCTTCGATATTCACCCCGGCGATATAGTTCAAATTGAGGGTCCCAATGGTGCTGGCAAAACTAGCTTATTGAGAATTCTCGCAGGCTTATCGCGTCCTTATGGTGGTGAAGTCCTTTATCAAGGAGAGGCTATCACTCGTTGCCGCGATGAGTTCAATGAAAACCTACTCTACTTAGGCCATCTCGCGGGTGTAAAAAGTGAGCTAACTGCCGAGGAGAACCTTAACTTCAATTTAAGAATCAGCGGGTATGATGCTTTCAATGCTAGGGATATCCTTGCCAAAGTAAACTTGGCTGGATTTGAAGATGCCCTTGCGGGCCACCTCTCTGCCGGCCAACATAGACGAACTGCGCTTGCCAGGCTCTGGCATACCGCCTGTAAAATCTGGATTTTGGATGAACCCTTTACCGCGATAGACAAGAAAGGGGTTGCAGAATTGGAGCAACTCTATATTCGCCATGCCGATGCCGGTGGCTGCGTCATTCTGACAACTCACCAAGACATGGGCATCATTTCAGATGAAAGGTTACGGAAGATCCGCTTGGATTATCGCTTCGTATAAGGCTTAGCAGAGATGAATAGAGGCATTAGTTTTACCAAGGCATTTTTCACCCTGCTGAAACGGGATCTACAGATTGCCGTACGTCATCGTGGTGACATTTTTAATCCACTATTGTTTTTTATCATAGTGGTTACCCTGTTCCCACTGGGTATAGGGCCTGAGCAGCAGGTATTAACCCGGATTGCCCCCGGAATTATCTGGGTTGCGGCCTTGTTGGCAGCCATGTTGTCACTGGAACGCCTGTTCAAGGCCGACTTCAGTGACGGCAGTTTAGAACAGATGTTGCTCAGCCCGCAGCCTTTGGCACTATTGGTACTGGCCAAAGTGTTTGCTCACTGGTTACTGACTGGCGTACCTTTAATTATAATAGCCCCCTTGTTGGCAGTGTTATTGCATTTGGACGACAACAGTTACGGAGCTCTGATTGCGACCCTAGTGCTAGGGACACCTGTATTGAGCTTACTTGGCGCCATAGGCGTGGCCTTAACAGTGGGATTACGTAAGGGCGGTGTGTTGCTGAGTTTATTGATATTACCGCTCTATATACCCGTGTTGATTTTTGCGACCGGCGCGATCGACTTTGCAGCATCCAAACAACCCTATGATGGTCAGTTGGCGATTCTAGGCGCCATGCTGGTCGGTTCTTTAGTCTTGGCACCTTTTGCTATCGGTGCCTCTTTGCGAGTGAGTACCAACTAAAATGTGGAAATGGTTACATCCTTACGCCGACCCTCAGAGAGCGTATCAACTATCAGGAAAGCTGTTGCCATGGTTTGCGCTATCTGCACTGGCGCTTATCGCAACCGGAACCGTATGGGGTCTGGCATTTGCTCCCACTGATTACCAACAGGGCGACAGCTACCGTATTATTTTTATCCATGTACCGGCAGCATCCATGTCGATGGCCGCTTATATGGGTATGGCAACCGCAGCCTTTATCGGCTTGGTTTGGCAGCTTAAGTTGGCCGACTGGGCCGCTGCGGCAATCGCCCCTATAGGTGCAGTAGTCACTTTTATCGCCCTGTTCACTGGTGCAACTTGGGGTAAACCCATGTGGGGCACTTGGTGGGTATGGGACGCGCGTCTGACTTCTGAACTGGTGCTGTTATTCCTATACTTGGGAGTAATCTCCCTCTACGCATCATTCGAAGATAAAGTACTCGCTGCCAGAGCCGCTGGCATACTCGCTATAGTTGGGGTGATTAATATCCCTATCATCAAGTATTCAGTTGAATGGTGGAACTCACTACATCAGCCATCTACAATCAGGATCACCGAGAAGTCGACCATGTCCACCGACATGCTCTACCCTTTATTGATTAACATATTCGGATTTGGCCTGATGATAGGCGCTATCACACTAGTGCGTTTCCGTGCCGAAATTTTGGCCCGTAACGGAATGCGTCCCTGGGTTAGGGAACTGGCCAAGGCTGAAGGAGTCAAATAATGCAGTTTCAATCTTTAGCAGAGTTTTTCAACATGGGTGGCTATGCCTTCTATGTATGGTTGGCCTACGGTGTCACTTTCGTGTCCCTTAGCCTGCTTATCCTAGTCAGCTCGATGAAGAAACGTCGAGTGCTGCAGGAAATAGCATCCAAAGTGCAACGTGAGGAACGCCTCGCTCAGAACCGGAGTAACAGATCGTGAATCCAAGACGCAAAAAGAGACTGGTATTGGCTGTAGCCCTAATTGCAGGCGTTGCCGCCGTGGCCTCCTTGCTGTTATATGCCCTCAATTCTAACCTTAACCTTTTCTATACTCCCAGCGAGATAGTCAATGGGAAGAAGGACACGGGTATCAAGCCTGAAGTGGGTCAACGGATCCGTGTTGGCGGCATGGTTACAGTAGGCTCTATGGTTCGAGATCCTGAGAGCTTACATGTAGAATTTGCCGTACATGATGCTGCTGGCGGTGAAATCATAGTGACCTACGATGACCTGCTACCGGATCTATTCCGTGAAGGACAAGGCATAGTAGCCCAAGGTGTTTTGGTTGAATCAGGCAAACTGGAAGCCTCTGAAGTACTAGCCAAACATGATGAAAACTATATGCCGCCAGAAGTTGCCGAAGCCATGGGGCAGACCCATGAAAAGCTCGAATATAACGATCAACAGGTTGGCGGCGCCAAGTAAACCTTTCTCCCCGATAAAAACAAAGAACCCAGCTTAGGCTGGGTTCTTTGCTTCCAGCATTCGAGTCAAGACTTGTTGTTATTTTTAATAGCTATTTTGACTTGCAGAATAACAAAAATCTGCCACGCTAAAGTCCTATTCAACGATAAAAAAGGCTTGGCTTATGCGTATTGTGGTCTTATTCTGCCTGCTTTTCTCATTACCAAGTGATGCTGCAGATATCTTAATCATAGAGTCTTATCATGCCGAAAACCCTTGGGATAAGAGTTATAAGGCCGGAATTAAGACCATCTTGGGAGATCAACATCAATACTATAGTTTCGCTCTTGATACCAAGCGTTTACCAGGCGAAATGTACCAACAACAAGCCGATAAAGCCTGGCAAAAGTATCTTGAACTCAAACCCGATCTGGTTTTTTTGGCTGACGACAATGCGCTCATTCTACTTAATAAGCGCCTGAACGAGACCTCTACCCCGGTTGTGTATTTAGGTATTAACGGTAATCCACGCGATTATGGGATCAAACATACAAGCAACATCACTGGGGTACTGGAACGTCCATTATTCAAGCGGTCGCTATTGATGGCCCAAACTATGTTGCCAACTCCTCCGCCCCACAAATTTTTACTGTTGTTCGATTCCAGTTATACATCCAATACTGCCGTAGCCTCTATCAAGAAATTAAATCAAGACCTAACAATTGGCACTAACCTAGTCGATGTCGAACAGCATAGTAGATTCGCTCAATGGCAAAAATCCGTCTCCACGGCTAAAAAACGAGGTTACGACGCTGTGTTTGTGGCTCTGTATCAAACACTATTAGATGATAACCAACAAGTGGTAGATGAGACTCATGTTGAACATTGGACTCACAATAATGCCACTGTGCCCCATTTCGGCTTTTGGCAATTCAGCGTTGGGAAGGAAGCAACCCTGGGGGGTTATATTTTGGATGGCAACAAGCACGGACGAATCGCCGGTGGAATAGCGAAACAGATATTAGCAGGGAAAATGCCGGCAGAGATATTTCCTAAGATGGATACTAGTGGAACCTACCTTTTCAGTGAAAGCGGTTTAAAACGATGGCAGCTGACTTTACCGGATAAAGTCAGAGAGCAGGCAGAACTCATCGATTAGTACGACAAAAATAAAAAGCCCCGCTTGTTAGCGGGGCTTTTTCAGAACTTACCTGAGATTACTCAGCAGCAGCTTCAACTTCTACAGCTTCAGCGGCTTCTGGGCGACCTACCAGCTCGATGTAAGCCATAGGGGCTTTATCACCGGCACGCAGACCGCACTTCAGGATACGGGTGTAACCACCAGGACGTTCCTGATAGCGTGGACCCAGTTCGTTAAACAGTTTACCTACGACTTCTTGGTCGCGAGTACGAGCAAACGCCAGACGACGGTTTGCTACGCTGTCACTTTTAGCAAGTGTTATCAGAGGCTCAACTACGCGACGCAGTTCTTTGGCCTTCACTACGGTTGTCTTGATGATTTCATGACGAACCAGTGAACTTGCCATGTTACGGAACATGGCTTGGCGGTGACTGCTGTTGCGGTTAAGTTGACGACCACTCTTACGATGGCGCATGACCTAATCCTTATAACCTAAATCTGTACAAAACCTGGGACTTACAGGTCGTCTGCCAAACTAGCCGGTGGCCAATTTTCCAGACGCATACCTAGCGACAGTCCGCGAGATGCCAATACGTCCTTGATCTCGGTAAGAGATTTCTTACCCAAATTAGGTGTCTTGAGCAACTCAACTTCAGTGCGTTGTACCAGATCTCCGATGTAATGAATCGCTTCGGCTTTCAAACAGTTAGCCGAACGTACAGTTAGCTCTAAATCGTCGACAGGACGCAACAGAATCGGATCGAACTCCGGTTTCTCTTCTTTCTGCTCTGGCTCGGTCACATCACGCAATTCCACGAAGGCATCCAGCTGTTCAGCCAGGATAGTCGCAGAACGACGGATAGCTTCTTCAGGATCGATAGTACCGTTAGTGGTCATATCGATGATCAGCTTGTCCAAGTCAGTACGCTGTTCTACACGAGCGGCTTCTACATTGTAGGCAATGCGAGCAACTGGTGAGAATGAAGCATCAACCAACAGACGTCCGATTGGGCGATCATCGTCTTCGGCTTGTGCACGGGCAGAAGCCGGTACATAACCACGACCACGCTCAACGCGGATACGCATGCTGATGTCATTGTTACCGGTCAAGTGACAGATAACATGATCCGGATTCACGATTGTGACATCGCCGTCGTGGGTGATGTCGGCTGCGGTAACAGGGCCTGCGCCTGACTTGCTCAAAGTGAGCATAGCCTCGTCTTTACCCTCGATAATGACGGCCAAACCTTTCAGGTTTAACAGTATTTCAAGGATATCCTCTTGTACGCCTTCCTTACTGCTGTATTCATGCAGTACGCCGTCGATCTCGACTTCGGTAACCGCGCAGCCGGGCATAGACGACAATAGGATGCGACGCAACGCGTTACCCAAAGTATGTCCGAAACCACGCTCGAGTGGCTCCAGAGTCACCTTGGCACGAGTTGGGTTAACCTGCTCGATATCAACGAGACGCGGTTTAAGAAATTCTGTAACAGAACCCTGCATTGTGTCCTCTCTTGTTTGTTAGCCTTACTTAGAGTAAAGCTCGACGATCAGCTGTTCGTTAATTTCCGCAGACAAATCGCTACGTTCTGGCAGACGCTTGAAAGCACCTTCCATTTTTGCGCTGTCGACTTCAACCCATGTAGGCTTCTCGCGTTGAGCAGCCACTTCCAGAGCAGCCTTGATACGGGCTTGCTTCTGTGACTTCTCGCGAACGCTTACAACATCATTCGCAGACACTTTGAATGACGGAATGTTAACAACACGACCGTTGACCATAATTGACTTATGGCTAACCAGCTGACGTGCTTCTGCACGAGTCGCACCGAAGCCCATACGATAAACTACGTTATCCAGACGGGTTTCCAAAAGTTGCAGCAGGTTTTCACCTGTGTTGCCTTTCAGACGTGCAGCCTCTTTGTAGTAGTTACGGAACTGCTTTTCCAGCACACCGTAAATACGACGAACTTTTTGTTTCTCGCGTAACTGCAAGCCATAATCAGACAGACGTGGCTTACGAGCGCCATGCTGTCCAGGTGCTGCTTCCAGCTTACACTTCGAATCGATTGCTCTCACACCGCTTTTCAGGAAAAGGTCAGTACCTTCCCGGCGGCTGAGCTTGAGCTTGGGACCCAAGTATCTTGCCATGATCTTTCTCCAACTATCCTAACGAAACTGCCAATTACACGCGGCGTTTTTTAGGAGGACGACAACCGTTATGAGGGATCGGCGTCACATCAGTGATGTTGGTAATTTTGTAACCAACAGCGTTCAGCGCACGAATGGCTGATTCACGACCTGGACCTGGACCCTTCACGAAAACTTCAAGGTTTTTAACACCATAATCCTGAGCAGCAGTACCTGCGCGCTCAGCTGCCACCTGCGCAGCAAATGGAGTAGATTTACGTGAACCACGGAAACCTGAACCACCTGCAGTCGCCCATGACAGAGCGTTACCTTGACGATCTGTGATAGTAACAATTGTATTGTTGAAAGACGCATGGATATGAGCCATGCCATCAGCAACCTGTTTACGTACGCGCTTACGCGGAGAACGTGACGGAACTTTAGCCATTGTCTACCTTCCCGTTACTTCTTGATTGGTTTACGTGGACCTTTGCGAGTACGCGCATTGGTCTTAGTACGTTGCCCACGGAGAGGCAGGCTACGGCGATGGCGGAGGCCACGATAACAACCAAGGTCCATAAGACGCTTGATGTTCATTGAAACCTCACGGCGTAAGTCACCTTCTACTGAGTATTTGGCAACTTCTTCGCGTAGAGTATCGATTTGAGCTTCGCTCAATTCCTTGATCTTAGCGTCTTCGGCAATGGCTGTAGCCGCGCAAATTGCTTTAGCGCGAGTACGACCGATACCGTAGATAGCAGTCAAAGCGATGACTGCATGCTTTTGATCAGGAATGTTAATGCCAGCGATACGGGCCACTATGCACTCCTTAAGTTAAAGGCCATCTGTGAAAAGCCCGAAAGGATACTCGACAGATGACTAGTTTGCAAACAATATTTTTGGCCAGCTCAGTTAAGAGCTGGCCAAGATTTTTTAGCCTTGACGCTGTTTGTGTTTTGGTTCAACACAGATAACGCGTACAACGCCACTACGCTTGACGATCTTGCAGTTACGGCAGATCTTCTTCACGGAAGCTCGAACTTTCATTTCATCACTCCGTAAAGCTATCTTATCGACCAAAGCGATCGAGATTCGCTTTGTTCACCAGATTAGCTTTCTTCATCACAGACTCATATTGATGAGACATCATATGGGTCTGAACCTGAGCCATGAAGTCCATGATCACAACTACCATAATCAGTAGTGAAGTACCGCCAAAATAGAACTGTACTTTCCATGCGATTAACATGAACTCCGGAATTAAACAGATAAAGGTAATATATAACGCGCCTGCCAGAGTCAAACGGGTCATCACTTTATCAATGTAACGCGAAGTCTGTTCGCCGGGACGGATCCCGGGAATGAACGCACCACTCTTCTTCAGGTTATCTGCTGTCTCGCGAGGGTTAAATACCAACGCAGTATAGAAGAAACAGAAGAAAATAATTGCTGCTGCATACAACAGAGAGTACAGCGGCTGTCCAGGAGAAACTGCGAGGGAAACCTCAGTCAGCCATTCCATAGACGGATTCTGACCAAACCACTGAGCCAGTGTGCCTGGGAACAGAATAATGCTGGACGCAAAGATTGGCGGAATTACGCCGGCCATATTAACCTTTAGCGGCAAGTGGGTTGATTGCGCAGCAAACACCTTACGGCCCTGCTGACGCTTGGCATAGTTAACGACGATACGACGCTGACCACGCTCCACAAATACCACGAAATAGGTTACGGCAAACACAATCACCGCAATCAACAACAATACCAATACGTTCAAGTCGCCTTGACGCGCTTGCTCGGCCGTTTGACCGATAGCAGAAGGCAGACCGGCTACGATACCTGCAAAAATCAGGATCGAGATACCGTTACCTATACCGCGCTCGGTAATTTGCTCGCCAAGCCACATCAGGAACATAGTTCCTGTGACTAAACTGACGACTGCAACAAAATAGAATCCGAAACCGGGATCGACCACCAGGCCGGTCACCAGATTTGGTAACCCTGTTGCAATACCGATCGACTGGAATGTACCCAGCACCAGCGTACCCCATCTTGTGTACTGACTGATTTTTTTACGTCCTGACTCACCTTCCTTCTTCAGTTCAGCGAGTGCAGGATGCACAACAGTCAGCAACTGCATGATGATCGAGGCCGAAATGTACGGCATGATCCCCAATGCAAAAATAGAGGCGCGCTCAAGGGCGCCACCCGAGAACATGTTGAACATGCCCAGGATGGTTCCCTTTTGCTGAGCAAACAGCTCTGCTAATACAGCAGCGTCAATACCAGGAATTGGCACAAATGAACCGGCACGAAACACGATAATTGCGCCAATCACGAACAGGAGGCGAGCTTTCAATTCGGAAAGTCCACCTTTCGCGCTTTTTAAATCAAGTCCTGGTTTTGCCATCGACGTATTATTCCTCGATCTTACCGCCGGCAGCTTCTATAGCTGCACGTGCACCTTTGGTTACCTTCAGACCTTTTACGGTCACTGGGCGCTCAATGGTACCTGAAAGAACGATTTTCGCAAACTGGATGTTGCGAGTTATTACGTTCGCATCTTTCAGTGCGTTCAGGTCGATAACGTCACCATTAACTTTTGCCAGTTCGCTCAAGCGAACTTCAGCAGTTACCATAGCGATACGCGAGGTAAAGCCGAACTTAGGCAGACGGATCTTAAGTGGCATTTGACCACCCTCGAAGCCAGGGCGTACACCGCCACCGCTACGAGATTTTTGACCCTTGTGACCGCGACCAGCGGTCTTACCCAAGCCAGAACCAATACCACGGCCTACACGCTTAGGTGCAGACTTAGCGCCTGCAGCTGGAGATAAAGTATTCAGACGCATTGATTAGTCCTCCACCTTTACCATGTAGTAGACCTTATTGATCATACCGCGAACAGCAGGAGTATCTTCCAGCTCTACGGTGTGACCAATACGACGCAGACCAAGACCAGTCAGAGTGGCCTTGTGCTTAGGCAGACGGCCGATAGCACTTTTGGTCTGAGTTACTTTGATAGTTTTAGTAGCCATGGTGCATTACCCCCGAATTTCGTCAACATTCAGGCCACGCTTGGCTGCAATCTGCGCTGGTGACTTCATGTGTACCAGAGCGTCAACAGTTGCACGAACGATGTTGATCGGGTTAGTAGAACCGTATGCTTTCGACAGAACGTTGTGAACGCCCGCTACTTCCAATACGGCACGCATTGCGCCACCGGCGATAATACCGGTACCCACTGAAGCAGGTTGCATGTAAACGCGTGAACCAGAGTGACGACCCTTCACCGGATGGTGCAGAGTGCCTTCGTTCAGGTTTACAGTAACCATATTGCGACGGGCTTTTTCCATTGCTTTTTGAATAGCAGCTGGAACTTCACGCGCTTTACCATAGCCGTAGCCGATCTTACCGTTACCATCACCCACTACAGTCAGAGCGGTGAAGCTAAAGATACGACCACCTTTAACTACTTTAGAAACACGATTAACTGCAATCAGCTTTTCTTGCAGATCGTCTTTTTGCTGAGCTTCTAATTTAGCCATTGTTTTACCCCTTAGAACTGGAGGCCAGCTTCACGAGCGGCTTCTGCCAGAGCAGCAACACGACCGTGATACTTGAACCCAGAACGATCGAAAGCAACAACAGTTACGCCTTTTTCGATCGCGCGCTCAGCAATAGCTTTACCTACTGCTTTGGCCGCATCTACGTTACCGGTGTACTTCAGTTGTTCCTTTACTGCTTTCTCAGCAGTAGAGGCAACAGCCAACACCTGAGCTTCAGGGTTGATTACCTGAGCGTAAATGTGACGCGGTGTACGATGTACAACCAGACGGTTGACGCCCAGCTCTTGGATCTTCTTGCGAGCGCGAGTCGCGCGGCGCAAGCGAGATGTTTTCTTATCCATATCGCGTTACCTACTTCTTCTTAGCCTCTTTACGGCGTACTTGTTCGTCATCATAGCGAACACCCTTGCCCTTATAAGGCTCTGGTGGACGATAGCCACGAATTTCAGCCGCAACCTGACCAACCAGCTCTTTATCGATACTTTTCAGTACGATGTCTGTTTGGCTTGGGCATTCAGCTGTAACGCCTTCTGGCAATTGATGAACCAGAGGGTGAGAGAAACCCAAGGTCAGGTCCAGAGCGCTGCCGCTAACTTTGGCACGGTAACCCACACCAACCAGCTTCAGCTTCTTTTCGAAACCCTGAGAAACACCAACAACCATGTTGTTGATCAGTGCGCGAGCAGTACCGGCCTGTGCCCAAGCGTTAACAACGCCTTCAACAGGAGAGAACTTGATTTCTGCACCTTCAACAACAACGTTAACTGCGCTGTTGATTACTCGAGTCAGACTACCTTTACCGCCTTTAACGGTAATAGTTTGGTCGTTTAAAGTCACCTCTACGCCGGCTGGAATAGATACTGGTGCTTTTGCTACACGAGACATTCCTAGCTCCTTACGCTACGTAGCAGATAACCTCACCACCCATGCCTGCAAGGCGGGCGGCACGATCAGTCATCAGGCCTTTAGAAGTGGACACAATTGCGACACCCAGTCCGCCCATAACCTTTGGCAGTTCGTCTTTACCTTTGTAAATACGAAGACCAGGACGGCTTACGCGCTGGATAGTCTCAACAACAGGTTGGCCCTGGAAATACTTCAGAGTGATTTCCAGTTCAGGCTTAGCGCCTTCTTCTGCTACGGCGTAGTCAGTGATGTAACCTTCATCTTTCAGCAGCTTTGCGATAGCAACTTTCAGTTTGGCAGAAGGCATCTTCACAGATACTTTGTTAGCAGCTTGGCCGTTACGAATACGGGTTAACATATCCGCAATAGGATCTTGCATGCTCATATTAGCTTACTCCGTGACAAGTGCTTACCAGCTGGCCTTACGCAGACCAGGAACTTCACCACGCATGGTTGCTTCACGCAGTTTGATACGGCTCAGGCCGAATTTGCGCAGGAAACCATGAGGGCGGCCAGTTTGATTACAGCGATTGCGTTGACGCGATGCGCTTGAATCACGTGGTAGAGCTTGCAGCTTAAGAACCGCATCCCAACGAGCTTCGTCAGAAGACTCAGGGCTGCTGATGATAGCCTTAAGAGCTGCACGCTTTTCAGCATACTTGGCCACGAGCTTTGCACGTTTTGCTTCACGTGCCTTCATTGACAGTTTTGCCATTTCGCTACCCCTTATTTCTTGAATGGGAAGTTGAAAGCATCAAGCAAAGCGCGACCTTCTTCGTCAGTATTCGCGGAGGTAGTGATAACAATATCCATACCACGAATCTTATCGACTTTATCGTAGTCGATTTCTGGGAAGATGATCTGCTCGCGCACGCCCATCGCGTAGTTACCACGGCCATCGAACGACTTAGCGCTCAGACCACGGAAGTCACGGATACGAGGGATTGCGATGTCAACCAAACGCTCAAAGAATTCCCACATACGCTCGCCGCGCAGGGTTACTTTACAGCCAATAGGGTAGCCTTCACGGATTTTAAAACCAGCAACTGACTTACGAGCTACAGTCACAACTGGTTTTTGACCAGCAATAGCAGTCATATCACGGACAGCATTTTCCATGATTTTCTTGTCAGCTACGGCTTCGCCAACACCCATATTCAGGGTGATTTTCTCAATCCGAGGGACTTGCATGACACTGGTATAACCGAACTTTTTAGTCAGTTCAGCAACAACAGTCTCTTTGTATCTATCATGCAGTTTCGCCATCGTTTACTCCAGTTACTTAACGAGTTCACTGTTCGATTTGAAGAAACGGACTTTCTTACCGTCTTCGAATCGGAAACCAACACGATCCGCCTTGCCAGTGACAGGGTTAAAGATCGCAACATTAGATGCTTGAATCGGTGCTTCTTTCTCAACGATACCACCAGTCACACCCAGTTGTGGGTTAGGCTTCTGGTGCTTCTTAACGAGATTGATGCCTTCAACAATTAACTTACCGGTAGTAAGTACACGAGTAACCTTACCGCGCTTACCCTTATCCTTACCGGCCAGTACAATTACTTCGTCTTCACGACGGATTTTTGCTGCCATTTTGAAGCTCCTTACAGTACTTCTGGTGCCAGCGACACAATTTTCATGAATTGCTCAGTACGCAGTTCACGTGTCACAGGTCCAAAGATACGAGTACCAATCGGGGCAAGGTTTGCATTAAGCAATACCGCTGCATTCCGATCGAAGCGAATGACAGAACCGTCTGGACGACGTACGCCTTTCTTAGTACGGACTACCACCGCGTTATACACATCACCTTTCTTCGCTTTAGCGCGAGGAATGGCTTCTTTAACAGAAACCTTGATGATGTCGCCGATACCGGCATAACGACGATGAGAGCCACCCAAGACCTTAATACACTGAACTCTGCGCGCGCCGCTGTTACATGCGACATCGAGAGTCGATTGCATTTGGATCATTTTAAGTGCTCCGCTATCGTTACTACACAATCCCCACCATGGGGCTAAATAAACACCACTTTTGCCGTTCAAATCGGTCAAAAATGGCGCGCAAGTATAACACCATAAATAGAGAATGGATAGTATTAAAAAACAAACGGCCCCGAAAAGGAGCCGTTTACCAGTTTACCTAATATAAATTAGGCCTTGCTTACTACTTCAACCAGAGTCCAAGACTTAGTCTTAGACAGAGGGCGACATTCGCGAATAGACACGAAATCACCTTCTTTACACTGGTTTTGTTCGTCATGTGCATGGATCTTAGTAGTACGTTTGATGTACTTACCGTAGATTGGGTGCTTAACTTGACGCTCAACAGCTACAGTGATGGACTTGTCCATCTTGTCGCTGATGACTTTACCCTGCAAAGTACGGATTTTCTCAGACATTATGCACCTGCCTTAGAAGTAATAATGGTCTTAACGCGCGCAATGTTACGGCGCACTTGCTTCAGCTGGTGAGTTTGTGCCAGCTGACCAGTGGCGTGTTGCATACGCAGGTTAAACTGCTCACGCAGCAGACCAAGCAGTTCAGCGTTCAATTCCTCAACGCTCTTTTCTCTCAGTTCGCTCGCTTTCATTACATCACCGTCTTAGTTACGAAGGTAGTCTTGATAGGCAGTTTAGCAGCGGCCAGTGCGAAAGCTTCGCGGGCCAGCTCTTCTGAAACGCCATTCATTTCATAGAGTACCTTACCTGGTTGAATCTGACATACCCAGTATTCAACGTTACCTTTACCTTTACCCATACGCACTTCAAGAGGCTTAGAGGTAATTGGCTTGTCAGGGAAAACCCGGATCCAGATTTGACCTTGACGCTTAACGTGACGTGTCATTGCACGACGGGCAGATTCGATCTGACGGGCAGTCAAACGGCCGCGGCCAACTGCTTTCAGACCAAATGTACCGAAGCTAACTTCAGTACCGTTCGCCAGACCGCGGTTGCGGCCTTTGAACATTTTGCGAAACTTCATACGTTTAGGTTGCAGCATTGCCGGCTCTCCTATTTACCACGAGGCTTGCGCTTAGGTTGCTGCTTCGGCTCTTCGATCTGAGGCATGATACCGTCCAGAACTTCACCTTTGAAGACCCAAACTTTAATGCCGATCACACCGTATTGAGTGTGACTTTCAGAGGTTGAATAGTCGATGTCAGCACGCAGTGTATGCAGAGGCACACGGCCTTCGCGATACCACTCGGTGCGCGCAATCTCAGCGCCGCCTAAACGGCCACTAACTTCAACTTTGATACCTTTAGCGCCCAGACGCATAGCGTTTTGTACCGCACGCTTCATAGCGCGACGGAACATAACACGACGTTCCAGCTGTTGAGCGATAGAATCAGCTACCAGCTTGGCGTCCAGCTCAGGCTTACGGATCTCAGCGATGTTAATTTGCGCAGGAGTGCCAGTAATTTTGGCAACTTCAGCACGCAGAACTTCAACGTCTTCACCCTTCTTACCGATCACAACACCTGGACGGGCAGTGTGAATGGTAACGCGGATGCTTTTCGCTGGGCGTTCGATAACGATCTTAGATACTGATGCGGCTTTCAGTTTCTCTTCGAGAAACTTACGCACTTCCCAGTCGCCGTGCAGATTAGCAGCGTAGTCTGCTTTATCAGCGTACCAGGTAGAGATCCAAGGCTTAGTGATACCCAGACGGATACCATTAGGATGTACTTTCTGTCCCATTGCTCTCTCCTAGCGATCTGATACAACCACAGTAATGTGGCTGGTACGCTTCATGATACGGTCGGCGCGGCCTTTAGCACGTGGCATGATGCGCTTCATAGTTGGACCTTCATCAACGAAGACTTTTCCAACTTTCAGTTCATCAATGTCAGCACCTTCGTTATGCTCAGCATTGGCAATGGCTGAATCCAGTACTTTTTTGACCAGTACGGCGGCTTTCTTGGGGCTGAAGGTCAGGATCTCGAGGGCCTTAGAAACAGGCAGACCGCGGATCTGATCAGCTACCAGACGAGCCTTTTGAGGCGACGTACGGGCAAAACGATGTTTAGCTAAAACTTCCATCTTACTCCTCCCGTATTAGCGCTTCTTCGCTTTCTTATCAGCAGCATGGCCGCGATAAGTGCGAGTTGGTGAGAATTCACCAAGTTTGTGGCCGATCATTTCGTCAGTTACGAACACAGGAACGTGCTGACGACCATTATGGACAGCGATGGTCAAACCAATCATGTTTGGAATGATCATTGAGCGACGTGACCAAGTCTTAATAGGCTTTTTGTCACCTGCTTCCACCGCTTTCTCTACCTTCTTCAGCAAGTGCAGGTCAATGAATGGACCTTTCTTGAGAGAACGTGGCATGGCGAATCCTCTTACTATTTATTACGACGACGTACGATGTACTTGTCAGTGCGCTTGTTACTACGGGTCTTGTAACCCTTAGTTGGCACACCCCATGGAGTCACTGGGTGACGACCACCAGAAGTACGGCCTTCACCACCACCATGTGGGTGGTCTACTGGGTTCATTGCAACACCACGAACTGTTGGGCGTACGCCTCTCCAGCGCTTGGCACCAGCTTTACCCAGCTGACGCAGCATATGCTCGGCGTTACCAACTTCACCCAGAGTCGCGCGGCAATCAACTGGCACTTTGCGCATTTCGCCAGAGCGAAGACGCAGAGTGGCATAAGCGCCATCACGAGCTACAACTTGTACATAAGCACCGGCGGAACGTGCAATCTGAGCACCTTTACCAGGCTTCATTTCAACAGCGTGAACCACGCTACCAACTGGGATGTTACGCAGTGGCAGGGCGTTACCTGTCTTGATTTCAGCTTCTACGCCAGAAACGATCTTGTCACCAGCCTGCATGCCTTTGGCAGCCAGGATGTAGCGACGTTCACCGTCTGCGTACAGTACCAGCGCGATGTGCGCAGTACGGTTTGGATCGTATTCCAGACGCTCAATCTTCGCTGGGATACCATCTTTATCACGTTTGAAGTCAATCAGACGGTAGTGTTGCTTATGACCACCACCAACGTGACGAACAGTGATACGACCAGTGTTGTTACGGCCGCCACTCTTAGATTTTTTCGCCAACAGGCCAGCAAAAGGTTTACCCTTGTGCAGGTCAGTGTTCACCACTTTAACGACGTGGCGACGACCTGGAGAGGTTGGCTTACACTTAATAACTGCCATGAGTAATCTCCTTACGCTTCAGCGCCGACGAAATCGATGTCAGCACCCTCAGCCAGAGTAACATAGGCTTTTTTCCAATCGCTGCGACGACCAACACGGGCACCGTGACGCTTGGTTTTGCCTTTGTTCACCAGAGTGCGAACTGAATCAACTTCAACTTCAAACAGTTTTTCAACTGCAGCTTTGATCTCAGCTTTAGTGGCGTCGATAGCTACACGGAAAACTACAGTGTTGTTCTTCTCAGCAACCACAGTGCTCTTTTCAGAGATGTGTGGCGCCAGAATAACTTTCAGTAAACGTTCTTCGCGGATCATGCCAGCATCTCCTCGATTTGCTTAACAGCATCAGCAGTTACCAGCACTTTGTCGAACGCGATCAGGCTTACTGGGTCGATACCAGCAACATCACGAACATCAACCTTGTACAGGTTGCGAGCTGCCAAGAACAGGTTCTCGTCAACTTCGGAAGTCACAATCAATACGTCTTCCAGACCCATGTCTTTCAGCTTGGCCTTCAGCTCTTTAGTTTTAGGAGCTTCAACAGCAAACTTTTCAACAACGATCAGACGTTCTTGACGTACCAGCTCGGACAGGATGCTCTTCAGAGCGCCGCGGTACATTTTCTTGTTGACTTTCTGGCTGTGATCCTGGGTTTTAGCAGCGAAAGTTACGCCACCGCCACGCCAGATTGGGCCCTTGATACCACCCGCACGAGCGCGGCCAGTACCTTTTTGACGCCATGGCTTCTTGCCAGAGCCAGTCACTTCAGCGCGAGTTTTCTGAGCACGAGTGCCCTGACGCGCGTTTGCAGCGTAAGCTACAACTACCTGATGAACCAGTGCTTCATTAAAGTCACGGCCGAAGGTAGTTTCGGAAACTTCAAGAGCGCTTTGCGCGTCTTTCAATACCAATTCCATTACTATCTCCTCAGACCTTAGGCTTTAACGGCAGGCTTGATGATCAGGTCGCCATTGGTAGCGCCTGGAACAGCACCTTTAACCAGCAGCAGGTTACGCTCAGCATCTACACGTACTACGTCCAGATTTTGAGTGGTAACACGCTCAGCACCCATGTGGCCTGACATTTTTTTGCCTTTGAATACGCGACCTGGCGTCTGGTTCTGACCGATAGAACCGTTAGCTCGGTGCGCCAATGAGTTACCGTGAGTCATATCTTGAGTACGGAAGTTCCAACGCTTAACGCCGCCTTGGAAACCTTTACCTTTTGATTGACCGGTAACATCTACTTTCGCTACGTCAGCGAAGATATCTACGTTCAGCTCAGCACCAACTTCAATGCCTTCGCCTTCACCGTCTGCCAGACGCATTTCCCACAAACCACGGCCGGCTTCAACGCCCGCTTTGGCAAAGTGACCTGCTTCTGGTTTAGTGATGCGGTTGGCTTTTTTGGCACCAGTTGTAACTTGAAGTGCACGATAGCCGTCGTTTTCCAGAGTTTTCACCTGAGTAACGCGGTTTGCATTTACTTCAATTACAGTAACAGGGATAGACACGCCATCTTCGGTGAAGATGCGGGTCATACCCACTTTACGACCAATAAGACCGATAGCCATCTCTCAAACCTCTTCTAAGGATCTCAATTAACCCAAGCTAATCTGTACGTCGACACCAGCCGCAAGATCCAGACGCATCAACGCGTCGACTGTCTTCTCAGTTGGCTCTACGATGTCAACCAAACGCTTGTGAGTACGGATTTCGTATTGGTCACGAGCATCTTTATTAACGTGCGGAGAGATCAAAACGGTATAACGCTCTTTGCGCGTAGGCAGTGGGATAGGACCACGTACCTGGGCGCCAGTACGCTTAGCAGTTTCAACGATTTCCGCAGTAGACTGATCAATCAAACGATGATCAAATCCTTTCAAGCGGATACGGATTCTTTGGTTCTGCATTGACCAGAGCTCCTAAAATGGACACATAAAAAATCACCCTCTAGCCATTTCCTTTCTTGGAAAGACAGAGCGAGATGATTTAACCGTTCGACTCCCAATCGGAGTCGCTGTATTTGTGTTTAGCCCCTAGGGCTAAATCAACTATATCGCTTACTCAAGTTAAGCGAGGAGGCCATTATACTCATCCAGTGAAGGATTACAAGTCTGCTGTCGGAATTATCAACAGCCATAATGCCATCAAAAAGTGGCGCAGATTATACTGGCTTTAAATTAGATTGCCAACCGTTTTTAAATGGCTGGCAAAGGTCAAATAAAAAGGCGACCCTAAGGTCGCCTTTTTACATTAGCTCAGATCTGCAATTAAGCGATGATCTTGGCTACAACACCAGCACCAACTGTGCGGCCACCTTCACGGATAGCGAAGCGCAAGCCTTCGT
>NZ_NGVS01000045.1 GCF_002777975.1 Shewanella carassii
GCCAGAGCCAGAGCCAGAGCCAGAGCCAGAGCCAGAGCCAGAGCCAGAGCCAGAGCCAGAGCCAGCCAAGGCGGCTGCACCGGATATCAGTTGGGGCAATATTACCCTCAAGCGGGCGATGGAACAGTATCAAGCCTCTGAAGGCGCCATCGAAGCACATGATGCTTTGCTGGCCGTGATCGGCGAATGCTACAAACAGCGGAAAAACAGCAAGTATCTGCAGTTGGGGCAGGAGTACGATACCGCATATAGCGCTCTGTTTGCCGCCAGTCGGGAGAAAGTACTCAGCAAATCACCCAAGGCCGAGTTCAAGGGCACGGGGTTTATGCAACTCTCTACCCTGTGCAGCGATGCAGGCCGTTTCGATGCCGCCATTGCCCTGTGCAACAAGGCGATTGAATATGGGCTGGAAGATGGCACAGTGACGGGCTTTGCTGGTCGTATCAAACGCATCGAAAAGGCTAGAGATAAAGCCTCTGCCTGAGTACAAAAGCCGATTCAATGTGTAGAATCAAGCAAGGAGGGCCAGGTTGACTGCCGTGTCACTCCTTCCCAAGCTAAGCGAGCCTGCGGGTTCGCTTTTTTTATTGATGGAGAGCCGCAATGAAACCAGCGACTTTATGGGTTGCACTTACTTCACTGTTGCTGCTGGCAGCCTGTAGCAAGCAGCCGCAATGGACTCTGTTTTACTATCCGGATACGGATATACCGCAGCCGAATAGAGATAAGTCGGACGTCGAGCCGCAAACGGCCGAGACCTTGGATCGTTATCACGCCATTGCCGGTTATTATCAAACCCTGCAGCAGTGCCAAGGCAAGGGCAGTGGCATGCAGCGCCTCAATGAGGGGAAAGGCAGCTTCGAGTGCGGTCACAACTGCCGTCTCGACGACAGGGATATGGTAATCTGTGACCAATGGCACACTAACGGCCCCTAAGGGACATGAAATTTAAACAGGATTACTTCACCCGCCTGGCTGGATTTTATCAGCAGGTATTGCCTTCTGGGCTGCCGTCACCTCACTGGTTGGCTTGGAGTGATGATGCGGCGGCGCTTTTGGGCTTGGCTGGCCCCAATGAAACCCTGCTGCAGCAACTCGCCGGCAACCAGAGAATGCCGGGCGCCGAATATTACGCCCAAGTCTACAGTGGACATCAGTTTGGCGGCTACAGCCCCAGATTGGGTGATGGTCGCTCGATCATTCTCGGTGAGGCGCAGGGGCCTGAAGGTGCCTGGGATCTGGCCTTGAAGGGCGCGGGTCCCACGCCATACTCGCGTCACGGTGATGGCCGTGCTGTGATGCGTTCGGCGGTGCGCGAGTTTCTGGTTTCCGAGGCGCTGTATCATTTGGGCGTGCCCACCACCAGGGCGCTGGCGGTGATCGGTTCTGAGCTGCCGGTGTGGCGCGAGTCGCTGGAAAAAGGCGCCATTACCGTGCGCCTGGCCCGCAGCCATATACGTTTTGGCCACTTCGAGTATTTCTGTTACAGCGAGAGGGGGCAGGCCGACAAGCTCAAGCAGCTGCTCGATTTCACCCTCAGCCAGCATTATCCCCAACTCAGCCTGGACTATGACGGCTACAAGGCTTGGTTTGCGCTGGTGGTGCGTGATACTGCGCGCATGATAGCTCACTGGCAAGCGGTGGGCTTTGCCCACGGGGTGATGAATACCGACAATATGTCGATTCTCGGCGACAGCTTCGACTTTGGCCCCTTCGCCTTCCTCGATACCTTCAAGGAAGACTTTATCTGTAACCATTCAGATCCCGAGGGGCGCTACGCCTTCGGTCAGCAACCCGGCATCGGCTTGTGGAACCTGCAACGTTTGGCGCAGGCGTTGACGCCTGTGCTGGCTTCCGATGATTTGATAGCCGCGCTCAATACTTATCAACATGAATTGGTGCAGCAATATCTTGGCTTGATGCGCGCCAAGTTGGGGCTGGCACCTTTGGCCGAAGATTTAAGCCTTGATGCCAGGCTGGAGCAGGACAACAAGGACCTGGCGCTTATCGGCGCCTTTACCGGCTTGTTGGAACAAAACGCCTTGGACTATACCCAGAGCCTGCGCCGCTTCGGCGAGCTGGATCCCAAGGCAGAAAACAGTAGTCTGAGGGATGATTTTATCAATCGTCAGGGCTGGGATGACTGGCTGCCCGAGTACCGGCAACGTATCGATACCCGCCAGGGACTTGAACAGTGGCAGGCCGAGCGCCGGGCCCATAACCCCAAATATATCTTGCGCAACTATCTGGCTCAGGAAGCGATCATTGCCATCGAAGAGGAGGGCAATACTCAGCCGCTTGAGCAGTTGTACCAGCTCCTCAGGCGCCCGTTCGATGAACAGCCAGAGATGCAGGAATTTGCCAAGCGACCACCGGATTGGGGGCAGGGGTTGATCATGTCCTGCAGTAGTTAAGAAATAGGATTAAAAGATGCAGTATCAAAATCTTAGCTTGGATCCAGAGCATAAAACCTTGTCGATGACGGCCGGGGTCGAGTTTGAAGCCTTCGACAGCTTTGCCGAGCCCCTGTGCCGGGCACTTGATGCCAAGGTGCTGGAGCGGCAATGGGGAGCAGACCGTCACCAATGGCTGCTGGATTTTGAAGGCAGCCTCTTGTGGCTCAACTATGAGTTTTACGGTGATGTATGCTGGTTGAGCTGCCAGAGTGAACAAGACTGGGAAGTGTTGGTATACCTGAAACATTTACTGGAGTCACAGGCATGACAGAAAAGCAGGCCATGGCGGCGTTTCATTATCGGGATCTTTCCCCTGAACTGATTTTGGATGCCATCGAAAGTCTAGCGATTTACCCCGAGACGGGGCTAACGCCACTCAACAGCTATGAGAACCGGGTCTATCAGTTTCGCTGCGATCGCGGTCAGAGGTACGTGGTTAAGTTCTATCGCCCCGAGCGTTGGACCGATGCCCAGATTTTGGAAGAGCATGAATTTACGTTCGAGCTGGCCGAAGCCGAGATCCCCATTGCCGCCCCTGTGGTGCTCGACGGCCGCAGTCTGCATCACTTCAAAGAGTGGCGTTTCGCGCTGTTTCCTTCCATAGGCGGTCGCAGCTTCGAAGTGGACAACCTGGATCAGATAGAGGGCGCCGGCCAGTTTATCGGCCGTTTACATCAGTATTCCCGTGGCAGCCTGTTCAAACAGCGCTTGAACCTGACGCCGACAACCCTGGGGACTCCGGCGCTGGAGCAATTGCAGCGCACAGAGTTGATCCCGAACGCTTTGCGGGAACATCTGCTCGAGGCGGCGTTAAGCCTCTTCTCTGAGCTACAGTTGCGTTGGCAGAATATCGAATACCAGAGTATGCGCCTGCATGGCGATCTGCATCCCGGCAATATTCTCTGGACCCCCAATGGCCCCGGGTTTGTCGATCTCGATGATGCCTGCAATGGCCCTGCGGTGCAGGATTTATGGATGATGCTATCCGGTGACAGGCAGCAACAGACGCTGCAGTTGGAAGTCTTGCTGGAGGCCTACGAGGCCTTCTCCAACTTCGATACCAAAGAGCTTCAGTTGATAGAGCCACTCAGGGCTCTGCGAATGTTGCACTACAACGCCTGGTTGGCCAAGCGCTGGGACGACCCCGCGTTTCCGCGCCACTTCCCCTGGTTTGCGACTGAAGAATACTGGCGACAGCAGTTACAGGCCTTTAAAGAGCAACGGCAGCGACTGGATGAGGCGCCGCTGAGCCTTATTCCCTATTGATAAGGTGGCAGAGTTCAATCTCTGCCTGTTTATCTGTCCACCGCGGTTGTGGGTGGGAGAAATAAAAAGGGAACTCAGAGCTTGAGTTCGACTCAAAAAGAAGATTATGTTATTCAGCAACTCCAGCAGTGTTGGCTGTAATTTTTAATAAAAAAAGGAAATCCAATGAAGAAAATCCTGATGTTGGCGGCGGCGTTTTTGCTGCTTCCCCTGGCGGCCACGGCAGCTCAATACAAAGAAGGTGTGCACTACACTGTGGTCAGTGATGGTCCCGCCACTGCCAAGCCTGAAATCAGAGAGTTTTTCTCTTTTTACTGCTCTCATTGTTATAACTTTGAGAAAAATATACTCCCTGTCCTGAAGGCGCGTCTGCCGGAAGGGGTGGCATTTGAGCAAAACCATGTCGAGTTTATCGGTCGTGAGATGGGAGTTGAAATGTCCCGTGCCTTTGCCATTGCCAAAGTGCTGAAGGTGTCCGATAAGATTAATCACGCCATGTTCAGCGCGATCCAGGACAAGAAGCAACATTTCACCAGTCGTGACGACATCAAGGCTCTCTTTGTTGCCAATGGTGTGGATCCCAAACAGTTTGATTCTGCGGCCAGCTCTTTTATGGTCAGTACCATGCTGGCCAGCATGAAGCGCAACACAGAAAATGCCGAGATTTCAGGGGTTCCTGCGCTGGTGGTGAATGGTAAATATCGGGTCGAAACTGGGGCCATCAAGTCTTATGACGAGATGCTGGATATAGCTCTCTATCTGACTAAGTTGAAGTAATTCAGCTTTTCAACATCAAAGGGGCCTTGTAGGCCCTTTTTTGTTACCTCAAAAAGCATGGGGACAGGCAAAAAAAACCGTACTTCCTGAATGCAGAAAGCACGGACTAGAGCCATGGGGCTCAGTTTTTACCCTGAGTAACATGCTCACTCTAACAGTGTGTCAAAAAATTGGCAAGCGTTGTCTATTTGACGTTTTGTGGCGATGAATGACGTTCTGTGGGAGGTGGAAGGTAAAAAATGATCTTGGCTGTTTTTGGCTATTTCCCGGATCGGCATGAAACCTTATGCGGAATAAAGAGTCAAAAGATCGGGATCGGAAATCAACTAAAGGAGGTTTCTCGTGCGTGTATTTCCTGTCTATGCTCCCAAGCTGATAGTCAAACACGTAAGGATATTTTTGACCGGCGCCGTCTGGGTGAAAGATCTGGGAAGATTAGAGTTTGATAAGGGGCGTTTTTTGCTGCCGAGAAAAAGCCTGCCAAAGGTAAAGCAGGCTATCATGGAATTGAACGAACTCATTGAAACTCAGAACAGCCAAGCTAAAACCGTTTAGATTCAGTTGACTTCGTTGTTGAGCAGACCAACAAGGCCGGTGACTTTCTCGTTCCACGAGTTGAGATCTTGCTGAAGTTGTTGGTTTTGCTCTGTCAGATCAGCATTTTTCTGCTTTTCTTCATCCAGCTCCATTTTTAGAAGCTCAATATTTTCGAGTGCTGCCTGGATTTTGGTCTCCAGTTGGGACAGTAGTTCTAGGCTCATACAGGAGTCCTTAATATAGTTGGCGAATGAGATATTGATTCTATCAGTGCCACTGGCTTAAGGAATAGCTCTTATCTCTAAGTGTCCAAAAAATATGCGATAAAATCGGCTGTTTGGCAGTTTTTTTCACTTATCTGAATCCCAGCTGTCCCAAGCCGACTTTTGCCGGATAAAATAATGTTTTTTACCCGGAACCCCGCCGATGACAATTCAACGTATCGATACCAATGCACGCATGAGCAGCATAGTGATCCACAACAATACGGCTTACCTCTGTGGTCAAGTCGCCAAGGACAAGTATGCCGATATTCAACAACAGACCCTAACCATGCTCGAAGAGGTGGATGAGCTATTGAAACGGGCTGGCAGCAGTCGCGAGCGGATCCTGTCGGCGACTATCTACCTGAAACAGATGAGTGATTATGATGCCATGAATGCCATTTGGGATGCTTGGTTACCTGCTGGACATGCACCGGCCAGAGCTTGTGTGGAGGCTTCGATCGCCGAGCCTGAGTATCTGGTGGAGGTCTCTATTATCGCGGCGATTTAAATTTCACAACCGGTCGAGGCAATCAGCACTCGGCCGAACTCGGCACCTTCCTGCTCTGGGGTAATCGCCAGCAACTGATCCATTCGGATGGCGCGGTTGCTGGTGGCCGTTTGCACCAGCAGCCACTCGCTCTTGTCGGGACGGGTCTCGGTGATCAATGCCTTGCCATGCAATATCTCTCCTTGCAACAGCTCTATTTTCAGCGGATAACCGCGGATACAGGCTAACTCCAGGTAATCATAGTTGCCACAATCTATGGCTTGGTAAGGTTTCATATCTCGATCTTATCGTGTGAAGTGAAATAATGCTCTGACAGTGATCCGAGCTATTCAAAGTAATGGCTGCTTTGAGGCAGAGTGGTATAAAAGTAGTCTTATTTTTCGCTTATACCAAAATAATTTGCCGTAAATTGTGAGCCATGGATTTGGCGGTGGGAGCGGCTTGCGAATGTCGCTGTGTTGGTGTGGCTGTTAACCATGCCATTCGATTTGAGAAGAGATATTAAGCAAAAAGCCCCAAAATGGGGCTTTTTAGAGGCTTAGGGTTAGAAGTGATAGTTGACACTCAGGTACAGTTGCTGGGTGTTATCCAGCGCATATTTACCTGAGTCTATCTTGTTGTCATAGTCTTGCTTCAGATAACGATAACCTATCTCGGTATCCAGCCTGTCATTCAGTTTATACACAAGACCCGTTTGACCACCCCAGACAAAATTATTGTCTGATCCCAGGGCGTCGCTGTCCGGCGCCGTGTGGTTAATACCGGCGCTGGCACCGATAAACCAGTTCAGTTTGTGGGCCTGATCCAAACCTACCAGATAGTCATAGGAAACCAGTCCCATCTGCTGTTTGGCGAAGTCATCGCTGTTGTAGCTATAAGTGGCGTACAGACGCTGGTTGGGGGTAAGGAAGGTACCGCCGCGCAGCATGTAGACGGCATTGCGATCATCATCGCTGAACTTGCCGCCATCAGTGGGCTTATGAGAGTAGTCGTTTTGCTGCGCGCCGACACCGCCGCCGACAAACCAGTCAGCAGCAAAGGAAGGGGTCGAGAAAGCGAGAGCCGCAGCGGAAGCCAGTATTAGAGATTGAATCTTCATAATTTACTCCTTGATCCGGGAAAGTCCGGATGGCTGTTTTAAGCCGGGTCAACTTGTGTTCATCGGCAGGTTAGGGCCGTTTTGCTGAACTTTGGCTGAATGAGCGCAGGAAGGGACTTTTCATCGTATATACCGACCTTTTATGTTAAAAAACTTAATGTTAGAGGCTTTGATTGTTGTGAGATAGTGATAGTGTCGTGGTCGAAAAATAGACTGTTAACCTGAGGGGAAAGGGATGAGACTGGTATTTGTACACGGCTGGAGTGTGACATCCACAGAGACCTATGGCTATTTGCCGCAGGCATTGGCCAAGCGGGCAGACACAGAGCTTGAGGTGAGTCATCTGCACTTGGGGCGTTATATCAGTTTTCAGGATCAGGTGAAGTTGGAGGACGTTGCGCTGGCCTTCGAGGCCGCCAGGCGTGAAGTGCTGGGGGATGAGCCTTTCGCGGTGATCACCCACAGCACTGGAGCAGCCGTGATACGTTGCTGGTTGGAGACCTTCTTCGGATCCCAAAAATTGGCGGCTTGTCCCGTGACTCATATGATCATGCTGGCACCGGCCAACCACGGCTCCGCCTTGGCACAGCTTGGCAAGTCGCGTCTCGCCAGGATCAAGGCCTGGTTCGATGGATTGGAGCCCGGGCAGAAGATCCTCGACTGGTTGGAGCTGGGCAGTCTGGGGCAGGCCTCTTTGAGTCAAGCCTGGCTTAACTACGACTTTGAGGCCGCTCGGCTTTGGCCCTTGGTACTGACCGGCGAAAGCATAGATGCGTCCCTCTATGATTATCTCAACGCTTATACCGCCGAGCCGGGCTCGGATGGTGTCGTGCGGGTCGCCGCGGCGAATATGAATTATGCTCGGTTGCAATTGATGGAGCAGGTTCAGGAATGTGACAGTTTTGATGGTGCCTGTGTGGCCAAGCTGGCGCCGGCAAGTTTCATTCAGGCTCCTGTCAGTGGCTTTGGCATTATTCCCAGGGCTAGTCACAGCAAAGAAAAAATGGGGATCATGCGCTCGGTCAGCCGCAGAAACGCCGCCAACAAGCCGGTAGTGCAGGCGATTCTTGATTGGCTAAAGGTAGACTCGGTAGAGGCTTACCGCCGAGCCTGTCAGGAGCTTACGCGGCAAACCCAAAGCCGGACCACCAAGAAGCGTTACACCATGCTGGTGATTCGGGTGTGGGACGACACCGGCGCCGCCATAGAGGATTTCGATTTCTATCTGCTCAGTGGCGAGCAGTATCTGCCGGGTATTCTGCCTAAGGGCTTTATGCAGGATAAGCAGCGCAACCAGCAGAGCCGCAACTGCCTGACCCTGTATCTGGATGCTGCCAAGATGCAGACCCTGCCTCAGGGGAAAATCGGTTTTAAACTGGTACCGCGCCCCGATGATGGTGGCTGTTATTATCGTGCGGCTGAGTTCCAGTCTGATGCCGGCGCGGTATCCAGGCTGCTGAAGGAAGACGCCACTCTCGAAGTGGATATCTTGCTGAAGCGGCATCGTGATGCCGGACTGTTTACTCTGGTCAGCCCGGAAGAGAGCGGTGATTTTTCTCGTTTGCCGCCTCTGGGAGAGCTGGCCGAGATTTGATGGTCAAAATATTGCTAGGCTTTTTTACACAACTTTTTACAGAAGCCTGACTGGCTGCAGACCTTGGTCCTCTTGACATTATTCCGGGCGCTCCCTAGTCTGCTTGAACAACAGTCAAGGTGGTAAGCAATGGAAATCAAGTATCAGTTAAAGCCCGCCGCAGAGCGTCGCTCAGAACAGTTTTGCCCTGAAGGAAATGTTGGCTTTGGTCGTCTGCGTACCGATCACATGTTCATGATGGATTATTATGACGGCGAATGGCGGGATCCCCGTATCGTCCCTTACGGACCTTTCGAGATGGCTCCCGGCGCGATGGCGCTGCATTATGGCCAATGTATTTTTGAGGGTGCCAAGGCCTTTATGCATGAAGATGGGGAGATTTATACCTTCCGTCTCAACAAGAATGCTGAACGCATGAATCGCTCTGCCGATATTGTCTGTATTCCCAATATTGATGAAGCCATGCAGCTTAAGGCGATCAACGCCCTTATCGATGTCGACCGTCTCTGGTTCCCGATGCAGGAAGGGGCTTGCCTCTATATTCGGCCCTTTATTTTTGCCACCGAAGACAGACTGTCAGTCAGCCCTGCCAACCGCTACACCTTCTGCGTGGTGATGAGCCCCAGCGGCGCCTACTATGGTGAAAGCCTCAACGCCATTCGTCTGCTGATCAGCAAAGAATTCCACCGCGCGGTATCCGGTGGTACCGGTGCCTCCAAGGCCGCCGGTAACTATGCTGCTTCCCTGCGTGCCGGTAAGGCGGCTGCCGCTCACGGTGCTTCCCAGGTGCTGTACCTGGACTCGACCAATGAATATATCGAAGAAGCCGGGGCGATGAACCACTTCCATATTCTCAAGGATGGCACAGTGATCATCCCTGAGTTTACCGATACCATACTCAAGTCGATCACCTCGCAGTCTATTATTGAGCTGGCGCCACTGCTTGGCTGCGATGTCCGCCAGGAGCACGTGAAACTGGACGATTTTATCGCCGGTGTCGAGTCGGGTGAGATCATCGAAGCCGGTGGTTTCGGTACCGCGGCCGTGGTTTCTCCAGTCGGCTCCTACATTTTTGAAGATGGCCGGGTGGTCACCGTTGGTGACGGCAAGGTGGGTGAACATGTCAGTCGCATCTATAAGGTCTTCACCGAAATCCAGAAAGGGCACAGACCAGGCCCACAAGGCTGGGTCTGCAAAGTGCCCCGGCTGGAAAAGGCATAAGCCAATATCCCCACTATGAGTAAAAAACGCGGCCATTTGAGCCGCGTTTTTTATGGGGTGATTTTATTTTCGGCTAAGCAAGGCCTCTGCCTGTCCTTCTGTCATTGGACGTCCCAACAGGAAGCCCTGAGCCTGATCGCAGCCCTGGGCCGCAAGGAAATTCAGTTGAGCCTGGGTTTCCACTCCTTCGGCCACCACCTGTAACTCAAGGCTGTGAGCCAGGACTATGATGGCGTTGGTAATGGCGGCATCGTCCGGGTCTTTGGTGATATCGCGGACAAACTCACGGTCAATTTTTAAGGTATCCAGCGGGAAGCGTTTGAGATAGGCCAGACTGGAATAACCGGTGCCAAAGTCATCAACCGCCAGGCTTAATCCCAGTGCTTTCAGTTGATTGAGTATTTCCACCGACTCCAGTGGCCGCTGCATCACTGCAGACTCAGTCAGTTCAATTTCCAACAGTTCTGCACTCAAACCGTGCATGGCGAGAGCGACTTCTATGCTGGAAATAATGTCAGTCTGCAGCTGTTTGGCGGAGATATTTATTGCCACGGGGACGACTTCCAACCCTTGATTCTGCCAGCGCTCCAGTTGACTGCAAACGCTTAGCAATACCCATTGGCCTATGCTATTGACCAAGCCGGTTTCCTCTGCCAGCGGAATGAACTCTGCCGGTGAAATAGGCCCCAGTTCCTGGCTTTCCCAACGCAGTAGGGCCTCCATGCCGGTGAGTTTACCGCTATGAACACAGAACTTGGGTTGATATTGCAGCTTAAATTCGTTTCGGCCTAACGCTTGTTTGAGTCCGGCTTCCAATTGTACGTGACGCACCGCATAAGCATTGAGTTTGGCGGTATAAAACTGGAAGTTATTGCGCCCCAACGACTTGGCGTGGTACATGGCGGTGTCGGCAAACTTCAGTAGCTCTAGTCCTTCATCGGCATCATCCGGATAGAGGCTGATGCCTATAGACGGGGAAACATTGAGGCTGAAATTCTCCAGTGCGAAGGGGCGTTCGAACGCCGTCAGCAGTTTTTCGGCAATGACGGTCGCTGCCTTGGTTTTTTGCAACCCTTCAAGAAGAATGATGAATTCATCACCGCCCAAGCGCGCAACCGTATCACCATCCCTGATCGCTTTGGTCAATCTGGATGCGACCGCTTTCAGCAGTTGATCGCCAATATGATGACCCAGGGAGTCGTTGATGTGTTTGAACCGGTCGAGATCCAGAAACAATAGGGCAACCATAGTGCGATTGCGGTGAGCCTGGCGCAGAGCATGATCCAATCTGTCCTGGAATAGGGTGCGGTTGGGTAGGCCGGTGAGCTGATCATAATTGGCCAGCAGTCGCAGATCTTTTTCAGCCTGTTTACGATCTGTGATATCGGTAAACACCACCACAAAATGGCTGGCCTCTCCCTGGCTGTTGAGTACCTGATTGATCTCCATCCAGACTAACAAGGATTGCTTGGAGTGAGTGCGTATTTGCACTTCACCGGACCAGTGTTTTTGATTCAGCAGTTGGTGTTCTATCTGTAGATAGAAGCTCCTGGGATAGAGACCCCGGGTTAAAAACAGGAATGGTTTGCCAGCAATCTTATGTTCGTTGAATCCTGTGGTGCTGCAAAACGCCGGGTTGACTGAGATGACTCGGTAGTTGAGATTACAGACCACAACGGATTCATTCATGCTTTCCAATACTTGAGAAGAAAGACGCAGCGCCTCTTCCTGACCGCGGCGCATGCTGATATCGGTATAGGTGCCAGCCAGTCTCAGTGGTTTATCATTTTTGTCCCACTCAACGATTTTGCCGCGATCCAGTACCCAGCACCAATGGGTGTCGCCGAGATCGGTACGGTACTCGGCTTCGAAAAACTCTGCCTTTCCTTGGAGATAAGCTTCCATAGCGGCTTTGACTTGTGCTCTGTCCTCTGGATGGATCAGTTCCAAGCGCTTTTGGGAGCTGATCTCCTGGGGGGTATTGGCACAGTGTTTGGGGCCGGTAATAAAGAAGCGGTCATCTTCCATTTGCCAGTCCCACATACGGTCACCCGAGCCCCAGAGTGCCAGTTTAAGCCGTTCTTCAGATAGGCGAATATTGGACTGAGT
Source organism: Shewanella carassii (assembly GCF_002777975.1). Classification (GTDB taxonomy): domain Bacteria; phylum Pseudomonadota; class Gammaproteobacteria; order Enterobacterales; family Shewanellaceae; genus Shewanella; species Shewanella carassii. The sequence goes on from NZ_NGVS01000045.1 coordinate 11,834, forward strand.
TTGCAACTCCAAATGGCGCTGATGCAGGTAACGACGCAGCCAAAGTCCGAAAAACAGTAGGGTGCAGCTCAAGTAGAGTATGTTGGCCAGCGTACTACGATAAAAAGGGGCCGGTACTGTGAGTTGCAGCAGCAGTTGTTCTTGCCCTTCCGGATTGTGTTGTAGTTGATGTCGGGCAAACAACCGATAATCGCCGGGCGCCAAGTTGGCATAGCTGATTTCGTTTTGCGATTGTGCTGGATGCCATTCTTCATCCCAGCCTTCGAGGAAGAAGCTGAAACGGTGGCGTTGGGGATAGGCAAAATCCAAAGCGGTTATTTCAAAGCTTATTAGCTGGTTGCTATCCAATATGGTCAGTTCGGGAATACCATCCAGTTCAAGCCGAGGAAAATAATGGTTACCCAGACGATATCCGGCCAGGGCCAGTTTGGCTTGCTTGCGTACCTTGGGTACCTGCTGCGGGTAGAAATGGTTCAGGCCGTTGATGCCGCCAAACCAGATACTGCCGTCCTTGTCCTGCCAACTGACGTTGCCGTTGAACTCCAGCGCCTGCAATCCTTCATACTCGTTGAAGGTTAATACTTTTTCTTTGTCTATGGCAAAGCGGCTGATGCCAGAGTTGCTGCTGAGCCAGAGGTCACCACTCTGATCTTGCTCCAAGGCATAAACGGTATTACCCGGTAATCCTTGATTGCGGCCGAAGTGTTGCAATTCATTTTGACGCAGGCGACTGAGCCCGCCATGGGTGGCAAACCAGATGCTGCCATCTCTGTCTTTGAGAATGTCACGCACCATGGGGTGAGCGAGCCTGTCGCCACGAATAGTTTGCTGTTGACCTGTTTGCGGTTGCAGCCAATAAGCCCCATTGGTGGTGCCGACCCAAATGCCATTATTGGCCGGAGCCAGACATAGGATCATCTGTGCTTGGGGGCCTTCTTCCAAAAACTCATTGACGAAATGGGCCTGGAAGTCCTCTGTCTCCGGATCGAAGTGATACAGGGTGTTGGCGGCTCCCAGCCAGATTTGATCTTGGTTATTAATAAATAGGTCGCGAATAGTGGATTTATTACCCGGCGGTCGATATAGCCGCATTTGACCTTGCTTACTGAGGCTAATCAAGCCTTCATTGCTGGCCAGCCAGAGCCTCTGGTGACTGTCTTCGGCTATTGCTCTAATGGTGAGATCCAGAAAGGATTCATCCTTGCCAAGTAACTTGGCAAGCTGGCTGTGATAGGAAAAGAATCGGCCATCTTGACCCATATGAAACAAACCGGCCCTGTCAGTGCCCAAGTACAACAAGCCGTTACTGGCGCGGAATATGGCGCGGAAATTGTTTTCCCGCAGGCGTTCCTCGGGATCTTGATTGTTGTGGATATGTTCAAAGTACTGCCGCGCCAGGTTCACAGTGTCTATGCCGGAGAACAGGCTGCCAATCCACAGAATACCGTTATTATCCTGTAGCAGGCTGTAGACATCATTGTCGCTGAGGCTGTTGGGATCGGATGGGTCATAGCGATAATGCCTGGCTTGCCACTGACCCTCTCTAAGCTGGAGTCGGATAAGACCTGTCTGTTGGCCACCGAGCCAGACATCGCCCCGGCTGTCAAAAATGAATTCAAGGAACTGCATATTATCTGTCGCTAAACGATAAATGAGTTCCGGCGTTTGTTGCTCCTGTGGGTAGCGCCAGAGCGCATTTCCCATGGCTAACCACAGAGCGCCATCTTCGCCTTGGCGAGCTTGGACCGGATGACCTTGTTCACTATCGGGCAAGGGCAGGGGTTTGAGTCCCTCATTGCGTAAAATCAGCAAGCCATCATTTTGAGTACCAATCAACAGGGCATCCTTACCCATGGGGGTTAGTACCCGAATATCGGCATTGATATTCGGCCCAAGAGCCAGCTCCTGTAGCTCATTGGTGATGGTATTCAGGGCGTAGATCCCATTGCCGCTGCCAACCCATAGCGTATCCCCCACCAAGGCCAGGCGGTTGATCCTACTACTGCGGAGTCCTTTGTCCCGTCCTATGGCGCTGAAAGTCCCTGTTTTCAGATCCAGGCGGTTAAGTCCGCCGTTGAAGGTACCTATCCATAAATGACCTTGAGCATCCTGGAGTATGTCAGTGACATGATCATCGGTCAGGGTCTGGCTGTGGTAGGGGTCGTGCTGAAACAGAGTGAAGTTAATGCCGTTGTAACTGTGCAATCCATCCTGGGTACCAATCCACAAGATGCCCGCCTTATCTTGGTAGAGGTGGGTGATGCTGTTCTGATTCAGGCCATTCATACTGCTAACATGTTGAAATTTGAGCTGGGACGCAGGTTCTGCCTTAATCTCAAACAGGCAGATAGCAAATAGCAGAGTGACGAGTAGACAGCAGATCCGAGACAAGAGGTCCTCTTTAACTAGGTGTTTTATTGGCAGAAACTCATTTTATAACAGATTTTTGTTTTCAGTTTGGCAAACTTTATCGCAATTTGTTGCAGCGTAAAGAGAGGTGGTAGAAAAAAGGCCCCGCCGGAAGGGAGGAAGCGGAGCCTTTGGCAAACCGAGTGATGCTTGCCGCCGTAGGGAAGAGACGGCGGTGATTGTGTTAATAGCCTAGGGTTTAGAAGCCGTCGTCCGGGATCCGAACCTGGCCTTCCATCAGGATGCGCGCCGAGCGACTCATGATGGCTTTGGTCACCTGCCACTGGCCGTCCTTGAATTCGGCCTCGGCGCCGACTTTCAAGGTGCCAGATGGATGGCCGAAGCGTACCGAACTGCGCTCACCGCCGCCGGCCGCCAGGTTAACCAGGGTGCCCGGGATAGCCGCGGCCGTGCCTATGGCCACTGCCGCCGTGCCCATCATGGCGTGGTGCAATTTACCCATCGACAGAGCGCGAACCAAGAGGTCGACATCGGTTTCGGCCAGCTGTTTGCCACTGGAAACCTGATGCGCCTGCGGTTTGGCCACAAACGCTACCTTGGGAGTGTGTTGGCGGGTTTCGGCTTCGGATAGCTCCTTAATCAACCCCATGGCCAGCGCGCCGTGTGCCCTAAGCAGCTCAAAGCGAGCCAGCGCCTCGGGATCGCCGTTGATCTCCGGCTGTAGTTCGGTGCCTTGATAGCCGATATCGGCGGCATTGACGAAAATGGTCGGGATCCCGGCATTGATTAGCGTCGCCTGAATTTTACCGCTGGGGTGTACTTCGGCGGGAACCGTCAGCTCATCCACCAGCTTGCCGGTAGGGAACATGGCACCGCCGTCTTCTCCGTCATCGGCTGGGTCGATAAATTCCAGCACAATTTCGGCGGCGGGGAAGGTGACACCGTCGAGCTCAAAGTCACCGGTTTCCTGCACTTCACCGGCACTGACCGGCACCTTGGCGATAATGGTCTTGCCGATATTGGCCTGCCAAATCCGCACTTCGCAGATGCCGTTTTCCGGTACCCGCTCCGGAGCAACCAGACCGGCATGCAGGGCAAAGGCGCCGGCCGCAGTGGAAAGGTTGCCGCAGTTGCCGCTCCAGTCGACAAAGGGCTTATCTATGGAGACCTGACCATAGAGGTAGTCTACGTCGTGACCGGGAACCTGGCTGGCATTCATGATCACGCATTTGCTGGTACTCGAGGTCGCGCCGCCCATGCCGTCTGTGTGTTTGCCGTAGGGGTCCGGGCTGCCGATGACCCGCATCAACAAGGCGTCGCGGGCCGGGCCGGGCACTCTGGCCACCTCGGGCAGATCGTCCAGGCGGAAGAACACTCCCTTACTGGTGCCGCCGCGCATATAGGTGGCGGGAATTTTTATCTGTGGTTTAAATGCCATGGCATTGGATCCTTTGAGATAAATATTTTTATCAGTCGGCCATAACCTTGGCTATGGCCGACTTGGTCACGCATCAAGGGCCGGCTTAAACATTGCCCTGCAAGAAGTCCTGCGCGAAACGCTGCAGTACACCACCGGCTTCATAGATGGTTACTTCCTCAGCGGTATCCAGGCGGCAGCGCACAGGTACTTCCACCGTTTCGCCATTGCTGCGATGCAGCAACAGGGTCAGGGTGGCACCGGGAGTGCGCTCGCCGAGAACGTCGAAGGTTTCTGTGCCATCTATGCCCAGGGTCAGCCTGTCGGTCCCCGGGAAAAACTCCAGCGGCAGCACGCCCATGCCTATCAGGTTGGTTCTGTGAATGCGCTCGAAGCCTTCGGCCACAATTGCCTCGACTCCGGCCAAACGCACGCCCTTGGCGGCCCAGTCACGGCTGGAGCCTTGGCCATAGTCTTTACCGGCTATGATGCACAGCGGTTGCTTGCGCTCCATGTAGGTTTCTATCGCTTCCCACATGCGTACCTGTTGCCCTTCGGGCTCGATACGGGCCAGCGAGCCCTGGATCACCTTGCCGCTGTCGTCCTTGACCATTTCGTTGAACAGTTTGGGGTTGGCAAAGGTGGCCCGTTGGGCCGTCAGATGGTCTCCCCTGTGGGTGGCGTAGGAGTTGAAGTCTTCCTCCGGCAAGCCCATCTTGGCCAGGTATTCACCGGCGGCGCTGGATGGCAAAATGGCGTTCGATGGCGACAGGTGATCCGTGGTGATGTTGTCACCCAGTACCGCCAGTGGCCGCATCCCCTTGAGCGCACGTTCACCGGCCAGGGCACCTTCCCAGTAGGGTGGACGACGGATATAGGTGCTCATTGGGCGCCAGTCATACAGAGGGTCGACCCCATCACCGTATTCCACGGCGATATTGAACATGGGCTCATACACCTTGCGGAACTGCTCCGGCTTGACCGATGACTTGACGATGGCATCTATCTCTTCGTCGCTGGGCCAGATGTCCTTGAGGGTTACGGCGTTGCCGTTCTGATCTGTGCCGAGTGGGTCTTTCTCTATGTCGAAACGCACAGTCCCTGCAATGGCGTAGGCCACTACCAAAGGCGGCGAGGCCAGGAATGCCTGCTTAGCATAAGGGTGGATTCGGCCATCGAAGTTACGGTTACCGGACAATACCGCGGTGGCGTACAGATCTCTGTCGATCACTTCCTGTTGGATTTTGGGATCGAGCGCGCCGCTCATGCCGTTACATGTGGTACAGGCGAAGGCGACTATGCCAAAGCCCAGCTGTTCCAGGTAAGGCAATAGCCCAGCCTCGCGCAGATAGAGATCCACCGCCTTGGAGCCGGGGGCCAGAGAGGTCTTGACCCAAGGCTTGCGTACCAGGCCTTTTTCCACCGCGTTGCGGGCGATAAGACCGGCGGCAATCACGTTGCGCGGGTTACTGGTGTTGGTACAGCTGGTGATGGCGGCGATGATCACGGCGCCGTCCGGCATCAGGCCTTCTTGCTGCTCGACCTTGCCGGCAATGCCTTTGGCGGCCAAGTCGCTGGTGGCCAAACGGGCATGCGGGTTGGAAGGACCGGCCATGTTACGCACCACGGAGGAGAGATCGAACTCCAGCACCCGTTCATATTCGGCGCCTTCGAGGCTGTCGGCCCACAGACCCGTGGTCTTGGCATAGTTCTCCACCAGCGCCACCTGCTGGTCATCACGGCCGGTGAGGCGCAGGTAATCTATGGTTTGCTGATCGATATAGAACATGGCGGCAGTGGCGCCATATTCGGGAGTCATGTTGGAGATGGTTGCCCTGTCACCCAGGGTCAGGCTGGCGGCGCCTTCACCGAAGAATTCCAGATAGGCACCCACCACCCGCTCTTTACGCAGGAATTCGGTCAGCGCCAGCACTATATCCGTGGCGGTAATGCCGGGAGTGGCCTTGCCGGTCAGCTTGACGCCGACTATGTCCGGCAGGCGCATCCAGGAGGCGCGGCCGAGCATCACGCTTTCGGCTTCCAGGCCACCCACGCCTATGGCGATCACCCCGAGGGCATCCACGTGTGGCGTGTGGCTGTCGGTGCCGACACAGGTGTCCGGGAAGGCTACGCCGTCGCGGCTCTGGACTACGGGGGACATCTTCTCCAGGTTGATCTGGTGCATGATGCCGTTACCGGGCGGGATCACATCGACGTTTTTAAAGGCCGTCTTGGTCCAGTTGATAAAGTGGAATCTGTCTTCGTTGCGTCTGTCTTCAACGGCGCGGTTTTTCTCGAAGGCATCCGCTTCAAAGCCGGGGTGTTCCACTGCCAGAGAGTGATCCACAATCAGTTGGGTTGGCACCACAGGGTTAACCTTGGCCGGATCGCCACCCTTGTCGGCGATGGCATCACGCAGACCGGCCAAGTCAACCAGTGCTGTTTGGCCGAGAATGTCGTGACACACCACCCGCGCCGGGAACCAGGGGAAGTCCAGATCCCGTTTGCGTTCGATAATCTGTTCGAGGAAGTCGTTGAGCCTGCCTGGCTCGGCGCGGCGTACCAGGTTTTCGGCCAACACCCGCGAGGTGTAGGGTAGTTTGGCATAGGCTCCGGGGCTGATCGCCTCGACTGCGGCGCGGGTATCGAAATACTCGAGGCTGGTGCCGGGCAGGGGAATTCGGTAATTGGTATTCATGAGTTCTGTCCACTGAGAAGCAACTGCAAAAAGAGCCGGGCCCCTGCTTACTTGGGTGCCCGCTCTTGCTCATTCATCTGGCGGCCCTTTGGCCGCCGCCGGGATCAACGCTCGCTGAGAGGCGTCACCTTGCGTGGCTCAACCCCAACATAGTCGGCACTCGGGCGGATAATGCGGTTGTTGGCGCGTTGCTCCATCACGTGCGCGGCCCAGCCGGTGAGGCGGGAGCAAACGAAGATGGGGGTAAACAGCTTGGTGGGGATCCCCATGAAGTGATAGGCACTGGCGTGGAAGAAGTCGGCGTTACAGAAGAGTTTCTTCTCTTCCCACATCAGGGCTTCACAGGCGACAGAAACGCGATAGAGGCGATCATCACCGTATTCTTGCGCCAGCTTTTCCGACCACTCTTTGATGATCACGTTGCGGGGGTCTGACTCGCGGTAGATGGCGTGACCAAAGCCCATGATCTTCTCTTTGCGCTCCAGCTTGCCCTTGAGCACTTCGCGGGCATGGTCTTCATCGCGCATATCCTGAATCAGCTCCATCGCCGCCTCGTTGGCGCCGCCGTGCAGAGGGCCGCGCAGTGAGCCAATGGCGCCCGTGATGCAGGAATGCATGTCAGACAGGGTAGAGGCGCAAACCCGGGCGGTGAAGGTAGAGGCGTTGAATTCGTGCTCGGCGTAGAGGATCAGTGACACATCCATGACCCGGGCATGCAGGGCCGATGGAGCTTCGCCGTGCAGCAGGTGCAGGAAGTGGGCGCCTATCTGGTCGTCATGGGTTTCTGTGTCTATACGCACGCCGTCATGGCTGTAGCGATACCAGTAACAGATGATGGAAGGGAATGCCGCCAGCAGACGGTCGGCCACTTCGCTCTGTTCGGAGAAATCTTTTTCGGTTTCCAGGTTACCCAGCATGGAGCAACCGGTACGCATAACGTCCATAGGATGGGCATCGGCCGGGATCCGCTCCAGCACCTCTTTCAGTGCCTGTGGCAGGCCGCGCATGCCTTTGAGTTTCTGACGATAGGCCGCCAGTTGAGTTTCGGTGGGCAGTTCGCCGTAGAGGATCAGGTAGGCCACTTCCTCGAAGCTGACGTTTTCGGCCAGATCTTTGACGTCATAGCCGCGGTAGGTCAGGCCTGAGCCGGACTTACCGACTGTGCTCAGTGAAGTTTCGCCTGCGCTTTGGCCGCGTAATCCGGCGCCGCTCAGTTTCTTGTCAGTCATAATGCATTCCCTCTTCCGTTACACTCTTGTCAATTTGTTGGCCAGCCATGGCTGGTCTGGTTTGCGGTTGCCTTTTTCAGCGCTCTGGGGCGCTGTGTAGGGCGGCAACCCCGGGTGTTTCATGGGGCAAACCCTGCAACCGGCGCGTCTGCGCCGGTCAATCATCCCTGGATTCAGCCGTTACTTTTGGCTGAACAGCTCATCGAGCTTGGTTTCGTAGTGGTGGTAGCCGAGGAACTTATACAGCTCTTCACGGGTTTGCATGGCATCGACCACATTGCGTTGGTGACCGTCGGCCATCAGTGCCTGCATCACTTTCAGGGCGGCCAGGTTGGCGGCGCGGAAGGTGCTCAATGGGTAGAGCACCATGTCGGCTCCGGCTTCGGCCAGTTGTTCCTTGTTGAACAGTTCTGTCTTGCCAAATTCGGTCATGTTGGCCAGGATCGGGGCGTTGACGGCCGCCTTGAATCGACGGTACTGATCCAGCTCGGTCAGCGCCTCGGCAAAGATCATGTCGGCGCCCGCCTCGATATAGGCCTGGGCGCGTTCGATACCGGCATCCAGTCCTTCCACGGCAACCGCGTCTGTGCGGGCCATGATGACGAAGTTCTCATCTGTGCGGGCATCCACGGCAGCCTTGATACGGTCAACCATCTCTTCGGTGCTGACCACGGCCTTGTTGGGTCTGTGACCGCAGCGCTTCTGTGACACCTGATCTTCCATATGCACGGCGGCAACACCGGCCTTTTCAAATTCCTTGATGGTGCGGGCAATGTTGAAGGCGCCGCCCCAGCCTGTGTCTATGTCGACCAGCAGCGGCAGTTCGGTGGCCGATGTGATACGGCCGGCATCGATCAGTACATCGTTCATTGAGGTCATGCCCAGATCCGGCAGGCCGTAAGAGGCGTTGGCGACACCGGCACCGGAAAGGTACAGGGCCTGAACACCGGATTGCTCGGCCATCAGGGCGAAATAGGCATTGGTGGTTCCCACGATTTGAAGCGGCTTGGCCTTGGCCAGAGCCTGGCGGAATCTGAGTCCTGCGCTGCGAGTCATCTGTTTGCTTCCTTATATTGAGTCCAGGGCGGCATGCTCCGCCTGAAGCTGTTTGAGTCTGAGTTCGGTATTGCGCCGCCCCTGTTCGATATGACGGCGCATCAGCAAGCCGGCCAGTTCGGCATCGCGCTGGGCTATGGCTTCGACTATGCGTCTGTGCTCGGCGATGGCTTTGACCGGGCGGTTCTTATTGGTGCATTGATAGCGATACATTCTCAGCAGGTGATATAAGCCGCCGATCAGGGTTTCCTGCAGGTGCTTGTTACCGCTAGCGCGGATGATCTGGTAGTGAAAGTCCACATCACCCTCTTCCTGAAAATAGGTATCGCCTTCTGCCAGCGCCGCTTCCTGACGGGCCAGCAGTTGCCACAACTGGCTGAGCTGCTCATCGGTTATCCGTTTGGCGGCCAGTTCACAGGCCATGGCTTCCAGCGTGCTGCGCAGTTCGTAGAGGTCGTTGAGCTCGGCCACTGTCATATCTGCAACTCTGGCGCCCACATGGGGGATGCGTACTACCAAGCGCTGACGTTCGAGGAGTTGCAAGGCCTCACGGGTTGGACCTCGGCTGATACCGTACTTGAGTGCCAGTGCCTGCTCGTTGATCTTGCTGCCGGGAGCCAGTTCACCCTTGATGATGCTGGTCTGAATTTGCACCAGGATCTGATCCACCAGGGTACTGTTCTTCTCCGGAGTGGTTTTATCGACGCTGTTTTTGTCCAACACAGGTACCTGAGTCACTGGTTAAGTTCTGCTCAATTATTAACAATGGCTCGACATTAGATGTGATCTGGGTCATTGTCAACAATGTCCTTACCTAGACGTAAGTCTAATATTTTAGTGTTTTTGGTATTTAAACCCTTATCTAACATTATCTTAGGTATCCTTTTTAAACTTGCTGTTAGCATGGGTTTACACTTGCTATTGCAACTATTGTCGACAATCTTGTTTTAAACAGTTTTCTTGAGGGGCGACTGATAGAATGCTCTTTGTCAGCGGCAGGCAAGGAAAAGAGCGAGGCTTGTTATCCGTCGCGGTGTCCCAGACCCTGGGCCGTTAAACCGAGAACATGAGTCATTGCCAATCAGGCGAGGCGGTTACCCTAAGAGAGTCGTCCGAGTGATGAGAGCGGCGAGAACGGCAAGAATGCCAAGAATGAAAAAAGTATGAGCGCAGAAATCATCAGCACAGCAAAACCGAATCGGATATTGATAAGCGCCTGTTTATTGGGGCAAGAGGTGCGCTATGACGGTGGCCATAACTTGCTCAATGATGCCAGAGTGCTGCTATGGCAGGCCCAGGGGCGGCTGGTGCCTTTCTGCCCCGAGTGCGCCGGTGGCCTGCCGACACCCAGAGCACCGGCCGAACAGATACAGGGACGAGTGCTGACCTGTGACGGTGAGGATGTGACCGAGGCCTTTAAGCGAGGCGCCGAACTGGCACTGGCCCAGGCGCAGCAACAGCAAGTGGTTGTAGCCATTCTCAAGGCCCGCAGTCCTTCCTGTGGCAAAGGCAAGATTTACGATGGCAGTTTCTCCCGCCAACTCATAGAGGGCGACGGAGTGACCGCCGCCTTGCTGATGCGCCATGGCATTCAAGTGTTCAGCGAGTTTGAGTTGGACGCCGCTGAGAAGTATCTGACTGAATGCGATAAAAGTGCTTGAGTCGAAATTACTCAGTTTAAAAACAACAATGCCGGGCTTAGACCCGGCATTGCTTTGTCTTCGACAATCACTGTCAGTGGCTTTTTTGTGCCAGCTTACGGTAGTCGTCGGCAGGTTGGTATTCGGCCAGTAGTTGATCGATTTGGGCATCCTTTTGTTGCCAGATGTCATTGAGCCAGCGTTGAAACTCGACCCTGTACTCTGGCTCGCTGAAGTAGCGAACAGAATCCACCTGAGGCACGGGCAGAGCCTCGATTCGCACCACGATTTTGTGTACTTTACCCTGCATCACGGCACCGAGAATATCCTTGGGGGCATCGGGATAAACCACAGTCATATTCAGCAAGGCATCAAATTGCTCGCCCATGGCCGACAGGGTGAAGGCGATGCCACCGGCTTTTGGCCGCAGCAGGTGCTTGTAGGGGGATTTTTGCCTTTGCCGTTTCTCTTCGGTGAAGCGACTGCCTTCCACATAGTTGATGATGGAGGTGGGCAAGTCTTTGAACTTTTCACAGGAGCGCCGGGTTGTTTGCAGATCCTTGCCCCTGAGCTTGGGGTTCTTCTTCAGCTTTTCCGGGCTGGTACGGTTCATAAAGGGCATGTCCAGCGCCCAGCAACCCAGTCCCATGATAGGAACATACAGCAGCTCTTTCTTGAGAAAGAACTTCAGCATGGGGATGTTGTTGCGCAAGATATAAGTCTGTGCGGCAATATCAAAGCCACTGAGGTGGTTACTGATCAGTAGATACCAACCATCCGGCTTGAGGCTTTCAAGCCCCTGCACATCCCATTCGACCTTGGCTATCAGGTGCAGTATGCCGCCATTACAGCTGGCCCAGGCCCACATGAAACGGTTCATTAGCCGGGTCATGGCGATGCGGCCACCCTTCCAGGGCAGCAACAATTTGAACAGGCCACCGATACACACCAGCGAGCCCCAGACGGCGGTGTTGATGATCAACAGGCTCAGGCTGAGAATAAACAGCACAGGCCCGGGCAGGAAGTGCAACATCAGGAGTCCCCTTGAGAATGGTTTGCCTTGGCGGCCAGTTGCTCCAGCACTTCATCCTTGTGCTGCCAAAGGGCGTTTAGCCGTTCTTGGAAGGCTTGTTTGAATTGACGATCATTAACGTAGTCGCCCCGCATCCCCGGGTCTATCTCTTTGACCTCCAAGTGGAGATAAACCTCGGGCAGACGGCCGCTGATATAGTCCCAAAAACTGGGGGTTTTACCCGGATAGTAGATGGTGACATCCACCAGTTTATGGATCTGATCGCCCATGGCCGACAACGCAAAGGCCATGCCACCGGCCTTGGGTCTGAGCAGGTGTTTGAACGGTGAGTTTTGCTTCTGGTGCTTGCTGGGCTGAAAGCGGGTACCTTCGACAAAGTTCATCACGCTCACCGGTTTGTGCTTGAACTTGGCACAGGCCTTACGGGTAATTTCAATGTCTTTGCCCCTGAGTTTGGGGTTCTTTTTTAACTCGGCCGTGCTGTAACGGCGCATAAAGGGAAAGTCCAGCGCCCACCAGGCCAGCCCCAGTACGGGCACATAAATCAGCTCTTTTTTCAGGAAGAACTTGAGAAACGGGATCCGCCGATTCAGCAGTCGCTGCAGGATCAAAATATCTACCCAGCTCTGGTGGTTGGCTACCACCATATACCACTCCTGCTCTGACAGCTCCGGAAGCTCATCTATATGCATCTTCAGCGGATGAAACAGCTTTTCGATACCGCCATTGACACTGATCCAGGCGCTGGCGCAGATGTCCAGGAAGTGGCTGCAAGAGCGTTGCAGCGGCTTTATAGGAAGCAGTTTTATCAGGCTGCCCAGCAGAATTGGCAGACTCCAAAACAGGGTGTTGATAACATAGCCGCTAAAGGCAAGACAACCTCGGATCAAGGACAACTTGGGCTCCCTCAGGATCATAAAAAGAAAAATCGACCGACTATGTTAACCGCAGTCGCCACCAGGCTTCAATCTTAAGCTGGCGTTGACAGGGCGTTAGCGCCTGCTCACTTACGCTTGGAAACGGCTGCCATAGTCGGCATAAAGTGCATAAGTCGCGCCATCTATTTTGCAGACAGTGCCTAAGGTAGTCCGCCAAGCAGCCTGTTTTAGGCTCTTTCTGAGGCTTTATCTGTATGTTGCCTTGTGGCTAAAGCCGCAGCAGGCTCGGTGAAAAGCTCGGCATTTAAAATTCAGCTGCATTTTTGGTGGTAGCCAGTCGACTGTCAAGCGCAACACTGATGGCGGTAAATGGGACAATCGGCTAAATTCAAACATCGCAAAATCTGCCCATTTACAACATGGTGTTGATGTCATAGATAGATGCCCAAATTTATCTGTTCAGGCATCTTTCTCTTTCAAACATAGCCGTACTATCGGGTTGCGCCCGCCATTAGTGTGTAGAGCTTGCCCTCAAAGGTATGGCTGCTGGGCCACACTGCTGTGTCTATCCGCTGAATCTTGTTGAAGCCGCACTCGTTTAACAGCTGCAGATATTCCTCATCTTGCCAAGCCTGCATCCGGCTGCCGAATCGCGTCACCTTGCCGTTTTCTTCAATCACCCAAAACAGTGTGGAACTGGTTTGGAGTGCCTCGTCCCAAGCATGCTCCGTCAGCAGCAGGTGGGGTGCATCGAGAAATAGGCCCTGTGAATGCCTTTGCCAGCTTGGCTCTGCCAGTCCCTGCCGTTTGACTTCATCAAAGCTGTGAACTTCCACAAGTAGTTTGCCATTCGGCGTCAGCCAGTTTGCACAATCCTTGAGTAAACTCTTGGCATCCGCTGCGCTGAAAACATTCAGCTCACCGAAGGTCATCATGATGAAGTCAAACTTCTTGGTCGGCCGGTAGCTTCTGACATCCAGCAGTTGATAGTCGATATCCAGTCCAGCCGTCTGCGCTTGTTGTTGGGCGTAGGTTATAGAGGCTGGTGAAAAGTCGACGCCGGTGCAGCAAAAACCGCGTTTTGCCAGCAATTGGGTGTAAAAGCCGGGGCCACAACCCAGATCCAGCACTTGTGCGCCAGGAGCCAGCTGGCTGCAGAGCCAATCTACCTGGCGCTCAATCACCGCCAGTTTTCTACTGGCCCAATCGTGCTCCTGGCAGAGGTGGTTTTTCAGCATTCGCTGGCTGAAATCGGCATTATTCCAGGGAATTTTGCTTTCGTTCGGCGACAGCCTTATTGGCAAATGCTGGCTGATTAGCTTATTGATATTCATACATTTCCTTGCTTTTCTAAAGCTTACTTGTGTATGCGGCCTGTCATTTTGGTAAAGTTGAACCACTGGCCGTTTTCGGCGGCCATCATCTCGCGATCCCGTACGGCATAAGGGTTGTCGCATGCCAACCACTCCTGCCATGCCTGGGTGCACTGCCCGCTCTCTTCGCACAGCTCCATCTGTAAAAATGCGCTCTGTTGCCAGAGTTGCATCCACCAGTCGACGGTGAAAAAGTTCATCCCGGGCTGCCACCAGGGGGCCAGCTCAGGGGCAACGCTTTGCTGCAGTGGAAAAGGCTTTTTCAGCCCGGGTACCACTATGGCGACCTGGCCGCCCGGCTTGATGAAAGGGGCTAGGTGGGTGTCAAAAAACGCTGAACTGGCACCAAAGTAGTGGTAGGCATCGATGGACAAGACGGCATCGAAACTGTTTTCTGAGAATGGGGCATGTCCCGGCCGCATCTGGGTTACGTCAAAGTTTACCGCCGTGATCCTGTCTTCCAGGCCAGCGGCCTTGAATCTTGCCTGATTGTCTTCGGCCGCTATCCAAAGATCCATAGCGGTGACTTCGAGGTTGAAGGCCTTTGCCAGATAGATGGAGGTGATGCCTGTGCCACAGGCCAAGTCCAGCACCCGCATCCCTGGTTGCAGTTGCAGTGACCGGCAGACTTCTTCGGCCAGCAGCAGGGCGTTGGGACCCATCATGTTGCTGTTGATATAGTCACGGGAAAATAGTGTATTCATCTTTCTTTCCTCAACGGTTGTCCAGTTGGGCGCGCACATTGTGCAAGCCGGTCGTGGTTATGCGATAGGGCTGACCTTTGACAGATTTGATCAGTTTTTTGGCTTTGAGCTTTTTGAAAATGGCGAGGGTACAGTCGCAAAGAACAAGCCCTTCGCGGCTATAACATTCAACGGATGTGACGCGACCTGAAGTGTCGCGGAAATAACAAATGCGTCCGCCTTTGGCGAGGACGTGCAGGGTACGTTGTTCCTGACGGGATATATTCATACTGGAAAAACTCGATAATCATCATGAGCAAAACGTGCGGGCACTTGTCAGTGTCCACCTTTGATTTACGCGCATTGATAATCAGACCGGCCTTGGAAGGTCAGTTAACTGATTATCTGATGATTACAATCTCCAGCATCAATGCCTCAATGAGAGTTGAAAGTAGCTTTACTGCTCAATTTTTACCACTAAGGATGCTAGATGTAAATCAACCGGTTGGGGAACTGTGATTTTAGGCTGTTTTTTGTGCATTTGACTCTTTTGTCAGTTGATTGGATTGTGAATAAAGCTCAAAGGCGTTTGGCCCGTCTGCTTTTTAAAAAACGCAATGAAGGCGCTGTCGGAAGAAAACGCCAGATTGTAGGCCACTTCGCTGACTGATTTGGCGCCGGATAGGAGTTCAATGGCCTTCAAAAGGCGCCATTGTTGGCGCCATTGCTGATAAGTCATACCGGTTTCAGCCTTGAATAACCGGGTGACTGTCTTGGTACTGGCGCCGACACTGCTGGCAAGCCTGCCTATATCCGGCGCGAGAAACTCTTCCTTGATAAGCCGCTGGCGGAATCGGCGAAACCTGTGATCCCGTGGCAGTGGCAGCTGAAATGAATGTTTCTTTGCGGCATAAAACTCTTCCCAAAATAACGCACTGCTATTGGCCATATTCTGCTCCGGCGTGTCCCAAGGCCACAGTGCCATTTTGTCTATCAAGGCTTTCAAGAGGGCGTTGACCTCTATAATGCGAAGCTCAGCCGGAGTGTTGAACCTGGCACAATCAAAATACAAAGAGCGATAGGCCACCACATTGGTCATTACCGCGCGGTGCGAAATACCGGGCGGGATCCACACGGCTTTGGTGGGTGGCAAGATGCAGATGGCGTTCTCCAATGCAAAGCTCATGCAGCCGTGGGGGGCATAAAGCAGTTGCCCTTTATGGTGTTGGTGCATGCCCGAATCGTGCTGGCCAACATCGGCCGCAATGCCGATAACACTGGCTGGAAAGGTATCCGCATCGAACTCAGTTTCCTGCTCAATAATCGCCATTATGTCCCTATTTTGATGTTTCTTGTCTTTATGTCGTTAACGTGCCATTTCATCACGAGTATACACTGCGCGCCGACTCGGAAAAGCGCGGATCAAGCCTGCATAGAGTAACAGGGCTTGTTCGCAGCTTGCTTGATTGTGATAAGGATAAGAGATGAAAACCAAACCTTCGCTATGGTTGATGCTGGCGCTACTGATGTTCCCGCAAATAGTGGAAACCATTTACAGCCCGGCCCTGGGGGCGATTTCGCAGACATTTGCCGTGTCCTACCCTCAGGCGGCGCAAACTCTATCGGTTTATTTTCTGGCTTTCGCTTTGGGCGTGGCAGTGTGGGGCATAGTGGCCGACAGTTGCGGCCGTCGCCCGACCATGTTGCTGGGACTCTTTATCTATGGCGTCGCAGCCTGGGTGGCCATGTCAACAACCAGCTTCGCCGTGCTGATGGCCGCCAGAGCCTGCAGCGCTTTTGGTATTGCTGTCGGCTCAATCGTCACCCAAACCATGCTGCGTGACGCCTTCAGCGGTGAAGAGTTGGCGAAAGTGTTTAGTGTGATGGGGATTGGGATTGCCATTAGCCCTGTTATCGGCATGTTTTCCGGTGGCCAATTGGTCAAGGCGGGTGGTCATCATGCGGTGTTTTTGGCTTTGTTTATTATGGCCTTGGGATTATTCGCCTATTGTTTTATCAGGTTGCCGGAAACCCAAACCAGCAGGCAGAGTTTGCAACTGGTCGCCTTGAGTAAACGTATGCTCGGTGACAGGCAAACCTGGCAATCTGCACTCTTGGTCACTGCCTATAACGTCGCCCTGTTTTCTTACTACCAACTCGGTGGATTCAACTTTGCCAGGCTTGGGTTCACGCCGGAACAGTTCGGCTACAGCGGCTTAATCCTTGGCCTGGGTTCACTGGTTGGCAGCTACAGCAATAAATGCCTGATCTCCAAGGGAGTCTCTCAAGGCAAACTCCTGCAAGGCGCCGCTTTACTGCTGCTTCTGGGAGCCATAGGGGTACAACTCTCGCTGAACACCATCGGGTTTCTGGCGCCTATGCTACTTGTGGTTATGGCATTCGGAATAGCTATTCCCAATGTGCTCAGCATGGCCTTGGCTCAGTACCGACAGCAGGCTGGCAGCGCCGGTGCCCTGTTTGGCTTGATGTACTACTTACTCATCGGCAGCGGCCTTGCTCTGGCAGGCGCGGTGCAGCACTTGGGATGGGTACTGTTAGCCTGCGGCAGCATGGCGCTGTTGGTAAGCCGGGTTTGCTGATGAGCTTGCTGCAGTTGGCCACCACAAGTCGCCTTTGCCAAGTTCTACACCACCAAAACCTCAATCACCTCAGTCTAACTGTTGAACGACAGAGTATTGCCGTTTTCGAAGCCCAGGCGCTGCCGATGCTGCGTATCTTCACTGACCGAGGAACCGAATACTGCGGCAAAGTTGAACAGCACGATTACCAGCTGTATCTGGCCATCAATGACATAGACCACACAAAAAACAAAGCCAGACATCCGCAAACAAACGGTATCTGCGAGTGTTTCCACAAGACCATTCTGAATGAGTTCTATCAGGTCGTGTTCCGCAAAAAGCTGTACGGCACACTGGAGGAACTGCAAAAAGACTTGGACGAATGGTTGGCGCTGTATAACAATGAACGCACCCATCAAGGCAAAATGCGCTGCGGTTGCACACCGATGGCAACATTAATTGATGGAAAACGGATTTGGGCGGAAAAGAATTTAGCCCAAATCTAATCTGACAACGGCACCCCAAAATCGGGTAACTGTCAGATCAGGTCTGAGCTAGTACAATTTAGCCAATAATTTAAATCTTGGTTAGCATTGCTAATGGTCCCTCTTAGATTGCTCCAACAGGCTAATCGCCACTTGTTTATTAATTTTATTACTGCAGCTAGTGGGGATATCTCTTCTGTAGTTGATACAGCCCCAGAACTCACCGTAGGGACCTTTTCTTAATTTCATATCTCCACCACAGACGCTGCAAACAGGTGCAGTGTGGCTACAAGTGTCATTAAGACATACTTTAAAGCCAGTAAAGCGTTTACGTGTCATGGGACTACCACAAAGCTCACAGCCCTCCTCTTTATGATCACATAAGGGAAAGTGTGAGCATGAGAAGAAGGGTTTGAACTTGCCGACTCTTGGTTTAAGCGTACCAGTGGTGCAACGTACACAACTTATCTCTTCAAAGATCTTTTGCACTAGTGAGGTGCTGAACTCCTCTTGCTCAACAGCATAGTTTTCCTTGAGTAGTTCGACTACAAACGGGCTAGCATCTGTCATATCGGCAAGTACATAGGCGCGGTGTTTTGCACGAGTTAAGGCAACGTAAAATAGGCGACGCTCTTCTGCAAACTCAAATGACTCTGCTTTAGGTAAAAATGCATCAAGTATTGGTGGGGTGACTTTCGTTGAGGGGAAGCCATGCTTTCCCGTTTTCATCCCCGTGATCACCACATAATCCGCCTCTTTACCTTTTGAGGCATGAAAAGACTGACACTCAATAGTTAAACTTGGATACTTCCGATTCAGCTGTCTTAGCTCACTCTTATCCGGTAGTTGAAACCAGAAACGAGCGAGCAGGTACACAACAGGCTTGCTCTTTAGTTTATCTTCAGCCTTATTAGCACGCATGTTAATAGCTTTTAAAGCCTGCTCAAGTGCATTAAGGCTTGGTTCATCTTTAGTTGCTGGCTCTTGCTCACCCCGTCGTATCAATGAAACCGTGGGGTAATCGACTTGCGATAGAGAGCGAATATCTTTCTTTAGCTGCACAGGGTTCTTAGTCACAAACTGTGTTGCAACATCACCAATGCTGCTGTTGAACCTGAATGTCTGATCTAAGTACGTTTTAGTAGTTGGACCGAAATAATCTGTAAACTGTGTGGTTAAGTTGACATCTGCACCATTAAAGCGATAAATCGCTTGCCAGTCATCACCAACACAAAATAGAGATGCTTTTGATTTTCTGCCAGGTAAGCTTGAATCCCTTAAGGCTTTAACTAACCGCGCTCTGGGCTCTGAGATATCTTGAAACTCATCCACCATAATATAGCGCCATGGACTAATAAATTGCCCATGTTGAAGATAGCCGAGTGCTTTGGCGATCATATCCTCAAAATCTATATCGCCAGAAGCTGACAGGTGTTGTTGGTAACTGCTTAGTATCGGCTCTAGCAGCTCAAATGCTTTACGAGTTTGCTTGGCATCTGCGGCATTATTAAATACCTTCTCTAGCCCGTTGTTATCCAAGCAAGCAGCTTTATACAAGCCAATTAGCTTACTGAAAAGCTTAGCTAACTCGGTAACGCGACCAAGTTCATTAAGGGTTGCGAGTATCGCTTCATCGGGTAGAGGGGACTCTTTGATCTTTAATGCTTGGATGGCGTGTTCGAGCTTTTCAATGAGCAGGCCTTTTCTATGCTGATGGTAAAACAGTTCAAGACAGACTGTTTCATGCTTTTTGTGCAGCTGGCGCTTCCACTCCATTGACTCCAAATATTGCTGGTTATCAATGTAAGGCGCGGTGCTATCATCTTCATCAGTGCCGTAATACTCAATATAGACACAATAGTCAGGTAGGTAGAAGTCGGGCTGATATTGGCGGAAATCAACACTACTTACATCATGCTCATATTTAGCTTCATACTGGTACTCAATGCCATTACTGAATAGCCAATTAGCGATATAAAGCTCGCCGAAGCTTTTTACTCGCTCCCCTTTCAAGGTGCGAATATCGTTATCAATTAAGTACTGGAAATACTCACCCTTTGACTCAAAATCGAAAGGGCTTTTCTCAACATAATAGTATTGGCTAAAGTACTCAAACAGCTGTTTACGATAGGCCTCATTTTCAATCAAAGTTTCAAGGGTGCTCTGTACCCACCTATCTTTGGATTTTTCATCCTCAGCCCAAGGAGACAGACTGGGTGATGCGCCTTCAACTTCAGAAATAATCCTTAAACCTAAGCTATGAAAAGTGCTCGTTTTAATATCATCTGTACCAAGCTTCTCTTTTATCCGTTCATCCATCTCGTCAGCGGCTTTTCTGCCATAGGCGAGCAGCAAAATATCATCGGCTTGTGCTTGACCACTTTTAACTAAGTAGCCAGCACGACCCACCATAACGCTGGTCTTTCCTGTCCCAGCACCCGCTAATAACAAGTTATTGTTATCATCAATGATGCAGGCTCGTCGCTGCTTATCGGTCAGAGGGTTAGATTCAACATGCTCAAAGAAATCGGCAAACTTGATCAGCTGTGCTTGAACATAGTTTTCACGTAACCTTTCTATATCGGTTGGGCTCCAGCAATGCATCAGCTTTAACTTGGTTAGTGCTGCTGTTATATCATTATCCAATTGCATATTTTCAGACCAAGGGAACCAGCGTTTATACTCACGCTTAACTCTGGCCTGTATCATCTCTAAGCGTGATTGGCGCAGGTACTCAGTAGCAAGGGTGCGCTCAACTCGAGCCACCAGCTCACAGATACTTTGCCCATTACCAGCAGCCCACCGTTGTGTCACTTCTTTACTAGATTGATAACGAGCCCAGTAGGTTAAGTAGGGCAATTGATAAACCTCACCGGATACGGTAAAGCTAAGTAGGTAACCCAAAGGACTAAAGTTAAATGTTGGTGGCGAGTCAAGTTGCTGCCACTTAAAACTCACTTCATCACTCGTGTTATTGATTACGGGGTGTTCTGGCGCAAACAAACCTTTACCACGATGAAAAGTAATACCACAGCTAGTGAGTTTTACAGCATCAGGCTTGCCCATATAGAAATGGCCAAACCAACTGTGTTTAATGCTTTGTTCAGATTGCTTTGATGACAATGGATAACCTACTTCTATCGATGGTTGTAGCGACTACCAACTTGGACTTCAAATAATTTACCATTAACTGTTTTGAATTATCTTGTTGTCATCCGATACCTTGCCCACCATCTTGTAAATTAATGGCTTAGGCTGCCCACCATAAATGCTACAACTGTCGAGGACGAGTCTGTGAAAACAAAAAAGCCTCAAAAAAATGAGGCTTAATGCTGTACATTGTGAATGTTAAAACATCACTCCACGTTCTGGATCTGCTCTCTCATCTGCTCAATCAGCACTTTAAGCTCGACTGCGGCGGCGGTGATTTCGCTGCTGATTGATTTGGAGGCCAGGGTGTTGGATTCGCGGTTGAACTCTTGCATCATGAAGTCCAGTCTGCGGCCCTCGCTGCCACCCTTGTTGAGGATCCGGCGGGCTTCGACCACGTGGGCTTCAAGGCGGTCCATCTCTTCGGCCACGTCCTGTTTTTGGGCCAGCAATACCATTTCCTGTTCCAGTCTGGCCGGATCCAGTTCGCCCTGGATTTCGGCTAGGCGGTTGCTGAGTTTTTCCCTTTGCCATTCCATGACCTTGGGCATGTGCTCGCGGACGATGGCGACCTGGGCTTCAACGGCATCCAGGCGGGTCAGCAGCATCTCTTTGATGGCGCTGCCTTCACGGCCGCGGGCTTCAATAAACTGATCGACGGCGCCGTCGAAGGCTTTGAGCAGTTCGGCGGCAATGGCATCCATGTCTTGCTCAGATGAGGACATGACCCCTGGCCAGCGCAGAATATCCACCGGGTTGAGCTCACCCTGGCCGGCTTGCTGTTTTACCCAGTTGGCGGCCTGCAACAGTTGCAGCGCCAAGTCCTGATTCATATTCAGCTGGGTACCTTGTTGATCGCTCAGCTCGTAGCGCAGGTTGACTTCTACCTTACCGCGATTGAGACGCTTGCGCAGTCTGTCTCGCAGCACAGGCTCCAAGCTGCGGAACTGTTCCGGCAGGCGCAGATAGGTTTCCAGATATCTCTGGTTGACTGAGCGGATTTCCCAGGAGGCTGTGCCCCAGTCGGCTTTATGCTCGATACGGGCGTAGGCGGTCATGCTGTGGATCATCAGATATTCCAGTTGCTTGAAGACGGGTGTAGCAGAGGATTATAGACAGCTTGCCCCCGGGGTTAAAGTGAAGTGTATACACTTTGTCGGTTCGATACAGATCCGTCATGGCGTCAAGCGCCGCAAGGCCCTATAATATGCAGCCAATTCAGTCCAGACGACAAAATACAGGAATTCACTATGCGTCCCAGCAACAGAACTCCGGCTCAAACCCGCCCCATTTCAATCACTCGCCAGTTTACCGCCCATGCGGAAGGTTCCGTGCTGGTCGAGTTCGGCGATACCAAAGTACTCTGTACCGCCAGTTTTACCGAAGGGGTGCCGAGATTTCTCAAAGGCCAGGGCCAAGGTTGGGTGACGGCAGAATATGGCATGTTGCCCCGTTCTACCCATAGCCGTATGGATCGCGAAGCGGCCCGGGGCAAGCAGTCTGGTCGTACCCAGGAAATTCAGCGCCTCATCGGCCGTGCTTTACGCGCCGCTGTGGATATGAAGCTGCTGGGTGAAAACACCATAGTGATCGACTGTGATGTGATTCAAGCCGACGGCGGTACCCGCACCGCAGCCATCACTGGTGCCTGTGTGGCTCTGGTGGATGCGCTTAATTGGGCTCGTGCCAAGGGGATTCTCAAGGCTAATCCGCTCAAATTCCTGATCGCCGCCGTGAGCGTGGGGATTTTTGAAGGTGAGCCTATCTGTGACCTGGAATATATCGAAGACAGCGCCGCCGAAACCGATATGAACGTGGTGATGACAGAAACCGGCAAGATCATCGAGATCCAGGGCACCGCCGAAGGCGAGCCGTTCAGCCATGAAGAGTTGCTGAGTCTGCTGGAGCTGGCCAAGCATGGCATTCGTGAGATTATCGATGTGCAGAAGGCTGCATTGAGTTAAGTTTTTTTAAGGACCCCATGAGGGTCCTTTTTTTCGTACTCCAGAGAGTACTTGTTCGTACCCGTGAGCCTTAAGGGCTTACCCATAATCACAAGAGGAGAGATCGTGAAAGCCTATCAGCGCGAGTTTATTGAATTTGCCCTTGAGCGTCAGGTGTTGAGATTCGGTGAGTTTACCCTGAAGTCCGGCCGCAAGAGCCCATACTTCTTCAATGCCGGTCTGTTTAACACTGGCCGGGATCTGGCCCGCCTGGGCCGTTTTTATGCTGCTGCGCTGGTGGATGCCGGTATCGACTACGATCTCCTGTTTGGCCCGGCCTACAAGGGGATCCCCATCGCCACAACCACGGCTGTAGCCTTGGCCGAACACCATGATCTGGATATTCCTTACTGTTTTAACCGCAAAGAGAAGAAAGACCACGGCGAAGGCGGCAACCTGGTTGGCAGCGAGCTCAAGGGTAAGGTGATGTTGGTGGATGATGTGATCACCGCAGGTACCGCTATTCGCGAGTCCATGGAGATCATTCAGGCCAATGGCGCGACTCTGGCCGGGGTATTGATTGCACTCGACCGTCAGGAGAAGGGCAAGGGCGAACTGTCTGCCATTCAGGAAGTGGAGCGCGACTTTGGTTGCCAGATAGTGGCCATCATCAAGCTGGCCGATTTGATTTCCTACTTGGCCGAGAAGCCGGGGATGGAGCAGGAGTTGGCCGCCGTTAGCGCCTATCGTGAACAGTATGGTATTTAATGCCGTCCAGGATAGAATCTCGGCTCTTAAAGAAGCTTGAGTAACTTTCTGTACAGTCCAATAAAAAACGCTGCCTTGGCAGCGTTTTTTATTACGGAGAGGCTATTTGGCCTGATGCAGAAACTCGGCGCGGGTGGCCGGGTTGGACTTGAACACGCCACCAAGAGCCGTAGTGGTGGTGGAGCTGGTGGAGTCCATCACACCGCGGGATTTAACGCAGTAATGCACTGCATCCATTTTTACCGCCACATCTTTGGTTTCCAGCAGGGTCTGCAACGCAACCAGTACTTGCTGGGTCAGGCGCTCCTGCACCTGTGGCCGCTGGGCAAAGAAACGTACTATGCGGTTGATCTTCGACAGGCCGATGATCTTCTTCCGCGGCAGATAGGCCACAGTGGCCGTGCCATCTATGGTCACCAGATGGTGCTCACAGGTGCTGGTGAGGCTGATGTCCTGCACCCGCACCATTTCATCGAAGCCCATCTTGTTGTCGATAACAGTGATCTTGGGGAAGTTGGCATAGTCGAGGCCGGAGAAAATTTCGTCGACATACATCTTGGCGATACGTTTTGGCGTATCCATCAGGCTGTCGTCGCTCAAATCCAGCGACATCAAGGTCAAAATGGCCTTCATATGGGCCTCTATTTTTTCCTTGCGCTCCTCGGCCGACAAGCCACAGGGTACCATGGGGGTCTCGAGTCCTCGCTCCAGGAGCGCGGTCTGAACCATCAAAGCTGCTTCACTCAATGCCATTGTTTTCCTCCGGCGGATAGACGCCAAGCCAGCGCCTTCCGTTTGTTACTGTCCGCGCAAGCTGTGACGCTTTTCACATTTATCTGCGGGAAGCGGAGAATACCGCTATTTGCTGTAAATTCATACCAGAAAAGCCCCATAGTACGAAAAAAGCCGCTCCCTGGAGAGCGGCTTGGTTTAAGGCAGTTAAACTTAAACGCCCAGATTCTGCTTCAGGAAGTTGAGCATTTTCTGATAGTAGATGGCTCTGTGGCTTTCATCGTAGAAACCGTGGCCCTCATCATCCATGATGATTTTCTGGTAGGGGTAGTTACGCTTCTTGAGCGCATCTTCCAGGGCTTCAAACTGCTCTATGGGGGCGCGCTCATCATTGCCGCCGTGCACAAGCAGCAGATTGGCCTTGAGCTTGTCGACGTTGCGAGTGGGCGACATGGCACGCAGCACGGCTTGGTCCTGACCAAGCACAGTTCGCAGGTAGCTGGTACCCGAGTCACGTTCCTGCACGTCACCTTCTTTAAACATCATTTCCAGATCGTACACCCCGGCAAAGCCGATGGCGCACTTGAACAGATCCGGCTCCATGACCGAGCTTTGCAGCGCGCTGTAGCCGCCAAAGCTGCCGCCGACGATACAGATGCGCTGCTTGTCCACTATGCCTTGATCTATCAAATGGCGGGTGGCGTCTATGATGTCGTACTGAATTTCACTGCCCCACTTGCGGTAGCCCGCTTGCTGGAAGGCTTCGCCGTAACCACCCGAACCGCGGAAGTTAACCTGCAGTACGGCTATGCCCTGATTGGCCAGCATCTGGTTTTGAGGATCAAAGCCCCAGCTGTCCCTGACATAGTGTGGGCCGCCGTGCGGGTTGACCACCAAAGGCAACTGCTTGGGATCTTTGCCGGGTGGCAAGGTCAGGTAGGCCTGAATCGTCATGCCATCACGCACCTTGATATCCATGGGTTTCACTTCGGCCATTTGGGCCGGATCTATGCTTTCCATGGTACGCAGCAGGTGTCTGAGTTTGACCGCTTTAGTGTCAAACAGATAGTAGTCGCCCGGGTTGCGGTCGTTGAAGGCCAGAATGATCATCTTGTCGGCATTGCGGGTCTCGCTGATGATGCGCACCTGGTGCCCCGGCAGGCTGGCCAGCAGTTGCTTCAGATACACAGCATGTTGATCTTCAGAGTCAACAAAGGCGTAGGTTGGGTAACCGTTGGCAAACTCCACCGCATAGAGCTGTTTGTTCTGGCCGTTGATCCAGAAGTTGTCCGGCTCGACTCTGGCGTCATTGACCATCATCTTCTTTTCACCGGTTTTCAGGTTGACCCGATACACGGCCTTGGGCTCACCGGCCTGAGACGCGGCGGCATAGACGCTGTTGGGATCTTCGGTAAAGGAGATTGGGGTAAAGTCCTTCAGACCTATGTTCAGCTTGTCGGTGTCAATCCATTCACCGTCGTTACGGTAGAAAATCCGGGTGTTGTTGCTTTTGTCCTGACCGGCCACAAAGCGCACTTCACCGTCATCATCTGTCATGAAGCTGGCCATTCCTATGGGAGAGCGGGTGATTTTCTTGCGGGTGCCACGGTAGACATCAACCCGATAGACATCCTGTAACTGTTCATAATCCAGGCTGCGACCGCCGTTCCAGGGGATGGCGTTGACCAACATATAGCGGTCATCATCCGGCAAGGGGTCGAGCACATAGGCAGTGGCCTGGATGGCGGTATTTTTCTTCAGGTGGGAACCGGTTTGTTGCTGGCCGGAATTGTAACCGAACAGATAGGCGACCTTGGAGCCATCGGCGTTCACCGCCATCAACTCACCATAGTAGAGCGGGCGATCATCCCAACCCTTGAGGTATTCCTTGGCGACCACGACACGTTCATCGTTGACCCAGGAATAACTGCCCACTTGGGCGTTGCCCGGGAAATAAACTATGTGCTTGGCACTGAGGTCTTCAGTATTGAGGATCAGTAGCTTATCTTTTCCTTCGTGATTCATGATCACGCTGAGATAGTCACCTGAGGGGGAGATTTTGACATTGGTGTATTGCGCCCCCTGGCTGAAAATTTCTGCCGGCGTGGGCGCTTGATTGCTCTGGGCCAAAGCGAGAGCGGGTGCCAGCAGTAACGTGCCGGCCAACAAAGGTTGGAACTTCATTTGACATCCTTGTGTTTATTATAAGTAACCCATGTTTGTTCAATGTTAATGAAATGCTTGGGTTTGGACAAGGCTAAATCCATAAAAAAAGGACGGTTTTTACCGTCCTTGATCTCGAAAACAGGGGGCTCAGCTCTGTAATAACTGGCTTTGAATAAACTGCCACTGCTCCTCGAAGTGAGCCGTTGGCTTGAGCTTGAATTCACTGCGAACAAACTGGGCAATACGGCCTTCGGCCACGGCCAACAGCAGGTTTGCCAGAATGGCTTCATCCAGGGCGAATTTTTGCCCTTCTCGCAGGGATTTTTCCCGCAGGATTTGCTTCAGGTGGGTTTCCAACTTGGCAAACAACAGGTTGATCCGCTCTCTGAGCCGCTCATTTTCGCCCAGCAGGGCATCACCGCTCAGTACCCGGGAGATCCCTGGGTTGCGCTCGGCAAACACCAATAACAGCTGCAGTGCCTGTTGGCAGCGTTTCATGGTGTCTTTCTCTTCATCCATGATGAGGTTGATGCGTGACAGCAGAGAGTCTTCAATAAACTCAATCAGGCCTTCAAACATCCGCGCCTTGCTGGGAAAGTGGCGATAGAGCGCCGCTTCCGACACGCCAACTTCCGAGGCCAACTTGGCAGTGGTAATCCTTTGCCCCGGATTGGTTTCCAGCATTCTGGCAAGGGATTGGAGTATGTGTTCACGACGATTGATTTTTTCTTTTACAGCCATGTTTCGCTCTGTCAGTGGCAAGAATTATTGAGTGCCTGAATGGCCGAAGCCACCTTCGCCTCTGTCCGAGGTGTCAAATTCATCCACCAGTTTGAACTGGGCTTGAACGACGGGCACAAACACCAATTGGGCCAAGCGGTCACCTATCTCCAGGGTGAAAGGTGTCTGGCTGCGGTTCCAGCAGGAAACCATCAGCGGGCCCTGATAGTCAGAGTCGATAAGGCCGACCAAGTTGCCGAGCACTATGCCGTTTTTGTGGCCCAGACCCGAGCGGGGCAGGATCACCGCCGCCAGAGAAGGGTCGGCCACATGAACCGCAATTCCGGTCGGGATCAATACAGTTTCACCCGGGGCTATGGTGATGCTGGTGTCCAGCATGGCGCGTAGATCCATGCCGGCACTGCCTGGGGTCGCATAGCTTGGCAGCGGAAATTCACTGCCAATACGCGAGTCGAGAATTTTCAGTTCTATGGGTGTTTTCATGAGTTGTTTTTATGCTTCGCTATCAGGATCAGCAACTGTTTGGCCAGGCTCAACTTGTCGGTGGCCGGCAGTTCATCACAACCTGTTGCAGAAAATACTTTCAGAGCATTCCGGTCGGCATTGAAACCCTGACCCGGAACAGACACATCGTTGGCGGCAATCATATCGAGTTTCTTGCGCTTGAGCTTGTCACGCGCGTAGGTCTCCACTTCATGGGTTTCTGCCGCAAAACCCACGGTAAAGGGCCGGATAGAATGGCTGGCGACCGTGGCCAGAATATCCGGGTTACGCACCAGTGCCAATGCCATGGTTTCGGAAGATTTTTTTATTTTGGCTTCGGCGACATCGGCGACACGATAGTCTGCCACTGCGGCGCAGCCAATAAAAATATCCTGTTGTTCCACCCGTTGCATCACGGCATCGAGCATCTCTTTGGCCGATTGCACATCGACTCGGGTCACCCCTGCCGGGGTAGCCAAATTAACCGGGCCGCTGACCAGAGTCACTTCGGCGCCCATCTGCGCCGCTGCGGTGGCCAGTGCAAACCCCATCTTGCCTGAGCTGTGGTTGGAGATATAACGCACAGGATCTATCGCTTCGCGGGTCGGTCCGGCAGTCAGCAGCAGCTTTTGGCCTGCCAACAGCTGTGGCTCAAAGCAAGCGGCGGCTCGCTGGGCGATATCATTGGGTTCCAGCATACGCCCCGGGCCGACTTCACCACAGGCTTGGCTGCCGCTATCTGGGCCCCAGATACCATAACCGCGCTCGGCCAGCACCTTGAGGTTGTCCTGGGTCGCTACGTTTTGGTACATCTGTTGGTTCATCGCCGGGCAGAGCATCACCTTAGCCGCCGTTGCTAGGCAGGTGGTGGTGATCAGTTCATCGGCCATACCGGCACGAATGCGGGCCAACAGGTTGGCGGTAGCGGGGGCAATGATAACCAGATCGGCCCAGCGGGCCAATTCGATATGCCCCATGGCAGCTTCGGCCGCCGGATCCAGCAGATCTGAGGCCACAGGATGGCCGGATAACGCCTGCAAGGTCAGCGGGGTAATGAATTCCATGGCGCTCTGGCTCATGACGACTCTGACTTCGGCACCTCTGTCCTGCAGACGCCGTACCAAATCGGCACTCTTGTAGGCGGCAATGCCACCGCCAATCCCCAAGAGGATTTTTTTATGCTTCAGGCTCATAGAGACAATCAACTGATGGTAATTGGCGGCTAAGATATCACAAAGCCCCCCCGACTTGGCAGGATGCAGCTTCAAAAATCTCGACCATAATTGAAACAAAGTATAGGGCACAGGGACGGGAGCCAAGGATGGGGATCAGAGACTGGCCGACAGGCGAGGGACCCAGGGAAAAGTTGTTGCAGCAGGGAGCCAAGGGCCTGAGTGATGCCGAGTTACTGGCGGTCTTACTGCGTAACGGCCTGGCGGGGCAGAGTGCGGTCGAATTAGCCAGAGATTTGCTCGCGGCATTCGGTTCACTGCGGCAACTCTTGGTGGCACCACTGAATCAGGTTGCCCGAATTCCGGGAATGGGACCGGTAAAATATACCCAATTGCAGGCCGCGGCCGAACTTTCGAGGCGAATTTCCCGGGAAAAGCTGCAAAGAGGGGCGGTTTTGACAAATCCGGATTTGACTCGCGACTATTTAATGAGACAATTAGCGGACCGTGCCACCGAGGTGTTTGCGATTCTGTTGCTGGACAGCCAGCACCGAGTGATCCAATTCGTGGAATTATTCCATGGCACCCTGGACTCTGCATCCGTCTATCCACGAGAGGTGGTTAG
The DNA here is from genome assembly GCF_002777975.1 of Shewanella carassii. GTDB lineage: Bacteria > Pseudomonadota > Gammaproteobacteria > Enterobacterales > Shewanellaceae > Shewanella > Shewanella carassii. Next base: position 41,055 of record NZ_NGVS01000045.1, read on the forward strand.
GCTGGTGCTGGAAAAACAGGCCGCGGCGGTCATAGTTTGCCATAATCACCCGTCCGGCGTGGCTGAGCCCAGCCAGGCTGACAGGCGAATTACTGAGCGGTTGAAATGTGCGCTCGCAACCATAGATGTTTCACTTCTGGATCATATGGTTGTAGGGGATTGCGAGATAGTTTCCTTCGCAGAACGCGGATGGATGGATTGATCCATCGCTTGATCTTTCCTCAGTTATCCTGTATAACATGCGCCCTCTTTGTGCCTCGGGCGACGGCCATACGAGGCACATTAATGCTCGAGCGTTAAAATTGTTTTTTGGAGAAGATTGACATGTCAAGAGTATGCCAAGTTACTGGCAAGCGACCAATGGTTGGTAACAACCGTTCGCACGCAAAAAACGCAACTCGTCGTCGTTTTTTACCTAACCTGCAGAACCACCGTTTCTGGTTAGAAGACGAAAAGCGTTTCGTACAATTGCGCGTTTCTACCAAGGGTATGCGCATTATCGACAAGAAAGGTATCGAAGTCGTTGTTGCTGAACTTCGTGCCCGTGGCGAGAAGGTGTAATAGAAAATGGCTAAAGCTAAAGGCAATCGTGAGAAGATCAAGCTGGTTTCAAGCGCCAAGACTGGTCACTTCTACACTACCGACAAGAACAAGCGTAACATGCCTGAGAAAATGGAGATCAAAAAGTTTGATCCCGTAGTTCGTCAGCACGTTATCTACAAAGAAGCCAAAATCAAGTAATCCACTTGGTATTTGCATTCTTGGAAAGCCCCTCTCGCAGGGGCTTTTTTTTGATTTGAATTTGGCCGCCGCGGCCGTAGTCGAGCCGGTTTGGCTCTCGTTGCCCTTAAGCTTATCTCCTTTGTCACCAAGCTGCCGCTATCACCTTCAATCCACTAGTCCTGAGTTATTCCGCAAGAGTTCGGCTGCTGGCCTTCTGCGGTTCAGGTGGATTCATACTTTCTAAACAGATCCCTGCTATACCTTTCTATGCAATCACTTGAACCGCAGCGGCGAATATTTACTCGGTTTGAGTCTCAGGGGGGTGATGCTGGATATGGCTTACCCTTCATGTGAATAGTTAGAGATTTAAAATAAGTATTTGTGCAAATAAATTCTTTTTAAGTGAATTTAAATGCATTACTATGTTATCCGTGCCACGGGGGTGGCATTCATTTTATGTCGGCTTTAACGAGTGTGAGGTAAATCCCAAGGTGCGTACCACAGAATTGGTTGATGGTTTTCGTCATTCTGCTCCCTATGTCAATGCTCACAGGGGCAAGACATTTGTTGTGATGTTGGGGGGCGAGGCGTTGGCTCAGCCTAAGTTTCGCTCCATCATCAATGATGTTGCTCTGCTGCATAGCCTGGGGATCAAGGTGGTATTGGTCTATGGCGCCCGGCCACAGATAGACGAAGCCTTGGCTAACAATCAGATTGAGCCTGCCTACCATCAAGGCGTGCGGATCACCGATGAAACCACTCTCAAGGTCATTAAGCAGGTAGCCGGTTCTTTGCAGTTTGATATTACAGCTAGGTTGTCCATGAGCCTGTCGAACACGCCGATGCAGGGCGCACAGATCAACGTGGTCAGTGGTAACTTTGTCATCGCCCAGCCTTTGGGGGTCGACAATGGTATTGACTATTGCCTCTCCGGCAAGGTGCGCCGTATCGATGTTCAGGGACTCAAACGGCAGATGGAAAACAACTGCATCATCCTGATGGGGCCGATAGCGGCTTCGGTCACCGGCGAGAGTTTTAACCTCACCGCCGAAGAAGTGGCGACTCAGGTGGCTATCAAACTCAAGGCCGACAAGATGATCGGCTTCAGCTCCCAGAATGGTATTTTGGATCGCAACGGTGATGTTATTGCCGAGCTGATGCCCAACGATGCCCAGAAAATTCTCGAGAAACTGGCCGGCCAGGGTGAAGGCTGTGTCGGCACCATGGCATTTCTCAAGGCCAGTATTGATGCCTGTCGCAGCGGTGTGCCCCGTTGCCATCTGGTCAGCTATCTGGAAGATGGTGCCCTGTTGCAGGAACTCTTCTCCCGTGAGGGCATAGGTACCCAGATAGTCACAGAGAGTGCCGAGCGCTTGCGGCGCGCATCCATTGCCGATATTGGCGGCATACTCAACCTGATCCGCCCGCTGGAAGAGCAGGGGATCCTGGTGCGTCGCTCCCGCGAGCAACTGGAGATAGAAATAGAGCAGTTTATGCTGATTGAGCGTGATGGACTGGTGATAGGCTGCGCGGCGCTCTATCCCTTTGAAGAGGACAACGCCGGCGAGTTTGCCTGTCTGGTGGTGCATCCTGACTATCGCGATGCCGATCGCGGTAGCCTGCTGTTGCAAAACATCATAGGCCAGGCCAAGGTGCGTGGTTATTCCAGACTGTTTGCGCTGACGACCCGCAGCATTCACTGGTTCCTGGAACACGGCTTTGAGCTGGTGGAGGTAGATGCTTTGCCGAGTAAGAAGAAGCAGCTCTATAACTACCAGCGTCGCTCCAAAATTTTGGCGCTTGATCTGTAAAAACCGGCCCCGCTCAGCGGGGCTCTTTGTAAGCAGGCGTATTCCATTTGTTGACATATTATGTCTTTAGCTCCTAAGCTAAGCCCACTTATGCCTATCCATTAAGGAGCGAGAGATGAACAGTGGAAGTTACGAGTTGGCGCCATTGACCGGCGTCGCCAGTGGCAGCTTTATCGCCTTGATACTGATGTTGGCGGCCATCTTGCTGCTGATCCGCATTCGGAAGATGCCGACAATGGCCAAGAGCGCCGCCTCGGGTTTACTGTTGGTAACACTGGCGGGATCTGTGTGGGTATTTTGGCAGGCGCAGGCATCCAAGGTGGAATTGACGGCTCAAAGCCTGGTGGTCGAGGTGCCATTCTACGGCCAGAGCCTGGCTCCAGAGCATCTGCGTATCTCAGAGGCGAAAGTGATTAATCTCGGCGATGCCAGCGGCCCCAGGCTTGGCATGCGTACCCAGGGCATAGGCCTACCCGGTTACACCCTGGGGTGGTATCGGCTCAATGATGGCAGCAAAGCGTTTGTGGCTCTGACGGAAAAAGATAGCGTCTTGTTACTGCCGACCGACCTTGGTTACAGCCTGCTGCTGAGTATGCCCGAGGCGGAGAGTTTGCTTAAGGGGCTGGGGCAGAATCTGCCGGGATAAAGGTTGAATATTGCTTAACCGGCCCGGAAACTCCATCCGGGCCGGTTGTGTTTGTTACCTGCGAGAGCGTTTTCGCAGCATATCCAAAGTAAACACCACCAGGGCGGCCCAGATGAAGCCGAAGGTAATGCTCTTTTCGATATCGAAGGGTTCATCGAACAGGGTCACTGCCATGATAAACATAATGCTTGGGCCTATGTACTGGAAGAAGCCCAGCATAATCAGCGGGATCCGCACTGCCGCACCGGCAAAGCACAGCAAGGGGATGGTGGTGATGATACCGGCGGCCATCAGCAGCAGGTTGAGATCCCAACTGTTACTGAGCATATTGGCACCGGCTTCACCAGTGCCCAGCAGTAAAAAGCCCAGCGCTGCGGGCATTAACACCGCAGTTTCGACCAAAAGGCCTGTCTTGGCGTCGACATTGACCTTCTTGCGCAGCAAGGCGTAGAAACCGAAGGAGGCTGCGAGCCCCAGGGATACCAGCGGAATCGAGCCGAAAGAAACCAGTTGGATCACCACCCCGGCGGCGGCAAGTGTTACCGCCACCCATTGCAGTCTCCCGAGCCGCTCCCCCAGAAACAGCATGCCGAGCAACACATTGAACAGCGGGTTGATAAAGTAGCCCAGACTGGCATCCAGCATATGATCATTGTTGACCGCCCAGATAAATAGCAGCCAGTTGCCGGCGATAAGAATCGAAGTCAGCAGCAGTACCGCCAACTGTTTCGGGCGCTTGAGTAACAGCCTGAGCTGGCCGAAACCACCGATAAACTGCATCAGGCCCCCCATAAAGACGAAGGACCAGATGATGCGGTGCAGCAGGATCTCGGGAGCCGAGACATGATGTAGCAACTTGAAGTACAGCGGCGCAAAGCCCCAAAAAATATAAGCGCAAAGGGCGAGAATGACCCCCTTGCGGTATTCGGTTTCAGGCATAGGTACTACACAATGACGAAAAGGAGAGAAGGGCGATTGTAGGGGGCAAAGCCCCTCGGCTCAAGTTATCGACAACAGATTCAGTGTTTGAGTTTTAAACAGCTACTCAGCCGACCATGTAAGTCCCTGTACCAAAAGCAATATGGCTGCCTTTTTCATTATGCAGCTCCATTCGACAGACAGAGACCCTGTTGCCGGCACGGATCACTGTTCCTGTGCCGCTGAAGACTTCTCCCCAGCCGGGGCGCAGATAGTCGACCCTGAGATCTATGGTGCTCAGGGTTTGCAGTCGCTGTTGCAACTGCTCCACTGTCCAGTTGTCGCGACTGATAACTAAGCCGGAGAATGCCGTCAGGCCGCCAACCACATCCAACACGGTTGCGGTAACCCCGCCATGGAGTATTTTTTGATGTATGTTGCCGATTAGCTCTGGCTTCATTTGGATCTCCACTTCGACACCAGAGGCGTCATATCGGCGGATCCCAAGGCCGAGAAGATTATGAAAAGGCACATGTTTATCAAATACTTCTGCTACCTTGGCGAGTACCTCGGCTTGAATGTCCTGGCTCATAGGGCTTCCTGCTATTGTTGTTTTTTAGAGCAATCAATCTAACGCTAATATGGCCGTTTGCCTAGTCCAGGCGGAAAAATCCCCTCTTGGCTGGCACTCTGGTGTTGGCTTCATTTAGAATAGCGGCCTCTTCTTTGGACACAGACAGTCATGGATCAGCCGCTGAGTATCGCTCCCGAGAGCCTAAATCATCCCCAAGACCCTATGCAGCAAGCCTTGCAGCAGGTGTTCGGCTACCGCACTTTCCGTGAAGGGCAGCGCCAGGTGATTGAACGTGTGATGGCCGGGGAAGACTGCATGGTGATCATGCCCACCGGCGGCGGCAAGAGTCTGTGTTACCAACTGCCCGCATTGTTGATGCCAGGGTTGACTCTGGTGGTTTCGCCGCTTATCTCCCTGATGAAAGATCAGGTAGACAGCCTGCTGCAGACCGGGGTCAATGCCGCTTATCTCAACTCATCCTTGCCCAGGGAGCAGAGCCTCAAGGTGCTGCGCCAGTTGCATCAGGGGGAGATCCGCTTGTTGTATGTCTCGCCGGAGCGCTTGCTGCAGCATGAGTTTATTGAGCGGCTGCAATCCCTGCCGCTATCGATGTTTGCCGTGGATGAGGCGCACTGTATCAGCCAGTGGGGCCATGATTTTCGCCCCGAATATGCCCAGCTTGGCCGCCTGAAGCAGCTGTTTCCCGGCGTGCCTGTGATGGCGCTGACCGCCACCGCCGACAAGGCGACCCGGGATGATATCTGCCAGCGGCTCAATATCACCCCCTATGTGCTTCTTTCCAGCTTTGATAGGCCGAATATTCGCTACACAGTGGCGGAAAAGCTCAATGCCGCCAATCAATTGCGCCAGTTTATCGCCGCGCAGAACGGCGCCGCCGGAATTGTTTATTGCTCCAGCCGCCGCCGGGTCGATGAAGTGGCCGAAAGGCTGCGGCTACAGGGCTATGCCGCCGAAGGTTATCATGCCGGTATGAGCGGTGACGAGCGCGCCAGTGTTCAGGACAGATTTCTCAAGGAACAGTTGGATATAGTGGTGGCCACGGTCGCGTTCGGCATGGGGATCAACAAGTCCAACGTGCGTTTTGTGGTGCATTACGATCTGCCCAAGAGCATAGAGGCCTACTATCAGGAAACCGGCCGCGCCGGGCGAGATGGTCTCGAGGCCGAAGCCTTTATGCTGTTCGAGCCCGCCGATATCGGCCGGGTGCGCCACCTGATTGAGCAGGGGGAACCCGGGCCGCAGCAACAGGTGGAACTGCATAAACTCAATACCATGGCGGCCTTTGCCGAAGCCCAGACCTGCCGCCGCCAGGTGTTGCTGCACTACTTCGATGAACCGGCGCTGGAGCCCTGCGGCAACTGTGACATCTGCCTGGATCCGCCGAAACGCTACAACGGCACCGAGGATGCACAGAAGGTGCTGTCCTGCATATATCGCTTGGGGCAGAAGTTTGGCATGAACCAGCTGATTGAGGTGCTCAGAGGTTCCAAATCGGCCGCCGTGGTCGACCGGGGGCACGACAAGTTATCCACCTGGGGTGTCGGCAAAGACAAGAGCCATGAACACTGGCTCAGTGTGACCAGACAGCTTATCCATTTGGGACTGGCGAGCCAGGATATTACCCGTGGATCGAGTATTCGCCTGAATCCGGCCGCCAGGCCTGTGCTCAGGGGCGAAGTTGCACTGATGTTGGCCGAACCCAGAATTGACTTGCATGTTACCCGCAGGCGTAGTGTCAGCAGCAAAGCGCCACTCAATTACGATCGCAAGCTGTTTGCCCGCCTCAAACAGTTAAGGCGCAGCATAGCCGAAGAGCAGGACGTACCGCCCTATCTGGTATTCAACGATGCAACCCTGGCGGAAATGGCGGCGATTTTGCCTACCAGCCAAGGCGAGATGTTGGCGGTCAATGGTGTTGGTGAACGCAAACTGGCCCGCTTTGGCGATCAGTTCCTCGACGAGATAGAGGCTTATCTCGCCGGTGACTGATGTTGCTCGGCGGCTTTCTGCTGACTGAGTTGGTTGACGCCGGCACGCTTCACCAGGCTATCCAGGGTATCGGGCTGCTGCAGCGAGGCCACTCCAATACGCACGGCATGAGCCTCTTGCCAGCTCTGCACTATCGGCCGGAGTTGCTCGCTGACCTGCAAGGCGCCCCGGACCGAGGTGTAGGGCAGCAGGATCACCATTTCATCCATGCTGTAGCGCAGCAGTCTGTCTTGCTCTCTGAGTTTCTGTTCCAGTGCCCGCTGCAGGGCGGAAAGATCCACCTGACGTATATGGCTGGTACTCAGCAACAACAGGCTCAAGGGGTAGTTGCCCTTCTTGGCACTGCTGAGCATGGCATCCAGCTGCTGGGCCGCAGGCAGTTTTTCCAGTGCCTCGGTACTCGGTTGTTGCCAGCGGTTACGGCGACTGACCAACCAGATCAGCGCACCTATGATGGCGAGTGCCAGCAAAGAGATGGTGCCGTAGGCCTGGCTCAGTTTGGAGCGCTGATCGGCACTGGCAAGACGAATGTTCTGCTGGGTTTCTACCTGCAACTGTTCCTGCTGGCTGAGCCTGGCCTTGTATTGCATAAAGCGGGTATTGTTGAGCTGCTTTTGGGCCTCGGCTGCGGCCTGGGCCGCCAGTTTCATCGCCTCGTATGCCGGTTTAAACTCAGCTCTTTCGGCGTAATAGTCACTGATAAGCTGTTGGGTATAGGCCACTTCATCGGCCAGTTGCAGCTGCTCGGCCTGCTGCGCCGAATGCATCAGCAGCCTTAGGCCTTCATCGTCGTTGCGCTGGGCGAGACGTACCCTGGCCAACAGTCGGGTAGCACGCATATAGTTGTTTACTTTGCCTTGTTTTTCATAGGTCTGCAGGGCAATACCCACTAACTCATCGGCAATCTCGGTTCTGCCCCTGGCGAGTTCTATCACGGCTATCTGGCTGTAACTGTTGGCAAGCTCCAGCGGTGAGCCTATCTCTGGCAGCAGTATTTTGGACTGTTTCAGCAGGCTGTCGGCTTGGGCTGTATCCTCCTGCGCCAGCGCGACTCCGGCGGCCATCAATAACAGCACATGGCGAACTTTGCCTTTGGCTTCATCTGTGTCCAGTGCCAACTTGAGATAGTAGGCCGCTTGGCGCAGGTCGCCGGTGGAATACATCAGGCTGGCCATGTCGCCGTAAACATAGGCCAGAGGTGGCCATAGCCAGGACGGATTTTGATTGCCGATATCCGGGTAGATGTCCAGCGCCAGACGCAGATCTTCGATGGCGGTGCCATAGTTGCCAAGGTCGTTTTCCAGCTGGCCCTTGAGTCTCAGGGCGTTGACCAGAGCCTGGGGTTGGTTGTGGCGTTTGGCCTGCTCAATGGCGCCGCCGAGTAACAGCAGTGATTGTTTCAGATCGTCGAAATTGGCATAGGCATCGGCGCGGCAAATTTGAAAATAACTGTCTGCCTGTTCCAGCCTGAGTTGCTTGGCTCTGGCTTCTCCCAGTTCGGCCAGATTGATGGCGGCGCCGTTGTCTCCTAATTGCAGGAGTGCTTCACATTTAAATAACTGCAATCTCAGCACTTGAGCCTGGCTCAACTCTGAGGCCTGACGCTCAAGTTCGTTGATTTGGGTCAGCGCCAGCGTAGGATATTGATAGAGGGTGTTGGCCAGTGTGTCCAACCGCTCCGCGGCCCAAAGCGCGCCAGAAAATGACCACAGGAGCAAGCTCAGTGCCAAGAGGCGAAAATCCATTTTTTCTCCGCTGAGTGAAGGTGAGTTTTGCCGAGCGAAACCGTGTTGGGATAATAACTATTTTTTATCATTTTTGGCACAAAAAATGATGCTATCGGCAAGATTTTATTCATCTATTTAGCTTTGGATCACCAAGGCTTGAATGGTGCAAATCAGCACGTTAAGCCGAAATTTTCAACTGATGCTGAGAAATATAGGCTTGACAGCGAGCAAGGAGGCAGTTAATTATTGAACCTCTTGAGCCCGGTGGGAAGAATATAAACCCACTTTAAACGAATTTTTATCTGGTATAGAACAGCTAAATGAACCCACAAATGCAACTGTCTCTCCTCCTCCTTACTCTCGCAGTCCCTGCGCGGAGGAGCTAGACTTGCACGTCGATTAGCAAGCCAGAACTCAAAACCCCGCGCCAGAAACCGCGGGGTTTTTTGTTTCTGGCACGGGAAAAATCAATCGAAACCCCTGAATGGAGAATCCAGATGTCTGACAGAGTGTTTATTTTCGATACCACCTTACGGGACGGCGAGCAGGCGCTGGCAGCCAGCCTGACAGTGAAAGAAAAACTGCAGATAGCCATGGCTCTCGAGCGCCTGGGGGTCGACATCATGGAGGTGGGGTTCCCGGTTTCCTCTCCCGGCGACTTTGAGTCGGTACAGACCATAGCCCGTACCATCAAAAACAGTCGGGTCTGCGCCCTGTCGCGGGCACTGGAGAAAGATATCGACGCTGCGGCCCAGGCCTTATCGGTCGCGGATCAGTTCCGCATTCATACCTTTATCTCAACTTCAAATATCCATGTGCAGAGCAAGCTGAAGCGCTCCTTCGACCAAGTGCTGGAGATGGCGGTAGGGGCGGTGAAGTATGCCAGGCGTTTTACCGATGATGTGGAGTTTTCCTGCGAAGACGCCGGCCGGACCCCGATAGATAATCTGTGTCGCATGGTCGAGGCGGCCATCGAAGCCGGTGCCCGCACCATCAATATTCCGGACACAGTGGGCTATACCCTTCCCAGCGAGTTCGGCGGCATTATTCAAACCCTGTTTAACCGGGTGCCCAATATCGATCAGGCGGTGATCTCTGTGCACTGCCACGACGATTTGGGATTGTCGGTTGCCAACTCCATCATGGCGGTGCAGCAGGGGGCCCGGCAGATTGAGTGTACCATCAACGGCATAGGTGAGCGGGCAGGTAACTGTTCATTGGAAGAGATCGCCATGATCCTGGCAACCCGCAAAGACATTCTGGGGCTGGAGACAGGCATCAAGGCTCAGGAAATTCACCGCACTTCCTCCATGGTGAGCCAGTTATGCAATATGCCTATTCAGGCCAACAAGGCGATAGTGGGCGCCAATGCCTTTACCCATTCATCCGGTATCCATCAAGACGGCATGTTAAAGGCGCAAAACACCTATGAAATCATGACACCTGAGAGCATAGGCCTGAATCGCAATCACCTGAATATGACCTCACGCTCCGGCCGCCATGTGATCAAGCATCGAATGGAGCAGATGGGTTATTCAGAGCAGGATTATTCATTGGATCAGCTGTACGACGCCTTCCTGAAACTGGCCGACAAGAAGGGCCAGGTGTTCGACTATGACCTGGAAGCCTTGGTGTATATGGAGGGCCGGGCAGCGGCCGACGACCACTTCCAGTTGCAGCAGCTGGTGGTGCAATCCGACTCTACCGAGGGCATGGCCACCGCCACTGTACGTATTGAAGCTGGCGGTGAGGTAGTGACCGAAGCCGCCACCGGCAATGGCCCTGTGGATGCTGCCTATAAGGCGATAGCCCGCGCCAGCGGCCAGAGCGTGGATATCTGCAGCTATAAGTTGAGCGCCAAAGGCGAAGGCCAGAATGCGCTGGGGCAGGTGGATATCACGGCTCAGTACCAGGGGCGCAATTTCCACGGTGTCGGCTTGGCTACCGATGTGGTCGAGGCTTCGGCCGCGGCCCTGGTGCATGTGATGAACCTTATTCAGCGTGCCGACCAGGTGGCGGATCATAAACAGAAAATACAACAGAGAAAGGAGTTGGGTGGCGTATGAGTTATCAGATAGCGGTATTGGCCGGCGACGGCATAGGCCCGGAAGTCATGGCCCAGGCCCGTAAGGTGCTGACGGCGGTAGAGCAACGCTTCGACCTGGCAATGGAGTACGCCGAATATGATGTCGGCGGCATAGCGATAGATAACCATGGCTGCCCGTTGCCGGCATCGACCCTGGCCGGATGTGAAGCGGCAGATGCAATTCTGTTCGGCTCGGTAGGCGGCCCCAAATGGGAAAAACTGCCTCCCAATGAACAACCCGAGCGCGGCGCGCTGTTGCCGCTGCGGGGCCATTTCGGCTTATTCAGTAACCTGAGACCGGCCAAGTTACATCAGGGGCTGGAACATCTGTCGCCGCTGCGCGCCGATATCTCGGCCAAAGGGTTTGATGTACTGTGCGTGCGTGAACTGACCGGCGGTATCTACTTTGGCAAACCCAAGGGGCGTCAGGGGGAGGGCGAGAGCGAAGAGGCGTTTGACACCATGAGATACAGCCGCGCCGAGATCCGCCGAATCGCCCATATCGCCTTCGAGGCCGCCCGCGGCCGCCGCGGTAAGGTGACGTCGGTCGACAAGGCCAACGTGCTGGCCTGCTCGGTACTTTGGCGTGAAGTGGTCGAGCAGGTCGCGAGCGAGTATCCGGATGTGGAACTGGAACATATCTATATCGACAACGCCACCATGCAACTGCTGCGTCGCCCCTGGGACTTTGATGTGATGCTGTGCTCCAACCTGTTCGGCGACATACTTTCCGATGAAATCGCCATGTTGACCGGCTCCATGGGGCTGTTGTCATCGGCTTCCATCAACAGCAGTGGTTTCGGTCTCTATGAACCGGCCGGTGGCAGTGCCCCGGATATTGCCGGCAAGGGGATTGCCAACCCGGTAGCGCAGATCTTGTCGGCGGCCTTGATGTTGCGCCACAGCCTGCAGCAGGAAGAGGCGGCGGCAGCGATAGAGCGCGCCGTTGGCAAGGCGCTGGCAGATGGCTTCTTTACCTGTGAGTTGCTGGCGCCGGAGCAGCGGCATAATGCCAAGACCACGGCAGAGATGGGCGACTATATCGCCAATGCGATTCGGGAGGGGGTGTAATGGGCAAGACATTGTATGAAAAAGTGTGGGATGCCCACCTGGTGGCGACGCCTGCTGGAGAAGCGCCGATTATTTACGTCGACCGTCATCTGGTGCACGAGGTGACCTCGCCCCAGGCCTTCAGTGGCCTGAAGATGGCCGGGCGCCAACTTCGGGCACCGGACAAGACCTTTGCCACCATGGATCACAACACCTCGACCAAGAGCGCCAGTCTGGACGCCTTGAGCCCCATGGCGCGCACTCAGGTTGAAACCCTGGCACAAAACTGTCGCGAATTCGGTGTGCGTCTGTATGACATTCACCACCCCAATCAGGGCATAGTGCATGTGATGGGGCCTGAACTGGGCATTACCCTGCCGGGTACGGTTATTGTCTGTGGCGATTCCCATACCGCTACCCACGGTGCCTTTGGCGCGCTGGCCTTTGGTATCGGCACCTCTGAGGTGGAGCATGTGCTGGCCACCCAAACGCTGCGGCAGCTTAAGGCCAAGACCATGAGAGTTGAGGTCAAGGGACAACTGGGCGAGGGCATTACCGCCAAGGATGTGGTGTTGGCGATTATCGGCAAGATAGGCATGGATGGCGGCACCGGCTATGTGGTGGAGTTTTGCGGTGACGCGATTCGCGCCCTGTCGATGGAGGGGCGCATGACGCTGTGCAACATGGCGATTGAGATGGGCGCCAAGGCCGGCATGGTCGCGCCGGATGAGACCACCTTCGCCTATCTTGAGGGGCGTCAGTTTGCGCCCAAGGGCGCCGATTGGGATGCCGCCCTGGCAGCCTGGAAGACGCTCAAGTCTGATGAAGATGCTATCTTCGATGCCTATGTGGAGTTGGAAGGCAGTGAAATCGCGCCGCAACTGACCTGGGGCACTAATCCGGGCCAGGTGGTGGCCATAGATAAACCTGTGCCCAACCCCGCCGAGGAGGCCGATGCCACAGTGCGCGGCAGTATGGAAAAGGCGCTGAATTATATAGGTTTGACACCAGGTACCCTGATGACGGATGTGGCCATCAACAAGGTCTTTATTGGTTCATGCACCAATTCACGCATCGAAGATCTGCGCAGCGCCGCGGCGCAGATCCGTGGTCGGCGGGTGGCTGACGGCGTGACCGCCATAGTGGTGCCTGGCTCGGGACAAGTAAAGGCTCAGGCCGAAGCCGAAGGGCTGGATAAACTGTTTGTCGAGGCCGGGTTTGAATGGCGCTTGCCGGGCTGCTCCATGTGTCTGGCGATGAATGATGATCGCCTGGAAAGCGGCGATCGCTGCGCCTCAACCAGTAACCGCAACTTTGAGGGGCGGCAGGGACGCGGCAGCCGCACCCATCTGGTGAGTCCTGCCATGGCAGCCGCTGCCGCCATTGCCGGGCACTTTGTCGATATCCGCCACGCTGGCCAGGAGAAATAAAATGCAGGCTTTTACTATTCATCAGGGAATTGCGGTGCCATTGGATAGCGCCAATGTGGATACGGATCAGATCATCCCCAAACAGTTTCTATCCAAGGTCACCAAGGATGGCTTCGGTGTCCATCTTTTTCACGACTGGCGCTATCTGGACGATGCCGGTGAGCTGCCGGATCCTGCCTTTGTGATGAATCAGCCCAGATATCAGCGAGCCTCCATTTTACTGGCGCGGGAAAACTTCGGTTGTGGTTCCAGCCGTGAACACGCGCCTTGGGCCCTGGCTGATTATGGTTTGCGGGTGATTATTGCGCCCAGCTTTGCCGATATCTTTTACGGCAATGCCATCAATAATGGGTTATTGCCGGTGATCCTTGAGGCCGCTGAGGTGCAGCAGTTATTTGAGGAGGTAACGGCGACCGAAGGCAGTGAAATCAAGGTTGACCTGCAGCAGTGTCAGGTTGTTTCACCCTCCGGGAAACGCTTTGTATTTCAACTGGCTGAATCTGCCCGTCATAAGCTGCTCAATGGATTGGATGCCATCGGCCTGACTCTGTCCCATGAGCAGGCCATTGCCGATTATGAAGCCGGGCTACCGGGCTGGCGGGCCTGATCCAATCTGTATTTTCAGCGTACACTTGTACAAGAGCGGACCAGTGGCTTGGTAACTGGTCCGCTCTCTTAGGTCTTAGATCGCTTTGTTTATCTAGGGTGATTCATTTCTTTTGCTTTAAAAACAAATAATTATATGGCCTTGCCATCTTTTGATTGACCATGTGTTTTATATGGCAGTGTTTTGTACTGTTTTTAATGTCTTACTTAAGTGTACGAGTGTTTTGGCATTGTTTGGGTTATATTTGTAGCCTTTTCATGTGGTTACATTTTTGATTGTTTTATCTGTCAATGCTTTTCAGCAAACATTAAGGTCATATTTTCGTTGTTTTTCGCAGTTGGAAAGTGATTTTTATCACTATTTAATCTCGATGTGATAATTTTTGTGGTCATTTGTGCTGTTTTTTGTCTGAGACTTGCAAAGATATTCTGTGTCAGTAAACTGCGCCGCAATAAAATGGAGTGATTACTCTATTTAGAAATTGCTAAATGAATAGGCAGAGAATAACAATGAAGAAACAACTTATTGCTGTCGCCATTGCGGCCAGCTTTGTGGGTGCAACGACTCAGGTGCAAGCGGCGGGTTTCCAACTGGCGGAATCTTCCGCGACCGGACTTGGACGAGCCTTCGCCGGTGAAGCGGCCATGGCCGATAACCCAGCGGTTCAGGGACGTAACCCTGCCATGCTTAGCTATCTTGAAGGTCGGCAGATCTCTGCCGGTGCCATCTATGTGATGCCAGAAGTTGACGCCATGGGGCGGGTGTCATTGACATCACTGTCAGATAAACTGCCATTCTCTGTAACCATGAATGCCGATGCGCTCGATGTGGCCGATAATGCCGCAGTACCTAACTTCTATTACTCCAATCAGCTCAACGACAGTTGGACCTGGGGTCTGGCTCTGAACTCCAACTATGGTCTGTCTACCGAACTACCAGCCGCTCACGCCGCCTCTATTTTTGGTAATAAGACAGCCATTACCACAGTAGAGCTGAATACCAATATTGCTTACCGCATTGATGAGCACTTCACTGTGGGTGCCGGTCTGCGCGGCGTATATGGTGACGGTGAAATCGGTGCTTCGGTTCCTGGCTGGATTGAAGGTGTTCGTGCTATCCCTGGCTTGCCTGCAGAGGTGACTTCGCGTCTGCCTGCCGCCGGTACTGAGCTCAAGCATCTGGAAGGCGATGATTTCGGTTATGGATGGCAGCTGGGTGCGAGCTGGCAGATCAATGCTAATCACCGCCTGGGCATCGCCTATCACAGCCACGTTGAGCTGGATCTGGACGGTCAGGCGCGCGGCCTGGTCTATACCGGCGGTACTGCCGAGGTTGAAGGCTACTTGCCATTGGAACTGCCGGCATTTGCCGAGCTGGCTTCTTACCATCAGTTGACCGACAACTGGGCGATGCACGCCAGTATCAACTGGACCGACTGGAGCGTATTCAACAAGCTGGTGGCGTATTTCCCCGGCGAGCAGAAGCCTGTCGGTGGCCTGGAATCCGATCTGGTGAAGGAAGAAAACTTCAAAGACAACTGGCGCTTTGCTCTGGGTACCAGCTACCAGCTGAACAACGCATGGTTGCTGCGTGCCGGTGTGGCTCTGGATAAGACAGCGGTTGACGATGAATACCGTACCATCACTATTCCAGATACCGACCGTCTCTGGTTCAGTGTCGGTGCCGGTTATGCGCCCAGCAAGAACCTGACAGTGGATCTGGGTCTCACCTATATCCATGCCCACGGTGATGCCCCTATCAACGAGACTCAGGATCTGATGGGCCTGGCTCAGGTTGCCTTCCAGGGCGATGCCAGCGGCCACGTCTGGTTGGCGGGTCTGCAAGTGACTTACAAGATGTAATACCATTCCAGCCAAGGAATGAGACAAGAGCCCCGCCGAGCGGGGCTTTTTCATATCTGGCTAAGTCTGGCTCAAGGCGGTGTTAAACTTGGCGCGGCTGCACTCAGGGCTGTTTGATCGCTGGTGGGTGCGAGTTCAGGCAGTTTAATCGCTGGTAGGAGCGCGCTCAGGGCTGTTTTATACTTGGCGTGGCCAGTCTCAGGGCTTATATTCATGCTATTGCCAACAAAAGAATAATAAGCCCATGAAATATCCATTCCTGTTTGCCAGCGCTATCTCACTGATTTCAATGCCGAGTTTGGCCGAATCCGATCCTGTCAGTATGTTTATTCAGGGGTTCAATGAGCAAAAGATTGAGCTGATGTTGGCGCAAACCACGGAAGAGGTGACTTGGTTTAATGTCAGCATCACCAAGGTTGACCGACAAGCTTCCGGGCATGCGGAGTTGGGCGCGGCGATGACCGACTATTTTCAAACTCTGCCGGGGGCCAAGGCCAGTATTCTGGGCTCGCTGAGCTCGGGTAACTATGTCAGCACCCTGGAAAAGGTCAGCTGGCAACAGGATGGCGAGCAACACAGCCAATGTAATATGGGCGTTTATAGCTTGAGAGGCGATAAGATTGCCGCCGTCTGGTATTACCCGGCGCAGGAGTGTGATATCCCCGAAGCGGAAATCGGCTTACCCCGAGGCGATCAGCCTTGGCAGCAAAATTAATTCAGCCAACCCAAGAAAGCTTTCACGTGCAAAAAAAATATATTATTGCCCTGGATCAGGGCACGACCAGCTCACGGGCGATTATTTTCGATCAGCAGGCCAATATCGTGGCCGTCTCCCAGCGAGAGTTCAGTCAGCACTACCCGCAACCCGGCTGGGTCGAGCATGATCCCATGGAAATCTGGGCATCCCAGAGTTCGACACTGATAGAAGTCATCGCCCGCGCCGGGATCCACAGTGACGAAGTGGCAGCCATCGGCATCACCAATCAGCGGGAAACCACTGTCATCTGGGATAAGCTCACAGGTAAGCCAGTTGCCAACGCCATTGTTTGGCAGTGCCGGCGCAGCAAGGAGATCTGTGAGCAGCTCAAGGCCGAGGGGCTGGAGGACTATGTCCGCGACAATACAGGTTTGTTACTGGATCCCTATTTTTCGGCCACCAAGATTAAGTGGCTGCTGGATAATATCGAGGGTGCCCGCGAGCGGGCCGAAAGAGGCGAGTTGCTCTTTGGCACGATCGACAGCTGGCTGGTATGGAAGCTGACCGAGGGCAAGGTGCATGTGACCGACCCCACCAATGCGTCGCGCACCATGCTCTACAACATCCATAAACAATGCTGGGATCAGACCCTGTTACAGGCGCTGGACATCCCTGCTTCGTTGTTGCCCGAGGTCAAGCCGTCGATGGCTGTTTATGGCACAACCCGGATTGCCGGTGAGGGCAGTGAAATTCTTATCGCCGGTATGGCCGGGGATCAGCAGGCGGCGCTGTTCGGCCAGCTTTGCGTCGAACCCGGCATGGCCAAGAATACCTATGGCACCGGCTGCTTTTTGTTGATGAACACAGGTGACAAGGCGGTGCGCTCAGAGCATGGGTTGCTGACCACAGTGGCTGTAGGCCCCAAGGGTGAGGTGCAATACGCGCTGGAAGGCTCGGTATTTATGGGCGGCGCGACCATACAGTGGCTGAGGGACGAGTTGGGGCTTATTCGTGATGCCCAGGACACAGAGTACTTTGCCTCCAAGGTAGAAGATACCAATGGGGTTTATCTGGTGCCGGCATTTGTCGGGCTGGGAGCCCCTTACTGGGACGCCAACGCCCGCGGTTCCTTGCAAGGATTGACTCGCGGCGTAAACCGTAACCACATCATACGTGCGGCGCTGGAATCCATCGCCTATCAGAGCCGGGATCTGCTGGATGCCATGAGTAAAGACAGCGCGGTTGCACTCAAGCAGCTGAGGGTGGATGGCGGCGCCGTGAGTAACGACTTCCTGATGCAGTTTCAGGCCGATATCACAGATACACAGGTACTGCGGCCGGCCTTGACCGAAACTACCGCCATGGGAGCGGCATTTTTGGCCGGTCTTGCCTGTGGTTTCTGGGACTCGGTGGAAGATCTTTCTCACCGGAGTGATGTTGAACGTTGTTTCGAGCCGGCTATGGATGAAGGACGGCGGGAGCTCTATTACCGTGGTTGGCAAAAGGCGGTGGACCGGTGTCGCCACTGGCATGAAACCGAGGAACTGTGATGTGCCGGGTGGTTTCTTGTCGGCTGTTATTGTCACCCATTGAATAGTGACTCAAAATAGTGCCCCAAAGACACCAAAGTGAGCCCGCCATGACAGTGACAACCGAAGCCGAATATCTGGCGCAATACAATATCCATGATTATCCGCTGCCGTTGACCAGTGTCGACAGCGTGCTGCTTTGTGTGCGAGAAGAGCAATTGTGTGTGCTCTTGGTCAAGCGTTCCGGGTTTCCCTGTAAAGGGATGTGGGCATTGCCGGGAGGCTTTATCGATCTGCAGCAGGATCAGGATATCGATGCTTCGGCCAAGCGCAAACTTAAGCAAAAGACCGGCATAGTGCCCCCCTACCTAGAGCAGTTACAGAGTATAGGCAATGGCCGCCGGGATCCCAGAGGCTGGTCGGTCACCATCAGCTATTATGCGCTGATGCCTCATCTTGAACCCGTCATGGAAGGGGCTGAAGAGAGCCGCTGGTTCAGCTTGCAGTCGCTGCCCGAACACTTGGCCTTTGATCACGCCGATATCATAGCCTTGGCACAGGAGCGCTTACGCCAAAAGGCGCTTTACAGCCTGGTGGCGGCTTTTGCCCTGCCGGAATTGTTTACCCTGGCCGAGTTGCAGCGAGTGCATGAGGCCATTCTGGGTAAGCCACTGCAGAAGAAATCTTTCCGGCGGCGGATAGAGCAGGCCGGCGTGCTCGCCCCCTGTGGAGAGGGCCGGGTCGAAGTCGGTCGCCCCCCCCAGCTCTACCGGGTATTGCCTGAAGCTGCCGATTATCGCTTTGTACGCAATCTGGAAGCTTGAAACTTCATTTGAGCTTCTTTGGTTTACCACTATCTTATCCATTGTTTTAATTCTTCTTTCTAGATAAGTGTCTTATTGACTCAAAATAAGCTTGACCGCTCCAGCTCGTTGCTTTAGATTAAGTGTCACTAAGACACTTAATGGTGAGCGATATGGATATCAGTATTGAGCTAGTAAACAAAGATGCGACCCGACAGGCTTTGACTGTTGAGCAATGGCAGTTTGCCGGTGGTGAGCAACATGTGCGTCTGGCAGGTTTTGATGGACAACAGCTACAGAGCGCGATTATCTGCGCCAGGTTGCAGAGCAGTGATGCCATCATGCAGCTGCTGCTGATCAAAGATGCTTTAGACCGCGCCGCCCCCGGCATTCAGGTTTCACTGCAACTTCCCTATTTCCCCTATGCCCGCCAAGACAGGGTTTGCGTCGCCGGTGAGGCCTTTTCCGCCGCCGTGATGGCGGGATTGCTGCGAAATGCCGGCTTCAGCCAGATCCGCTGCTGGGATCTGCACTCGGCGGTCAGTGAGCAACTGCTGGAGGCCGAGCAGGTACATCAGGCGCAGCTGGTTTGTCAGTTTGCGCAACTGAAGCAGTGGCTGCAAACCCACCAGGCGGCGCTGCTGGCACCGGACAAGGGCGCCAGCCACAAGATTGCCAAGGTTGCCGATGCGTTGAGTGCCGCCGGGATTGAGGCCGAAGTGTTTCAGGCCAGTAAACGTCGGGATCCCGTGACGGGTGCCATATTGGCATCCGAGTTGGACGCCGATGTCGCTGGCCGCAGTCTGCTGATCCTGGATGATATTTGCGACGGTGGCAGAACCTTTATCGAGCTGGCGCGGCTTTTGAAACAAAAAGGCGCCGCCCGAGTGGGACTCTATGTGACCCATGGCCTATTTTCTCGCGGAATCGAGCCGCTGGAAGGTTTGATTGATGCCGTGTTTACCACAGATTCGCTGCGCCCATTGCATCCGTTTGAGTCGCAAATTGTCGAGCTGCACACCTTGAAACTGTTCGAATAAAAGGAGTTTATTATGAGTATCATCGCCCCCTCAATGCAGAAGGATGTCTACAAAGAGTTTCATGGTCGCGCCTATCATCCTCAGGTGACCGAGGTGTATGCCAACTTCACTTCCCGCAGCGGCCGCAATGCCAACATAGCAGACAATGACAAAGTCGCCTTTATTGGACTGCAGTATTTTATCAAGAGCTATTTGATGGAGGAGTGGGACAGTTTCTTTCGTCAGCCCAAGGCGCAGGCCGTGGCCGCCCATAAGCGCATACTCAGTGCCATGCTGGGGTACAGCGTCGATGTTTCTTATCTGGAAAAACTCCACGACCTTGGGTATTTACCGCTGAGGATCAAGGCGTTGGAAGAGGGCACTCTGGTGCCTTATCTGGTGCCGCCGTTGACCATAGTCAACACCCATCCGGATTTCCCCTGGCTGACCAACATGATAGAAACTGTGCTCAGTTGTGAAAACTGGCCGATACAAACCAGTGCCACCACGGCCGTTGCTTACCTGCGTACTTTTAAAGAGTTCGCCGACAAGACAGGCTTGCCCGCCGAGATGGTAGCGTTTCAGGGGCATGACTTCAGTTTTCGCGGCATGTTCGGTAAGCAGGCCGCCGCCATGAGTGGTTTTGGCCATCTAGCCAGCGGTTTTGTTGGAACCGACACCATTCCGGCGGTGCTGTTTGCCGAGAAGTACTATGGTGCCGATGTCGATAAGGAGTTGGTCGGCGCCTCAGTGGATGCCACCGAGCACTCGGTGACCTGTTCCTGGATCCTCGAAGGGGAGATCGCCTTCTTCCGTTATCTGATGCAGACCCAGTCCCCCAAGGGGATCCTCAGTGTGGTGTCCGATACCTGGGATTTCTGGACTCTGGTGACGCAATACTTACCTGAACTCAAGCAGGAGATCCTCGAGCGTGACGGCACCCTGGTGATCCGTCCCGACTCCGGCGATCCTGTGACCATTCTCAGCGGTTATAAGTTGGCGCCTGAATCACTTATTCGCGAATGCAGCCTGGATGAAGCCTTGCAAAAGGCGGCCGATAACGGTTATGAGGCGATAAGTTGGCATGGTGAGTTTATCGGTCTGCAGCGCCAAACCCTGATGGCCTGCGAGGTGAAGGGGCTTATCGAGTGCCTGTGGGACATTTTTGGCGGCACCTTGACCGACAAGGGATACAAGCTATTGGATAGCCATGTGGGTGCCATCTATGGCGATGCCATCACGCTCGAGCGCCAACGACAAATACTGCAGCGTTTGATGGATAAAGGTTTTGCTTCCAAAGTCGTGTTGGGGATTGGCTCATACAGCTATCAGTATGTCACCCGAGATACCCATGGCTCGGCAGTCAAGGCGACTCACGTGATAAAAGACGGCGAGCCGCTGGCGATTTTCAAGGCGCCCAAGACAGATAACCAAAAGCGTTCCGCCAAGGGGCTACTGCAGGTGATTATGCAAGACGGGGAGCTGGTGCTGAGAGACGATGTTTCGGTGACTGAAGAAGCCCAGGGGCTGCTGCAAACTGTTTATGAGGATGGCAAACTGCTTCGCGAAACCAATCTGGCCGAGATACGCCAGCGGGTGGCGGCGCAGCTGTGACGCCTTGATTCAATGGCATTCACCGGCAGGGTCAGACATCGATATCTATGATCTGACCCTTGCCCTCTTCTTGCGCCCTGGACTCATCCCTTTCTTCATCTTCCTGGCGGCGGTTATGTTTACGCCGCTCGCGGGCAAAGCCTTTCTGCTCTTTGCGGCGATCAGCGACTTTTTCACGCTTGTCTATTTCGGGAGGCAGTTGCGATTGCGGGGCTTCGTGGCTGTCGGGTGCTATGGCGGAGCTGGTTTTGACCTGCTCCACTTCGCGTTTGGGCTGAAATACCGCCTTGACCGGGCGCGCCAACATGGCGTAAATGCTGTCCAATCCCATCAGTGTTCCCTATTGCCTATGACCTTACTCGGGTCAAATGTTTGCCTGTGAGTCTATGTTATATCCATTATCGGCCGCTTTAGACTAAAAATTAGCCTAATTTTATGTTTTGATGTTGCTGCGGTCAGCAAGCTTGAGTGAAATGCCTGGGCAGGGGATGCGCCTTGTCTGCTAGGCTGGCAATAATAGAAGTAAAATATTGCTTAACATTTTTACATCATTTAAGCCTCTTGTATGACTGGATCTTGGTTTTGGTGGTTTATCCTGAGCGAGTTTTACACTCATAGAAGTTTGCACTGGATCGCACTCCCATATGCCCGGATCCGGGAAACTTCTCCACAATCGTTTCTTTTCACTGTGAAAATCTCCCCTGTCAGTGTTGAATTTTTCCACTGCCGATAGCGATGGCACCACTTTTTGCCACTTGGAATTCGGCTGTTCAAAAAATGTTGTGACACGCTGCTAACCCGCTTGGCGACTGGCTTTATTCGAGTTTGCATTGCTTGACAATCCTTGTTGACTGTCCCTAAACTTAGCATCTGTGGGAATTTGTGGATATTTGTGGATCTATTAACTGAGCAAGGATGAGATCACGTGTTTTCCGGCGCAAGTGCTTTGAATCTGGATGCCAAGGGGCGGATCGCTATGCCAACGCGATACCGCGAGACTTTGCATGCCGATCATCAGGGCAAGCTGGTGATTACTGTGGATATCCAATCTCCCTGCTTGTTGGTCTATCCGGTAAACGAATGGAACAAAGTTGCCGAAAAACTGCTCGGCTTGTCTGATTTTCAACCGCAGGAGCGGGCGATGAAACGCCTGATGTTGGGCTATGCCCAGGAATGTGAATTGGATGCTAACGGCCGGGTTTTACTGACTCCGCCGCTCAGGCAATACGCCTCTTTGGAAAAGAAGGCCATGTTGGTCGGGCAGTTGAATAAATTCGAACTCTGGGATGAGCAGGTCTGGCAACAGCAGTTGGCCGACAGCCTGGAGATGATTAAGAGCCAGGGATTGACCGCCAGTGAGCGGCTGGCCGATTTCTCACTCTGATGAGTGAGACCAGATTAAAGAAGAGAGTGATGAGCCAAAACTTTGCCCACCTGTCTGTCCTGCTTCAAGAAACGGTAGACGGGCTCAATATTCGCCCAGATGGTATCTATATCGACGGCACTTTCGGTCGGGGTGGACACTCACGTCAAATCCTTGCTCGCCTAGGGCCTCAAGGGCGGCTGATCGCCATCGACAGAGACCCGGCAGCCATTGAAGCCGCGAAACAGTTCGCTGACGATCCGCGTTTCTCCATAGTCCATGGTGGTTTTGGCCAGTTGGCCGACTATGTTGAGCAACTTGGGCTAGTGGGCAAGATAGACGGTGTCTTGCTGGATCTCGGAGTGTCATCGCCGCAACTGGACGATGCCGAACGTGGCTTTAGTTTTCTGCGTGATGGCCCACTGGATATGCGGATGGATAACAGCCAGGGCCAAACGGCGGCACAGTGGCTCGCCAGGGCCGAGGTCGAAGATATGGCCTGGGTGTTCAAGACCTATGGTGAAGAGAAAAACGCTCGCCATATTGCCCGTTGCATCGCCGCCGACCGTGATGAGAAGCCGTTTTTGCGCACCAAAGATTTGGCTGGCTTGATCGAAAGGATCACCAAACACAAAGAGCGCAACAAGCATCCTGCAACCCGAGTGTTTCAGGCGATTCGCATCTATATCAACAGCGAGCTGGATCAGATAGATCAGGCGCTGGAAGGGGCATTGAAGGTACTGGCGCCCAAGGGGAGGCTATCGATCATCAGCTTCCATTCTCTGGAAGATCGCATGGTGAAGCGTTTTATCCGCCGTCACAGCAAAGGTGAGGAAGTGCCTTACGGCTTGCCGGTGACCGAGGCCGAGCTCAACCGCTCGCGGCAGCTGTTGCCCATAGGCAAGGCGATGAAACCGTCGGATGAAGAGATTGCCGTTAATGCCCGGGCACGCAGTTCTGTACTCAGAATTGCCGAGCGTTTGCCCTACTGAGGTGGCGGTGAGTAAGTCGCAACTCAATCTGGCGCGCATAGTGCTGCGGGATCTTTGGCAGCACAAATGGATCCTCTTGCTGGGCATGCTGGTGTTGGGGAATGCGGTTGCCGTGGTATATACCAGCCACATCAGCCGTACCCAAACCAGTGAGTTGGACAAGCTGTTACAGGAACGGGATCGCCTGGATATCGAGTGGCGCAACCTGTTACTGGAAGAACAGTCACAGGCTGAGCATAGCCGGATAACCCGGATTGCGACCAAGGAATTGGACATGATAAGGCCCTTACCCAATGAAGAGGTGGTAGTGAGACTTCCATGAGAAAACAGGCTAAAAGGATTCAAAAGCCCCAACTGATCCACTGGCGACTGCAGGTGGTGGTGGCTTTTGTTTGCCTGTTGTTTGTCTCACTGGTGGGACGCGCCGCCTACATCCAGGTGATAGAACCGGAAAAACTGCGTCACGAGAGTGATATGCGCACTCTGCGCACCACCTCCAACGAGGTGCAAAGAGGGCTTATTACCGACCGCAACGGCGAGATGCTGGCCGTCAGCGTGCCTGTGCGTGCCGTCTACGCCGACCCCAAGGTGGTTCACGACAAGGATGGCTTCAATGATATGCGCCGCTGGCGGGCGCTGGCCGATGTATTGCACGAGCCGCTGGATGACCTGTTGGCAAGAGTACAGTCCAACCCCAAGAAACGTTTTACCTATCTCAAGCGCCAAGTTACCCCCGCGGTAGCGCACTATATCGAGCAGTTGAAGCTACCCGGTATTTACCTCAAGTCTGAATCACGCCGTTACTATCCTGCCGGTGAGATCAGCGCTCAGCTGGTCGGGATCACCAATATCGATGATGTCGGCATCGAAGGCATTGAAAACACTTACAACAGCTGGCTGACCGGCACTCCCTCCAAGCAGAAGGTGCGCAAGTCCCGTGACGGCCGGGTGGTTGAGCGGCTGGATATCATCCAGGAGGGCGAGAGCCCCAATGATCTGGTGCTCAGCATAGATCAGCGTATTCAGCAGTTGGCTTACCGTGAGCTCAAGCGTGCCACCGAAATGAACCAAGCAACATCCGGTTCTGTGGTGGTGCTGGATGTGCACACGGGTGAAGTGCTGGCGATGGTCAACACCCCCTCCTATAACCCCAACTCGCGGGAAAACCTGCAGAGCCACAGGATGCGTAACCGCGCCCTGACAGACACCTTCGAGCCGGGTTCGACGGTGAAACCCTTTGTGGTGGTGGCTGCGCTGGAAGCCGGAATCGTCAAGAGCGATGAGCTGATCCCGACATCACCCGGTTGGATGCGTATCGGTGGTCGGCAGGTGCGGGATGCTCGCAACTATGGTGATATGTCGCTGGCGAAGATTTTGATCAAGTCCAGTAACGTGGGGATCAGTAAGTTGGCACTGGAAATGCCGGTGCAGCAACTGCTGGGCACCTATCAGTCCATGGGGCTCGGCAACTATTCAGGGATCAACCTGACCGGCGAGAGTGCCGGTTTGGTGCAGGACAGACACAGATGGTCTGACTTTGAACGGGCGACGCTGTCCTTCGGCTATGGCCTGACCGCTACCCCGCTGCAGTTGGCGCGTATGTACGCCACTCTGGGCAGCGGCGGCATGCTTTACCCGGTATCGATTCTTAAACTGAAGCAACCGCCGGAAGGCACCCGGGTGATAGCCCCGGACGTGGCCCGCGATGTGATCAACATGCTGGTGGGCGTGACCGAGAAGGGCGGCACAGGTACCCGGGCGCACATTGAAGGCTATCCGGTTGCCGGTAAGTCAGGCACCAGTCGTAAGGCGGTAGCCGGTGGCTATGGCGATGATTATGTCGCCCTGTTTGCCGGTGTCGCGCCGGCCAATAACCCCAGACTCGCCATGGTCGTGGTGATCAACGAGCCCAAAGGGGACAGATATTACGGCGGCGTGGTGGCGGCACCTGTGTTTGGCAAGGTGATGTCCGGCGCGTTGCAGATGTTGAATGTGGAGCCTGTGAGTGATGATACTCGCGTGCAATTGGCTCAGGTACCTAGGAGAGCAGAATGATGTTATTGCGGGATCTGCTGGCTCCCTGGTTTCATTACTCCGGCACGGAGGCGGTGGCTGAGCCCTGTCTCGACAGTCGGAAAGTGGTTGAAGGTGGCCTTTTCGTGGCCGTTCCCGGACATCAGGCCGATGGTCGGGAGTATGTTGCCGCTGCCTTCAAAAAGGGAGCTGTGGCGGCCTTGCTGCATACGGACGATCCGGATGCCCACGGCAAGGTGGAACGGGAACAAGGCTTAACCATTTACTTTTTCCAATTGAGCCGACAGCTATCGGCGCTGGCGGCCCAGTTCTATGGCATTCATGCGGTCAAGCCACGTCTGGTGGGGATTACCGGCACCAATGGCAAGACTTCCGTCAGCCAGCTTATCGCCCAGTGGGTGTCTTTGCTCGGCGAAAAGGCCGGTGTCATGGGCACTTTGGGGAACGGTTTGCTGGGGGAACTCCAGCAAGCGACCAATACTACCAGTGATGCCTTGGCCGTGATGGCCCAGCTCAAGGCTTTTGAGCAGATGGATGTCAGCGTCTGCGCCATGGAAGTGTCCAGCCACGGTTTGGTGCAGGGGCGGGTAGAAGCCGCGCCCTTTGAAGTGGCTGTGTTTACCAACCTGAGCCGGGATCATCTGGATTACCACCTGACCATGGAGGCTTATGCCGCCGCCAAATTGAGGCTGATGCGGTTTGCCTGTCTCAAACACGCGGTGATTAACCTGGATGACGCCACAGGGCAGGCCTGGTTCGAGGAACTGCCCAAGGCCAAGCTGCTCGGCTATAGCATTAAACAAGATCCCAGAGCGGCAGTTGTTGCTGTCAATCCTCAATATCACGCCAAGGGCGTACGCGCCGAGATCCACTGGCCGGAAGGTAAAGGCCTGCTGGAGACCCCGCTGCTGGGCGAATTCAATCTCTCCAATCTGTTGGCGGCGCTGACGGCGCTTTATGCCATGGGTTATCCGTTGCAAAAGCTGCTGACGTTGTCACCGGCCCTGAAGCCCGTGCCCGGACGGATGGAGTGTTTCCCATCGAGAATAGGTTTTTCGCTGGTGGTGGATTATGCCCATACCCCGGATGCGCTGGAGCAAGCGCTCAAGGCGCTGCGGTTGCATACCGACAACCGCCTCTGGTGTGTCTTTGGTTGCGGTGGCGATCGTGACAAGGGCAAGCGGCCGCTGATGGCCCGCGCCGCCGAGGCTTTTGCCGACCGCTTGATGGTCACCAGTGACAATACTCGCAGCGAAGAGCCACAAACCATCATTGATGAAGTCATGGCCGGGCTGACTCGCCCCGAGGTGGCATTCTCCTGTGTCGATAGGGTGACCGCGATTAAACAGGTTTGCGCCCAGGCCGAGGCGGGAGATGTGATCTTATTGGCCGGTAAAGGGCATGAAACCTATCAGGAAGTGGCCGGAAGCCGTCATCACTATGATGAGCGGGCCTTGGCGCTGGAACTTAGCGGAGGCAAGGCATGATCCCTTTAACCCTGCAACAGATAGCCACGGCGCTGAATGCCAAGTTGATTCCGGCAACTGCCGCAGAGCAGCTGATTGAGAGTGTCAGCACAGATAGCCGTGATATAGGCACCCAAGGTTTGTTTATCGCCCTCAAGGGAGAGCGCTTCGATGCCCATGAGTTTGCGCCAACGGCGGTCAAAAATGGCGCCGCAGCGCTCCTGGTCAGCCGTGAATTGGCACTCGATGTGCCGCAGCTGCTGGTGGCCGACCCTCATCAGGCACTGGGACAACTGGCGGCCATGGTGCGCCGCTTGGTATCACTTAAGTGCGTTGCCTTGACGGGCTCCAACGGCAAGACCAGCGTCAAGGAGATGTTGGCGACCATATTGTCGCAACATGCCAAGGTGCTCTACACCGCCGGTAACTTCAACAACGACATAGGCGTGCCGCTGACAGCCTTGCGGTTGGAGCCTGAACACGAATATGCGGTATTTGAGCTTGGCGCCAATCACAAGGGTGAAATTAATTACACCTCGGCCATAGTGCGCCCGGATGTTGCCCTGGTGAACAATGTCGCCAGCGCTCATCTCGAAGGGTTTGGCTCAGAGGCCGGTGTGGCGGCGGCCAAATCCGAGATTTTCAATCACCTGGCCCCAGACGGCTGCGCCATTATCAATGCCGATGACAGATTCGCCGAGGTAATGCGTCAGGCTGCGTTAGGCTACCGTCAGTTAAGCTATGGCATTGACGCAGCAGCCGAACTGACAGCCAAAGATCTACAGGCCGATGCCTCGGGGCGTTATCGCTGCACGCTTTGCTGGCAGCAGCAGGAGTATCCGCTGGCGCTGCCGCTGGCCGGACGACATCAGGTGGCCAATGCTCTGGCAGCAACTTCGGTTTGCCTGGCGCTGGGCCTGGATATGGCAAACATTATCTCCGGCTTGCAGCAGATGCAGCCGGTCAAGGGACGCATGCTACCCTCTGAGCTTGGGCGGGTGCAGCTGATAGACGATAGCTATAACGCCAATCCGGCCTCGGTCAAGGCTGCGATCAACTGGCTTCACGAAATTCACGGAAATCGCATTCTGGTGCTGGGCGATTTGGGGGAATTAGGCGACAATGCCCCCCTTTTGCATCGCGAGTTGGGCGAATATGCCCACGAAGCCGGGATAGATGCCCTGTTTTGCTGCGGTCAATTAACCCGGAACACCAGCCAGGGATTCGGTACGGAACACCTGGATACCCAGGAGTGTTTGGTGGAAAGTTTAATCAAATATATCAATCAGTTGCCAGGGAGTGTCACTGTGTTGGTCAAGGGGTCACGCAGCATGCGTATGGAACGTGTGGTCGAGGCCCTTAAAGCAGCCTTCGGGCGTGGGGAGTTAGTGTAGATGCTGGTGTATCTGGCGGAGTATCTAACCCAGTTTTATACCGGGTTTAACGTGTTTTCCTATTTGACCTTCAGAGCGATTCTGGGGTTGTTGACCGCCCTCAGCTTCGCACTCTGGTGGGGGCCCAAGCTAATCGAGCGATTGCAAGTCTTGCAGATAGGCCAGGTGGTGCGTAACGATGGCCCCGAGTCACATTTCAGTAAGCGCGGCACCCCTACCATGGGGGGATTGCTGGTGCTGGCGGGGATCTTTATCAGTGTCCTGCTGTGGGGCGATCTCGGTAACCGCTATGTCTGGGTGATGTTATTCGTTCTGGGCAGCTTTGGCCTTATCGGTTTCCTCGATGATTACCGCAAGGTAGTGCGTAAGGATCCCAAGGGGCTGGTGGCCCGCTGGAAGTATATTTTACAGTCGCTGGCGGCGATTGCGGTGGCCTTTTATCTCTACGCGACCGCATCTCTGCCAGGTGAAACCCAGCTGGTGGTGCCTTTCTTTAAGGATGTGATGCCGCAACTGGGGCTGTTCTTCGTTGTTTTGGCCTACTTCACCATAGTGGGTTCCAGCAATGCGGTGAACCTGACCGATGGCCTCGATGGCTTGGCCATTATGCCGACCGTCATGGTGGCAGCCGCGTTTGCATTGGTTGCTTACCTCTCTGGCCATGCGCAATTTGCCGGCTACTTACATATTCCGCATCTGCCCGGCGCCGGTGAGTTGGTGATCGTCTGCACCGCAATAGTCGGCGCCGGTCTCGGTTTCCTCTGGTTCAACACCTATCCGGCGCAAGTGTTTATGGGCGACGTGGGTTCGCTGTCACTGGGAGCGGCGCTCGGCACCATGGCGGTGCTGGTACGCCAGGAAATCTTGCTGGTGATCATGGGCGGTGTATTCGTAATGGAGACTGTGTCAGTCATCCTTCAGGTTGGATCCTATAAGCTGCGTGGCCAACGGATTTTCCGCATGGCACCCATACACCACCACTATGAATTGAAAGGTTGGCCCGAGCCCAGAGTGATAGTGCGTTTCTGGATTATCTCCTTGTTCCTGGTTCTGCTGGGATTGGCCACCCTGAAGTTGAGGTAAGCAGTCATGATGAGTCGCTGTTCGCACATAGTGTTGGGATTGGGGGCCACAGGCTTGTCTGTGGTGCGCTATCTGGTGGCTCAGGGGCTTGCCCCTATGGTGATGGATAGTCGCCGCAATCCACCCGGTGCCGAGGCGCTGAAAAATGAGTTTCCGGATCTGGAGTTTTGCTTCGGTGGTTTTGATTGCCGTGGTTTGGTGCAGGCGGAGCAGATTATTATTAGCCCCGGAGTTCCCATGGATACTCCTGAGGTTAGGGCGGCGTTGGATATGGGCATAGAAGTGATTGGCGATGTGGAGTTGTTTGCTCGCGCTATCGCTGACAAGGGCCCATGTGTGCTGGCGATTACCGGCTCCAATGGCAAGTCGACAGTGACTACCCTGGTCGGTGAAATGCTCAAAGCCGGCGGCAAGCAGGTGGCTATCGGCGGCAATATAGGGGTACCGGCGCTGGAGCTTTTGGGCGAAAACGTTAGTCACTATGTGCTGGAGCTGTCCAGTTTCCAGTTGGAAACGACCCATAGTCTCAAATGTTTGGCGGCAACTTGCCTGAATATTTCTGAAGACCACATGGACAGATACAGCGATCTGGAAGCCTATCGTCAGGCCAAACTGCGGCTCTATGAGCTGAGCCGACTGGCGATTTTCAACCGGGATGATCCGCAAACGCAGCCCATGTCACCCATGAACAACAATAGCTTTGGTCTGGGTAACCCCGAAGGGGATGAGTGGGGGATCACCGATGGCAAGATTTTCCACGGCAGCAGTGAAATCATGAATCTAATGGATGTGGCGCTGCTTGGCAGCCATAACCATTCCAACTTGCTGGCTGCCATGGCGTTGGCCGATGCGGCCGGAGTAGATAAGGAAGCCATGGCCAGAGTGGCTCGCGAGTTCAAGGGGCTGCCGCACAGATGTGAACTGGTAGCCGTCAAGAATGGCGCCACTTGGCTCAACGATTCCAAGGCCACCAATGTGGGCGCTACCGTGGCGGCTCTAGAAGGGCTCAGTGACTATCTCGGTGATGTGATCCTGATCGCAGGTGGCGATGGTAAAGGAGCCGATTTCCGGCCGTTAGCCAGTGCGCTGGGTACAGTGACTCACCTTATTACCCTGGGGCGAGACGGTGACAAGATAGCGGCACTGAAAGAGGACGCCATCAAGGTCGGCTCCATGGCAGAAGCCGTGAGCAAGGCCGCCGAGCTGGCGAGTTCCGGAGACATAGTCTTATTGTCACCGGCCTGCGCCAGCCTAGATATGTACAGCAACTTTATGGCCAGGGGCGATGATTTCCGCCAACTGGTGGAGGCACTGGATGAGCAGTGAGGAGCGACAACTCAGCCTGTTCGGGACCAGCCTCAAGTGGCGCTGGCCCAACTGGTTCGGTGAGAAGCAAGCGCAGGGCATGCAACTGTATGACCGGCGTTTGCTGCTTGCCGTTTTGTCGCTTATCGCCTTTGGCTTTGTGATGGTGATGTCGGCTTCTATGCCGGAAGCCCAGAGCCTGACAGGTAATCCGTTTCACTTTGTGACCCGGCATCTGTTTTATCTGGTGGGATGCGTGGTGATCGCCGCCGTGGTGTTGCAGGTAGAGATGCAGCGCTGGCAGCAACTGAGTCCACTGATGTTGTTGCTGGTCGGCGTCATGTTGGTGGCGGTATTGATAGTAGGCACCACGGTAAACGGGGCGACCCGTTGGCTGTCTCTGGGGCCGGTGAGAATCCAGGTGGCCGAGATAGCCAAGTTTTCATTTGCCGTGTACATGGCCGGTTATCTGGTCAGGCGGCATCAGGAAGTGCGTGAGAACGCCAAGGGTTTTTACAAGCCGATCGCGGTTTTTGCCGTCTATGCCTTCTTGATCCTGATGCAACCGGATCTGGGGACTGTTGTAGTGCTGTTTGTCGGCACCGTGGGGCTGCTGTTTCTGGCCGGCGCCCGTTTGCTGGACTTCTTTGCGCTGATCCTGACCGGGATCATGGCCTTTGTGGCTTTGGTGTTGCTGGAACCCTACCGGATGCGGCGGGTGACCTCCTTCCTCGACCCCTGGCAGGATCCGTTCGGCAGTGGTTACCAGTTGACTCAGTCGCTGATGGCTTATGGCCGTGGTGACTGGTTTGGTCAGGGGCTTGGCAACAGTATCCAGAAACTAGAATACCTGCCGGAGGCGCACACTGACTTTATCTTCGCCGTTATAGGGGAAGAACTTGGATTTGTCGGCATAGTTGCCGTGCTGGCGGTATTGCTGTTTGTGGCGCTGCGGGCGATTCGTCTGGGCAGTCAATGTCTGGCCATGGACCGGGCATTTGAAGGTTATCTGGCCTACGCCATAGGGATCTGGATCTGTTTTCAGACTGTGGTGAACGTGGGCGCCAGTATAGGCATTTTGCCGACCAAGGGGCTGACTCTGCCCTTTATCAGCTATGGCGGCAGTAGCCTCTGGGTGATGACGGCTGCGGTCATGATGCTGATCCGGATAGATCATGAGCGGCGTCTCAGCCTTATCCAGGCGGTGCAGGGGAGGCTGAAGTCATGAAAGGTAATAATGTGAATAACAAACGTATTTTGGTGATGGCCGGTGGTACCGGCGGTCACGTTTTTCCGGCGTTGGCAGTGGCCAGACGCCTGGCACAGCAGGGCTGGCAGGTGCGTTGGCTGGGTACGGCGGACCGGATGGAGGCGCGTTTAGTGCCTCAGCACGGCTTTGACATAGATTTTATCGACATTAA
Source organism: Shewanella carassii (assembly GCF_002777975.1). Taxonomy (GTDB): domain Bacteria; phylum Pseudomonadota; class Gammaproteobacteria; order Enterobacterales; family Shewanellaceae; genus Shewanella; species Shewanella carassii. The sequence goes on from NZ_NGVS01000045.1 coordinate 73,219, forward strand.
AGGCGTGCGTGGCAACGGCATAGTGCGCAAGCTGGCGGCGCCTTTCAAGGTGTTGCGCTCGATTATCCAGGCGCGCAGGGTCATCCGCGAATTTCGGCCGGATGTGGTGTTGGGCATGGGCGGCTTTGCCAGCGGTCCGGGCGGCGTTGCCGCCAAGCTCAGCGGTATTCCGTTGGTGTTGCATGAGCAAAACGCCATTCCGGGGATGACCAATAAGTTACTTTCCCGTATCGCCACTAAGGTGCTGTGCGCCTTTGCCAACACCTTCGAACCGGGTAAGGCCGAAGTAGTGGGCAACCCTATTCGCCAGGAGCTTATCACTCTGGGTGGACAGCCCAGAGCCCAGCATCAGGATGCGCTGAAAATTCTGGTCGTCGGTGGCAGTTTGGGTGCCAAGGTCTTCAACGACCTTATGCCGGCCGTGGTCGCCGAGGTCAGCAAGTCGCAGTTGGTGACGGTTTGGCATCAGGTCGGCAAGGGTAATCAGGCGCCGGTGGAAGCTGAATATCAGCAACTGGGGCAGGACGGCAGAGTCAAAGTGGCTGAGTTTATCGATGATATGGAAGCCGCCTATCGCTGGGCCGACGTGGTCATCTGCCGCGCCGGAGCGTTAACCGTTTCCGAGCTGTCGGCCGTTGGCCTGCCCAGCCTGTTGGTGCCTTATCCCCATGCGGTGGATGATCACCAGACTCGCAACGCCCAGGTGTTGGTGGATGCGGGCGCGGCCTTCCTGTTGCCGCAACCGATTGTCGATGTGCCCAGGCTGGCAAATAAGCTAGCCCTGCTTGGCAGCGATAGAAATGAATTGGCCCTGATGGGGCAAAGAGCCAGAGCGGCCGCCGTGCTGGATGCGACCGATAAAGTCGCCCAAGTCTGTATCGAACTGGCAGAGAAAGGAAATAGATGAATAACAGAGCAGAGAAATACGCCCAGCTTCGCGCCATGATCCCGGAAATGCGCCGGGTGCGTCGCATTCACTTTGTTGGCATAGGTGGCGCAGGCATGGGGGGCATTGCCGAGGTTCTGGTCAACGAAGGTTATCAGGTCAGTGGTTCGGATATTGCCGAAAATGCCGTGACCGAACGTTTGGCAGCGCTGGGTGCTCGCATCATTATCGGCCACAGTGCCGATGCTGTGGTTAACGTTGATGTGGTGGTGGTTTCCACCGCGATTAAAGCGGATAACCCGGAAGTCGCGGCCGCCAGAGCCAGCCGCACTCCGATAGTGCGCCGTGCCGAGATGCTGGCCGAGCTGATGCGTTACCGTCATGGGGTGGCGATTGCCGGCACCCATGGCAAGACCACTACAACCAGCCTTATCGCCAGTGTTTATGGCCAGGCCGAGCGGGATCCGACCTTTGTGATAGGTGGTCTGCTCAATAGTGCCGGCACCAATGCTCGCTTGGGGCACAGCCGTTACCTTATCGCCGAGGCCGATGAGAGTGATGCCAGCTTCCTGCATCTGCAGCCTATGGTGAGTGTGGTAACTAATATAGAAGCCGACCATATGGATACTTATGGTGGTGATTTCGAAAAGTTGAAAACCACCTTTGTCGACTTCCTGCATAACCTGCCGTTCTATGGCGTGGCCGTGCTATGTATCGATGATCCTGTGGTGAAAGAGATCATGCCGCGTATTGGTCGCCACATGGTGACCTATGGTTTCAGCGACGAGGCCGATGTGCAGGCGCTCAACTTCAGCCAGGAAGGGCATCAATGCCGTTTTACCGTGCGCCGCAAGGGGCGGGATGACCTGGAACTGCTGCTGAATCTGCCGGGACGGCACAATGTGCTGAACGCCTTGGCGGCAATCGCTGTGGCTAGCGAAGATGACATAGAAGATGCCGCCATAGTGCAGGCGCTGGCGGAGTTCCAGGGAATTGGTCGCCGCTTCCAGCATCTGGGGGCCTTCGAGACTCCCAAGGGTGAAGTGATGTTAGTCGACGATTACGGTCATCATCCCAGCGAAGTCGCCGCCACTATCAAGGCGGCTCGCGCCGGTTGGCCGAATAAGCGCCTGGTGATGGCTTATCAGCCTCACAGATATAGCCGCACCCGGGATCTCTACGAGGATTTTGTCGAGGTATTGTCTCAGGTCGATGGTCTATTGCTGCTGGAGGTCTATCCCGCCGGTGAAGCGCCTATCGCGGGAGCCGACAGCCGCGCGCTGTGCCGCAGCATCAGATTACGGGGGCAGGTCGACCCTATCTATGTCGCTACGCCAGAGCAGTTGCAAGAAATACTGCCGGATGTACTCAAGGGCGGCGACCTGCTGATGACTCAAGGTGCCGGCAATATCGGCGCCCTGGCAAGGCAGCTGGCGAGTAATAAGCTGGGGTTTCACAGTGAGCAGAAAGATGCGATTGTTGAATAGATTTTCACCAGTTAATGGTTTGAAAACAGTATCTTTTGACCAAGAAAGCCAGCTCTATATAATGGCCGGTTTTCCACCGACCTAACAGGCATCGACCATGGCGCTGAAGGACAGGTGGCAAAAGAGCCGTGAAAGGCTTGCCGGAGTCAATTGGTATCTCTGCAGCGGGATCTGTTTCCTGTTGTTGGTACTGGTGGCATTCGGCATGGCGGCGTGGAAGCTGGGATTGGTGCTGAATGATGCCGAGGCCTTGCCCATTGAGGCTGTGGCGATAAAAGGTGAGCGCCAATACACCACGGATGCGGAAATCCGTGGCGCCTTGCAGGACTTGATGCAGCGTAGTTTCTTCAGCGCTGATGTGACTGAAGTGCAGCAGGCGCTGGAAGCTCTGCCTTGGGTATACCGGGCCTCGGTTCGGCGTGAATGGCCGGCCAAGCTGAAGGTTTATCTGCAGGAACAGGTTGCCGTAGCGCATTGGAATCAGGATGAATGGCTCAATGAACACGGAGAGGTGTTCCTGGCGCCACCACAACCCGGGTTAGAAGATTTACCTTGGTTGGCGGGACCAGAGTCGATGTCGCATGAGGTGTTGACCTCCTTTAGGCAGATGGATGAACTGTTGCGGATAAACAGCTTCAAGCTGGATAGATTGAGTCTCAGCCCGAGACATGCCTGGGAGGCGACTTTGGGCAATGGCATTACGCTGGCGTTGGGGCGAGAGGACAAGATGGCGCGGATACAGCGTTTTATCAATGTGTATCCGGAGTTGGTTAAACAGGAAAAGAGTGTCGCCAGAGTGGATCTACGCTATGACACGGGTCTGGCTGTAGGCTGGGAAGATGCACAAGAAGAGAGCCGTTAATTAATGACCAAGAACCAAGATAGAAATCTGATCGTCGGATTGGACATAGGGACCTCCAAGGTCGCTGTGATCATAGGTGAAGTCTTGCCCGATGGCGAAATCAGTGTCGTCGGCCTGGGTAATCATCCATCGCGCGGCATGGATAAAGGCGGGGTCAACGACCTCGATTCTATCGTGCGCAGTGTGCAGCGGGCCCTGGATCAGGCCGAGCTGATGGCAGACTGTCAGGTGTCTTCGGTGTATTTGAGCATTTCCGGCAAGCATATCGCCTGTCAGAACGAAAACGGCATGGTCTCCATCAATGATGAAGAGGTGACCCAGGAAGATGTAGATAACGTCATCCACACGGCCCGTTCGGTGAAGATCCCCACCGAGCGCCGCATTTTGCACGTACTGCCGCAGGAATATGCCATAGATGTTCAGGAAGGGATCCGCAGCCCTATCGGCATGTCCGGCATGCGGATGGAAGCCAAGGTGCATATAGTCACCTGCGCCAATGATATGGCCAAGAACATCACCAAGAGTGTTGAACGCTGTGGCCTCAAGGTGGACGACCTGGTGTTTTCCGGTATCGCTTCGGCCGATGCGGTACTGACCAATGATGAAAAAGATCTGGGTGTTTGTCTGGTAGATGTCGGTGGCGGCACCACAGATATCGCTGTGTATACCAATGGCGCTCTGCGTCACTGCGCCGTGGTGCCGGTGGCCGGCAACCAGGTAACCAGTGATATCGCCAAAATTTTCCGTACGCCGCTGTCGCATGCCGAGCAGATTAAAGTGCAGCATGCCAGTGCCCGCAGCTCCATGGTGAGCCGTGAAGACAGCATAGAAGTGCCGTCCGTGGGTGGCCGACCATCAAGAACCATGTCGCGCCATACTCTGGCCGAGGTGGTTGAACCCAGATATCAGGAACTGTTCGAGTTGGTATTCAAAGAGCTCAAGGACAGTGGCCTGGAAGATCAAATTGCCGCTGGCATAGTGTTGACCGGTGGTACCGCCTCTATCGAAGGGGCTGTGGATGTTGCCGAAGCCACGTTCGGCATGCCGGTCAGGGTAGCATCACCGCTGCCGGTGAAAGGTTTGTATGAATATGTGGATCAGCCCATCTACTCCACAGGTGTTGGGCTGTTACATTACGGCGCGCGCAGGGTTATCGAACGTCAGTTTGAACGACCCGAGCGTCAAGGGGTGACCAGTCTCTGGAATCGGGTTCAGAGCTGGTTTAAAGGTGAGTTTTAACTTACGTAAACGCAGGTAATACGGAGAATTCAACCATGTTTGAGATCATGGATACTCATTCTGACGAGGCGGTGATAAAGGTCATCGGCGTCGGTGGCGGCGGTGGTAATGCCGTCGAACATATGGTGAAACACAACATCGAAGGTGTTGAGTTTGTTGCCACCAATACAGATGCCCAGGCACTGCGTAAGTCTGCCGCGGGCACAACAATTCAGCTGGGGCGCGATGTCACCAAGGGCCTGGGTGCCGGTGCTAACCCGGAAGTCGGCCGCGCCGCTGCCGAAGAAGATCGTGAAAATATCCGTGAAGCCATCAAGGGCTCGGATATGATCTTCATCGCTGCCGGTATGGGTGGAGGTACGGGTACAGGTGCCGCTCCTGTGGTGGCGCAGATTGCTCGCGAAGAAGGGATATTGACAGTGGCCGTGGTCACCAAGCCTTTCCCATTCGAAGGCAAGAAGCGTATGGCCTATGCCGATCAGGGTATCGCCGAGCTGGCCAAGCATGTTGACTCGCTGATCACTATCCCTAACGAGAAGCTGCTCAAGGTATTGGGCCGTGGCACGTCATTGCTGGATGCCTTCGCAGCAGCCAATAACGTACTCTTAGGTGCGGTGCAGGGCATCGCCGAGCTGATCACCCGTCCCGGTCTGATTAACGTCGACTTTGCCGACGTGAAAACCGTTATGTCCGAAATGGGTAACGCCATGATGGGTACGGGTGTTGCTCGTGGTGAAGATCGCGCCGAAGAAGCGGCCGAAGCGGCCGTTGCCAGTCCACTGCTGGAAGATATCGACTTGGCTGGCGCCCGCGGCGTACTGGTCAACATCACTGCTGGCATGGATATGAGCATCGAAGAGTTCGAGACTGTGGGTAACCACGTCAAGGCTTACGCTTCTGACAATGCGACCGTAGTTGTTGGTGCTGTAATCGATCCTGAGATGAGCGATGAGTTGCGAGTCACTGTGGTTGCTACCGGCATAGGTTCGGAAAGAAAACCTGACATTCAATTGGTATCTAAACCTGCTCCACGTCCTGAACCTGTGGTTGAACCTAAGGTCGATACTTATGCGACCCAGGAAGAGGTTATCGTGCCTGTTTCCACTAAAGGGAATGCGGTTCCGGCGTCTCAGCCTGCGCCTAACCCGCACAAGAACGAGCTTGATTATTTGGATATTCCGGCGTTTTTGCGTAAGCAAGCCGACTGATACTGGCGGGTATCGCGGGTGTAAATTGGAAAATTCCCTTTGCTTTGTTGGAAGTGAAGGCTGGTAAATTTTTGTGAATTTATCGATTTATGCTAGGATATCCGACCAGCTGCGCCTGACGAGTGTGGATTTTATCGTCAAAGGCAGGGCTTTTTGTTGAGATGAATACGGGTAACTAAATGATTTTTCAAAGAACTGTTGAAAAAATGGTAAAGACCACCGGTGTCGGTTTGCACTCCGGCAATAAGGTGACTTTGACTATCAAGCCCGCACCAGTCAATACAGGGATCGTACTCGTGCGCACCGATATGCAGCCGGCAGTGGAGATTGCTGCCAAGGCAGAGCAGGTGCGTGAAACGACTATGTGTACGGCTCTGGTCAATGATGAAGGTGTTCGCATCTCAACGATTGAGCATCTGTTCGCGGCACTCGCGGGCCTGGGTATCGACAATGCCGTTATTGAAGTGGATGCTCCCGAGATCCCCATCATGGACGGCAGTGCCAGCCCCTTTGTATTCCTGCTGCAAAGCGCGGGGATCAAAGATCAGTCAGCGGCCAAGAAATATCTGAAGATCAAGCACACAGTGCGTGTTGAAGACGGTGATAAGTGGGCTGAACTGCGACCCTTCAAAGGTTTCAGAGTCGATTTTGCTATTGACTTCAATCACCCTGAAATTGCCCGTAGTCAACAACATATGGTGATGGATTTTTCCTCTTCTGCCTTTGTGAAAGATATCAGCCGCGCCAGAACCTTTGGTTTTATGCGTGATATCGAGTACCTGCGTGCCAACAACTTGGCATTAGGCGGCAGTATGGAAAACGCGGTTGTGCTTGATGAATATCGTGTCCTCAACCCCGATGGCCTGCGTTATGAGGATGAATTTGTTAAGCACAAGATTCTGGATGCGTTTGGTGACCTGTATGTGGCGGGTCACGCCATAGTCGGAGAATTCTGTGCCTACAAGACTGGGCATGCTCTTAACAACCGGTTGGTGCGGGCTCTGCTTGCCCAGCAGGATGCTTGGGAGTTGGTCAGCTTCGAAAAAGAAGCGGATGTGCCTGTCAGCTTTATGATGCCATCCAATGTGGTGATGGCTTAATCGTAAAACTAGGACTGCCTTTTACGGCTGGCTAATGCAGCCAGCCGTTTTAGTTTCTGGCCCAGCTCACCTTCTGTGTGTTCGGCCAGAGCATTAATATGTGAAGCCGCGGTTTCACTCAACTGTCTGTGAACCACTTGGGGTTTTGCCCCCGATGTTGCCAGTGCCGGGTTGACTTTAACCTCAATAGCGGTAAGCATTGGGAGCGTTTCTGCCTGAAGTTGGGCGAGAAGTTTGGTTTTTTGGAAGTTAATCCTGGCGGCCCATGCGGCGGAAGGGGTTTCAATAACCAACACACTTTGGCGCAGATTGGCGACTTTCAGCTGTTCGCTGACAGGGCCTGACAGCAGTTGTTTGACATGCTGGTTCAGATACAACAAAAGCTCCGCTTTCTCGGCCAGATCGGGCAAACGTCCCGACTGATGCAGTAATTGGCTGAGGTGCTGAGGGAGCTTCTTCATTATGATAATAAGATGGCTGAATTAGGCTATGAGTGTAACAGTTTTTATTCAAGGTCGGAATGGCGTGACGCGCTGGCAACCGGGCAAACGCTGGTTGCTGTTGCCTATTTTGCTCCTCGCTGCGGGCACAGGGCTCTATCAATACAACGCAGAGCGATTTGAGTCGCAACAGGCCAACGTCGACAACGAGCGTCAGGCTCGTGAGCAGCAACAGAAACAAGTCAAAGATCTCAAGCAAGCAACCGAAACTCAGTTGGCAACCTTGGTGGCTCATGTCGCCAGAATGCAGGCCAAACTGACCCGGCTTGAGGCTCTCGGGCAAACTCTTGCCCAGAATTACCAACTTGAAGAACAGTTCGATTTCGGCGCCGAGGTAGGTATTGGCGGTTTGAGCGAGCTGGGTACCAGCATAGAGTTGGAGCAGCTGATCTCCGATATGGATCGGCTGGCATCAGGAATTGATAGTAATAATGCTCAGTTGTCACTGCTTGAAACAGTGGCTTCCAATCTCCATATAGATGAAGAGCGTTATATATCAGGGCGGCCAATCAATAAAGGTTGGTTATCTTCGCCCTACGGTTTACGTAATGATCCTTTCAATGGCCGCAGAACTGTGCATAAAGGCATAGACTTTGCGGGTACGGAAGGAGCCGATGTGATCGCCACCGGTGGTGGTGTGGTGACATGGGCCGGGAATATGTTTGGCTATGGTGAGTTGGTGGAGATAGATCACGGTAACGGATTGCGCACCCGCTATGGTCATAATAAAGCTTTGTCAGTAACTGTAGGTGACGTGGTCGCCAAGGGCGAGAAAATTGCCACCATGGGAAGCACTGGGCGTTCGACAGGACCTCATGTGCATTACGAAGTGTTGCGGGGTGGACAGCAGATAGATCCCAAGAAGTACGTCTACCGCAAAGCAGGTTAATTGGAACTGGCCGCCAGACTCGCAAGAGGCTTGGCCTACAACAGAATAAGTGATTCAGATGTTAGGTAAATTACTGACAAAAGTATTTGGTAGTCGTAACGACCGCACCCTTAAAGCCCTGGGCAAAATAGTCAACAAGATCAACGCGCTCGAAGGCGAATATGAGCAACTCAGCGATGAGCAGCTCAAGGCCAAGACCCAGGAGTTCCGTGACCGACTCGAAAAAGGGGAATCCCTTAACGACATCATGGCCGAAGCCTTTGCCACTGTGCGTGAAGCTTCCAAGCGGGTGTTCGAGATGCGCCACTTCGATGTGCAGTTGATAGGCGGTATGGTGCTGGATAGTAACCGCATTGCCGAGATGCGCACCGGTGAAGGTAAGACACTGACCGCCACGCTGCCCGCTTATCTCAATGCACTGACCGGCAAGGGCGTTCACGTTATTACAGTGAACGACTATCTGGCTCGCCGTGACGCCGACACTAACCGCCCGCTGTTTGAATTCCTTGGAATGACAGTCGGAGTTAACGTTGCCGGTCTTGGCCAGCTGGAAAAGAAAGCCGCCTACAACTCAGATATCACTTACGGTACCAACAACGAATTTGGTTTCGACTATCTGCGCGACAACATGGCGTTTTCACCGCAGGAGCGGGTACAACGTCCATTGCACTATGCTCTGATAGACGAAGTCGACTCCATTCTTATTGATGAAGCCCGTACGCCGCTGATCATCTCCGGCGCCGCGGAAGACAGCTCTGAACTCTACATCAAGGTCAATAAGCTGATCCCTAATCTGATCCGCCAGGATAAAGAAGATTCGGACGACTATGTCGGTGAGGGTGACTTCAGCGTGGATGAAAAAGCCAAGCAAGTTCACATGACTGAACGCGGTCAGGAAAAAATTGAACTTCTGCTTACCCAGTCTGGCCTGCTGGCCGAAGGGGATTCACTCTATTCGGCCGCCAATATCTCACTGCTGCATCATGTCAACGCCGCGCTGCGTGCTCACACCCTGTTTGAGAGGGATGTCGATTATGTAGTGCAGGACGGCGAAGTGATCATCGTCGATGAGCACACTGGCCGTACCATGCAGGGGCGTCGTTGGTCTGAAGGTTTGCACCAGGCGGTGGAAGCCAAAGAAGGTGTGAAGATCCAGAATGAAAACCAGACTCTGGCTTCTATCACCTTCCAAAACTACTTCCGTCAGTATGAAAAACTGGCCGGTATGACAGGTACTGCCGATACCGAAGCCTTTGAATTCCAGCATATCTATGGTCTGGATACCGTAGTGATCCCCACCAACCGGCCGATGATCCGTAACGATATGGCTGACTTGGTGTATCTCACCGCCAAAGAAAAGTACGCCGCCATTATCCAGGACATCAAGGGTTGCCGTGAACGCGGCCAGCCGGTATTGGTCGGTACAGTTTCCATCGAACAGTCTGAACTGCTGTCCAACCTGTTGGATCGGGAAAAGATCCCTCACAAGGTACTGAACGCCAAGTTCCACGAAAAAGAAGCTGAAATTGTTGCTCAGGCTGGACGTAGTGGTGCTGTTACCGTAGCCACTAACATGGCCGGTCGTGGTACCGATATCGTCTTGGGCGGTAGCTGGAAAGCGGAAGTTGAGGAACTGGAAAACCCAACCGAGGAGCAGATCGCCAAGATCCGTGCAGACTGGCAAGAGCGTCACGATGCCGTGGTCGCCGCCGGTGGTTTGCACATCCTGGGTACAGAACGTCACGAGTCCCGTCGTATCGACAACCAGCTGCGTGGGCGTTCCGGCCGTCAGGGCGATGCGGGTTCATCACGTTTCTATCTGTCGATGGAAGACAGCCTGATGCGGATCTTCGCCTCAGATCGCGTTGCCAACATGATGAAGAAGTTGGGCATGGAAGAAGGCGAAGCCATCGAACATCCTTGGGTATCCCGTGCGATTGAGAATGCCCAGCGCAAAGTGGAAGCCCGTAACTTCGATATTCGTAAGCAGCTGTTGGAGTTTGATGACGTTGCCAACGACCAGCGTCAGGTGGTTTACGCTCAACGTAACGAACTGATGGATGCCGAAAGCATTGAAGATACCATCAAGAATATTCAGGAAGACGTGATCACAGGCGTTATCGATCAATACATTCCACCACAGTCAGTTGAAGAGCTCTGGGACGTTCCCGGCCTCGAGCAGCGACTCAAGCAGGAATTTGTACTGGACTTGCCGCTGCAGGAGTGGCTGGATAAAGAAGAAGATTTGCATGAAGAGACGCTACGTGAGCGGATCATCGAATCTTGGCTCAAGGCCTATGAGGCCAAAGAGCAGATGGTGGGCCCTGAGGTGCTGCGTCAGTTCGAAAAGGCCGTGATGCTGCAAACCCTGGATGGTTTGTGGAAAGAGCATCTGGCGGCCATGGACCACCTGCGTCAGGGTATTCACCTGCGTGGTTATGCACAGAAGAACCCCAAACAGGAATATAAGCGTGAGTCCTTTGAGCTGTTCCAGCAAATGCTGGAGTCACTCAAGCACGATGTGATCAGTATTTTGTCCAAGGTTCAGGTACAGGCTCAATCAGATGTAGATGAAATGGAAGCCCGTCGCCGTGAAGAAGAAGCGCGGATCCAACATCAATATCAGCACGCCACGTCTGAAGCTTTGAATGAAGCCGAACAAGATGCTGAAGTCGCGGCACATACTCCAGTTGTGCGTGAGGGTGAGAAAGTTGGACGCAACGATCCTTGTCCTTGCGGCTCAGGTAAAAAATACAAACAGTGTCATGGCAAACTGAGCTAACACACTGTAAGTCATTAAAGGCAATCTTCGGATTGCCTTTTTTCTTATATGTGTCTCGTCCTGAAATAGGTTTACACATTGGAGACCTATATTGGAAAAGAACGACTCGACAGAAGCTGGATATTGTCGGGAGTAAAGATGTAAACCAGCGTGGACTATCTAGTCTATCGTCGCCACCGCTAAGTCAATTATTACTCCAGTTGCTGTGAAACTCTGAAGATAGTTGTCTGCCCGGAAAGTAAATCATTATATGCTTGGAGGTCTAAAAAGGCTCCGGAAACCATAAATGTGGATAACTCTGGGAGTAAAAAGTGTTTAAGTTGTGGCTAACCCGATAACCTCAAAAAAGATCGTAAAATGCTGAAAAAAGCCCTTGCACAAAAGTTCAAGCTCCCTATAATGCGCTCCCACTGACACGGCGAACGAGAACAAAATAACTGTTCAAATTCAAGTTCAGTAGTTGGCAAGAAGCCTTGGTTTCAAAGGTGTGAAGATAAAATCATCACCCACTCGAAACCAGATAAAAAAGGGCTTGACGCTGAAAAAGGGTTCTGTAAAATACGCAGCCCTGACCCGATGACCACAGCGTCTAAGGGATTGCTCTTTAACAAGATAAACAAGCAAATCTGTGTGGACACTCACAGACATTGAGAAATCGACA
>NZ_NGVS01000007.1 GCF_002777975.1 Shewanella carassii
AATCTGTTCCCCTGTAGTTCAGTCGGTAGAACGGCGGACTGTTAATCCGTATGTCACTGGTTCAAGTCCAGTCAGGGGAGCCACTTCAAATTAAACCTAAGCGAAATCTGTTCCCCTGTAGTTCAGTCGGTAGAACGGCGGACTGTTAATCCGTATGTCACTGGTTCGAGTCCAGTCAGGGGAGCCACTTCAAGCAAGTCTTATGAAAACAATANCACTTCGATTTCAACTCAACAAAATATTCTATTCCCCTGTAGTTCAGTTGGTAGAACGGCGGACTGTTAATCCGTATGTCACTGGTTCGAGTCCAGTCAGGGGAGCCACTTCACTTCTATTTCTGTGTTTTGTATTTATAACAAATACGTATACAATTTCGACACTCGTTTCGGGATTGGTCTGAACTCAGAAAAATATGGGCATTTCGCGCTTTTTTCAGCTGTTACTACTATTGGGCTTTCTGGCTACCGGCATAGTCCTGCTACAGCAGGAGCGACAAATACTGCAGCAAGAAGGCGATCTGCTATTGCAGCAATTGCAACAAGCAGTAATGCAGGCTCAAGCTACAGAAGAAGCCGCCCTACTCTATCAACAGCTGCAAGACAGAGTGCCACTGCAGTTTTTCCAATATACCGATGACGCCGACGGCCAGAATAATCTCACTCGAGGACATTTCCTGCCGGAGATGAACTGGCAATATTATCTGTTGCCGTTACAACTCGAGTCCCAATACCGCTTCGCTTCCGGACGGGTGTTACTTAAGCCCGACCTCAGCCCGCTTAGATATCAAGGGATCCATACTCTCTGGCTCACCGGATTACGCTTGCTGCCTCTTTATCTGGCGCTGGCGTTAATCTTTGCCTTGATGATGGGCCGTCACAAGCGCGTCCTCCAATATGCGGCCGACTATCTGACAAAGATGTCCCAAGGTGAGTTCAATGCGCTGGCACAGAGCCGCTTTCGGGGTGAGCTCAAGCCCTTGGGGCAAGCATTGGAGCAGAGTCGACAGCTGTTCAAACAGCGGCTTGAGAAACTTGAGTCAGAAAACCTGGCTCTGAAGAAGCTCGCCTACGAGGATCCGATAACCGGCTTTGGCACCCGCCAGCACTTCACCGAAAAACTGCAACAGTTATCGCTCTCCGGCAAATCGCAAATTGGAGTGCTGGCTCTGGTAAAAGCCACTGAGCTTGGTCATATCAATCAACTGCACGGCCGTCAGGGCGGCGATGACTATCTTGCCCGTGTGGCGGTTTGTATTCGCCGGGCACTCCAGGGTTACAAAAACAGCGAAAGCTTTCGTATTGCCAGCACTGATTTCACCATCTTTGTCCCTTCAATAGTGCTGAAAGACGCGCAAACCTTTGCCACCCAGCTCAAGCGTGAGTTGGAAGAATATCAAGCAGAGCTGCAAACCGACTCCATCGCCCATACAGGCATAGTCACCTACACCAGCGACAAAGATCCCATGGGTATTCTCGCCATGGCCGATACCGCCGCCAATGTGGCGCAAACCTTGGGCCCTAATGCAGTGCAGTTTCAGGATAAGAATATGCTGGATGAAAAACTCGGGGATAACCGCTGGAAACTGGCCATTGAAGACTTGCTGAAGCGCCGGGCACTCAAGTTTTACCAGCAAACCATTCAGAGCTGTCGCAGCGAGGTAGATGGCTACCGGGAGCTGTTGGCACGCTTTTACAACAATGAAGGCAAGTTTCTACCGACAGCCACGGTGATCGCCATGGCCGAACGTCACGGCATGAGCCAAGAGCTGGATAAACTGGTGCTACTCAGTGCCTTGAAGCTCTTGCAAAACCTGCCAAACCTCAGCGGTAATATCGGCGTCAATTTGAGCTCAGGTTCAGCCTCCAAAGAAAGCTTTATTGCCTGGGCCAAAGATCTGCTCTCCAAACATCCGAGATTAGCCTCAAGACTGGTATTTGAGATCAACGAGGCAGGTATGCAGAGTAACCTGGCCGCCAGTCACAAGTTTGTTCGCGCCATGCACAGCGTCGGCTGCCGGGTATCGGTGGAACGCTTCGGCATGGGCTTTACCTCGTTTAAGTTTTTCCGTGAGGTACGCCCCGACTATATCAAACTGGATCCCAGCTATACCCAGGCCATCGATGAAGACACCAATAATCAGTTCTTTGTCCGCATGCTGGTCGATGTCGCTCGTCGCAGTGGTGTCAGGGTCATTGCCTGCGGCATTGAGCGCCAGGAGGAGAAAATGGCCGTTGAGAAACTGCTGATCGACGGCATGCAAGGCTTCTACATCGCCAGGCCACAACAGCTGGATCCGGCCGAAATGAACAGAAATTAATGAACTTTAGGTCTCAATCTAGGTGCAAAGAAGGTAAACCCTGCTTTCTATATGTTGTTTATGACCACTGAAACACTGATAATAACCGCTAAGAAATCACAACACCTGTAATGAGATGAGTGAGTATCTCCTGTTGTTGATTGGCACTGTGCTGGTCAACAATTTTGTATTAGTGAAATTCCTTGGTCTGTGCCCTTTTATGGGAGTATCCAGCAAGCTGGAATCTGCCATAGGCATGTCCATGGCGACCACCTTTGTTATGACCCTGGCAGCCATCCTCAGCTACCTGGTTAACCGGTATCTACTGCTGCCCTTCGATCTCGGCTACCTGCGCACCATGAGCTTTATTCTGGTTATCGCAGTGGTGGTACAGTTCACCGAAATGGTGGTGCAGAAAACCAGTGCGACTCTGCATAGGGCGCTGGGTATCTACCTGCCGCTTATCACCACCAACTGTGCCGTGTTGGGGGTTGCCCTGCTGAATATCAATGAAAACCATGATTTTATGCAGAGTGCCATCTACGGTTTTGGCGCTGCCGCCGGCTTTTCATTGGTGCTTATCCTGTTTTCGGCGATGCGTGAACGTCTGGCGGCGGCCGATGTTCCCGCGCCTTTCAAAGGCAGTGCCATCGCCATGATCACCGCAGGCCTGATGTCGCTGGCCTTCATGGGCTTTACCGGTTTAGTCAAATAGAGTTATGTCTTCCATGCTAATTGCAGTCATTTTATTGTCTCTGCTGGCGCTGGTATTCGGCGTTTTACTCGGCTTCGCCGCCGAGAAGTTTAAAGTTCAGGGCAATCCGATAGTGGATCAGGTCGAAGCCCTGTTGCCACAAACCCAGTGTGGTCAATGCGGCTACCCTGGCTGCCGTCCCTACGCCGAGGCCATAGCCAACGGCGAGAAGATCAATCGCTGCCCACCGGGCGGTACCGCCACTATGGAGAAACTGGCCGATCTTATGGGGGTCGATCCCGAGCCTCTCGATGCCAGTGTTGAAACCCAGGTCAAAAAGGTCGCCTACATTCGCGAGGAGGAGTGTATCGGCTGTACCAAGTGTATTCAGGCCTGTCCGGTAGACGCCATTATAGGAACGGGCAAGCTGATGCACACAGTCCTGACCAGCAACTGCACCGGCTGCGATCTCTGTGTTGAACCCTGCCCTGTGGATTGTATCGATATGATCCCGGTGAAACAGGATCTGAAAACCTGGGACTGGCAGCTTAACGCAATTCCAGTGAAGTTGGTGGAAGAGGACAAGCCGTGCTGACATTACTCGAACAGTTGGATAAAGGAACTCAGTGGCGCCTGACCGGTGGAATTCATCCGCCGCAGATGAAAGACCTCTCCAATGGCAGTCCTATTGGGCGTCTACCGCTTGCCAGCGAATTCTTATTGCCTGTGCCTCAGGTTGGTGACAGCGCCGTGCTCGAAGTCAAAGTCGGCGACAGAGTGCTCAAGGGCCAAGCGCTGACCCGCGGGCTGAGCGCCATGTATCTGGCGGTGCATGCCCCCACCTCAGGCATCATTCGCGCCATAGAGCAAAGACCGAGTAACCACCCTTCGGCCCTGCCGGTTTTGACCTGTGTGCTGGAAGCCGACGGCCAGGATCAAGCCATAGATTTTGATCAGCAAGAGGTCTCAGCACTGAGCCGCGAGCAGATCCTCAGCCGCATTCGCCAGGCCGGGATAGCCGGATTGGGCGGCGCCATGTTTCCGGCTCACATTAAACTCAACCCCGCCAGTGAGATTGAACTGCTGTTGATCAACGGCGTGGAATGTGAGCCTTATATCAGCGCCGATGACAGATTGATGCGCGAACACGCCAGCGAAATTCTGAGCGGCATTGAAATTGTTCACGGGCTGCTAAATCCCAAACGGGTAATTATCGCCATCGAAGATAACAAGCCCGAAGCCATACAGGCGATGCAGCAGGCACTGGATAGCTGCCACCTGCCCAAGGGAAGTATCAGGATCACAGTGATCCCGACCAAATACCCTTCCGGCGGCGAAAAGCAACTGATCCAGATCATTACCGGGCAGGAAGTGCCTTCCGGCGCCATTCCGGCGCAACTTGGGATAGTAGTGCACAACGTAGGCACCGCCTTCGCCATTCGCGAAGCCGTTTGCCTGGGTAAGCCTCTCATAGAGCGGGTTGTCACAGTGACCGGCGGCAATATTCCCAAGCCGGGTAATTACTGGGTGCCACTGGGCACGCCCATAGCCCATATACTCGAGCAAAGTGGCTTCACCGCCAGCGGTCAAGATACCGTCATCATAGGCGGCCCCATGATGGGCTACACCCTGCCCCTTATCAAGGTGCCGCTGCTCAAGGGCAGTAACTGTGTCTTGGTGCCATCGGCCAGCGAGATCAGCCCTCCGGCCGAGGAAAAGGCCTGCATTCGCTGCGGTGAATGCGCTCAGGTGTGCCCGGCGTCGCTATTGCCCCAGCAACTCTATTGGCACAGTAAAGCCGAAGAATACGACAAGGCCAGCTCCTACAACCTCAGAGACTGCATCGAGTGTGGCTGCTGCAGCTATGTTTGCCCGTCGGATATTCCGCTGGTGGAGTATTACCGCATTGCCAAGGCGGCCATCAAACGCAGTCACGAGGAAAAACAGCTGGCCGAGCAGGCCAAGCAGAGATTCGATGCTAGGCTCAAGCGGCTGGAGGCCGAGAAACAGGCGCGGGAAGCCAAGGCCAAAGCTGCAGCCGATAAGCGCCGCGCCGCCATGGGCAGTGGTGAGAAAGATGCCGTAGCCGAGGCTATGGCCAGGATCAAGGCGAAAAAAGCAGCCGAAGCCTCTGTGGCGACCACGGCTAAACCGGCAGAAAAAGCGGCCGACACCGCCGACCCGGCAGTTAGCCAGCCAAAGGCGGATAAGAGAAAGAGCGATGTCGCCGCAGCGATTGCCCGTGCCAAAGCCAAAAAGGCCGCAGCACAAGGCACTGCTGCTGCCAAAGAAGTTGCTGATGCGACGACAGATAATGCAGCTGAAGGCACAACACCTGGCGCAGACAAGAAAGCTCAAGTCGCAGCCGCTATCGCCCGTGCCAAGGCAAAAAGGGCCGTTGCAGCCTCAGGGAAGACTGAAACTGACACTGGCGAAACTCATGATGCACAGGCCAGCAGCACTCAAGCGACAGCCGACGAAGCAAGCCAAAGCGTAAGCGATGACAGCAAACAGGCCCGTATCGCGGCAGCAGTTGCCAGAGCCAAGGCCAAGAAGGCCGCGGCGGCATCTGAATCAACTGCGGCCGATGATAATGGCGTGAGTTCAGCGCAAGGCGCCGAAGTAAACCAAGTCGCAAGCGACGACAGTAAACAGGCCCGTATCGCGGCAGCGGTTGCCAGAGCCAAGGCCAAGAAGGCCGCCGCAGCTGAACCAGTTGGGGCAACTGCGACCGATAATAATGGCGTGGGTTCAACACAAGGCACCGAAGTAAACCCAAGCTCAAGCAAAGCGACAAAACAAGCCGAAGGCGATGACAGCAAACAGGCCCGTATCGCAACAGCACTTGCCAAAGCCAAAGCCAAGGCCAAGAAGGCCGCCGCAGCTGAACCAGTGGAATCAACTGCGACCGATAATAATGGCGTGGGTTTAGCGCAAGGCACCGAAGTAAACCCAAGCTCAAGCAAAGCGACAAAACAAGCCGAAGGCGATGACAGCAAACAGGCTCGTATCGCGGCAGCGGTTGCCAAAGCCAAGGCCAAGAAGGCCGCGGCGGCAAGTGAACAACCGCAGGACAACGGCGCAGCAAATACGCAGGTTTCGGCTGAAAGTCGGCCTCCAAGCGAGTCGACAACCGCTACCGAGCCCACGTCCGCTGATAGTACCCCGTCTGATGACAGTAAACAGGCGCGTATTGCCAGGGCAGTAGCCAAAGCCAAACAAAAGGCCAAAGAGAAGGCGCTCAGCGCACAGGAGAAAGATTGATATGGCGTTTAAAATAGCCTCCTCCCCCCATGTCAGCCGACCGCTGCAAACCAGCACTGTGATGCAAAGGGTGCTGCTCTGCGCCCTGCCCGGCCTGGTAGTCCAGTGTGTATTTTTTGGTTGGGGCAGCCTTATTCAGGTACTGCTGGCCGTGATGGTCGCTTTGATTTCAGAGGCCGCCATCCTCAAGTTGCGTAAGCGCAAGGTACTTTCGACGCTGTCGGATAACAGCGCGGCTCTAACAGCGGTTCTTATCGGTATCGCCATACCGCCGCTCGCCCCTTGGTGGATGGTGGTGATAGGCACAAGTTTTGCCATCATCATGGTCAAACAGTTGTATGGCGGTTTGGGAAATAACCTGTTCAACCCGGCCATGGCAGCCTATGTGTTGCTGTTGGTGGCCTTCCCGGTACAGATGACCAGTTGGGTTGCACCGGCGACGGTTGCCCAACATTCTCCAGATTTTCTCACCAGCTTGCAGGTAATTTTCGGCGCCAGCCAAGGCAGCGTTGCCGAGTACTTCCAGCTCGGTATCGATGGCGTCACCATGGCGACACCGCTCGATACGCTGAAGACGGATCTCTCTATGGGAATGACCACCACCGAGAGCCTGCAAAAACCAATTTTTGCCGGCACTATCAACAGTGGCTGGTTTTGGGTCAACCTGGCCTACCTGTGCGGCGGCCTGGCGCTATTGAAAATGAAGCTTATCCGCTGGCATATCAGTGTTGGAGTGCTGGCGTCACTGTTTATCTGCAGCGGCTTTGCCTATGCGCTTGGGCCAGATACCCATGTCAGCCCTCTTATTCATCTGTTCAGTGGCGCTACCATGCTGGCGGCTTTCTTTATTGCCACAGATCCTGTAACCGCGCCCGCCAGTAACCGAGGCAGATTGATCTTCGGCGCCCTTATCGGCCTGGTGGTTTACCTTATCCGAAGCTTTGGCGGGTACCCTGACGCCTTTGCTTTTGCGGTGTTGCTGGCCAACCTATGCGCCCCTTTGATCGACTACTATGTCAAACCCCGAGCCTATGGCCATCGCGCCGGACATTGATAGCAAGAGAGATAGACAGTGCAAAAATCCATGTTGAAAAATGGCCTGCTTTTGGGCCTGTTTGCCCTGATATGCACCGCAGTGGTGGCGGTTGTCAATGACAGCACCCGGGATGCGATTATGGCTCAGCAAAAGTTGGAGCTCAAACGCACCCTGGAGCAGATCATCCCCAATGAACTGCACGACAATCCGCTCGAGGAAAGCTGCATTCTATTGCAGGACAGAGACGCCCTGGGCACGACTCAGCCCATGCCGGCCTATATCGCTACCCAAGATGCCCAGCCAGTCGCCATTGCCATCGAAACCATAGCCCCAGATGGCTACAATGGTGAAATACGCTTGATCATAGGTATCAAGACTGACGGCACTGTGCTTGGGGTTCGCACTCTGTCGCATCAGGAAACCCCTGGGCTGGGTGACAAGATTGAGCGCAAGAAATCTGATTGGGTGGACAGCTTTATCGGCAGAAAGCTTCAAGGCAGTGATGACAAAGCCTGGTATGTGAAAAAAGACGGTGGTGAAATCGATCAGTTTACCGGGGCGACCATTACCCCCAGAGCCTACGTCAAGTCGATAAGAAACACCCTGGCCTTCTTTGAAGCCAATAAGCAGACCCTCTTTTCGCAATCACAGACATGTGAGGCAAGCCAATGAGTTTATATCGTGATATCGCCTGGCAAGGCTTGTGGAAAAACAACCCCGGACTGGTGCAGATGTTGGGACTCTGTCCCCTGTTGGCGGTAACCTCTACCTTTACTAACGCCCTGGGGCTTGGACTCGCTACCGCAGTAGTGTTAATTGGTTCTAACACCACAGTATCCCTGGTGCGCAACTTTGTACCCAAAGAGATCCGCATCCCCGTGTTTGTAATGATCATTGCCGCACTGGTAACCGCAGTGCAGTTGCTGGTTAACGCTTACGCCTACGGCCTCTACCTGTCTCTCGGTATTTTCCTGCCGCTGATCGTAACAAACTGCGTCATCATAGGCCGCGCCGAAGCCTTTGCCTCGCGTAATTCACCTATGGATGCCGCCTTTGACGGCTTGATGATGGGTATTGGCTTTACCTTAGTATTGATGGTGCTCGGTGGCGGCAGAGAAATACTAGGGCAAGGCACCCTATTTGACGGCGCCGATCTGCTTCTTGGACCATGGGCTGAGAGTCTGCGTATTGAAGTTTGGCAAGTCGATACCCCCTTCCTGCTGGCGATGTTGCCGCCCGGTGCCTTTTTGGGTATGGGACTGCTGATTGCCCTGAAAAACGCCATCGACAAGAAACTCGCTGAGCGCCAACCCAGAGAGCAAACTGCGCCAGTGGAGCGCGCCAGGATCACCAAAGTCAACTGAGGTCATTGAGTGAACAAAGACAAGAGACGGGCGATACTCGAACGCCTGCGGGACAATAATCCTCATCCCCAGACAGAGCTGAATTATTCCAGCCCTTTTGAATTACTGGTCGCGGTAACGCTTTCGGCGCAGGCAACCGATGTCAGTGTCAACAAGGCCACTGACAAGCTGTTTCCGGTGGCCAATACCCCGCAGGCTATCGCAGACCTCGGGGTTGAAGGGCTGAAGGAGTATATCAAGACCATAGGGCTCTATAACAATAAGGCCATCAATGTGGTGGCACTGTCCAAGATCCTTGTCGAGCAGTACAACGGCGAAGTCCCTGAAAACCGCGAGGCGCTGGAGTCACTGCCCGGGGTCGGCCGTAAGACCGCTAATGTGGTGCTCAACACCGCTTTTGGTTGGCCAACCATAGCCGTCGACACTCATATATTCCGGGTCAGCAACCGCACCCGCTTTGCGCCGGGGAAAAATGTTCAGGAAGTAGAAGATAAACTGCTGAAAGTGGTGCCGACCGAGTTCAAAGTTGACGTCCACCACTGGCTTATTCTTCACGGGCGCTATACCTGCATCGCCAGAAAGCCCCGTTGTGGCAGTTGCCTGATTGAAGATCTGTGTGAATTTAAAGACAAGGTCTACCCAGAAGATTAACGACAACTTCTGACACTCTGCAAATCTACACGGCGCACGAAATGTTAGCTTACAGAAACAACAATGCCGCCCAGGGGCGGCATTGTTGTGAGTTCTTTAGCGCTATCAATCAAAACATCTGTACAATCATAGCGGCGAAAACGATCGCGATTACCAAAGTAGAGCCGATTGCCATTTTTAGTTCTGTAGTCATGCTTGTCTCCTGCGTCCAGCTAAGATAGGGTTAGCTCCATTATTGATGAAGCAGGCACAAATACCATACTTATTTCATGGATTTGTGAACTGGCTATCAAGTTGAGCCGAAGTAAAGCGACTCCATTTGGGAGTCATTCTCAGCTACCTTGATTTCACTTGATTATCCTTGCGACCGCCACTAAAGTCGGTCTCAGTTTTAGAACCAAAAGAGGTTGCAATGTCACAAGTTCTGCACACTATGCTCAGGGTCGGTAACCTTGAGCGCAGCATCCACTTCTATACAGAAATCATGGGGATGAAACTGCTGCGTCAGTCTGAAAACCCTGAATACAAATATACTCTCGCCTTCGTTGGTTATGGCGAAGAGTCAAGTGGTCAGGCCGTTATCGAATTGACCTACAACTGGGGCACAGAGCAATATGATATGGGTAACGCCTTTGGTCATATCGCCATAGGTGAAGAAGACATCTATGCCCGCTGTGAAGCCATCAGCGCCGCCGGTGGCAAGGTTATCCGTGCCCCTGGCCCGGTTGCCGGCGGCAGCACCGAAATCGCCTTTGTGGAAGATCCTGACGGTTACAAGATTGAGCTCATTCAGATGAGCTCGGCTGAAAAAGGCCTAGGTTAAACAATCAAACATAAAAAAAGCGCCGAAGGCGCTTTTTTTATTCAAAGATGACTTAGAACTTATAAGTCACACCACCATAGATTTGACGACCGATAGTGTCATAGACTTCAGGTACCGTCCCGGCATCACTACCATTGGATACAAATGAAGGTTCTTCATCAGTTAAGTTCTTAACACCCAGCGAGGCTGTCAAACCATCAGTAAAGTGATAAGTACCGACAATGTTGTGATACATGACCGCATCAGCCTTGGCAACCGCCGTAAACGGTTTATCATTCTGATCGTAATCAGTGTAGATATCATCCATCTCGCCTATATAACGGTTGTAGTACATCAGGCTCCAATCTCCACGACTGGCTTGAATACTAAAGTTATTACGAACTTCTGCATAGCCGCCAAAGTTACCGTCTATGGTACCGTCATAAGCAACGCCGTCCTGTTCAAACTCCAGCAGATAGGTCAGGTCGTTGTTGATTTTCCAATCCAGCCCCAGACCTTCAAAGCTGTAAGCTAGGTTGAAATCGATACCACTGGTATTTTGGCTCCCCACGTTGGTTAGAGGGTTAATAAATTTGGACAGATCGCCATCCTGAGTGATCTTGAAAGTGTCACAGGCAACTTGGTTTCCGGCATGACAGTCATTCAAGCCTTTCTGGGCATCCAGACGGGTAATAGCATTGGTTACCCGGAAACGCCAGTAGTCCAGGGTCAGAGACATACCGTCGATAAAGTTTGGTGAGTAAACCAGACCGGCGGTATATGACTCGGACTCTTCTGCCTTCAGGTTTTCATCCGAGATGTAGTTAACCAGGATCTGTGGATCTTGTTCATTACCCCATGGATCATCCAGGTAGTCATAAGACCCTGTGTTACCACCGTAGAGCTCGCTGACGTTTGGTGCCCGGAAACCGGTAGCCGCAACGGCGCGCAGCATTAAGTCATCGGTCGCTTCATAGGTCAGGCCTATCTTCCAGGTCGATGCCTTACCGAAAGTGGAGTAATCATCGAAACGTAGCGCAAATTCACCTGTCAGTTTTTCGCTAAAAGGTACGCTAACCTCTTGATAGATAGAGATAACGTCGTAGTTACCATCAGTTGGGTCTTGCTGGGCCGCTGTACCCTCACCGGCGACAATCACAGGATCCGGATTAAAGTAACCGCTGTCGTAACGGTATTCGGCACCGATAGCAAAGCTGACCGGACCCGCATCGAGATCAAACAGCTCACCGCTCAACACGCCGGCAACCAGATGCTGTTCATTACCACCATCGTTACGCTCGGTAAAACCGATGTCGTTGATGATCTCCTGAGTCAGGGGGGCACCATTAAACCAGGCGCCTTGATTGTTGTAGAGGGAATCTTCCATCTTTTTGGCATTGATGGAATTCTCAACCCAGGTATCGGCTTTGTTCTTGCCATAGGTGTAAGAAAGATCCCAAGTCATGCCGGTATGAACATCCAGCGTGCCCTGCAGGGCAATCGAGGCGCGCAGCGTATCGACGTCTTGATTATAGATACGAGGCCCTACGTCATTGGTACGGCGACGGTAGTTAACACGGCCGGTCTTATCGGCCTTGATACCGGCATCCAGCATAGATTGATCCAATGTGATGCACTTGGCAGGATTGATATCTGTTTGACCACAAACACCCAGCATGATATTGGCTGGTTGAGCCGCCATCTGCTGATCGGACTTACGCTTGGTATACAGTATGTCACCTGTCAGTACCAGCTCATTACCCAACTCCTGGATCATGTTGGCAAATAGGCTATAGCGCTCGCTTGGCGTCTGGAACCAGCTATCCTGAGTGTAGTCATAACCAGTAGTACGCTTAACCCAGTTACCACTGGCGTCTTTGACCATACCGTCCAGTGAACCGTTAGGGATAAAGGAGCTTGAGCCTGGCTCGGTCCAATCACGCTCCCCTTGAATAACACCACGACGGTCGGAGTAAGCGGCGCCGAAGGTGTAATTGCCGCCATTATCTGTGTTAAAACCGTACAACAGGCTCAATTCACCTGTTTCGCCGTCACCCTTATCGGTTCCGCTGCCATTGAAATCCAGTTGAAAACCTTCAAAATCTTTCTTGGTGATGATATTGACCACCCCGGCAATGGCATCAGAACCGTATACCGCCGAGGCACCATCCTTAAGGATCTCTACCCGGGCAATCATAGCCACTGGGATTGAGTTCAAGTCCACTGCACTGTCTGCGCCCGAGCCTGAGTTCACCATACGGCGGCCATTGAGCAATACCAGAGTACGCTCTGCGCCCATACCACGCAGATCGACCTGAGCCACACCATCCGCACCGTTATTTGTGGTTGAACCTACTGCCGCCCCGGCCATAGAGGTTTGAGCCTGCAGCAACTGATCGACAGAAGTGAAACCTTCCGCACGAATGGCATCGGCGCTGATCACTGTCACTGGAGAGGCGGTTTCCATATCCTGACGTTGGATACGTGAGCCCGTAACTTCGATACGTTCTACCTTGGCACCCTCTTCTGCGGCGTAAGCCATCTGGGACACAGATGCCGCTCCCGTAGAGACTGCGGCAAACAGAGCCAGTCTGACTGCCCCAGTCAGCTTATTAGTTCTTGTCATTTTAAACTCCCTTACTTCATGGTTTGTTTTTATTTTGACCACGCTTATTAACGCAGCGTTACCAAGATACTGTCGCCTCGTTTCAATATCGTCAATAACAGGATTTTAATCTGACAAACAACATGGTGTTTATTTTATGTGTATTTTTTGTTTTCATTTATGACAAATAAAACCATTTGCATTCAGCAGGAATAAATATGCAGCCAAACCAGGGGGAGTTGTTAAAAAATTAATTTAATTTACTGTTAATTTTGCATCCTAAATTTAACAACATACAACCCAATAAATGTGACGCATCTCACAGTTACCGCACTTAAACCACAATGCTTCACAATAAATTTGTGGGGTTTCTCCACTCATTTTTCTGCCTTTAATCGCTTTTTGTAACGTTAATTACATCATCAATAAGCCTGATTAGTCATATTGATTAAGTAATAAAACGATACATTCAATACATTTGTTTCGACTTTGTTTTATTTGAGGAGGGGATAACACAAAGAGCGCGATACTATAGACAATAAAAAGTCACTGGCCATACACAGCCAATCATCTCGACTTGTTACAGTTAAAACAGAGAGAATGTGAAGATAATGACGCCAACCAAATTGGCATGGAAGACAAACCAAAAAAGGCCGGAATATATCCGGCCTTTTCATTTACAACACTTAAAATACTGAGACTAATCTCAAGCTTCATCCTGCTTGTACTTAGCAGCGGTTTCCTTGATCAAGGTTTGCAACTCACCTTTTTGGTACATTTCGGTCAGGATATCACAACCGCCGATCAGCTCACCTTCGACCCACAACTGAGGGAAAGTCGGCCAATTGGCATACTTAGGCAATTCTGCGCGGATATCCGGGTGCTGCAGAATATCAACAAATGCGAACTGCTCACCGATATTGATCATGATCTGAGCCACCTGAGAGGAAAAACCACAGCTGGGCAATTTGGGCGAACCTTTCATGTAAAGGATGATGGGGTTTTCAGCAATTTGCTGCTTAATTTTTTCAACAGTTTCCATTTACGTTCCTGAGTACGACACTATTATTGATACGCCATTGTACGCGAGAGCAGCACAGAACAAAATCCCACTATTTGTAAGGGTATTAGTCATTTGATTTTTCAATGATGTCAATCTGCTCAATCATTCAAACAATGATTCACTTCACAAATTTTATCGGTACAATAGATGGCAGTGAGCAAGTCTGAAAATGATAAACCAAGTCCATGGAGAGATACTAATGGCTTTCGAATTACCAGCATTACCATACGCCAAGAACGCACTGGAACCCCACATTTCTCAGGAAACCATCGAATACCACTACGGTAAGCACCACAATACTTATGTGGTTAAGCTGAACGGTCTGATCGAAGGCACTGAATTCGCAGACAAATCTTTGGAAGAGATTGTAAAATCCTCCACCGGTGGTATTTTCAACAACGCGGCTCAAGTTTGGAACCACACTTTTTACTGGAACTGTCTTGCCCCCAACGGTGGTGGCGAAGCCACAGGCGCTGTAGCCAAAGCTATCGATGCCGCTTTCGGTTCTTTTGAAGCCTTCAAGGCTCAGTTCACTGAGTCTGCAGTCAACAACTTCGGTAGTGGCTGGACTTGGCTGGTCAAAAAGGCTGATGGCACTGTGGCTATCGTTAACACCAGCAATGCAGCCACGCCACTGACAGATGCTTCAGTGACCCCTCTGCTGACCGTTGATGTTTGGGAGCACGCTTACTACATCGACTACCGTAACGTACGCCCTGACTACATGGCGCACTTCTGGCAGTTGCTTAACTGGGATTTTGTAAACCAGAACTTCGCCGGTTAATCGTTCTTAAAGACGATGACCCCAAAGGAGCCATATGGCTCCTTTTTTATGCCTTATCAACGCTTGCTCAGCCCGTGTACTCCCGTTCGGCAATCACTCTTTTCTTCCTTCCCTCACAAATGCAATTGTTGCTTTTGCAATGATTTGCCTTTGTTTTTATTTGCATTTTTTGACATGAAGCAAAAATTTGTGACTAAGATTAGTGGTAGGTGACTGCCAAAGACAGTTCCCTTCCCAGACATATTTGGCGTTTCAGGGGGTTTAATATGGGCATATTTGAGCACTACCAACAGCGCTATGAGAAGAAACTCGATGAAGAATACACATTACAGGAGTTTCTCGAGATCTGTAAGCAAGATCGCAGCGCCTACGCTTCGGCAGCAGAAAGGTTGCTAATCGCCATCGGCGAGCCGGAAGTGATCGACACTTCCAAGAATCAGGTTCTGAGCCGGATATTTTCCAACCGCTTAATCTCTCGCTATCCCGCGTTTAAAGACTTCTACGGCATGGAAGATGCCATAGAGCAGATAGTTTCCTACCTTAAACACTCGGCCCAGGGGCTGGAAGAATCCAAGCAAATCCTCTATCTGCTGGGACCTGTCGGTGGCGGTAAATCTTCGCTGGCAGAGAAGCTCAAAGCTTTGATGCAGCAAGTCCCTATCTATATTCTCAGCGCCGATGGAGTCAGAAGTCCGGTCAACGATCACCCCTTCTGCCTGTTTGACGCCGAGGAAGATGGCAAGTTGCTGCAGGAAGAATACCAGATCCCGACCCGTTACCTGCGCAGCATAATGTCGCCCTGGGCGGTCAAGCGCTTGCATGATTTTGGCGGCGATATCTCCCGCTTCCGGGTCGTTAAGGTATTCCCTTCGGTGCTGGATCAAATTGCCATCGCCAAGACTGAACCCGGTGATGACAACAACCAGGATATCTCTTCTCTGGTGGGCAAAGTCGACATTCGCCAACTGGAGCACTTTGCCCAGAATGATGCCGATGCTTACTCCTATTCCGGAGCATTGTGCCGTGCCAACCAAGGTTTGATGGAGTTTGTGGAGATGTTCAAGGCGCCGATCAAGGTGCTGCACCCTCTGCTGACAGCCACCCAGGAAGGCAACTATAACGGTACCGAAGGCTTATCGGCCCTGCCCTTTAACGGCATTATTCTGGCTCACTCAAACGAGTCTGAATGGAGCAGCTTTAAAAATAATAAAAACAATGAAGCCTTCCTCGACCGAGTTTATATCGTTAAGGTGCCCTACTGCCTGCGGGTGTCGGAAGAGATGCAGATTTACCGCAAGCTTATCGCCAATTCAGAGTTGACCAAGGCGCCCTGTGCCCCAGGCACACTGGAGACCTTGGCTCAATTCAGCGTGCTATCGAGGATCAAGACCCCGGAGAACTCCTCCGTTTACTCCAAGATGCGGGTCTATGACGGTGAAAGCCTCAAGGATACCGATCCCAAGGCCAAGTCTTACCAGGAGTATCGTGACTATGCCGGAGTCGATGAAGGGATGCACGGACTGTCGACCCGCTTCGCGTTCAAGATCCTCTCCAAGGTCTTTAACTTCGACCACTCTGAAATTGCCGCCAACCCAGTGCACCTCTTCTATGTGCTGGAGCGGCAGATAGAGCAAGAGCAGTTCCCTTCCGATACCGCAGAAAGGTATATGGAGTTTCTGAAGGGCTATCTGATCCCTAAATATGTTGAGTTTATCGGTAAGGAGATCCAGACCGCTTATCTGGAATCTTACTCGGAATATGGTCAGAACATCTTCGACCGCTATGTCACCTATGCCGACTTCTGGATCCAGGATCAGGAATACAGAGACCCGGAAACCGGCCAACTGTTTGACCGGGCCGCACTCAACGCCGAATTGGAGAAAATTGAAAAGCCGGCCGGGATAAGTAATCCCAAAGACTTCCGCAATGAGATAGTCAACTTTGTGCTCAGGGCTAGGGCCAATAACGATGGCAACAACCCGCAATGGACCAGCTATGAGAAACTCAGAACCGTGATCGAGAAGAAGATGTTCTCAAATACGGAAGATCTCCTGCCGGTCATTTCTTTCAACGCCAAGACCTCCACAGACGATCAGCGCAAACATGATGATTTTGTCAATCGTATGATGGAGAAAGGCTACACCAAGAAACAGGTGCGCCTGTTGTCCGAGTGGTACTTACGGGTACGTAAGTCCTCATAGCTGTGCCCTTTCGGGGCTCTCGGGCCCCGGTATTTGCTTTGGGAGGTGCGTATGGCGAACTTTATCGACAGGCGGTTGAATGCCAAAGGAAAGAGCACGGTTAACCGTCAGCGGTTTATTAACCGCTATAAACAACAAATTAAAAAAGCGGTCAGTGATGCCGTCACTCACCGTAGCGTCACAGATGTCGACAAGGGAGAAAAAATCAGTATCCCCACCAAGGACATCAGCGAACCCATATTCCATCAAGGTCGCGGTGGCGTCCGTGAGCGAGTGCATCCGGGCAACGACCAATTTACCCGAGGCGACAAGATAGACAGGCCTCAGGGCGGCGGTGGTGGTGGCAGCGGCAAGGGCGATGCCTCGGACTCAGGCGAGGGTCAGGATGACTTTGTATTTCAAATCTCCAAAGATGAGTACCTCGAGCTCTTGTTTGAAGATCTTGAGTTGCCCAACCTGCAAAAAAACCGCCTGAACAAACTGGTGGAATATCAAACTTACCGAGCCGGTTATACCAATGATGGTGTGCCCTCAAATATCAATATCGTCCGCTCTTTGAGATCGTCTCTGGCGCGGCGCACCGCTATGTCCGCAGACAAGAAACGGCGACTGCATGAACTGGAAAACGAACTGGCAGAGCTGGAAAACACCCCGGGAGCCAGTGCCGAGCGGATATTGCAGCTCAAAGAGGAGATTGAAGAGCTTAAACAGCGCATCGCCAAAGTGCCCTTTATTGACACTTTCGATCTGCGCTACAACAACTTTGCCAAACGGGAAGTGCCCACCAGTCAGGCGGTGATGTTCTGTCTTATGGATGTTTCCGGCTCCATGGATCAGGCCACCAAGGATATGGCTAAACGCTTCTATATATTGCTGTACCTGTTTCTGACCCGCACTTACAAGAATCTTGAGGTCGTCTATATCCGTCATCATACCCAGGCCAAAGAAGTGGATGAACACGAGTTCTTCTACTCCCAGGAGACGGGCGGCACCATAGTCTCCAGTGCACTGAAACTGATGCACGAAATTCAACAAGAACGCTATCCGGCCAATGAATGGAATATCTATGCCGCCCAGGCATCCGATGGCGACAACTGGGCCGATGACTCGCCCACCTGTTATCAGATCCTCGAAACACAACTGCTACCCGTAGTACGCTATTTCAGTTACATAGAAATCACCAACAGGGCGCACCAGACGCTCTGGCGTGAATATGAAACCCTGCAAAAACAATTCGACAATATGGCGGTACAACATATTCGTCAGGCAGAGGATATCTATCCCGTCTTCCGCGAGTTGTTCAAGAAGCAGGCGGTTTAAGGGGAAGCGATTATGAACAAAAAGAAAACACGCCAGCCACTGAGCGACGGGCCAGAATGGACTTTTGAGCTGCTGGAAACCTATGAAAAGGAAATCGCCCGGGTCGCGGAGCATTATCGTCTGGGGACCTATCCCAATCAGATAGAGGTGATCACCGCCGAGCAGATGATGGACGCCTACGCCAGCATTGGGATGCCCATAGGGTACACTCACTGGTCCTTCGGTAAGCGTTTTATCGAGACCGAGCAGGGTTATAAGCGCGGCCAGATGGGGCTGGCCTATGAAATAGTCATCAACTCTAACCCCTGTATCGCCTATCTGATGGAAGAAAACACCCTCACCATGCAGGCCTTGGTGATAGCTCACGCCTGCTTTGGCCACAACAGTTTCTTCAAAAACAACTACCTGTTCCGCACCTGGACAGATGCCGGCTCCATCATTGATTATCTTGTCTTTGCCAAGCAATACATCAGTGAATGCGAGCGTAAATATGGCATAGATGAGGTGGAAAACCTGTTGGACTCCTGCCACGCCTTGATGAATTATGGCGTTGACCGCTACAAGCGCCCAACAGAAATCTCGTTTCGTGAAGAGCAGGCGCGCCAGAAAGAGCGCGAGGCCTATCTGCAAACCCAAGTCAACGATCTCTGGCGCACCATCCCCTCGCACCAAACCAAAGAGGAAGCCAAACAGCAAAAACGTTTTCCGTCAGAGCCACAGGAAAACATTCTCTACTTTATCGAGAAGCACGCTCCGCTGCTGGAGCCCTGGCAACGGGAGCTGGTGCGTATCGTACGCAAGATGGGGCAGTATTTTTACCCGCAACGCCAAACCCAGGTAATGAACGAGGGCTGGGCCACCTTCTGGCATTACACCCTGCTCAATCATCTCTATGACGAAGGCTTGGTCACCGACAGATTTATGTTAGAGTTTTTACAGAGTCACACCAATGTGGTGGCTCAACCCGCCTACAACAGCCCTTATTACAACGGCATAAACCCCTATGCCCTGGGGTTCAATATGTTTTGCGACATTCGCCGCATCTGCGAACAGCCAACTGAAGAAGATAGATATTGGTTCCCGGATATCGCCGGCAGCGATTGGCTGAAAACGCTGCATTTTGCCATGGAAAACTTCAAGGATGAGAGCTTCATCAGCCAGTATCTTTCCCCCACCATGATCCGCAAGTTCAAGCTGTTTGGCGTACTCGATGATGAAAGCAAAAACTATCTGTCGGTATCGGCCATTCATGATGAACAGGGATACCGCGATATCAGACAAATTTTGTCTTCGCAATACAACCTGTCCAATAATGAACCCAATATCCAAGTGCACAATGTCATGGTCAATGGCGATCGCTCGCTGACACTGAGGTATATACCCAGTAATGGTATTCCTCTGGCGGGCAGTTGTCAGGAAGTGCTGAAACACCTGCATCGGCTGTGGGGTTTTGACGTGACTCTGGAGCAAAAAGAGGACAATGGCGAAATAAAGGTGTTGGCCTCCTGCCCTGAAAAAAGTGAATTTAGTTAGATAATGTCACCCGCAAGAAAAAGACCGCCTTCGGCGGTCTTTTTACTGTATACCAATGAGCTTAAAACTGACTATTGATTATCCTGAGCCATCTCTAGCGGCATGGCATCACGCAACTTCTGCCACATAATACCGCTGTCGATACCATAAGTGCGCATTAAGGCCGGCACTTGAGTGTAGTTTTTGTCTTTGGCCAGCATTTCAAGCTTCTGATAGAAAGACAGCGCCAAGGCTCTCGCCTCCGGGCTACTGAAATAGTAGCGCCCGACTCTGGCATACAGTCCCTTGAAACCATTGAGGATCAGCACGTACAGCGGGTTGCCGGATGAAAACGCCAGAGTATGATGTAATTGGTAATCAAACTCGGCATAGGCCTCGGCATCATCTTCCAATTCGTGAATTTTTGACAACACTTCCACTGCCGTATCGGGATTATGACGCAACGCCCCACGAAAATAGATCGCACTGACATTGGTTCTAGCCGACAAGAGTTGGTCAACCAGTACCGGGAAACCTTCAGGATTGAGATCGGCAATGGTCTCCAAAATATTGAGACCAGAGGTTTCCCAGAAATTATTCACCCGGGTGGGTTTACCGTGTTGAATCGTCAACCAACCGTCACGGGCCAAACGCTGCAACACTTCTCTCAGTGTTGTACGGGTCACACCTATCAGCTCTGATAGTTCCCGCTCTGCCGGAAGTATGGAGCCGGGGGGAAACTTATTTTCCCAAATTGAACGCACGATATATTTCTCTGCAAAGCTTGCAGGTCCTTTGGCATTGATTATCATCAGCCCGGTTTTCCAATTGTTGGCTTTATTCTGGCCACAGATCATACCAGAGCGACAAAAAATGAAAACCTTCTGTTCAGCGAAGTAAAATCTTGACCCATCCAAGTCAAGATAATCGCCAAAAAAGTGACCAAGTTCAAATCAGCAGTCTCTTAATTTTGCGTTCGAGATCCGCTTTTTGAAATCCCTGTATACGCTAATCGTTACATTGAGTTTATCTTTAGGCTAGACTGAACTACGCAAATTTTACCGTTCGTCGAACAAAGACGTTACAACCATTTATAACAGAATTAGAGAGGAAGACATGCCTGCTACACCGATTCAGGCTTTTATGAGTAACTTCTTGGGCAACTCGCCCAAGTGGTACAAGCTTGCAATACTGAGTTTTCTTATCATCAACCCGATACTTTTCAGCATCAATCCTTTTGTTGCGGGCTGGTTTTTGGTCGTGCAGTTTATCTTCACTCTGGCCATGGCACTTAAGTGCTATCCTCTGCAACCCGGCGGTCTATTGGCGATTGAGGCCGTGTTTATTGGCATGACCAGTCCCAGCCAGGTATTGCACGAGATTGAGGCCAACCTCGAAGTATTATTGTTGTTGGTGTTCATGGTGGCCGGTATCTACTTTATGAAGCAGCTGCTGCTTTATGTATTTACCAAGATGATCACCAAGGTACGCTCCAAAATGATCGTATCCTTGATGTTCTGTGTCGCCTCCGCCTTCCTGTCAGCGTTCCTCGATGCCTTGACGGTTATCGCAGTAATCATCGCCGTTGCCGTTGGTTTCTACTCCATCTACCACAAGGTGGCGTCCGGTAAAGACTTCAGCGCCGATCATGACCACACCACTGATGGAAGCGAGCAACTCAATGCCCAAGAATTGGAAGACTTCCGGGGCTTCCTGCGTAACCTCTTGATGCATGCCGGTGTCGGTACTGCTCTAGGCGGCGTATGCACCATGGTGGGTGAACCGCAAAACCTGATCATTGCCGCTCAGGCTAACTGGCAGTTCTCTGAATTCGCCTTGCGGATGTCTCCCGTGACTGTACCCGTATTCTTTGCCGGTATCCTCACTTGTATGCTGGTGGAGAAGTTCCATATCTTTGGATACGGCGCGCAACTGCCTGACGCTGTGCACAAAATTTTGGTGGAATTCGCCGCTCATGAAGATGCCCACAGAACCAGCAAAGACAAGATGAAGCTGGTAATCCAGGCTCTGGTTGGTGTTTGGCTGATTGTCGGTCTGGCCTTCCATCTGGCATCGGTTGGCCTTATCGGTCTATCTGTGATTATTCTGACGACTGCCTTTAACGGTATTACCGATGAGCACGCTCTGGGTAAAGCCTTTGAAGAGGCCCTGCCCTTTACTGCACTGCTGGCAGTATTCTTCGCTGTAGTGGGTGTGATTATCGATCAAGGCCTGTTTGCCCCGGTTATCCAGTGGGCACTCGGCTTTGAAGGCAATATGCAGCTGGTTATCTTCTATGTGGCTAACGGTTTGTTGTCCATGGTCAGTGACAACGTGTTTGTGGGTACCGTCTATATCAATGAGGTGAAAGCCGCGCTGATTGATGGCCAGATCACCCGCGATCAATTTGACCTGCTGGCCGTTGCTATCAACACAGGCACTAACTTGCCATCAGTGGCAACGCCTAACGGTCAGGCTGCATTCCTGTTCCTGCTGACGTCGGCTCTGGCTCCACTCATCCGCCTATCTTATGGTCGTATGGTATGGATGGCGCTGCCTTATACTATTGTGCTGTCCATCGTGGGGGTACTGACAATTGAGCTTGGTTTCCTCGAGCAGATGACCCAATACTTCTATGACTCTGGCATGATCCTGCACCACAGCGCCCAAGAGGTACTGGGTAAAGGTGCTGCAGTAGGCCACTAGTCTGCTAACTATTGACTGAACCTTTCGGTTTCAGTAGAGTCCAAAAAACGCCCCTTCGTGGGCGTTTTTTTATGGGAATTGTATCCAGCAGCGGAGCCATTCTGCTAATTCTTGAACTGATGGATACTCAACGGAGGATCATTTTGACCACAATGATACGTTTTGCGCACTCCCGAATGGCTTGGGGAATTCTGGCGTTGACTGCCTTATCTTTAGAACTGGCTGCCTTGTACTTTCAGTATGTGATGCAGCTCGAACCTTGCGTCATGTGTATCTACCAGCGCCTGGCAGTATTGGGATTACTACTGGCCGGGATAATAGGCTTTCTTGCGCCGAGAGTACGTCCTGTACGAATCTTGGCTGCGGTACTTTGGGGGATTAGTGCCAGTTGGGGGCTGAGATTGGCCATTGAGCTCAACGACATGCAGCAGAACCCATCACCTTTTTCGACCTGTTCATTCCTTCCTGAGTTCCCTTCGTGGATGCCGCTGCATGAATGGCTACCTTCGATATTTATGCCAACGGGCATGTGCTCTGATATTCCCTGGAGTTTTATCGGTATCACTATGTCACAGTGGATGATTGTCGCTTTTGCTACATATCTGGTCGCGCTGTTGCTCTATGTTTTGCCTATTCTGAGCAAGAGCCGTAACTAGGTATTCAATTCAAGCAAACGAGTTTTCTATGAGCATAAAAAAGCCAAACAATCGTGTTTGGCTTTTACTCTTGATGCCTGGATGGCATCAATCCAAGTCCTTCAGTGGCCAGAGTACAATATGATCTTCAAGATCCCGGACTTTGGTTTCGCATTGTGTCTTGCCTTTAACCGACATCCCGGCTGCATGCATGGCATCCTTGGAGCCGGTCAAGAGAGGATGCCATGAAGGCAATGACCGCCCCAGGTATAAACGCCGGTAAGCACAACTATCCGGTAGCCAATTCAGATCAGCGATATTCGTCGCCGTCACCGCAGTGCACAGAGGTACAAATTCAAAGCGTTTTTCATAATGAATACAGCTACAGTCTTTATCAGACAATAACTTACAAGCTGCGTTAGTATAATAGAGCTCTTCAGTTTCATCATCGATGAGCTTATTGAGACAACATTTGCCGCAGCCGTCACAGAGCAACTCCCACTCATCCGGAGTCATTTCGGCCAGGGTCTTGGTTAACCAGAAGGACATAAACTTGTTGATTCGTTCTTGAAAACTTGCGTAAAAAGCTATTTTACACTATTTCCGGGGGGGATACTTGATCCTTTCAGAAAGATAAGCCGCCGCCAGCGCAAAATAGTCCGAGTCCTGCCAACTTCGCAAGGCGCGGAAATTCTTGTACACCAGATAATGGCGACCACTTGTGCCATCAGGCATGAGCAATGATACCTGCATATCAGTCCGGTCCGGCAGATTAGCGCCATCATAGCGACGTACCCCCAACTCTTGCCAATAGCTGAAGCTAGCCTGATGACCCAATCCCAATTGGCTGTCCTCTATGGATGTGGGCGCTTTGACCTGACGTCCCCAGGTTTGGGTATGATCCCAGCCGGCCTGTTGCAGATAATTGGCCACGGATGCCAAGCCATCGGCAAAGCTGTTCCAGATATCGACCTTACCATCACCATCACCATCACTGCCGTATCGCAGATATGCACTTGGCATCAAACCCAAGGGCCCCATGGCACCGGTACTCGAACCCTTGAGTTCATTAAAGTCGAGCGCCTGCGACTCCAGGATTTTCAGTGCCGAGATAAATTCCCTCCGGTAAGCCTCTTGCCCTTCATAGGCCAATGAAGCCGTAACGGAAAGCACGGGGTAACTGCCCTGTTGATTACCAAAATCCGACTCGAGTCCCCAAAGAGCCAAAATAAACCTGGGTTGCACTCGATATTGCTTACCAAGTTTGAGCAGCAGTGGCCGATACTCTTCGGCCAGCACCCGACCTTTGACCACCATCTGTTCATTGATAACTTTAGGAATATAGTTCTCTAGATCCTGTGGCGGCGCGGGGACAGACTTGTCCTCATTGGAGGCCCTTTTAAACAGTTTTATCTGGCTAAAGGCCTTATCCAATGTCAGTTCTTTTATCCCTTGTGCTGCCGCATCCTGCTTCAAGTTATCAAGGTACTGCTCAAAATTACCTTCAGACGCCACGCTAATATTCGTCAGCGATGCACTCAGCAGTGAAATAAACACCAGGGAAAGTCTATCCATAAAACGCGTTATTCCTTAAGCAGAATGATCATCCAAGCCTTTGCTGCGTCTCAAATCCTTAAGCATATCCACAGGAGGCGGTGGTAATTGCAAATAATAGCCCTTTTCTGCCAGTTCTGCTTTGACCTTATTGATGTCAGCAATGCCCAACTGTTGTCGTTTTTGCAGCGGCAACAACATTACCAATTGAGGAGGACCAAATACCTGCATCAAGGGAGCAGGTACATCGTCAAACTGATCTTTCTTGTTGACGAATAAATAGGTATCGGCTTTTTTCAGGCTCTTATAGACAGCACAGATCATAATTGTATCAATTTCCATGGGTTCAAACTTGCCACTCATCGGGGCACACTATAACATGGACGCCTTGGAATATAACGCTGTCACGCAATCTGACTGCTCATTTTCTGGAGAATGACACCGGGATGCCACAACCAAGTCTCGAGCTAAAAGGTTCCTCTTTTACGCTCTCCGTACTCCATATCAATACCCCAGATCTGGACGCCCTTTTCAAAGAACTTGATGCCAAGCTCGCCCAGGCGCCCCAATTTTTCCTTAACGCTCCGCTGGTACTCAACTTAAGTCAGGTCAACGGCACTGACATAGATCTCAAAGGCCTACGCCAGGGGATGATAGAAAGGCAGCTGATAATAGTCGGGGTGACCGCGGCCAATAAGACACTCAACGAGGCCGCCAAAGCACAAGGCTTAGCCAGCATTAAGGCAGGCAAACAATCAGAATTCCCACCACCACCGCCGAGGATCACCAAGATAGTTAAACAAAACGTACGTTCCGGGCAGCAAATTTATGCCAAAGACGGCGATTTAATTGTATTTGGTGCAGTTGGGAATGGCGCAGAAGTCATTGCAGATGGTAGCATTCATGTGTACGGGGCACTGCGTGGGAAAGCAATGGCGGGAGCCAGCGGCGACAAACATGCCGTGATCCTGGCCCAGTCCATGGAAGCTGAACTGGTTTCGATTGCGGGACAGTACTGGTTAACAGAAAACCTGCAACAACACTGTACCGCCAAGAGTAGTTGTATCAGACTCAGCGGTGAGTCATTAATCGTTGAATCTCTGCCCGGATAAGGCAGACGCAAAGGATAAAATAGATCATGGCACAAATTATTGTTGTCACCTCAGGTAAAGGCGGTGTGGGCAAGACCACATCGAGCGCGGCTATCGCTACTGGCTTGGCACTAAAAGGACACAAGACTGTCGTTATCGATTTTGATATCGGCCTGCGTAATCTGGATTTGGTCATGGGCTGTGAGCGCCGGGTTGTTTACGACTTTGTCAATGTCATCAACGGCGAAGCCAATCTGAACCAGACACTAATTAAAGATAAGCGCTGTGATAAACTGTTCGTTTTACCGGCGTCCCAAACCAGGGATAAGGATGCCCTGACCAAAGAGGGTGTCGGCAAGGTACTTGATGATTTGAGCAAAGACTTTGAGTACATCATCTGTGATTCTCCGGCGGGTATTGAGACCGGCGCCATGATGGCACTCTACTTTGCCGATACTGCCATAGTGACAACCAACCCTGAAGTCAGCTCAGTCAGAGATTCTGACAGGATACTCGGTATGCTGCAAAGCCGCAGCCGCCGCGCCGAACAAGGGCTTGAGCCCATCAAGGAGTATCTGTTGTTGACCCGTTACTCTCCAGCCCGAGTAAAAACCGGCGAAATGCTCAGCGTGGAAGATGTGCAGGAGATATTGGCGATTCCGTTACTCGGGGTGATCCCTGAGTCTCAGGCGGTACTCAAGGCCTCCAACTCAGGGGTACCGGTAATCATAGATCACGACAGTGATGCAGGACAGGCTTACGAGGACACTGTCGCTCGTTTGCTGGGTGAAGAGCTTCCGCTACGCTTCGTTGCGGAAGAGAAGAAGGGATTCCTTAAACGAATATTTGGTAGCTAAATTATGTCATTACTCGACTATTTCAAAAGCAGTAAGAAAAGCAGTACCGCAGCAACCGCCAAAGAGCGTTTGCAAATCATCGTAGCTCACCAACGTGGCGAGCGCGGGGTACCGGATTACTTTCCGCAGATGAAGCAGGAGATAATTGCAGTGATCCGCAAGTATGTACATATCTCTGAAGAACAGGTGTCTGTACAGCTGGATCAGAACGATGACAACCTGTCGGTACTCGAGCTCAATGTAACTCTGCCGGAGCGTCCCTGATACGCGCTCCAGCGGTAAAAGCCTGTGCCTGTGCATCCTCAAATTTAAAGACGAGCAAAGCACAAATAAAAAGTACATATGCAGCTGCAATAAAGAAGGCACCCTAGGGTGCCTTCTTTATTAATATAAGCAAACTCAGAAAGTCAGCTTAGCTAACTTATCGGCCACTAACTGACCACGCCAGCCCAACAATACCAAGGGGATTGGCCCCTGTTTACCGGCCCATACCCATTCAAGGTATTCGTGAATATGGCGCTTGGAGCCGAGTAACTCCATGGGCACATTGTCAGACTCAGCAACCTCTCCCAAACACTGCTTGATACTCTTGAAGGCGCTCTTATATCCAGGCTTGAGAGCCAACACATCCAAGGGCTCCGGCAGATTGCTCATATCCGCCTTGGCCATGACCTTAAGCACATCTTTGGCGTAGAGACGCTTTTCATGATCCGTTAGCTCTTTCATGGCAAGCACGTCGTTGATCCCTCTTGGCTGACGCTTAGCCAAACCGATAAGAGCGTGGTCTTTCATGACAAAACCCAGCGCCATGTCCTTTGCCAGCGCCTTACGCAAACGCCAGGCTGCCAACACCTTAAGCACGGCTAACTGTTGCGTACTCAGTTGAAAGGCGTTCTTGACTCTTAGATATGCCGTGTCTTCATCAGGCGCATCCAGACGCCCTTCGGTCATGCGCTGACTCTCTTCCAATGCCCACTCAAGCCTGCCCTGCTGTTGCAATTTCTGCAGTAGCTGAGGATAGAGCTGGTGTAAATAATAAACGTCATTGGCCGCATAACTGAGCTGCGCTTTAGAAAGTGGTCGTTTCAACCAGTCAGTACGAGACTCTCCCTTGTCGAGCTCAACCCCTAAGCATTCTTGCACCAGCTTGGCATACCCCAAGCCGTGGCCCATACCGGCAATGGCAGCCGCCAATTGACTGTCAAACAAAGGCTTAGGTTGACAATGGCCCTGACGGGCAAACACTTCCAAGTCTTCACTGCAGGAATGCAGCAACTTGGTGATCTTTTCATCGGTCAGCAAGGCCCAGAAACTAGAAAGATCCGAGATAGCCACAGGATCTATCAGCGCCAGAGTCTTACCATCATAGGCTTGAATAAGCCCTAGACAGGCATAGTAAGTGCGAGTGCGTACAAACTCAGTATCCAGTACCAATAATTTGGCCTCACGGTACTGGGCCACCAGCTGAGCCAAGGCGGCATCATCTTCTACATACAGGTAATCTTGCAAATTCAACTCCCATCCTGCGCGAGTTTCCAGGCCCCGGAAACACGAGAGCCGGCTGGCGCCGGCTCTCTATATTATGCAGATTTGGCCTCATCTCTGAGTTCTCTGCGCAGGATCTTTCCTACGTTGGTTTTCGGCAATTCGTCCCTGAATTCTACCAGTTTCGGCACTTTATATCCTGTTAAATGATGACGACAATGCTTGATAAGCTCCTTGTCGGTCAAAGATTTGTCTTTTGCCACCACAAAAATCTTCACCAGTTCACCACTGACCTCATGGGGTACCCCCACGGCGGCCACTTCAACTACCTTGGGATGCAAGGCCACTACCTCTTCCACTTCATTGGGGAAAACGTTGAAGCCAGAAACTAGGATCATATCTTTCTTGCGGTCAACGATATAGAAAAAGCCCTTTTCATCCATATAGCCGATATCGCCTGTGGCCAACCAACCGTCTTTGTCGATCACTTTGGCAGTTTCTTCAGGACGCTGCCAATAACCCAACATCACCTGGGGTCCCTTTGCGTAAAGCTCGCCTGTCTCCCCCTGAGGCAATACTTGACCATCGTCACCCCGTACCTGAATTTGTGTCGAAGGTGCTGGCAAGCCGATAGAACCGTTATAACCGGCCAAATCATAAGGGCAGCAAGCCACTAGAGGTGAAGCTTCGGTCAGGCCATAACCTTCGAGCAAGCGGGTCTTGGTGATGTTCTGCCACTTGTCGGCTACGGCGCGCTGCACTGCCATCCCCCCACCAATTGAGAGCTTGAGGCGAGAGAAATCCAATGCCTTAAACTCTTCACTGTTGACCAGGGCGTTGAACAGAGTATTAACTCCAGTCAGCGCGGTAAAAGGCGTTTTCTTGAGTTCGGCAACAAACCCAGGAATGTCCCTTGGATTGGTGATCAGCAAATTGTTGGCACCTTTATGCAGGAACAACAAACAATTCACCGTCAAAGCGAAAATATGGTAAAGCGGCAAGGCGGTTACCACAAACTCCTTGCCATCGTTGAGCAGGGGGGCATAAGCACCGTTGGCCTGCAATACGTTGGCAACTATGTTGCCATGGCTGAGCATGGCGCCCTTGGAAACGCCTGTGGTACCGCCGGTATATTGCAAAAAGGCCACATCATCACTCTTGACCTCAGGCTTGACATATTGTGCTTTCTTGCCGGCTCTCAAGGCTCGGCGCATGGAGATGGCGTGGGGCAGAGAGTATTTGGGTACCAAGCGCTTGATGTACTTCACCACAAAATTAACCAAGGTACGCTTGGGAGCACTCAAGAGATCACCAAGCCCTGTGATAATCACATTCTTGACCGGCGTTTGATCGACAACAGCTTCCAGCGTACTGGCAAAGTTGGACACAACCACGATAGCCTTGGCACCGGAATCGACCAGCTGATGCTTGAGCTCTCTTGGGGTATAGAGCGGGTTGACATTGACCACGACCATGCCGGCTCGCAACACACCAAACAGCGCGATAGGATATTGCAACAGGTTTGGCATCATGATCGCCACTCGATCGCCCTTTTGCAACTTGAGATCATTTTGCAAATAGGCAGCAAAAGCCCGGCTGCGCTCTTCCAACTTTCGGTAGGTCAGGGTTGCCCCCATATTGACGAACGCGGGCTGATCGGCATAGGTATTCACCGCCTTCTCAAACATCTCCAGCAAAGAAGTATAACGGTGTACATCAATTTCAGCTGGCACATCGGCAGGCAGACTGTTAATCCAGGGCTGGTCCACAAATTTCTCCTAAAATTCCGTCTTCAGCGGAAACGACTCTCTGTCGTTAAAGCCCGCGGCGTTTGCGGGCAAAGCACTGAGTATTTTTATGAAGTTCTTATTAAGGCCTTTGGCCTCGACTCTTGGTGTTTAACTTTCGCGCCGCAAAAATCATACGGGCGTTTAAAATTTTGATCATCATCACATAAAAGCTTTTATTTGCCTAGTCCCCCGGATTGGATTTTCTCCCATGGAGAAATCCGGCCAAGGTCTGCGCTACTTCGCTGGCATTGCCCATGTGTAAATGGTGATCCCCTTGTAGTTGCACTATTTGCAAGTCACTGTACCAGGCGCGGGCCTGGGGTAAACTCTGCACCAATCCAGGAAATCCCTGCTCACCCGTGATAAGTAAGCTGGGGATGGCGATCCCCTGCATCAGCGATGCTACCTGCTCAAAACAAAGTCGCATCGGCGAATCGAGTCGCAGTCTTGGGTCGCTGCGCCATCTGGCGCCTTGGGCATCAATTTGCATATTGCGCGTCACCAACAATCTGGACCAAGGCTCGGCCAATCCGGTCAGTTGTACCCGGGCTCTGATGGCCGATTCAACACTGTCATAAACCACTTGGCGGCGTTTGCTGCAAAGCATGCGTTTATGGGCTGTAAAGCTCTTTCTCAGTCTCGGCTTGACCTGCTCGACCGCTTCATAGAGAGGAGCGAAAGCTTCAATCAACAGCAGCTTGGCAACTCGCTCGGGAAACGCGGCAGCATAGGCGCTGGCGACGATTCCCCCCAGCGAATGCCCTAAAAGAATGACAGGTTCATCGACAGTTAAACTGTCGAGCAGCAACTCAAGATCATATAGATAATCAACCCAATGTAGTGGGTAATGCCCAGGTCTGTGCTCCGATAAACCATGTCCCGGCCAGTCGATGGCCAGAACACGATAATCATCCATCAGCTTCTCAGCCAAAGGGGCAAAGCTGTTGCTGTTATCCAGCCATCCATGCAATGCCAATATCAGGGGTTTATCTTCCGCGCCCCAGCATTGGGCGGCCAGGTTGAGATGCGGCAGCGGGATGTTCTGTGCTTTTACGGGGGCGGAAGGTTGCCACATAATTCCTCTGTTGTCAGCGTATCAGTTCGCTTTTTTGATAAATTTGAGTGTCATCCGGTCACTTTCTCCTATCTTGAGGTAAGTGTCCCTGTCCTGCTCACCCAATCGTAATGTCGGCGGCAAGGTCCAGACGCCTTTGGGGTAATCTTTACTATCCCTGGCATTGGCGTTGATCTCACTACTGGCTTCCAAGGTGAAACCGACCTTTTCTGCCAGTGCTATCATCTCACTTTGCATCATGTAACCGCTGTCAGGGCCGTTGCCGGCTTTGCCCCTGTGCTCAACCACACCAAAGACGCCGCCATCTTTAAGCACATTAAAGGCAGCCTGAAACACGGTTTGCAGTTGCCCCTGACTGGCCCAGTTATGCAGGTTTCTGAAAGTGAGTACAGCATCGGCGCTGGCATCTTCCCCCAGTTTGACCTGCGCGGGAGGATCCAATACCACCTGTTTGATTTTCCCAAGCTCTTTGGGGTGGGCTTGCAGCCATTCAAGATAACGCTTGCCCGCCTTGGCCCGATAACGGCTGCCAGGGGTGTCTTCCTGCGGCGCTGTGTTAAAACCGGCGGCAATATACTGCCCCTTGTCCGCCAACATGGGCGCCAGGATTTCTGTGTACCAGCCACCGCCGGGCCAGAGTTCAATCACGGTTTGCTCTGCGGTGATCCCAAAAAAAACCAGCGTTTGCTCTGGATGACGATATTGGTCGCGTTCAACATTGGCTTCCCGGCGAAAGTCACTGTTAACCGCCTCCAGCAACGCCTGTTCGCCGGCCTGCACCGCACCGCTGCCAAGCAGCAAGCCTGCCAATAGCCACACCTTGCCAAGCGGCGTTGCCAGCTTGCGATTGAATTGCTTGTATTCCATTTCCCTTCTCCTTTGAATCTGGACTTATGCTACGGCAACAGACCCGCCGACACGACTTTTTGGCACACACTAGTGCCAAATAAAATTGCAGTTCAAGCTAACAGTGAGCGGCAGACTTGCCAAGGATCAGTTTGATTTTCCATCTATGCGGCGCCAGCAAAGCAGTAGCGCCAATAAGCCGGAAGTGAACCACAGCAATACCCAGACGAACGCAGGCACCCAGCTGTACTCAGCCAGCAATACCGCATCCCCCCTGTCGTCCAGCCCCAGCAACACTGCAGGACTGGCAAGCGCGTTGAGCATCACCATCAAGGCCACCAGGCGCAGACTGCCGCTGAGCAATCGATTGCCGCCAAATTTCAGCGGCAGCAAAAACAGAACACTCAGGCTAATGAGGATACTCAGGGTCAGTACGTCCCGCCCCCACAACAGTATGGTGAGCAGCACCAAGGCGCCGATAAAGGCGAAACTTATACGGATCCCCCGCGGCCAAGTAGCCAGGTGGTAAAGCAGGCAGCCCCAAAAGGCCGCCCCCAAATAACCACTGAAGCCGATAAGGAGCGGCCAACCACCCTGACTGAAGCAGAAACCGGCGCCACTCGGAAAGAGTTGGATATGGCTGACAATCCCGCCGCTTAACAACGTTGCCAGCGCATGGGACAACTCATGGAAATAGCTTTCCAACCATTTGAAGGGTACAGAGACATAGGGCAGATGAGTCAACATCAAGGCCAGCAGGAGTTCCAGCAGAAACTGGCCTCTTCCGGGTAATTGCACTGAATGGGACGATTTTACAAACGCGTTAACGGCTGCGGAACTATCAGGCGTAGACATCTATGCCCACCATGGCTGAGATAGCGTCCCGCTGCGCGGCGTGTTGGGTATGGAGATAGAGGGCGATTGCATCAGAATGACCTGCGGTTTCCCGCTTCAGTTGCTCTCTTTGTTGGTATTTGTCGTTAAGGGCTTGGCTGTCAAACTCGACCAGTTGCCTGGATGGGCTGACAAGAATTTCATCATAAGTCTCAACGGTTTGCTGGGCACGCTCAGGAGGCCTGTTGCCGGCTACCGCCTGCGACAGACTTTGAACTGCACCCGGATGTCCCGTCTGCTTGATCATCATGATACTGGTTTGATCCCCGTTTACC
Source organism: Shewanella carassii (assembly GCF_002777975.1). Taxonomy (GTDB): domain Bacteria; phylum Pseudomonadota; class Gammaproteobacteria; order Enterobacterales; family Shewanellaceae; genus Shewanella; species Shewanella carassii. Next base: position 32,801 of record NZ_NGVS01000007.1, read on the forward strand.
CCTGGCCCTTGGGTTAATTAAGCCACCAGCGCCCTATTCTCTTCCTGGCAACTTTTTCCAGGCAACAGTATCTCGCAAATACACTGGCGCCAGCTCATCGACCGAGGTGGCCAGCCCTTGTTGCCAACCAAGGTTTGCCAAAGCAAGCATAGCACTGGCTTGAGGATATTTCACCGCATCCAGCAAGGTCAAGTTTTCGGCATGTTGTAAAAGTGCCGGGTAGGCATCAAACCCGGTGCCGCAGCAATACACCTTGTCCGCATTGGCAAAGGGCGAGGTCATTGTCTCTGGGGCGCTCACTTGCTCTATGCCAACCAGTTTGGCCATACCGGACTCCTGTTCAAACGCCGCCCAATAGATTTCGCCCATGCGGGCATCTATGGCACAAATCACCTGCTGTGCACCATGTTCGGTTATGGCCTGTTGCGCCATTGCTGCCAAGGTAGAGATGCCGATTACAGGGACATCCAGCCCTAGCGCCAACCCTTGAGTCATAGAGGTGCAGATACGGATACCGGTGAAACTGCCTGGCCCACGGCCATAGGCGATAAGGCCGATATCTTGCATCTTGAGCCCGGACTGACTCAGCAAGTTCTCTATCATGGGCAGCAATCTTTGGCTGTGTTCACGGGGCGCATCGACAGATTCCGCAATACTGCCACCTTGCCATGCCAGCGCCGCTGAGCAAAGTTCGGTACAGGTATCCAGAGCCAGAATAACAGGAGAGTTGGCAAGCTTAGTCGATGTCATGGGTTCAACCTTGATGGGCGAAGGCATGGCCTTCGGCGAGTTAATAGCGGCGGGATCATACCATCAAATACGCTGAAACCAAGCCCGGATCTGCCCTTGTGATCCTTATCATGGACAATGAGAACAGTTCTCAACTAATATGGAGTCCCCTTTTCGGTTAGCGTCTGTTATGTCCAGCCCTTCTCAATCTTCCAATGGAACCGCGGTTTCGCGGTTGAAACATGCCTTTGTCGCCGGTATTTGGGCCACGCTCATCAGCATAGCCATCGGGTTTTCCTTCAAAGTCTGGCTCGCAAGCTGGGTTCCCAAGGCGGACCTGGCCATCTATCACACGGTTATCGATATCATCTCGCTGTCACTGATCCTGATGACAGGCTTTCGCTCATCCATGGTGGTGTCTTACAGCCAGATCCGCAACGACAGGGATATCATCAATATTTTTCGCTATGCGCTGATCCTTGTGGTGCTGCTGACCTGGGGCATCATACTGCCCTACATCAAGCATAAGCTCGCCATAGATGTGGAGTACCTGCAGCTGGTGGGCATCATAGTCAGCATGGGACTCAAGGTGTACTTTACCAACTTGGTTGCCATGTATCGCCTCTATGAAATCAGCAATAAGGTAACCTGGCTGGAGCCGCTGTCTTTGGTGCTGGCCTTTGCCCTGTGTTACTACGGGCTGAGTATGGCGCCGCTGGGGGCACTCTTTTACGCTACAACGCTGTCATCTCTGATTATCGCGGCCTTTATGTATCTGAGAAGACGGCGTCAAATCGCCACCGCGCCGCTCGCCAAGGTCAATCTGGAGCCAGCACTAAAAAGCTTTATGAAGCGCAGTGTCACCGCCTCGCTCGAAGCCGGCTCCAGCATTCTGATGATCTATATTACCGTACTGCTGACCATACGTTATTTCAGTGTCGAAGAGTTGGGGGATTTCCAAGTGGTGGTCAGGCCGGTATTTACCTACATGACCTTGCTGTTTGTATTCCCCATCTACCGCTTCGTATTGCCTGAATTGGCGGTCTGTGTTCGCGCCCAGGACAATGAACAGATCCGCGCCATCAAACACTGGCTCTACAAGCTGGCGCTGGTTGTCAGCATCAGTTTCTTTGTTGTCATGCTGCTGGGCGGCGAGAGTCTGTTCAGAATGTTGTTTCCGCCCCAGTATCACGGCGCCGTCCCGGTACTGCTGCACTATGCCATTTTCTTCATCTTTCTAATGCTTAACGGCTACCAACTGGCCTATATCAAGGCCGAAGGCTACTTCAATGCCAGTTTGCTGATCCGCCTCGCCGGCATAGTTACTCTGGTGGGCGCCTTCTTCCTGCTCAGGCAACTGACGGCCAATGTGGTGGCCGTGATCCTCGCTCTCGGCTGCGGTTACTTAATGATGTACCTGATAGGTGCTCTGGTGGAGCGCCATATCCGCCGCAGTAAAACCCTGGGCTCACCGGTCGTTTCCTAAGGAAGGTGCGAACAAGTCCCATCTGTGCTCTGCGTTGGCTTACGGGCACCAACCAAGGAAAGCGGCCAGTCTGATTTACTCTTGAGTCAATTGCGCTTGATAGTAGCTTCGGGCTATGGCCGTTTTCACCTTCAGCGGCTAAGGTTAACCCCAAGGAATAGTACGCAATAGCAAAGGATTGGAGGCCAGGGAATGCCAGGCGCCTATGCACACCTCACAATGGTCAATAGCCTCAGACAGCCACTTGAGCTGGAGGCTGTTCCCAATATGCCCAAGGCCGCTATTCGCGCCTTACTGAGACACTTCAAGTACTGCGAACTTGGAGCGGTCAGCCCGGATTATCCCTATCTTGCTCTCAATGACCGCCAACAGGCCAAAAGCTGGGCCGACAAGATGCATTACCAGCATAGCGGCGAAATGCTCAAGGCCGGGGTTCGTCACCTGGCATGCTGCGAAGGGGAAGAACGCGACAAAGGCCTGGCCTGGTTGCTGGGCTATTGTGCCCATGTGATCACAGATGTCACTGTGCATCCGGTTATTGAGATGAAAGTCGGCCCCTACAAAGACAACGCCGATGCCCACAGGCATTGTGAAATGCATCAGGATGCCTACATCTATCCCAAGCTCAATCTCGGGGCAATCGGTCTGTCCGAACACTTGGATTCCGGCATTGCCGCCTGCTGCGATGCCACAGGCCAGAAACTGGATCCTGTCATAGAGAGATTGTGGGACAACTGCTTCAAAGATGTATATAGAGAGGAATGGGCCAATAATCCGCCAGCCATCAATGACTGGCATAAAGGCTTTATCACCGTGGTGGACAAGATTGCCGAGGAAGGCAACAGACTGCTACCTTTTGCCCGCCACTTGGGCGTCAAGTTCGCCGTCCTCTACCCGAGCCAAGAGCAGATTGAAACAGCGTATTTAACCCTAGCTACCCCTGAAGGCGAGATGCATTATGACGAGATTTTTCTGCGCGCCAAAGAAAACGTCAAACACTTTTGGCAACTCATCGCCAGCGGCGTACTGGCGCAAGACAGCACCTATCTGGAAAGTATCAAAGATTGGAATTTGGACACGGGCCGAAATGCCGCAGGTAAACTGGCGTTTTGGCAGGAACAGACCTAACAGGAACTAGCGCCGACCTACTATTTGTAGATAAGGATTCAAGGATGAAGTCAATTTTCCATCAAGGCCCAATCGTCTGCCTGCTGCTAGCGCTGCTACCAATACTTGGTGGCTGCGGTCTCGGTGACAGGCATGAACAAGACTACCAACCACTGGCACCGGCACTGACCAAAGTAACCAGCGCCGCCGAGGCCACCATACGTTATGACGACCATCCTGACAGCATAGATGGTCAAAGCTTGTTGGCGTTGGCTACCGCCCATGATGCCTCTCTGCTCGAGCCATTCCGCCAATATCAACTGCATCTGTTTCGTATCGAGGATCATGCCCTCTTGTTGCTGTGCAGCGCAGACGGTAAAAGGGCTCTGATGGAAGACAGTGGCTGCACCGCCAAACTCGATAAACAACATTGGCAACAGGGCACACATCCCTGCGAAACCAGTATTGCACCTGCCAACATCTGCCAGGAAGAACTGTGATCTTCATCATAGAGTCCCGTTTCGGGCAAAGGGTATCCTAAGCGCTATTGGGCGCTTGTGCCCCTTTAACCTCAATAGCTTAGTGCTGGTTGCCAGATCTTGAGAAAAGTGCCGGCAAACAGCTATCCGCCATAGCAGTAAAGGAACTCTCATGTCAGACAGTCATTGCCGTCACGGCAGCTTCACCAAACCTCTTCGTCGCCTTCGCCGTCTTCGCAGCTCAGAAGCCATGCGGGATCTGGTTCGCGAGCAGCAAGTTTCCCTGACCGATCTGGTGCACCCACTGTTCATCGAAGAAGGCATTACTGAGCCTGTGGCCATCAGTACCCTTCCCGGGATCAGCAGATTGCCCGAGAGCATGCTGGCAGCTGAGATCCGTGAGCTGAAGGCCCTCGGGATCCGCTATGTGATGCCCTTTGGTATTTCACACCATAAAGATGCCATCGGCAGCGATACCTGGAACGATGATGGCCTGTTGGCTCGGATGATCCGCACCATCAAGCAGGAAGCACCCGAGATGCTGGTGATCCCGGATATCTGTTTCTGCGAGTACACAGATCACGGCCACTGTGGTGTGGTTGAGCACAATGAAGTTTGTAATGACGCGACTGTGGAAAACCTGGTCAAGCAGTCTGTCTGCGCTGCCCGCGCCGGTGCCGACATGCTGGCTCCTTCGGCCATGATGGACGGCCAAATTCGGGCCATACGTGAGGGCCTGGATGCGGCCGGTTTTGAAAATGTCGCCATTTTGGCCCACGCGGCCAAGTTTGCTTCCTCTTTCTATGGCCCATTCCGGGCGGCGGTAGATTGTGAACTCAGCGGCAATCGTAAAGGTTATCAACTGGATAGCGCCAATGGCCGGCAAGCGCTGTTGGAGGCCCTGCTCGATGAAGAGGAAGGCGCCGATATTTTGATGGTTAAGCCAGGTACGCCTTATCTGGATGTGTTGTCACAATTGAGAGAGCGTACCGAGTTGCCTTTGGCGGCTTATCATGTGGGCGGTGAGTATGCCGGGATCAAGTTCGCGGCTCTGGCCGGCGCTCTGGACGAAAGGGCCGTGGTTACCGAAAGCTTTGTCGGCTTCAAACGCGCCGGTGCCAGCTTGATTGTCAGCTACTACACCAAGCAATTTGCTTCCTGGCTGGCCGCAGATCGCGGCTAATCGCTAGTACAGAGAGCAAAAAGGCGCTTAGTTTTAGGCGCCTTTTTACTATCAACTTATTTGTTCCAAAAATTGGATTAATACTATCAAATACAGTATCTAACTGTTTTTAATCAATCTATCCCTTCAAGAAAAGACAAAGCAGACTGCAAGTTGCGGGTTCGGTACATGGGCGGCAACGAGTTGAGAAATGCCTGACCATAGCTGCGATTGACGATGCGGTTATCACAGAGAATTAGCACACCGCGGTCGCTCTCGTCACGAATGAGCCGTCCAACACCCTGCTTGAGTGCTATCACCGCCTGGGGCAAGGCCAACTCCATAAAGGGGTCTCCCTGACGCTTGTTGATCTCTGCGGCTCTGGCGCGATAGAGATTATCGTCCGGGGACACAAAGGGCAGTTTGTCGATTATCACGCAAGAGAGTAACTTGCCGCGCACATCCACGCCTTCCCAAAAACTGCCGGTGCCCAGCAGCACGGCATTACCCAGCTGACGAAACTTTTTCAGCAGAGTCTGCTTACCGGCGCTGCCTTGCACCAGGAGTGGATAGCGGCTGCGACCATGAAGCGCCTGCGCCACCCGTTGAAGCATCCTGTGACTGGTAAACAAAATAAAGGTTCGGCCCTTAGCCGCATTAATCGCCTGTTCGCACACCTCAAGCAGGCGCCGAAATTGATAATCCCCTTCAGAGCGCACATCCCCAAGCTCCCTGGGGACACACAAAATAGCCTGGCGCCGATAGTCAAAGGGGCTGTCCAGAATAAGCTCCCTGGCCCCCTTAAGCCCCAATGTCCGGCAAAAATGGCTCAGGCTGCGATTCACCTGTAGCGTTGCCGAGGTAAATAGCCAACGGGTTTGCACCTCAAACAGCGCCTTACACGCCTTGGCAACATCAATAGGCGCCATTCTCAGCGTCGGCAGGCGACTGCCCTGCTCTATGCTGTAAGCCGCACTTTGATCTTCACAGTTAAAAAACTGCTCCAGCTGCCCACAGTAGTCGAGCCATTTTTCCAGGCAATCATCCAGTTCATCACTGCGACCGATATTGGCCAGCATCACCCGCTCCAGCGCCCGAAACTCTTCGAGCAGCTGCCAGCATTGCCTCGCAAGTTCTTTATCGGCCAACAAGGGGCGCCAGTCGCTTTGCCCGGAAGCCTGAGTCATCTGCGCCCAATCCGCCAGGCGGGAGCCGCAGCGTCTGGCGAGATCGCTCAGTTGTGAAGTATCCCTGAGTTCCTGTTGATATACCGCTTCCACCCGCTCCAGCACTCGCTGCATGGCCGCGAGCGACAGCTGGCGACCAAAGTAGGTTACGGCGATATCGGCAAGCAGGTGAGCCTCATCGAAAATCACCGCATCGGCATCGGGCAATAACTCGGCAAAGCCGGTATCCTTGAGGATCCTGTCGGCAAAAAACAGATGATGGTTAACCACTATAATCCTGGCTTCCAGGCTTTTCTGTCTGGCCTTGCGGGTAAAGCAGCTGTCATAGAAGGCGCAGCGCTTGCCGCTGCAGCGCTCTTTCGAAGAAGCCACCAGCGCCAGTGCCGGTGACTGCTCGGAAACCGTGGCCAGAGTGCCGAGATCGCCATCTGTGCTGGCCGCGGCCCATTGATTTATCCTGAGCAGATCATCAAGCACTTCCGGGCTGCGGCTCTGGGCCCCATCCAACTGCTGCTCCAGCAATAACTGACACAGATAATTGTTGCGCCCTTTGAGCAGCGCCACCCTAACTTGCAGATCCAGCATCTGCAGCAAGGCCGGCAGATCTTTATAAAACAGCTGTTCTTGCAGGTTCTTTGAGCCGGTGGAGACAATCACTTGCTTACCGGAGAGCAGCGCCGGGATCAGATAACCGAAGGTCTTGCCAACCCCGGTGCCGGCTTCGAGCACCAAAGGCACTGCAGCGCCGCTTGAGCCATGGAGTAACTGGGCCACTTCTCGGGCCATCTCCAGTTGCGGTTCTCTGGGCTTGAAGCCCCTGATATTGGAGGCCAAAGGGCCGCCCGGGGCGAAGGCCAGTGCCGTTTCGCTGACGAGTCGATTACGCATTGTGCTCCATTTTGCCCTAGGGTATGGCGTGCATTATCGCTATTTGAGTGACGGATACAAGGGACAAACCTTATCGCCAAGCCGCTCTAGCCAACAGAATTGGCATTGATATAGTTAACATAACCACTTAAACCAAACTCTTCAGGCTAAGGATTCGCAAACTTATGCCCAAGCGGGCCGTTTGATGAATCCTTTTCAAGCAGCAGATATTTTTTGATTTTGGGTGTTGCAAAATCCGGCCAAAGGGATTAGCTTAAAAACACACCAGCCGAATCGGCTCAGAATTGAATGTTTATGCGCTGCCAAATTACAGCGTGAAATCACAGGATTTATTACATGACACAGCTTCGCAACGCTATCCATCATCACCACCACGAGCGGTAGCCTTCGGAGCTGACTGCCGAAGGTTCATTCCTTCTGGCGGTTGATTCATAAGATCTGAAAACCCCTGGAAGGAATTCCGGGGGTTTTTCGTTTCCGGATTTGAGTTTTTTAACCAAGATTGAATTGACCAACAGGAATGACCACTATGACTTTAAATCGACTGCGCATCGCCATCCAGAAATCGGGCCGGCTTTCGAAAGAATCACAACAACTGCTGAAAAACTGCGGCGTAAAATTCACCGTCAACGAACAGCGTCTGATAGCCCACGCCGACAATATGCCACTGGATCTGCTGCGGGTGCGTGATGACGACATTCCCGGCCTGGTCATGGATGGCGTGGTCGATTTGGGGATCATTGGCGAGAATGTGCTGGAAGAGGAGCAGATAGAACGGCAGACACTGGGCAAACCTTCGGCCTGCAACAAACTCAGACAACTGGACTTCGGCGCCTGCCGTCTGTCGCTGGCGGTACCCAGTGAGTTCCCTTATCAGGACGCCGCCTCACTGGAAGGCTTGCGAATTGCCACTTCCTACCCCAACCTGCTGCGCCGTTTTATGCAAAATAAAGGCATAAGTTATCGCGACTGTATGCTCAAGGGCTCGGTAGAGGTCGCTCCCCGCGCCGGACTTGCCGACGGGATCTGCGATCTGGTTTCCACCGGCGCTACTCTGGAAGCCAACGGCCTGTACGAGACCGAAGTGATCTTTCGCTCTATGGCCTGTGTCATCCAATCACAGCAAACCCAAACCCCGGCCAAACAGGCCTTGATAGACAAGCTGATGAGCCGGGTCAACGGCGTCATTCGTGCCCGTGAAAGCAAATATATCCTGCTGCACGCTCCCACAGAAACCCTGGAGCAGATTGTTGCCCTGCTGCCCGGCGCGGAGAACCCCACAGTGTTGCCGCTCAACGATGACAGCAACCGGGTCGCCATCCACGCGGTCAGCACCGAAGATCTGTTCTGGGACACAATGGAAGAGCTGACCAAGCTCGGTGCCAGCTCGATTCTGGTAATGCCAATTGAAAAGATGATGGGGTGAAGCATGCAGTATCTGATATGGGACAAACTGAGCGAAAGCGAGCAGGCCGCCGCGCTCCAGCGCTCCTCCCTGGTGAGCAGCAAAGCGCTCGAGCAGAGCGTCAGCGAGATCATTGAGGCCGTCGCCGCCAAGGGGGACCAAGCCCTCAGGGAGTACAGCGAGCGCTTTGATGATATCCCCCTTGAAAATATCGCCCTCAGTCAGGCGCAAATAAAAGCCGCTGCCCAGGACGTGAGCCCTGAGCTCAAAGACGCCATCAAGACCGCCATGGCCAACATAGATGTGTTCCACAGCGCGCAGCAGCCTCAGGCTTTGGATATCAATACCCAGACCGGAGTGCGCTGTGAGCTCAGAAGCGAAGCCATAGACAGCGTCGGCCTCTACATACCGGGCGGCAGCGCGCCGCTAATCTCCACTGTGTTGATGCTGGCGCTGCCGGCACGAATCGCCGGTTGTCGCCGCCGGGTCTTGATAAGCCCGGCTCCGATAGACAGCGCCATCATCTACGCCGCCAGCGAATGCGGCATCGAAGAGATTTACCAATCCGGTGGCGCCCAGGCCATTGCCGCGCTGGCATTGGGCACGGAAACCATAGCACCGGTGGACAAGATATTTGGCCCCGGCAACCGTTACGTCACCGAAGCCAAGCGCCAGTTGTCCCAGGACCCCAGGGCGCGAGTCAGTATCGACATGCCCGCGGGGCCATCCGAAGTGCTGGTCATCGCCGATGAGACTGCGAGTCCAGCCTTTGTGGCGGCCGATCTCCTGTCACAGGCCGAGCACGGTCCCGACTCTCAGGTGATATTGCTCTCTAGCTGTGAATCGCTGGCAAAAGCCGTCATCCAAGAGCTGGACAAGCAGCTTGCGTCCCTGCCCCGCGCCGATATTGCCCGCCAGGCATTGGCCGAAAGCCGTATTTTACTGCTCGATTCACTGGATAAAGCCGCAGCCGTTTCCAACCGCTATGGCCCCGAGCACCTGATCATCCAGACCCGCAGCCCAAGAGCGCTGCTGGCGCAAATTCGCGCTGCCGGCTCTGTGTTTCTCGGCCCTTATACCCCGGAATCTGTGGGTGATTACGCCAGCGGCACCAACCATGTGCTGCCCACTTACGGCTACAGCCGCTCGGTATCCAGCCTGTCACTGGCAGATTTCTGCCGCCGCTTTACCGTGCAGGAGCTGAGCGCCGAAGGTCTGTGCGCCTTGGGGCCCTCGGTAATGACCCTGGCCCAGGCAGAGCAGCTTGACGCTCACAGCAATGCCGTTGCCCTGCGTCTGGCCTCTCTTGGGGTATCCGGAGCAGAAGCTTCAACCGAGAGTGTTTCATCCCCAAGTGCTTTATCCGAGAGTGTTTCATCATCGCGCGCGCCGTCCGCGAGTATGGAGGAATAAAAGCCATGCCTGCAGCCATCAATACCCCCACAGAGGATCCAAAGAACAGCACTGCAGCCGTTACCCGCCAAAGCCGCGAGCTGGCCGCCGCTCTGGCCCGCCCCGAGCTTTTGGCGCTCGAGCCCTATCAAAGCGCCAGGCGCCTTGGCGGCCAGGGGGAAGTCTGGATCAACGCCAACGAATCCCCCTTCAACCACACGGATATCGACCGGGTCAATCGCTACCCCGAGTGCCAGCCGCCAGAGGTGATAGCCGCCTATGCCGCCTATGCCGGAGTCTCAGATTTGCAGCTCATCTGTAGCCGCGGCGCCGATGAAGCAATAGAGTTGCTGATCCGCACCTTTTGCACCCCGGGGGCAGACAGCATCGCCCTCTTTGGCCCCACCTACGGCATGTACGCCATCAGCGCCGCGACCTTCAATGTCGAGGTCAAGACACTGTCGTTGGATGACAACTTTCAGTTGCCCAAAGCGTTAACCCTGGCCCAAGGCGCCAAACTGCTGTTTATCTGCAACCCCAACAACCCCACAGGCACCTGGGTAAGCCAGGGTGAAATTCTGCGGGTGCTCGAGGCCATGCCAAACACGCTGGTGGTAGTGGATGAAGCCTATATTGAATTCAGTCCCGAGCTGAGCGCCGCCTCTTTGCTCGAGCGTTATCCCAACCTGGTTGTGCTGCGCACCCTCTCCAAGGCGTTTGCCCTGGCCGGAGCCCGCTGCGGCTTTATGCTGGCCAATGAAGGCATTATCGAGATGGTAAAACAGGTGCTGGCCCCCTACCCGGTACCTGTCCCTGTGGCACGCTTGGCGGCTTTGGCGTTAAGCCCTGAGGGCATAGCCAGAATGCAGGCCGATGTGGCGCTGCTCAAGACCCAGGGGCAAAGAGTGGCTGCGGCGCTGGAAAGACTCGGTGCCCGGGTACTGCCAAGTGGCGGCAACTATCTGCTGGCGTATTTCGCCGATGCCCCCAAGGTGCGTGAGCAGTTGCAGCGCTTTGGCATAGTCGCCCGCAGCTACCGGGATCCGCGTCTTGTCGACGCCATACGTTTCAGTTTCAGCGATGACTCAGATACCGAGCGGCTGCTCGCCGCCCTGAGCCAGGTGCAATAACGATAATAATCAGCCCGGCAGCGGCCGGCACAAGGAAACATCAATGAGCCAGAAAATACTCTTTATCGATCGCGACGGCACCCTTATTGAAGAGCCGCAAACCGACAAACAGGTGGACAGACTGGATAAGCTGGTGTTTGAACCCGGCGTTATTCCGGCACTGCTCAAACTGCAAAGCGCCGGTTACCGCTTGGTGATGGTCTCCAATCAGGATGGCCTGGGCACCCCCTCCTTCCCGAAAGAAGACTTCGATGCCCCCCACAATCTGATGATGCAGATTTTTTCAAGCCAGGGGGTCAACTTCAGCGAGGTGTTGATTTGCCCTCACTTCAACGATGAAAACTGCAGTTGCCGCAAACCCAAACTCGGGTTGGTAAAAGCGTTTCTGACCCAGGGCCTGGTAGATTTCACCCGCTCGGCAGTTATTGGTGATCGGGAAACCGATATTGCCCTGGCCGAGGCCATGGGCTTGACCGGCTATCGCTATGACAGGGAAAAGCTCAACTGGGGCGATATCTGTGATGCCCTCTTGAGCCGGGGTCGCCAGGCAACTGTGGTGCGCACCACCAAAGAGACCGACATTCGGGTCGAGGTGGATCTCGACCGCGCCGGCAACAGCGACATCAATACCGGCATAGGCTTTTTCGATCACATGCTGGATCAGATTGCCACCCACGGCAACTTCAAACTGGCGGTCAAGGTTGACGGCGATCTTGAGATAGACGATCACCACAGTGTGGAAGATACCGCGCTGGCGCTGGGCGATGCTTTGCGTCAGGCGCTGGGCGATAAACGCGGCATTGCCCGCTTCGGTTTTTCCCTGCCCATGGATGAAGCCCGCGGCGACTGCCTGCTGGATCTCTCCGGCCGTCCCTTCCTCAAGTTCAACGCCGTATTTGAGCGGGAAAAGGTCGGGGAGCTGGCCACAGAGATGGTAGCGCACTTCTTTCGCTCCTTTGCCGACGGCCTGCGCTGCACCCTGCACCTTGGTTGCGAAGGCGACAACGACCACCACAAGGTAGAGGCGCTGTTCAAGGTGCTGGGGCGCACTCTGCGCCAGGCCATCAAGGTTGAAGGTGATGCCTTGCCTTCCAGTAAGGGAGTGTTGTAATGACCCAAGCCATTGCCAAGACAGTGATTATAGATACCGGCTGCGCCAACTTGAGCTCGGTGAAATACGCCTTTGAGCGCCTCGGCGCCGAAGTCTGTATCAGTGATGATGCCGAGGTTATCCGCAGCGCCGAAAGAGTGGTGCTTCCCGGGGTGGGCACAGCCAGAGCCGCCATGGCGGCGCTCACTGAAAAGCAGTTAATTCCTGTTATCAAGGCGCTGAAACAGCCGGTGCTGGGAGTGTGTCTCGGTATGCAGCTCATGTGTGATAGCTCGCAGGAAAGTGGCGAGAATACCGATGAATGCCAGTGTCTTGGGCTGATCCCGGGCACTATACGTTCACTCGACTGCAAGGGGTTGCCCAGTCCACATATGGGCTGGGATCAACTGAGCCCCGTACTTGATGTAAACGGCCAAGCGCACCCGCTGTTTGCCGGTATCGATGAAGGCAGCTACTGCTATTTCGTCCATTCCTTTTGCGCCGCGCCTTCGGCGGCCACCATAGCCGAATGCTGTTACGGCGAGCGTTTCAGTGCCGCCATTGCCAAAGACAACTTTATGGGAGTGCAGTTTCACCCGGAAAAGAGCGCCGCTATCGGCAGCCTTATCCTGGCTAACTTTCTCACTCTGACCCAGGATGATTTTAACGGAGCCGCAGCATGATTATACCGGCAATCGATCTTATAGAAGGTCAGGTAGTGCGCTTGTTTCAGGGCGATTACCAACAGGAAACCCGCTTCAATCTGCAACCTGAGGCTCAACTGCTCGCTTATCAGGCCCAGGGCGCTTCGCTCTTGCATCTGGTGGACTTGACCGGCGCCAAAGACCCTGAGCGCTGCCAGAGCAGCTTGATAGCTTCGCTCGCGGCCGCCCTGGATACACCACTGCAAGTGGGCGGCGGCGTGCGCAGTCAGCGTCAGCTCGATGAACTATTCAAGGCCGGGGTTTCCCGGGTAGTGATAGGTTCATTGGCGGTGCGTGAGCCCAAACTGGTTGGCGCCTGGCTCGAGCAATACGGTCCTGATGCCATCTGTCTGGCGCTGGATGTCAATATCAATGCCGCGGGCGAGAAAATAGTGGCGGTTCACGGCTGGCAGAGTGGCGGTGGTAAAACCCTGGAATCTATGGTGGCCCAGTTTGCCCCTTTGGGCCTTAAAAATGCCTTGGTCACCGACATCAGTCGTGATGGCACCATGACGGGGGCCAACACGGCACTGTACCGCGAGTTGGCGCAGACCTTTCCCGATATCGCCTGGCAGGCCTCCGGCGGTATCGCCAGTCTGGATGATGTGGCTGCAGTCAGGGATTCCGGCGCCAGCGGCCTGATTATCGGCAAGGCCTTGCTCACCGGCGAATTCAGCGTAGAGGAGGCGATCGCATGCTGGCAAAACGTATAGTCCCTTGTCTCGATGTACGGGACGGTAAGGTGGTCAAAGGCGTGCAGTTTCGTAACCACGAAACCATAGGTGATATCGTACCGCTGGCGGCCAGATATGCCGCCGAAGGCGCCGATGAACTGGTGTTCTATGATATCACCGCCAGCGCCCACTCGCGGGTGGTGGATAAGTCCTGGGTCAGCCGGGTGGCACAGCAGATAGATATACCCTTCTGCGTGGCCGGCGGCATCAAGACCCTGGCCCAGGCTCGCGAGCTGCTGGCATTCGGTGCCGACAAGATCTCCATCAATTCACCGGCACTGTCGGATCCCAGCCTTATTCGCAGGCTGCAGGATGAATTCGGCCGCCAGTGCATAGTGGTGGGTATAGACTCTTTCTTCGATGCCAATGACAACAGCTATAAGGTGAAACAGTTTACCGGCGATGAAGCGGCGACCCGCGACACTCAATGGCACACCTTGGATTGGGTCGAAGAGGTGCAGCGCCAGGGCTGCGGCGAAATCGTCCTCAATGTGATGAACCAGGATGGGGTGCGACAGGGTTATGATATCGAGCAGCTCGCCAAAGTGAGAGCCGTCTGTGATGTGCCGCTTATCGCCTCCGGCGGTGCCGGCACCATGGCGCACTTTCTCGAGGTCTTCGACAAGGCCAAGGTCGATGCCGCTTTGGCCGCCAGCGTATTTCACAAGGGGATCATAGAGATCCAGGCGCTGAAAGCCTTTCTCAAGCAAAGTGGCGTCGCCATTCGCAGCTAATGCCCTATGCCCCACAACCCAATACAGGTATTTGATATGACAACCGAGACAAACAATGCCGACTGGCTCAAACAGTTGGACTGGGATAAACAACAGGGATTACTGCCGGCCGTAGTGCAGGACTTTCACAGCGGCAAGGTGTTAATGCTGGGTTATATGAACCGCGAAGCCCTGGATGTCACTCTGAGCAAAGGCCTGGTGACCTTTTACAGCCGCAGCAAACAGCGGCTGTGGACCAAAGGCGAAAGCTCGGGCAATCTGCTGCAATTGGTCAGCATAGGAGTGGACTGTGACAACGACAGCCTGCTGCTGCAGGCCAACCCCTTAGGCCCCACCTGCCACAAGGGGACTGACAGCTGCTGGGATAATCCGGCCTGCGGCGAAGTGCACCCCTTTATCAATCGCCTGCAAAGCCTTATCGCCTCCCGTAAGGAAGAAGACCCCAACGAGAGCTATACCGCTTCGCTGTTTCAGCGCGGTACCAAGCGCATTGCCCAGAAGGTGGGCGAAGAGGGTTTGGAAACCGCGCTGGCGGCGGCCACTCATGATCGCGAAGAGTTGGTGAATGAAGCCTCGGATCTCCTCTATCACCTCTTGGTACTGCTGGAAGATCAGCAACTGTCCCTCGATGATATCCATGCCAACCTGGCCAAACGCCACACCCAGGCAAATAAAGGAAAGTCTTAGCCTAGTATTGTCCCCCATGCCCCTTGAGGGGCATGTACCAAGCCTTTGCAGTGAATGGATAACTAACCGCTGGGAATGCTCTGGTTGGAACGAGGATGAAGCTTCAATAATATATCAACAAGAAGGCTCCCCTTCTTGTTGACAATTAAGCGAGGGCGAAATGTTATTATTTAGGCTGCAACGATTTGCTGCTGGGCTCTTAGCGGATGCAAGCGATCGTGCATCACCTTGATCGTTTCGAAGCGGGTCAGGGTTTTGACATCGCTGAGTCGGCATTCGTTGGCCAACATCATCACCAAAGAAGCCTGCAACCCGGTCTCTACCACCATCACCAGCACGCGATCCCCACGACATTTGAGATCAAACATCTTGCCCGGCTCACTGTAGACACAGACCCCACTAGGCTCAAAAAACCATGATTTGGGCATCTGTGGCTTTTGCATAAAGTGGGCAGCAGTGGCATTTAATGCCAGTTGAACAATTTGAGCATCCGTCAACGACAGTGACTTGGTCAGCCGATCAAGCAGGTCAATATAGAACTTGGCGTGCTCGACGCTAAATTCTGCTTCTTTCATTGCATCCGGTATCAAAGTTTTGGCTTTATAAGGAGTCAGAAATTCCATTTCCGAACCTAACGATACGCTAAGGACACCATACGAATCGTTATATCTCCATTGCCAATCTCTATTTGGCATTAATAACATAACGCAATCCAATAAGACCTGTGATTTATTACAGATGGAATAATAGATGATATTTTACCCAATATCAAAAAAAGTTTTAGATATTAGATTGAGATAACAATATCTTAGAACGATCCTTTAGATCAAAAAACGATCGATATAATCAAAAAAGGATCGCATACGCGATCCCTTTGGCTGTTTTTTAACTTATTTGGATCTATAGGCGTCAACAATATCTTTAATTAATTTTGGACCCTGGTAAATAAAGCCTGAATAAATCTGCACCATGCTCGCTCCGGCATCCAATTTTTCCAAAGCATCATCGGCACTATTAATCCCACCTACCCCCAAGATCGGGATCTCACCTTTCAAACACTGCGCGAGATATTTTATCACCTTGGTTGACAGCTGGTTCAGCGGCTTACCGCTGAGGCCTCCGGTCTCGTTGGAGTTGGCTAAGCCGCTGACCCCATCACGGGTCAAAGTGGTATTGGTCGCGATGGCGCCATCGAACTTATGTTTCAATAACGACTCGGCAATCTTTTCGATCTCTTCTTCAGTCAGATCCGGCGCAATTTTCAATGCAATGGGGACATATTTACCATGCTTTTCTGCCAGCTCAATTTGTTTGTTTTTTAGGCTAGATAACAAGTCATCCAATAATTCGCCATATTGCATGGTACGCAGGCCAGGAGTATTGGGTGATGAGATATTGACTGCGATGTAATCGGCATAGGCGTATACCTTATCCATACAGATCAGATAATCATCTTTCCCCTGCTCTACCGGTGTATCTTTATTTTTACCTATATTGACACCGACCATGGCGTTAGATTTTTTAGCCTTGAGATTGGCCACCAGATTATCTACGCCGAGATTATTAAAACCCATGCGATTGATAATCGCCTTGGCCGGCTTAATCCGGAAAAGCCGTGGTTTATCGTTACCGGGTTGCGGTCTTGGAGTCACAGTTCCGACTTCAATATGACCAAATCCCATGGCATGAAAGGCATCGATACATTCACCGTCTTTATCCATACCGGCAGCCAAACCGACGGGATTGGGAAATGTCAGCCCCATGAATTCGACCGGGGCCGGGGCAAAATGCTGCGCATAAAAGCAGTTCAGCGGTGAGTTACCTGTTGCTCTGAGGCTGCCTATGGCCAAGTTATGGGCGCGCTCAGGATCCATCTGAAACATGACTTTTTGTGCGAGTTTGTAAAACATGGTTTCTCCTAGACCTAAAAAAAGCCCCGGCGTTTGCCAGGGCTCTTATTGTTATAATAGCTTACTTCTGCCCTTCGCAGTGCAGGATCAGCAGATTCAGTTCTCGTAACGCTACAGAAAACTTCGCAAATTCATGAGTTTGCGAGGTTTTGAAGTCAGCCAGCATGTGGAACCAGCGCTCCAGCAAGCCCTGATTGAGTTCGACCCACTGCTCAATAATGGCATCGGACTCACAACTATCGCTACAACTGCGCAGTACCGCCGAAGTCAGTGCTCTTTGCTGCCAATCCAACTCCTCGCGGAACGCCGCCCTGGCCAGTGCCTGCCAGTGGTTGGCCACTGGTTGACCACCTATCTGTTCCAAGAACCAGTGCAGATCGATTCTGGCACCCAACTTAAAGTAAGTCTCGGCCACCAAGGAAATCGGCTTGGATTCCAGCTGAGCTATCTGAGCGATATCCAGTGCCGAGAACAGCGTGCTCATCTTGGCAACCAGACTGGCCACCTCGTGAGGCACGGCTTCTTTTTCCAGCGCGGCAATATCTTCTTCGATACCCGCCAGTTCATCGGCCACCAAGTAGGAACGGATATTGGTTTTCAGCTCGTCAAACACCGGCTTATAGAAAGCTACTACCTGTTCAATGCCCATATTCCGGCTGCGATTACGCAGGAACCAGCGACAGGCGCGGCGCATGTTACGGCGCAGCTGGTGCAGCATTTCACCCTGAACAACCGCGGGTACTATGCCGTTCAAATCAGTAATGGCTTTGGTTAAATCTGCCAAACCAAACACTTCACGGGCCATAGTGTAACAAATGGCGGCATCGGCAACTGAGGCGCCTGTCTCATCCTGCATACGCTGGACAAAATTGAGCCCCATATCGTTAACCAGTTCATTAGCCAGCGAAGTGGCGATGATCTCGCCGCGCAGCGGATGCTGAGTCATCTTGTCGGCATATTGTTGTTGCAATTTACCGGGGAAGTAGTTGACCAGCAGTTGGCTCAACCAGGCATCCTCTGTGATATCGGGCGTCAACAATTGCTCCTTGAGCACCATCTTGGCGTAAGCCACCAATACAGACAGTTCAGGACGGGTCAAACCACGACCGCTGGCCAGACGCTCTGAAAGCTCCTCTTCTGTGGGCAGGAACTCCAGTGCCCGGTCCAACTTGCCCTCTTTTTCCAGGTAGTTGATAAAGCGGATCTGCTCTTTGAGCTGTTCGGCGCCGCGCACCTGGGTCACAGAGATGGTACGGGTCTGATCTTTACAGTCCTGCAGCACTATCTGCGCCACTTCGTCAGTCATCTCTTCCAGCAGGCGGTTACGCTGCTTGAGGGTCATCTCGCCTTCGGCCACCAGGGCGTTAAGCAGAATTTTGATGTTAACTTCGTTATCCGAGCAGTCTACACCGCCTACGTTATCGACAAAGTCGGTGTTGATACGACCGCCATTGGCTGCGTATTCAATCCGGCCGAGCTGAGTACAGCCTAGGTTACCACCTTCGCCTATGATCTTAGCCTTAAGCTCATTGCCATTGACTCTCAAACCGTCGTTGGCGCGGTCGCCAACTTCGGCGTGAGTCTCTTTGCTAGCCTTGACATAAGTGCCGATACCGCCATTCCAGATCAGATCTACCGGCATTTTCAGCAGGCACTTGATCAGCTCGGTCGGTGTCATCGCATCCTTGTCAGTCGCCAGCATCTTCTTGATTTCCGGCGTCAAACTGATGGACTTGGCGCTACGGGCAAACACGCCCCCCCCCTTTGGAGATCAGCTCCTTGTTGTAATCTTCCCAGCTGGAGCGGGGCAGATTAAACAGACGCTTGCGCTCAACAAAGCTGGTCGCTGAGTCCGGCGTTGGGTCGATAAAGATATGCATGTGGTTAAAAGCGGCCACCAGCTGGGTATGCTCAGACAAGAGCATGCCGTTACCGAATACATCGCCGGCCATATCACCGATACCGACACAGGTGAAATCTGTGGTCTGGCAATCGATACCCACTTCGCGGAAGTGACGTTTCACCGACTCCCAAGCGCCACGGGCGGTGATCCCCATCTTCTTGTGGTCATAACCGTTAGAACCACCGGAAGCAAAGGCATCACCCAGCCAGAAGCCATATTCAATAGCAATGGCGTTGGCAGTGTCAGAGAAGGTGGCTGTTCCTTTATCGGCAGCGACCACCAGGTAAGGATCGTCTTCATCGTGACGCACCACATCCATAGGGGGCACTAGGTCACCGTTGACGATATTGTCTGTGATATCCAGCAGACCCCGGATAAAGATCCGGTAGCATTCCTGACCTTCGGTGAAGAAGGCTTCACGTCCGCCCTCGGTCGGCAACTGTTTACAAACAAAGCCTCCCTTGGCACCCACAGGCACAATCACAGTGTTCTTAACCTGCTGTGCCTTCACCAGCCCCAGCACTTCGGTACGGAAGTCTTCGCGGCGATCAGACCAGCGCAGACCACCACGGGCCACCTTACCACCGCGCAGATGCACACCCTCAACCCTTGGGCTGTAGACGAAGATTTCAAACTTCGGCAGTGGCTTGGGCATTTCTGGGATCTGATCCGGGGCAAACTTGAAGGAGATATAATCCTTCGGCAAACCCGCAGCATCTTGTTGATAGAAGTTGGTTCTCAACGTGGCGTTGATAAGTTCCAGATAGCGACGGATGATACGGTCATCATCCAGGCTGGAGACATCATCGAGACGCAGATTGATCTGCTCGATAAACTTGTCCAGCGTGCGGGTCTTCAGCTTGGGGTTGAACTTACGAATAAACATCTTCACTAGCGAATCGGCGATCTGCGGATAACGGCTGAAGGTTTCTTCGATGTAAGCCTGGCTGAAGGTTGCATCGATTTGGCGCATATACTTGGCATAGGCGCGCAGCACTGACACTTCGCGGCCGGAAAGTCCGGTAGCCAGCACCATACGGTTGAAGCCATCATCTTCCAGCTTCTTCTGCCAAACCTGTGCCAGCGCAGTCTGGAATCTGTCCTGACTGTCAGCCAGATTCTCAGTGGCGCTGCCTTGTACCGTCATCAGGAAGTCGAGGATCCAGAAGGTCGCCCCATCTGTGGTCTTCACTTCATAAGGGCGCTCATTGATCACCCTGAGACCGAAGTTTTCCAGCATAGGCAGCACATCCGACAGATGGATAGGCTCATCCTTGTGGAACAGCTTCAAACGCACCTTGTTACTGCCGGGTGCCGCTTCCTGCGGCTGATAGAACAACATGCCCAGCTTATGATCGTCGTCCAGCGCTTCCAGTTGTTGCAGATCTACCACGGCCGAGGTGGCCAAGACATCATCTTTGTAACTCTGTGGGAAAGCGGTCAGATAACGCTTGAACAGGCGGGTGCCCTGCTCTTCACCCAGTGAATTGTTGAGCGCGCTTTGAAGTTTATCTTCCCATAAGCGTGCCGCTTCAATCAGGTTGTTTTCTATGGCAGCCACATCGAGTTCCAAATTATTGTTGTTGTCGACTTTAACTATGTAGTGGGTACGGGCCAAGCTCGACTCGGAGAAGTAAGTGGTAAACTCCACCTCTTCAGTGCTGTTAAAGGTTTGGGCAAAGATCCTTTGAGTCTCTTCACGCAGGCGGGTGTTGTATCTGTCTTTGGAGACATACACCAAACAAGACAAGAAACGGCCGAAACCATCTTTACGGACAAACAGTTTGAGTTTGTCTCTGTCCTGCATATCCAACACACCGTGTGCCATGTGCGACAGCTCATCGACACTGGCCTGAATAATCTCATCCCTTGGCAGGTTTTCCAGAATATTCATCAGAGCCTTGTAATCGTGGGAGCGCGGTGCCAGTCCTGACTTGTCCATTACCCGCTGGATCTTCTCGGCCAGCAGGGGGATCTCTTTCGGGCTACGGTTGTATAGATTAGAGGCGTACAAGCCGATGAATCTATCTTCACCGACAACATTACCGGCCTCATCGAAACGTTTGACGCCGATATAATCGACATAAGCAGGCCTATGAACCCGGCTCTTGGCACTGCTCTTGGTCAGGATCAACAGGCTGTTGTCCAATGCTTCACGGCGAGCCGACTCTGAGAAAGAAGACAGCATTAAGCCGTGCTCGGGCTGCGCCTTGCCGGGTTTATTCATCAGGCCAAGGCTGCTGGCCATATCGGGTACCAGCTCAACGTCACCCTCGACTTTACGCAGGTCGTAGCGACGATAACCCATCAGAGTAAAGTGATGGTTGTTCAAATAGTTAAGGAAGCGAGTCGCTTCTTCAAGCTCGGCCTTGTCACCGGGGAATGGGCGCTTGGGCAACTCTTCTGCTACTTCGGCCAACTTGTCGGACATGGCACTCCAATCATTGACGGCGGCGGCCACATCGCCGAGCACGGACTCTATCTCTTTTTCGAGTTGTTTTATGTCCTTGTCGCTGCTTTGGCGGTCGATTTCAATCAGGAAGACCGCCACCTTATCGCTGTCTTCCTTGCTGTCGTTAACAAAGCTGACGCGATTGATGTCTTTGCCTTGGCGCTCGATGGCCAGTGGCGTATGCAACATCATATGAGCGGTGATCCCCAAACGGTTGAGAGCCATACCCAAAGAATCCACCAAGAAAGGCATGTCGGGCTGCACAACTTCGATGATGGAGTGGGTTGATTGCCAGCCGTGCTTGGCCTGGCTTGGGTTGAATACCCTTAAATGAGTTTCCCCACAAGGCGTGCTGTTCAGGGCATTCCAAAGACTCAAAACGGCACCGTAGAGATCGCTGTCGTTACGGGCTTGGAGATCGTCTTTGGACATGTGAGCGTAGAGGCAGGTGGCGAACTGTTCCACCTGATTTGCTTGTGCTTTAGGGACTTTGGAGCGAATTAAACTGACTACCTTTTCAAGTAGTACTGAAGGCATTGCATCTTTCAAGGCCATTTTGCTGTTTCCTTAAGCGTCTATGGCAGCGCTTTTTTCATTATATGGATGCTTCGACGAATGACCCGGACCTGAATTTTTGTGACCGAGGTCATGCCGCGCAGTGTATTACTAAACACACCATAATTCGAGCAAAATTTTAGTGGTACATCCTGTACAAATCCAGCAATGACGGGATATTGAAGGGAGTGATGAAGAAACAATCGGAATAACAGACTAACTATGCAGCAGGGGCAGGAGAAACTTCTTCTCCTGCCCCTATCACTAGCTGTGTTTGCGCCAGAAAAGTGCCGCCAGCGCAGGCAGGATAATTATGGCACCTAGCATGTTGACCACAAACATGAAGGTAAGCAAAATTCCCATATCCATCTGGAACTTAAGTGCAGAGAAGAACCAAGTACTCACCCCAATGGCCAAGGTCAGGCCGGTGAAGATGACCGCACTGCCTCGCTCCATCAAGGCTTCGAAATAGGCTTGCTGCACCGCCATACCATCACGCAATTTCACCGCCATGGTCGACAGGATATAGATGCCATAGTCCACCCCAATACCCACCCCGAGGGCTATAACCGGCAAGGTGCTCACCGTCAGGCCGATATCCAGCCAGGTCATCAGTGCCTGCGCCAGTGTCGATACCACATACAGAGGCAGAATGACTGCAATCGTGGCTTTCAGCGAGCGGAAGCTTATCAGACAGAGGATAAACACGGCGCCATAGACATACAGCATCATAGGCAGTTGCGCCTCGGCCACCGCCTCGTTGGTTGCCGCCATCACCCCCACAGGGCCGGAAGCGAGTTTAAAGCTCAGCTTGTCGTCATCCATTTCGGCGGCCAGCAGCTTTACCTTACTCACCACCTGCTCTATGGTTTCCGCCTTGTGATCCTTAAGAAACAGATAAACAGGCATCACAGAGCAATCGCCGTTCAGCAGGCCGGTACTGGTAGGAATTTGTGACACCAGCTGGGCTAGGCTCGCCGGGCTCCTGGGCAATACCTGCCACTTGGGGCTACCCTCGTTGAAACCGGCATTCACCTGGCGTGCCACCGAGGCAATACTGGCAGTAAACTCAACCCCTGGGGTGTTGCGTGCCAACCATTCGAACCTGTCAATCTTCTCCAGCGCCGAGTGATAGGTGCAGGCCTCGGGATAAGCTTCCACTATCACGCTC
Source organism: Shewanella carassii (assembly GCF_002777975.1). GTDB lineage: Bacteria > Pseudomonadota > Gammaproteobacteria > Enterobacterales > Shewanellaceae > Shewanella > Shewanella carassii. The sequence continues at coordinate 55,706 of NZ_NGVS01000007.1, forward strand.
ATCACGTCAGTGGTGATAGAGAAATGATCAGTAATAAAGAAAGTGTCCTGGTTATAGCGAGAGTCCTGATGCAGCGCCGGTGCTCCGCCCTGAAGATCGCCGATTTGCATCTTGCCGGCTTGCTGCAGCCCGCCCAGATAAAGCAGCGCCGTCACAGCCACTACCACCACAGCATATTTTGGGGTGGCAAAACAGGTGAGCTTTTGCCAAAAGGCCGCTGTCTTAGCCTCGGTGCCAGCATCCGCTTTCGCGGCCTTTATCTGGAAGAAGGAGATCACCAGAGGCAAGAGTATCAGGTTGGTCAGGATGATCACTGCTACCCCAAGCGATGCGGAAATCGCCAACTCGCGAATAATGCCGATATCGATTGCCAGCAAAGTCATAAACCCTATGGTATCCGACAACAAGGCGACCCCGCCCGGCACCAAGAGGCTACGAAATGCCGAAGCCGCCGCCACCTTGGTACTCAGGCCATCGGCAACCCGCTTGCGGATGGCATTGATCATCTGTACCCCGTGGCTGACCCCTATGGCAAATACCAAAAACGGCACCAGAATCGACATGGGATCCAAGCCAAAGCCCACCACGGTCAAGAGTCCAAGCTGCCAGACCACGGCAATCAAGCTGCACACCAAAGGCAGCAGGGTCAACACCATGGAGCGGGAGAAGAGATATACCATCAGGGCCGTGACCAAAATGGCTATCAGGAAAAACAGCAGCACTCCTTTGGCCCCGTCTGCCACATCACCGGCCATCTTGGCAAAGCCTATGATGTGAATCTTTATGCCATCTTTTTCAAACTGGCCTCTGAGTTGCTCTTCCAGTTGCGCGGCAAACGCCAAAGTGTCCAATGGCTCGCCGGTTTGCGGATCAAAGTCCATCAGCTGCGCCGTCACCATGGCGGCGCTGTAATCCTCAGCCACCAAACGGCCGACTATGCCGGCTTTTTCGATATTGCCTCTAACCCGTTCAAGCCCGGCTTCTGTGGTACTGAAATCCGCCGGGATCACCGGCCCCCCGGCAAAGCCGTCTTCCACCACTTCAGTAAAACGTGTCGACGGCGAAAACAGGGATTTCACCTGGGAGCGTTCTACCCCGGGAATGAAGAACAGTTGATCATGTACATTCTTCAGGGTGTCGAAAAACGCGGGATTGAAAATATTACCGCTGCTGTCTTCTACCGCCACCATGATCGAGTTGGCGCCGCCAAACTGCTTCTGGTGTTTGAGGTAGGTCTGCATATAGGGATGATGCAGCGGGATGTTTTTGACAAATGCCGCATCCATTTTCAGCTGACTGGCCTGAAAGCCCAGAAATACCGTGGTCAGCGCAAACAGCAGTATCACTCCGATACGATTGCGAAAGAGAAAACTCTCAATCCCATTGACCAGTCTGTCTAACATAATAATGGCCCTTTATTGTTGTTTTAGTTCGAAAAGCCCTTTGGTCCCGGCTATCCATAACCGGCCCTTAGGGTCTACAGCAACTGCCGATAAATTTTCCCCTCTGCGCTGGGTCACCAGCTCAGCGTGTAAATTGTTATCCAAACGAATAACGGCGCCGCCATTGCCGACCAGCAGTAGGCCCCCTTTGACCGGCGCAGCCGCATTGAGGGTCGATTCAAGCGGCATCTTTATCTCCTGCCACTGACTCATATCTTCCGGTGCGCTGAAGGCATGCCCTCGCAGACCAAACACATAGAGCTGTTTATCCTTTTCTATGGCATTAAACAAAGAGCCGTCATAAATAAACTCCAGTCGCTGCCACAAACGGCCGCCATCTTCGGAAATGGCTACCATTCCCAGCTCCCCGACCATGAGTAAACGCTGATCTTCAAGGGCGATGACCCGGTTGAAATGGGGCAGAATAGAATCAGACTCGGCCCGATAGGCCTCTTCATCCTGCTGTTTGAGATCCGCCAGATAGTCGGCATCATCTTGGCTCAAGAGCTCAGGGTGAAACTCTTTCTGCCAACTTTGACCGCCATCTGTGGTGCGCAGAAATAGACCATAGGCGCCAACGGCTATGCCGTTTTTAACATCGGCAAACCAAACATCCAGCAAGGGCCGGGCAAGCTCTGGCGAACCAAACTGTGACTGCCAGGATAGCCCGCCATCTTGAGTAGCAAGAATGGTGGCATCATGACCCACGGCCCAGCCATGATTGGCATCGAGAAAAAATACCTTGGTCAACTGCGCCTGACTCGGTGTCACCACCTGTTGCCACTGAGTGGCATCGGCGCTGAGCCTTAAGATATGACCACGCTCACCGACAGCGACCATAGTGTTGCCGGCCTTAGCAATATCCAGCATCAAAGAATGCACCGCCAGAGGCTGCAACTGGCCAGTCAGAGCACCGGTTACAGATTGCGTTTCGGCGTGAAGGGGCGAAATCGCGCCCTGGAATGTGAGTATGCCAAGGCCCAGAGCCGCTGCTTGAAGCATGCGATACGACATTACAGACTTCCTTAGGGTTGAAAGGGGCGCACGCGCCCCTGGAATTTCCAACTGGGTGACTTATGTCACCCAACGACACAGGCTTAACGTATCCCTTCGCGGCGCAGCGCGGCCGGGGTGAAGTTGGCCTCAGACAACTTGGCATCGAAGTCATACATACGGCCTTCGTTATCCAAACCTATGGCGATATAACGACGAGACTGCAGATCGTAATACACCTCGAGAGTACTCCAGTGAGTCGGCACCTCGTAGTAGTTCAGACCATGCGCCATGGCAACCCGATACAGTTCGTCACGGTTGTCGTACAGATCGGCGATTGAGACCTGCCAGGAATCCTCATCCAAATAGAAGACTCGGGTCTTGTAGATATGACGCATGCCCTCTTTCAAGCTGGCCTTGACCACCCAGACTCTGTGCTTTTCATAGCGAATATAATCGGGGTTCAGGTGACCGGGCTTGAGTAGCTCACTGTACTTGACCTTATCCGAATGCAGACGGTAGTCGTTGTAAGGAATGAATATCTCTTTCTTGCCCAGCAACTCCCAGTTGTAACGGGAAGGCGAGCCGTTGAACATATCGAAATCATCCGTAGTACGCAGACCATCAGAAACCGTACCGGGCGTGTCAAAGGCCACGTTGGGCGCCTTTCTCACCCGGCGCTGCCCTGTGTTGTAGGTCCAGGCCTGGCGGGGTTCCTTCTCCTGATCCATGGTTTCTTTCACCAACAGCGCAGTACCGGCCAAACGCGCGGGTTGCGTCACCACCTGTTTGAATTCAAACAGAATATTGTTCTTTTTCAGTTCATCCAAATTGGCTTCGGGACGAGAGTATTCGAAACGTATCTCCTCGGCCATTTCCACCAGTGTGTAATCACCACTGGCGGTAGGCGCCGCCTGATTACGTTCGGTTTCGATATCGACACCGCGGAATCTGAGGATATGGTTCCAAATGGCTTCCAATCCATTGGCAGGAATGGGGAAAGGAATGCCTATAGACGCGCCATCGACACCATTGCCCTCTGAGACCAGAGTCGCTCTCGGCGCATTGGCCTTGGTGGCATCATAAATAAACTGCGGCACAGAAGCGGTACGCCGGGTCTGATAGATGTTCATTTTGAAACTATCAGGATAGGTTTCAAACATCTTCAGTTGCCCCGGCGTCAGGAACTCCTTGTATTGCTCCTTATTGGCTGCGGTAACCGTCACCAGCGGCTTGTCATCCGGAAAGGGATCGGGGTGATGCATGCCTTTTTTATAACTGGCAGGAGGTGTGGTAATGCCGCCGTCCCAAGCCGGAATACTACCATCGGCGTTGGGGCCCTTTTCAGCCCCGAGTGGTGTCAGGCTGCTACCCAGCTTGGCCACATCGGCCTCGGAAACCTTGGCTTCTACGGCTGTAGTGGCCCCCAAAGCCAGAATTACAGCAGCAGACAATATAGCTATCGTTCTCATTTTATTGTCCTTATCAGATCGAAAACTTAACGTTGAAAGACACATAATCGCGATCGGCCATCGCATTGGTTGTGCCTACCCCACCAAAGAAACTGTTATAGGAAAGATCCGCGCCCCAGCGGCTCTGGTAATCAAAGCTGAGTCCCAGTGCCACAGACTTGCGACCTTCGGTAAACAGGAACATAGGATCTGGGGTAATACCATCAACGTCATGGGAGAAAATCACTCTAGGTGACATATTGATGCCGGAGAACACGTTGTTAAAATCGGCCTTGGCAACAATCCGGTAACCCCAAGCGAAATCAGTCGGGAACGGATTGGTTTCAGGTCCGTTGTGCAACGCTTCAATGATGCCTGGCATATCCGGGTTGCCGCCGCTGCGCCCTGTGCCTGGACCATTGAGTCTGAGTTCATCAAAACCCGGCATATCGTGGATCCACACCCCACCCACTTCGGCGAGCATCACCAGGTTATCGGTACCCAGCGTCGGGCCAAACAGGTGGGTAAAGGTCATCTGCGCCTGAGTCGTATCGAGGCGGATAAAACCTTCGGCGTATTCACCTGGACCAACATCCTTGACATGGGAAGTGTACTGGGACAAACCATCGAGATCCGGCCTCAGCCCCGCGTTAGCCAGCTGTTGTGGCATAGCGGCAAATAACAGTTCCACATCATCAATCTGCAGAGGCTCATCCTGGCGGTGCGCGATTTCACCAGCTACAGAGGTATCACCTATCAAGGTGTTGAAACTAAAGCCGTAAAGCTTGATATCTTCCGGATAAACCACCTGGGCCTTGGAGAAGCTGTCTAGGCTAAGCAGCACTTCGCGGTTGATATTGCCCGCGTTTTGCCCAAGCACCGCCATATCAGACAGCAACGCGCCAGTGCTGAAGTCCGCCGTGGTACCACTGATGAGCGGACGGCGACTGTGGTAATTCATGTAATAAAAGCCAAACTCGGTTTCGCCCAGCTCCGGGGCGTAGTACCCCAGTTTGATACCGTACTGACCGGAATCGCTGGGAGCGGCTTCATCTTCCACCAATGTCACCTTGGTGGGATAAGCCAGCGCCATCTGTACCAACTGCTCGGTCGGAATATTCTGTCCGGAGGCTATCATGTTGGACAGGCGGTTATATTCCTGGGTCAGGAAATCGAGGTTGATATCCGGGTTGGCGTTAAAACCAAGCTGAGCGTTTTGGTTGTAGCCACCGTAACCGACAAAGTCGTTGGTACCGAAAATCGACCCGGGAGTCGGAACCCAGATAGGCTCCCAGTCATATTGATAAAACGCTTCCAGCGACAGGTTTTCGGTCACCCCCAAAGAGGCCCACACCATACCCTGCGGCCTGAAGGCTTCCTTCAATTCCGCGCCCGGTGCGTTAAGTATGTTCAAATCCACCGGGTTGATCACCGCAATACCATGGGAAATCAGCGTGCTTTCCCCCCATGACACCACCTGATTACCCACACGGATAGTCAGTGGATTGGCACCATCGTTGAAATCGAAGTTGGCATAGACGAAGGCATCCAACAGACGGATATCCTTACACTGCACTTCCTCGGCGCGCTTGTCGGCGCAAGGATCGTAACGGTTGCCGGTCAGAGGATCATTGAAATCGTAAATTCTGTCGTTCAGCTTACGATCGTAGAAATACATGCCGCGGGCGAAAATACCGAAATTCTCATACTTGAGCGACAGTTCGTGCAGCCCCTTGAAGATTTCCGAGGTAGTATCGCCTTTAGAATAGAGGAGATTACTCAAGTCATTGTTGCTGGAATAGGAACCGGGTTGCGCCCAGATCTCGGCGGCGGTGTACTTGGTATCGGTAAAGGCGGAGTAACCGCTCCAGTCGAATCTGGGATGGTTAACCTTACCTATCTGACCATCCCAGTCACGTCCTTCCACGCGCCAACTGGCGCCCAAGGTCCATGTCGAGTCAAAGGAACCATCCACATCGCCCCATTTGAACGATACCGCTTCGACACTGGGGATCATCCCTAAACTCAGTGCCGACGCCACCCCCAAAGCGAGCGCCGACTTGTTAAAACGGTTTATCACTGTTTTCATTTATCGCTTCTCCGTAACCTGCTGGATTAATTGTTATAGGAGTCTCAACCAACATCTTGTTAGCTCACAGGTAACACCATTGTTACAGCAATTAATGCTGATGAGCAAGGCAGATACTGAGAAATTTATCTTGCAGATTTGAGGACTTAAGGTCGTTAGTTCGTGCACTGAAGGGGACAGAATTTAAATTTTTGTTGCGTATGCGGGCGACAAATGGCGGTGACAGCTATAAGCCGCTTAATTTCAATGAATTAACCTTTGTTACAGGCATAAAAAAACGGCCGACTGATTTAGTCGACCGTTTTAAGTAATTACTCTAAAGTTGTTTTAAAGAAATGAATTTTCCATCCCGGTCCAATCTGAGATGGAATTCACCGTGAATACCATCGGCAGTCAGAAAAGGGCGTAGACGGCGGCCGTTGATCCAGAGGATCTTGCCCCCCTTCTCCCTGACCTCAACATTCTCGGCAATACCTTGATAGTAAGGTAAAAAATCTTGATAACTCAGATTGAGGCGAAAGTAAAATTCCATCTTTGTACTCAGTCTTCCAGTGCGCGGCTGACCTTCTCATAGAGATCCCGCGACAGCTCAGGCATAGCCAACAGCTCCTGCAGACAAGCCTTCATTTTGGCCTGGCGCTCGTCATCAAACTTGGCAAACTGGATCAGCGGAGTGATGATCCGCGCTGCCACTTGCGGGTTGAGGCTATTGAGCTGTTTGAGCATGGCGGTAAGGAAAGCATATCCCTTGCCGTCCAAGCGGTGGAATTGACGCACATTGGCCGCGGCAAAACTGCCCACCAGAGAACGAACCCGGTTGGGATTATTCAGACTGAAGGCCGGATGTTGCAACAGGGTCTCGAGTCTGGCGATCACCCCATCATCTGTCGCCATCGCCTGCAGGCTGAACCACTTGTCCATAACCAGAGGGGTCTGGTTCCAGCGCTGCTCGAATGTCTGCATCAGGGCATCACGGCACTGACAATCGGCATCGTTGGCGGCAAGCAGCGCGCCCAGCGCATCTGTCATGCCAGAGGCCGATGCAAACTGCTGTTCAATCAAAGACTCATGTTCATCAGAGACTTTGGCCAGCAGCCAAAGCAGAGTATTTTTTAAACTGCGGGCGGCGGCATCATCCTGCGACAGTAATTGACGATAACGGGCCAACAGCTCATCTTCACAGCCACTGGCGATGGCTTCAATCACAAAGTCGCGGGCCAGCAACAGGGCATCCAATTCCACCTTATCGGCCTGTTCAATCAAGGACGACACTGAAAGCAGCTTGAGAATTTCGGCCGCAAGGCCCTTATCCAAAGCGTCATCCAGCATCACACCTCTGAAGCCGTCGACAACCCGAGGATCCAGATGCATCCCCTGCCCCTGTTCGAGCAAGGCAACGTTGGCCCACACGGCGCGGCTGAAGAGGCTCATCGCCGCTTCCCAACGGGCCACTTCACTGCTGGCATGGCGCAGTAAGCAAAGCAGCTGCACTGTGCTGTAGTCATACTTGAGCTTCACCGGCGCCGAAAAGTCCTGCAACAGCGAAGGAATTGGACGGGCACTGATACCCTTGAACTCTAATGTCTGCTCGGCCTGGGTAAAATCAAACACTTGGTTGACCAAGGAGCTGCCATTATTGCCCAGCAGTTCCAGACTGAACGGAATATGCAATGGTGCCTTGGCCGCTTCTCCGGCACGCACTGGGGTGAACTGTTTGAGGTGCAGGCGGTAGGTCGCTGTGCTTGCATCATACTCATCAGTCACTGTTACCTGAGGGGTGCCCGCCTGGCTATACCAGAGGCGGAACTGAGTCAGATCTTTACCCGAGGCATCTTCCATAGCAGCGACAAAGTCATCACAGGTAACCGCCTGGCCATCGTGACGCTCGAAATAAAGCTTCATCCCCGCCTGGAAGGCCTGCTCACCCAGCAGGGTGTGCATCATGCGGATCACTTCGGCGCCCTTGTTGTAAACAGTGACTGTGTAGAAATTATTCATCTCTATCACGCTTTCGGGGCGAATAGGATGCGACATCGGCCCCGAGTCCTCGGCGAACTGCTGATTCTTGATGACCTTGATGGCATGAATACGGTTGACGGCCCGGGAGCCAAGATCTGAGCTGAATTCCTGATCGCGAAATACGGTCAGACCTTCTTTCAGGCTCAGCTGAAACCAGTCACGGCAAGTTACCCGGTTGCCGGTCCAGTTGTGAAAATATTCGTGACCAATAACGGACTCTATGCCGTGGAAGTCATCATCGGTCGCCGTGTCATTATCCGCCAACACATACTTGGTGTTGAAAACATTCAGGCCCTTGTTTTCCATGGCGCCCATGTTAAAGAAGTCCACAGCCACCACCATGTAGATATCGAGATCGTACTCGAGGTCAAAGCGTGACTCATCCCAGGCCATCGCCTTTTTCAATGAAGCCATGGCGTGTCCGGCCTTACCCAAGTTGCCCTTGTCGACAAACACCTGCAGTTTGACCTCTCTTCCTGAGCGGGTGGTAAAACTGTCTTCCAACAGGTCAAAGTCACCGGCAACCAGCGCAAACAAGTACGCGGGTTTAGGGAAAGGGTCTTGCCAGACGGCGAAATGACGACCATCGTCCATCTCCCCTTTTTCCAGCAGATTGCCGTTGGAAAGCAGGAAAGGAAACGCCTTGTCGGCTTCGATACGTACCTGGTATTTGGCCAGCACATCGGGACGGTCGAGAAAATAGGTGATGCGTCTGAAACCTTCCGCCTCACACTGAGTGCAATAGGCGCCATCGGACATGTACAGACCTTCCAGTGCCGAGTTATCGGCCGGGCTGATACGGGTCACCAGAGTCAATTCAAATTCGTTGAGTTCAGTTTCAAGCAGCAGTTTACCCGGTTCGAGGCGATAGTCGGCCGGTTCACCGTTAACCAACAGCTGTTCCAATTCCAGCTCGTCACCGTCAAGCTGCAGAGGTTCATTGTGATTGCCGTTGCGCCTAACCTGGCTGACTGCAGTCACCCGGGTTTGCTTGGGTTCGAGCTGAAATGAGAGGGACAGTTCTGGGATCAAAAACGCCGGTGGACGATAATCAGCCAGGCGCTTGGCTTGCAGTTGGTCCGGGGAAAGGTTTTGTGCTTCAGACATAGGTCATCCTTAATTCGTTGGGCACTTGCAGTCGCTGAGTTCGTTGACTGATCTTGCCTCTGTGAGCGCTGGGAGCAAACAAAAAACGCGCAATCAGCGCGTTTTTATGTTTCCTGGAGCCAGCATCAATTTGCGCTGTTTTTTGCCAATCTCTGATAGTCCACCATATCCAGAGTGATATAGACGGCTTCATCGAGGAAGGCATCCGGAGTCTCGATTTTTTTCTCATCTTCGGAGACATTTTCATCGTCATCCAGAGACTTCAAGGGTTCGAGACCATGGTCAACCCGACGTTCGTTGAGGCGAGCCAACTGTTTCTGATCGTCCTTATCCCGCTCGGCCAGGCGCTCGCTTTCCACCAGAGAAACACTCTTCTCTTTATGGTGTTTCTTGAACTCGCCTATGTCCTGCAGTATATAACCGAACTCGACGTCCTGCTGGATCCGGCTATGGTGGCGTTTCGCAAGATTGCTGACCATTTCTGCGCCGATTTCACCCAAAGGCTGGTACTTGGCGACAGGCACCTTATCCCATGGCAGCGCATTGTCTTCTTCCGCTTCACCGTATTCACCCGGCTCCAACGCACTGGGGAACGGGATATCCGGAGTCACCCCTTTCAGCTGGGTGCTACCACCATTGATACGGTAGAACTTGGCAATGGTGTACTGCACATGGCCAACCGGCTTTTCATATAGGTCATAGATACGGCCAAGGCTCTTGTGCTGCTGCACTGTGCCCTTACCGAAGGTAGACTCACCGATAATCAAGGCGCGGCCATAATCCTGCAATGCAGCGGCAAAAATTTCCGAGGCCGAGGCCGAGTAACGGTCAACCATCACTGTGAGAGGGCCGTCGTAATAGCTCTTACCATCGTTGTCGCGGTTTTCGCTGATGCGACCATTGGCATCACGAATTTGCACCACAGGTCCCTGGTCGATAAACAGCCCTGTTAGCAAGGTCGCTTCGGTCAAGGCGCCACCACCGTTACCACGCAGGTCGACAATCACGCCTTCAACCTTGGCTTCATTGAGGGTTTGCAACTCTTTGGCCACGTCGCGGGATAAGTCCATATAGAAGCCGGGGATCTGGATAACACCGATTTTACGCTGGGCGTAAGGACCGGTTTCCGGCTCGACTATCTTGGAAGTCGCCGCCCTGTCTTCAAGACGAATTTTGTCCCGCACCACAGTCACATTGATGGGTTTAGCATTGGAGCCGCCTTTCTTGGGCAGCACCTGCAAAGTCACGGTACTGCCTTTAGGCCCTTTGATCAGCTCAACCACATCGTCCAGGCGCCAGCCGATAACATCGACCATCTCCTTGCCTTCCTGACCCACGCCGACAATTTTGTCTTCCGGCGCCAATTTCTCACTCAGAGCCGCCGGACCACCGGCCACCAGACTCTTGATAACCGTGTAGTCATCTTCCATCTGCAGCACAGCACCTATCCCTTCCAAGCTCAGGTTCATCTCCATCTGGAAACGTTCGGCATTACGGGGAGACAGATAACTGGTGTGCGGCTCGACACTGCGGGCAAAGGCATTCATCAGCCCCTGGAACACATCTTCGCTGTTAGTTTGCTTCAGGCGTTTGATGGCGTTGTTGTAGCGCTTACCCAGCACATCAACAATCTCTGGCCACTCTTTACCGGTAAGCTTGAGGTTAAGGGCATCGTACTTGACCCGTTGACGCCACAACTCATTGAGCTCGGCCTCGTCTTTGGGCCAGGCGGCGTCTTTACGATCAAAGACATAAGCATCGCCGGCCTGATTAAAGTCCATCTCTTTGTCGAGCAGACTCAAGGCATAGGCAAAACGCTCGTAACGACGCTGCTGCACCAGATCGTACATCTTGTACGCAGGTTCCAGATCGCCGCTGCGCACCATATCGTCAAACTGGTTGGCATAGACTTTAAAGCTGTCGATATCGCTCTGCAGCAATACATTGCGGCGATAGTCGAGCTGTTCGAGATAACGCTTGAAGATCTGCTGAGAAAAAGCATCATCCAGATCGAATCTGTGATAATGGGAGCGACTGAACAGGCCGGTAATCCGTTTGCTGGCAACCTTGTGTTGTGGCTCCTGTTGTAGATGGGGTAACTCGCTGACCGGGACTGCCGGTGAGATAGCCAGCGCCTGGGAACCCATAAAGACACTGGCGATCGATGCAGCAAGAATAAATTTTCGCATCAGCAAGTTACTCCTTTCTATTTGATGATTTTACAGCAGAATATGTTCCACACGAACCTTGACTGACAGGCCGGAATCCAGTTGAACGTGAACATCTTCTTTATTGATGTCGAGGATCACACCGGCTACCGGCGTCATACCCAATTTGACATTCACTCGCTGTGAAGGTTTCAGCTCTTCCAACACAGCTGGAACCAATTCCACGGCTGGAGCAGCAGGCTTCGGCTTACGGGCCACTTTTTTGTCGCTGCGTGGGCGCTCACTGCGAGGCTTGTCACCCTGAGGACGTGGCTTACGCGCAGGCTTAGCCTTCTTGGCTTCACCTTCTTTGGCAGGCTCAGCCGCACGGCGGGCCTTGGCCTTTTCCTGACTCTCTTTCAGCGTCGCCTTGGCATGTTCAATATGTTCGGGATCCAGTTCGCCGCAAGGGTTACCATCGAGGTCTACCCGCTGAGCGCCTTCCTTGATGCACTTAAGATAGCGCCAACTGTTGGTATAGCGTCTCAGGGCGACCCTCAGTTGGGTCTTACTGACTTTGGAATCATCAGCCAACCTTTCAGCCAAATCCTGAAACAGTCCTATCTTCAGCGGTTTGGTTTCTCCTTCGGCGATAAAGCACAAAGGAAATGTTTCATACAAATACGCCAGAATAGCGTTGGTGTCGGTCAACTTTTCTGTTGATTCCATCATTACTTCCACAGTTAACAGGGGACGTCAGTGGTCAGTTAGGTCTGCTGTACTCACGGCGTCGTTCATCTTCGTTAATCCCTTGGGGGATAACGTACAAATTAGCATGCATTCGGCCATTGCCAAAGACATGACACAAAACTTAACATTTCAGCCCGATAGGGCCAAGCACCACAAACGGTCAGTTGGCCCACAAAGCGGCCGCCTATTATAAGCTGCACGCGCCTTAATGCGACCACCAATTGTGGCAAATTGTACAGGGATTAACCAAATAAGCACTTTTCCAGACTCTGCACTAGGGTCTCCAGTCCGGTTTGATCCTCTTTATCGAAGCGCGACAGGCTGGGACTGTCGATATCCAGCACGGCAATCAGTTCGCCCTGACGATAGAGTGGGATCACAATTTCCGAATTACTGGCGGCATCGCAGGCAATATGTCCGGCAAACTGATGCACATCCTCAACCAACTGAGTCTCAGCCTTTGCAGCCGCAGTGCCACAGACACCTTTACCCATTGGGATCCGAGTACATGCCAGCTTGCCTTGAAAGGGGCCAAGCACCAGTTGCTCGCCCTTGAGCAGATAAAAGCCCACCCAATTGATATCCTCAAGCTGTTCATTCAACAAAGCTGAAAAGTTGGCCATGGCACAAATCACATCGTCTTCACCGGCGAATAGTGCCTGTACCTGACGGTTGAGCGTATCGTAAAACTGAGCTTTCATCTGGGGTTCCGGGTTATGCTTTTTCTGATTCTGTCTTCTTCTTGTTGCTCTTGGCAGGGGCCGGCGCTTTTACCGGGGCGCCCTTGAGCAGATTCGCCAATGTATCTTTATGAGAAGCTAAATAAAAAGCAAGTTTTTCCGCTGTATTATCATCCAGCTCCAATTCACTACTCTGAATAAAGGGGATTAAGTTATCCGCGATGTCGAGCATCTTATCGTAGGCATCAGCCTCCTTCTTAGATGTAAATGTCATCTTCTCAACCCCTTCTCTGACCACAACGTACTGAGTTATAACGGCCATGACCTTCCTCACACTGTTTAAATATACAGTAAATAGATTGACATAAAATGCGCTATAGATGCAAGAGACGCGTTCTTTCTGATAGTATTTGCGAGTTTGTTTTGTCGATTAACTCCAATGGACCCACAAGCAACGCAGTTAGCGTGTTGGCGATTAAGCTTGGGTCACCATGGCCAAAACAGGACATATCCAGCACTTGAAAGCTTATACTCCAAGCGACAGCAAGCCAGACTGCAGCATAGTGCTCTGCCGCGCCTGTGATTTAGCGGTGAGTAAACGCGCCTTGCCCTCCGGCGTCAGAGCGCTTTGTCCCAGATGCCATACAGCGCTTTATGATGCGCCCTATTGTTCTATCAATGGCATGCTGGCGTTATGTATCAGTGCCCTGCTGTTTTATCTGCCCGCCATGCTGCTGCCAGTATTGGAAATGCACTTTCTCGGCAGTGTCAGAACCACGACCGCATACCAGGGCGCCTTGGCGGTGATGAACCAAGGTTATTGGATAGTGGGGATTGCCGTATTGGTGGCGGCAGTAATAGCCCCCGGGGTGCTCAACCTGTCGATTTTTATTCAAGTGCTGATCATCAAGACAGGTCTAGTGCAGCATCACTTCTGGCGCCGTGTTCTTACTTGGCTGCTCAAGAAGCAAGGCCTGCTGTCGCAAATGACCATGCTGGAAATTTATGTGATCAGTTTCCTGGTTTCCGCCTTTCAGTTGTCCGACTTCTCTGATGTTTACTTTGGCATGGGAACCTTTTGTTTTACCATGCTGTTTTTAGTGACTCTCTTCCTGCAGCGCGAATATAACCTGGAGCATATGTGGAGTTTTCTCGATGAAAGCTAAAAAGCAGCTCCAGGGCAAAGACATGGGCCTGTGCAGCTGCCCAGCCTGTAAAAAACTCAATCAGATAGAGAATGAGTATTGCAGCCGCTGCCAAAACCCACTCAGGCTAAGGGATGAAACCAGTCTGCAAAAAAGCTGGGCCTTGCTGCTCACTGCAGCCATCTTGTTGATCCCGGCCAACATCTATCCCATTACCATGCTCACCAAACAGGGCAAGGTTACCTACGACACCATTTTTTCCGGCATCACCCATCTGGTACAGTCGGACATGTTACCCATCGCCATCATAGTCTTTACCGCCAGTATTCTGGTGCCCTGGCTGAAGATTATCGGCCTGGCTTTCTATCTGACGGCGATCAGTTTCAACCTGCCTATCCCCAAACGGCCAATGATGGCCGGGTTTCATATCATAGAATGGATTGGACGCTGGTCTATGCTGGATCTGTTTGTCATATCCATTACCGTTGCCCTGGTTAATATGGGGCAATTGCTGGACGCCAAGCCGGCGCCGGCGGCAACTGCGTTTGCCTTGGTCATCCTCTTTACCCAACTTGCGGCCAAGGTGTTGGACACACGTTTACTTTGGGATCAACTGGACACAGAAGATGACGCAAATCGAAAAGCCTAAAATAGTCAAAAAGAAGCTTTTTTCCCCCATCTGGCTGTTACCTATAGTGGCGTTGGCCTTGGGCGCTTGGCTGGGGCTGAAGAGCATCAAGGAATCCGGCATTGAGGTGCGGATCCACTTCCCCAGTGCCAGCGGTATGGATGTGGGCAAGACACTGGTGCGCTATCAGGGCCTGACCGTCGGCAAGGTGGTGGATATCTCCATCGATGAAGAGCTGCAGGGCGTTAACGTCGATGTCTTGATGGACTACCGCGCCGAGCCTTTCCTCAAGGATGAAACCAAATTCTGGCTGGTGACCCCCAAAGCATCCATCACAGGTGTCGAAGGTTTGGATGCCTTGTTCTCGGGGAACTATATAGGCATTCAACCCGGGGATGGCGATTCACGTTACAACTACGAGGCCGAGCGCTCAGCCCCTCCAGTACTGCCCAGTAATGATGGTTTAGTGATTGAACTGAGCGCCGATCGCCTCGGCTCACTGGATGTGGGCTCTCCGGTATTCTATCGCCAGGTACCGGTCGGCAGTGTGGTCAGCTATCGACTCGACAACAGTGACAAGCTGCTGCTAAGCGCTTTTATTCAGGAGCAATATGCCTATCTGGTCAAGAAAGACTCCCGCTTCTGGAATGTCTCCGGCATAGAGATCAACGCCTCACTTTCCGGCGTCAAAGTCAGCGCCGAGAGTCTGGCGGCGATACTCGCCGGCGGCATCAACTTTGATTCCCCAGAAAACTCAAAGAACGCAGTAAACGGCGATAGTTTCACCCTATATGACAATGAAACAGAAGCCAGTGGCGGCGCCAGCTTTATTCTGTCGGCAAAAAACGCCGATGGCCTCAACAAGGGCAGCCCTATTCTCTATCGCGGTTTGCCCATAGGGGAAATCGAAGAGATAGTGCTGGCCAATGACGGCGTGGCGCTGCATGCCCGCCTGGACGCCCCCTACTCGAGTCTTTTGACCGGCACGGCGCAGTTTTGGCGTGAAGGCGCCGAGCTGTCACTGTCCGGCATAAAACACCCGGGCCGATTGCTGAGCGGCGATGCCATCGCCTTTCTCCCGGGTACGGGCGAGGCTCAAACCCGTTACGCCTTGGCCGAGCAGGCACCGGATCTCAGCAAGGCCAAGGCGCTAAAGATAACGCTTAGAGCCGATGAAAACCCCGGCATCAGCCCTGAGGCCGAACTGAGATACAAGAAGATCGCCATAGGCAAGGTCACTTCAGTTGCCCTGAGCCGGGACTTCAATTCGGTAGAGTACCAGGCCGAGGTGTTGCCCGAATTTGCCCCGTTGCTGACTCAAGGCAGTGACTTCATCGCCGAAGCCGCGCTGGACTTCAACGCCTCACTGGACGGAGTCAGCCTCAAGAGTGGCGATTTTGCGACCCTCACCAAGGGCAGTGTCAGCTTAAGACGCGGCCAAAGCCGCAAGGGCGCCGATCTTTCCAAACCGCTGCAGCTGTTTGCCTCGAGTGCCGAGGCCGGCCACTATTACCAAGGCATGGAGCAGCTCAAATGGCAACTCTACAGCGATGATGGCGCCGACTTGAGCCCGGGCGCACCTGTCTACTACAAGAAGATGCAGATAGGTCAGGTGAAACAGGTCAGCTGGCAGAGCCAAGATGACAGATTTGCCATTGCGCTCGCCATAGACCATACCTTTGCGCCCCTACTCAAACCCAATGCCGTGTTTTGGCGCAACCAGGCGGTGTCAATCGATGCCGGACTTTCGGGAGTCAAGCTGGATGTCGCACCGCTGGCCGGTGCCATCAAGGGCAGTATCAGTTTGGGCTTTTTGGAGCAAGGCGAGCCCAACAATAAGCAGCTTTATGCCTCCGAGTCACTGGCACGCAATCAGGCCGTTGCCATTGGGCTGAGTTTCCCGGCCAGTGCCACTATCAAACCAGGTGCCGCTATCCGCTATCAGGGGCATCAGATAGGTGAAGTCACCCGGGTAACCTTGAGTAAGGATCTCCACAGCCAGCAACTCAGTGCCTTTCTCTATGGCCGCTATGCCGAGCCGTTTCTCAAAAGCGACAGTCGCTACAGCCTGGTCAACGCCGAAATATCCCTTAAGGGCATAAAGGCACCGGAAACCCTGCTGACCGGCGCCTATATCAGTGCCCTGCCGGGCCAAGCCGCCGAAGTAAGCCAACAGTTCAATGGCCAAGTACACACGGCGGTTGCCCCAGAGGCCGATGCGCTGCAACTGGTGCTGAGCAAGCCCAGCCTGGGCTCGGTCAACGTAGGCACAGGGATCTTCTTTCGCGGCATTCAAATTGGCGATGTAACCAGTTACCGGTTGGCGCCCAAGGGCGATGAAGTCTGGATCCAGACTCAGATTGCCGCGCCCTATCGGCATCTTATCAACCAGAGCAGCAGGTTCTACGACTTGTCCGGTATTCGGGTCGATTTGGGGCTGTTTTCCGGAGCCCAAATCGAAACCGGCTCATTGGAAACCATACTCGCCGGCGGCATAGGAGTGGTCACTGAACTCGACAACCAAAGCAGTAAACCGCTTGAAAACCAGAGCCTGATGCCACTTCATGACAAACCCGAGCGCGACTGGCTCGATTGGCGTCCAAGACTCAGCCAGCCATAAAACCCAAACGGGGCTCAGATGAGCCCCGTTTTTTTAACTCTGTAATCCTACCTATGTTTCACCTCAGCCATAAAACCAATAACACACGGCAATAGCAGTGCAGATACCCGCCAGATCGGCAAACAAACCACAAGCCAGTGCATGACGGCCATTGCGGATACCGACAGCACCAAAATACACCGCCAGCACATAAAATGTGGTTTCAGTACTGCCCTGGAAAATGGCCGCCAGCCTGCCGGCAAAAGAATCGACGCCGTAATGGGCCATGGTTTCCAGCATCATGGCTCTGGCGCCTGAGCCGCTCAAAGGCTTCATCAGGGCGGTTGGCAAGGCATCGATAAAGCGGCCATCTATCCCCATATGACTCACCAAAGCAGCAATCACCCCGAGTAGATAATCCAGCGCGCCGGAGGCGCGCAGTAAGGCTATCGCCAGCAACATGGCCAGCAGATAAGGAATAAGCCGCACCGACTGCTCAAACCCCGACTTGGCGCCTTCAATAAACTCATCATAAACCGCCACTCGCCGCAGCAGCGCCACCAATACAAAGGCAAAGATGATCCCCAGCAGCAAACCGTTCCCCAGCATGGCGGAGACTTCGCCGATCCGCTCGGCTCCCAGGGTCAACAGGTACATCACTCCGGCGCTGAGACCGCCGAGCAGTATTGCGCCATAACTCAGCACCACCCAATCCAGCAAGCGTATCCTTTGCACCAGCGCCACCAAACTCAAACCCGCCAGGGTCGAGCCCAGGGTCGAAAGCAAAATAGGCAGGAAAATATCGGCAGGATCAGCCGCCCCTTGCTGCGCCCGGTACAGAAAAACCGTCACGGGCACCAAAGTCACGGAAGAGGTATTGAGCACCAAAAACAGGATCTGGGCGTTGGTGGCGGTCTTCTTGTCGGGGTTCAGGCTTTGCAGATCCGCCATCGCCTTAAGTCCCAATGGTGTGGCGGCATTGTCCAACCCCAGCATATTGGCGGTCAGGTTCATGGTGACGCTGCCATAGGCGGGATGGCCTCTTGGCACTTCTGGCATCAACTTGCTGAGCAGCGGCTCAAATACCCAGGCGATGGCGGCAACCACTCCGGCTTTTTCCCCGAGACGCATCAGCCCCATCCACAGGGTCAACACCCCAATCAATCCCAGGGCTATTTCGGCGGCCAATTTGGCGCTGTCAAACATCGCCGTGACTGACTCATTGAGCACGGTCGCATCGCCGCTCATCAAACGCAGCAAAATCGCTCCCAGCGCGATAATAAAGAACAGACTCCAAACCCGGTTCAACACCTAAAACACCCCACAGTCGCCGCGCCCGAGTGTGCTATACTGCCGCCATCCCGGGGTCACCCTTTTTGTTTATGGTTCAATTAAATCAGAATTTTATCAACAGTATCGCCAAGGATCTGCCAGAACATCTCAAGCTCGAGGATTTTATTCACTTTTGCAGCTTACCACTGAGAGCCGCCTTGCGGGTCAACACCCTCAAAATCAGCGTCGATGAATTCCTCTCGAGAATGCAGGCCAAAGGCTGGCAGTTCGAAACCATTCCCTGGTGCCCTGAAGGCTTTTGGTACCAGGCGGGTGATAGCCAACCCGGAAACTGTATCGAACATCAGCAAGGGCTGTTTTACATTCAGGAGGCGAGCTCCATGCTGCCACCCGTGGCGCTGCTTGAACCCGGAATGGAGCGGGTGCTGGATATGGCCTCGGCGCCGGGATCCAAGACCACACAAATGGCGGCCATGATGGCCAATGGAGGCGTGCTGATCGCCAACGAATACTCCTCCAGCCGCGTCAAAGTGCTGCATGCCAATCTACAGAGAATGGGGGTCAGCAATACCGCCCTGACCCACTTCGATGCCAGGGTATTCGGCCAATACCAGTATGAATCCATGGATGCCGTGTTGCTCGACGCCCCCTGTAGCGGTGAAGGCACGGTACGTAAGGATCCGGATGCCCTCAAACACTGGGATCCACAGGAGATAGCCGACATTGCCGCCACCCAGAGGGATCTGATAGATTCCGCCTTTCTGGCGCTTAAGCCTGGCGGGGTAATGGTGTACTCCACCTGTACCCTCAACAGCCAGGAAAACCAGGCCGTACTGCAACACCTCAAGCAAAAATATGGCGCTGCCGTGGCCTTTGAGTCACTTGAATCACTGTTTGCCGGAGCGGAAAAAGCCTGCACGACCGAGGGCTTCCTGCATATTTGGCCGCAAATCTATGACAGCGAAGGTTTCTTTGTTGCCAAGGTGCGTAAGCTGAGTTCAGTGGCGCGCGAAAGTGATGAACCCAAACAGCAAAAGCAGTTTCCTTTCAGTCCCGCCAGTACCAAACAGCAACAGGCCATCGCCACCGAACTGCAGCGGTTGCTCGGCAAAACGCTTCCCGAAGGCAGCCTCTGGATCCGGGATCAGGAGTACTGGCTGTTTCCCAGCGGCTTTGAGCCCTTTATCGGCAAGATGCGTTATCAGCGTATCGGCCTTAAGCTCGCCGATGACAGTAAGCATGGGTTAAAACTGCGCCATGAGGCCTTAATGGCCTTGGGAGTAACCGCCGACAAGGGTTATGAAGTTACAGAGCCTGAGGCTCAGGCTTATCTGATGGGCCGGGATATCGCGCTGGATGTCAGTGAAAAGGCCCGTGGTGAGCTGGTATTGACCTGGGGCGGGCAAGTGCTTGGGTTGGGTAAACATCTGGGCAACCGGCTGAAGAACAACCTGCCTCGGGAGCTGGTCAAAGACAAGATCTGCCTATCCTGAAAGCCTTGGCCGTCCTGAAAGCATTAGGTAAACGCCGCTGCAGACACGCTTTCAATTAAACTCGCCTGAATGCTTAAAAGAGTGGCTTATTAAGTCATTCTTTTAAGTGCCCTTCCTTAAATCGATCTCTATTTTTGTTATATCTTATATCAATTGGTGCTAACAAATCTGCCGGTCAAATACCTCTTTTATCGGCGTTCGGCTAATATTTAGTCAGAGATAGCCAATCCTGTCGGATCTCAACATTAGCGCACGGCTCAACCATGAGCCATTCCCCTAGGCCCAAAACAATTGGAATAGTTTTGGGCCTTTTTTTATCTGCAGCTTTTATGGCAGATGGCCAGTGGTTGGATATCCCTAAGCCTCCACCCTATCTTGCCGCAAGTTTGGCCGCATCCTTGAACAGGGTAAAAAAGTTGTCTGTGGTGTACTGGGCCAGCTCTTCAAAGGACTCACCTCTGAGCTCGGCAACAAACTCGGCGACATCACGAACAAAGGCCGGCTGATTCTCTTTTCCCCGATGAGGCACGGGTGCCAGATAAGGCGAATCGGTTTCGACCAGCAGCCTGTCTTTGGGGATTTTACGGATAACACTTCTTAGCTCACCGGCATTTTTAAAGCTGACGATACCGGAAACCGAAATATAAAAGCCCAGATCCATCGCCGCCTTGGCCATTTCCCAGTTCTCGGTAAAGCAGTGCAGTACCCCGCCGCACTGTTCGGCGCCACCGTTCTTCAGTATGGCTATGGTGTCTTCTCTGGCATCCCGGGTGTGAACAATCAAAGGCTTGGCCACTTCTCTGGCCAGTGCCACTTGTTGCTCAAAGCATTGTTGCTGCAAGGCCTTGGTATCATCGGCATAGAAATAATCCAGCCCTGTCTCGCCAATGGCCACGACTTTCGGGTCGGCGGCATAACGCTTGAGTTCATTGAGATCCAATCCCTCTTTCACATCCAAAGGATGCACCCCGGAAGACAGGAACACCTGCTCAAACCCGGCGACTTTGGCCTTCATCTCGGCAAAACCTTTTTGCCGGACATTGACACAAAGAAAATAGTCTACCCCCCGAGCCTTGGCGGCATCGAGCAACTGACTGAGGCTTTCGGGATCCGGCGCGGCTTTGAGGCGATCGAGATGGCAATGGGAATCAACTAACACTTGGAAATCCACCCACAATTGAAAAGGACGGCAAGGATAGCGCCCTACATAGTGCAGGTCAAATCACCCGAGGCCAGCTCTCTGGAGAGGAGTTTTTCGATATGATGCTTGTGGGATTCGGGATCCGAGAGAATTTTAACCCCGATACCGGCCGGGCGTCCTCCGGAAGCACCGAGCGGGTTGATCCACACCACGACCCCCTGAAACTCATTGACATGAGTCGAGCCCGGCAAACGATAACCTATCTGGATCTCCTGACCGAGGAAATGCCCCTCGGTCGTTGCCACAAACAGGCCCGCTGGCTGAATAAAAGGCATGTAAGCACGATACAACTGGTGCAGGGTGTCAAAATTCACTGTCAGATCGACCATAGGATACTTTTTAAGTTTTCAGTCTCTTATATTCTAAGACATAATTCTGGCAAAGCGCCAAGTAGTTGACACTCGGCATCTGGCTCAGACGATTACAGGTATCCATCACCTTGGCAGCCAGGGTCGCTATTCGCGCCCGCAGCAAGGGGTCCTCCCCTTCGGTGGTTAACAGCTCTCTATGTAACACCAAGTATAAAACTCTAAGTACATCAGAGATTTGTTCCTCACCTACCGTTAACAAGCTAGCACACAGATGGCCCGTTAACAAACTGGTGCGCCAATCGCGGCGATAATCCAATAAGGTCTGGTATCTGTCAGACTGCAAAACCTCTGCCAACTTTAGCGGCCCGCCGACAACGGGCAAACACCAGGTAACATCGGCCGGCAGCGGCAATTGCTGCGCCAGCCAGGACTGAATGGCACTATTGTCCGGCAGTTTTACCTGCACTCTCTGACAACGACTGGATATGGTCGGCAGCAGCCCGGCGGTGCTGTCGGTCTGTAGAATAATCAGCGTCCCCTGCCCGGGCTCTTCCAGGGTTTTCAGTAGGGCATTAGCCGCCGCTTGATTGAGGCGCTCACTTTGGGCGATAAGCGCTACGCGCCGCCCACCTTGCTGGGCCGTGGAGGTGAGATCCTGACAAAGCGCCCGCACCTGATCCACTTTTATCTGTTTACCATCGGCTTCGAGAAGATGAAAATCGGGATGGTTACCGGCGAGCAGCAGCTGGCAGCTCTTGCAATGACCGCACTCTCCCCGAGCTGTGGGTTCGCTGCACAGGGCCGCCGCGGCTATCTCTTCGGCTAGCTTCATGCCGCCATAGCCTTGGGAAAGCCCCAGTAGCAACGCATGAGGCATCTGAGCCGAGTGCAGTTGCTGCATAAAACGGGCTTTGGCGTCACTTAACCAGGGCATGTCCACTTTCATCACTCCTTATACCGCGCGTGCTTACCAATCTTTGGTTTGCAACACAGCCAGAATATCTTTATGCACTTCGGCCATGCTCTGACTGGCGTCGATAACCGCTATGCTGTCGTCCTGTTGGGCCAGGCTCAGATAGGTGGCACGGGTTCGTTCAAAGAAGGCCAGCTCCTGTTGCTCGATTCGATCCAGCTCACCACGGTTGGCGGCGCGGGTTAGCCCCAAGCTTGGCTCTATGTCGAGATATAGGGTCAAGTCTGGTTTAAAATCCCCAAGGGTGGCGGCGCTGACTGCGCTGACCAATGGCATCAACCCCCGACCACCGCCCTGATAAGCCAGGGACGACAGATTGTGTCTGTCGCCGAGCACCCAACGGTCCTCGGCCAGCGCCGGCTTGATCACTCGGGCCACCAGTTGCGCCCTGGCGGCATACAGCAGCAGACATTCAGATTCGTCACACAGAGGGTCGCTTGCATCGGCCACCTTCACCAAGTCACGGATCTTCTCCGCCAACGGGGTACCACCCGGCTCACGGGTACAGACAGGTGCCTTACCGGTATGTTTTTCGATAAAGTCTCGCACCAATGCGATGGCGCTGGACTTACCGGCACCTTCCAGGCCCTCGATAACGATAAATTTTGCAGTGGCTTTTTGTGGCATTATCTCTTTCTCTGATACTGGTTTACGGCGCGGTTATGTTCGGCCAGTGTACGGGAAAATACATGGCTGCCGTCATTGCGGGAAACGAAGTAGAGGTACTCCACGGCTTCCGGGTGTGCGGCCGCCAGCAAGGCTTCCCGCCCGGGCGCGGCAATAGGTGTCGGCGGCAGTCCAAAAATACGGTAGGTGTTAAATGGCGTTTCTTCGCGCAGATCTTTACGGGTGATATTGCCATCAAAGCGCTCACCCATGCCGTAAATGACTGTGGGATCTGTCTGCAAACGCATACGTTTTTTCAAGCGATTGACAAATACTGCCGCTATCTTGCCGCGCTCCTCTGCCAGGCCGGTTTCCTTTTCTATGATGGAGGCCAGGATCAAGAGTTCATAGGGACTCTTGAGCGGAATACTCTGATCCCGCTGCTGCCAGATACTCTCCAGTTGTTGCTGCATCTTGATAAAGCTTTGGGTCAACAGAGTATTGAGCTCTGTGCCGGCACGATACTGATAGGTATCCGGGAAAAACTTGCCTTCCGGCAAGCCGCTGCTATCCCCTTGGGCTTCGAGCACATCGATAAACGGCTTGTCGCTGACCTTGAGATGCGCCAGGGTCTGCAGATATGCTTGCCACTCACGAATAGTCTTACCCTCTACCAGCGTCAGGGTGAATGTCTTCTCGTCACCGGCCACCAGCCGCTCCAGCAAAGACACAGGGGTGTCGCCAGGTTCAATCTGGTAGAGACCGCTGCGAATGGCGGTCATCTGCGGGTATAGCTTACCCCAGAGCTTCCAGTGCCAGTCAAACTCCAACAACTGCTGCTTTTGCAACTCTTGCCCCAACTGGTAAAAGGAGGTGCCTCGTTTCAGCAGCAGCTCTCTGGGTTCATCCAGCTTCAGCTCGGTGGCCGCAAAGCGGTTGAGTTCGTTGTAACCCCAAAAACCGACGCCCAGCGCCAGAGTCATCAGGGTAAACACAAAGGCCAGGGCCGCAACTAAGCATTTTTTCATAATTGAATAGCAAGCGCCTTGCGAAGAGGTGTGCTGCCGGGCCAGAGTTCAAAGTTTTGCTGATCCACAGCAATAACATCGACCAAACCCAACAGGCTGTTACTGATAAAGAGGTGCCGCGCCCGTTGCAGCATCTCTGTGTTAATAGGGCACAGCTGCACGTCTATGCCCTGGTCGAGCAAGGCCATGATCAACTGTTGTCGCATCACTCCAGAGACACCAGAGTAATTCATGGCCGGTGAATACGCCGTCAGTTTACCTTGTTCATTAGGTAGTAGCAGGAACAGATTGGCCATCGAGGATTCGAGCAGTAAATCGTCGCAATCAAGTACCAGCCAATCATCAAAGCCTTCAGGCAATGGCTGCGCCTTGATAAGCACCTGTTCCAGGCGATTGAGGTGTTTGATGCCGGCAAGCCTAGGCTGTTTGCCAAGCCTGATGGATGAGGTCTTGAGGGCAATCCCTTTTTGCTGCCAATCTGGGTAATGCACCGGCAATGGCGCCAGGCTGATGACTTCGGTGACCAAAGCGTCTGCAGGCGGCGTATAACCACGGCCGCCCTCTCCCCGGGTGAGCTGCAACTTAAGACAGCTGTGGGGATTGGCGATGGCGATGCGCTTGAGGCTTGAGTACAAGGCATCCGATGCCTGCCAGACAAAACCCAAGCGCAGCGCCCCCTGAGTCAAGCGGGCAAGATGCTCACTCAGAAAGGCTATCTGTCCCTTACCATCCACCGCCATGGTTGCAAACAGGCCATCACCATAGGTAAATCCCCGATCGCGAACGCAGACGCTATCCTGCTCTTTTCCCTGAACCCAGACACCACTCATGCGCAATCCAAGGTTCAGTCCTGGCTGATCCGACTGGCGACCGCGTCCTGCTGATCGCGATACTTGGCGTTCTTGCGGGTGTTGTAGGGTCTGGCCACAGGACGGGCCAAACGCTCAAAGTTCAATGCGCCTATGGTCATCATGGGACGCAATGCCAGCGGTAATTTACCGCTGTTGTAAAACTCAAGCACAATTCGCCCCTGCCAGCCCGGATCGATACGATGCGCGGTCACGTGCACCATCAAGCCCAGACGTGCCAGTGATGAACGACCATCAAGCCAGCCGACTATGTCGGAAGGCAGGTGAACACTCTCATAGGTCACCGCCAATGCCAGCTCGCCCGGATGTAAAAAGAAAGCATCGCCGTCGGCAATATCTATCTGCTCGCTCATCACTCTATCCAGCGCGGCCTGCACTTCGGCCTTAGGGCCACTGAGATCTATATAAGGCGCAGTGTGATCCTTGAACACCCGAAACTGGTGACCCAGACGCACATCAACACTCACGCCACTGATGGCCTCTATGCCAGGACGGGGATCTATGACTATGCTGCCCTCGTCCAGACATTGTTCAATTTCGATATCAGTTAATCGCATCTCGCCTTCTAGCTCCTTGGATACTTGTGGTTATTTCGCCAGCAAATGCTGGATTCTGGCCTTGAGAATATCGGTGGCAATCCGGTTCTTACCGCCCCTTGGCACTATGATGTCGGCATACTGCTTTGAGGGTTCGATAAACTGCAGAAACATGGGCCTTACTGTTTTTTGGTACTGGCTGATCACAGACTCCATGGTGCGGCCACGCTCGGCCACATCACGGGTCAGACGCCGCAGTAGACAGATATCCAACGGTGTGTCCATAAACACGCTGGCATCCATCAGTTCACGTAACTTAGGGTCGGTCAGCAGCAGAATACCTTCGAGGATGATGACCTTTTTAGGGGTCATCTTCAAGGTATCGCTGGTGCGGGTATGCTCGGCATAGCTATAGCAGGGAATATCCACCGCCTGCCCCTGTTTGAGCGCTACCAGGTGAGTGCTGAGCAGTTCATGATCCAACGCCTTGGGATGGTCATAGTTGGTCTTGACCCTCTCCTCCATGGACATATGGCTCTGATCCCGATAGTAGGCATCTTCATTGATAACCCCAATCTGATCTGTCCCTAAGTCTCGGCATAACTCTTCAAATATGGTCTTGGCGATCAAACTTTTACCTGACGCCGAAGCCCCTGCTATCCCGATAACGACACACTGTGGCGAATTCATGCTGCTAAAACCTTACTCATCATCTGCTATTGCGATTGAAATACCGCTGTGATTCTTTTGCTTTGCCAGTTGGGCACCCACACGGCGGGCGATATCCCGGTAAATACCGGCCACTTCACCCTCAGGCGCGGCCACCACAGTCGGTGCACCGTTATCCATATCCTCACGGATATTGATATGCAGAGGTAAGGCGCCCAGTAAAGGCACTTGATAGCGTTCGGCTATCTTGCTGCCACCATGAGTACCGAAAGGATGCTCTTTATGGCCACAAGCAGGGCAGAGATGGAAGCTCATGTTCTCCACGATCCCCAACACAGGGATATTCACCTTCTGGAACATGGTGATGCCCTTCTTGGCATCGGCCAAGGCGATATCCTGAGGCGTAGTGACTATCACGGCGCCGCTGACCGGCACTTTCTGCGACAGCGTCAGTTGGATATCCCCTGTGCCCGGAGGCATATCAATCATCAGGTAATCGAGCTCAGGCCACTGGGTTTCATTGAGCAGTTGCACCAGGGCGCCAGCGGCCATAGGGCCACGCCATACCGCGGCCTGATCATCGGTCAGCATGAAACCTATACTCTGGGCGCTGATACCATGGGCCGCAGCGGCTGTCATATGCACGCCATCGGGGGAAACGGGTCTGAATGTGGGGATCCCCAGCATCAATGGAATGGAGGGGCCATAGATATCGGCATCCAAAATACCCACCCGGGCACCTTCGGCCGCTAGGGCCAAAGCTAGGTTAACCGCAGTGGTTGACTTACCCACACCGCCCTTACCGGAAGCAACGGCAATCACCTGCTTCACGTTGGGAATAGGGTCAATATTGCCTAGGGCCGAGTAACTAAAAGGCTCAAAGCCAATCTCACACTCCACCTCATCGATGGCATCGAGCTTGGACAATTCATTGGTCAGCGCAATCACAGTGTCGCGATATTGGGTCTGACAAGGATATGGATACAAGATGGTCAGCAACAGCCTTTTACCATCCAAATCCAACTTACGAATACAACCGGCATCGACTAAACCCTGGGCCAGGTATGGATCCTGAAACGCATTGAGAATGGCAAGAACCGGACCGAGCAGATCGTCACTGAGACGATAGTCCTGAGAAGCAGAAGACAAAACGCAATCCCCTTTTGATAAATTTGGCCAAGTGTACCAGATAATGATGCGAATATTAGAGTAGAATTAACCCACTCATGTCAGGTTTTGATGAAAAAGCCGGATTAATCGGTTAGTATCTATGCCATTCTTTCAGGGCCTAGATTTAACAGAGAAAAGATGGCTACTACACAACGTAAAATCCTTGTTACCAGCGCGCTTCCATATGCCAACGGTCCCATTCACTTGGGCCATATGCTCGAGTACATTCAGACAGATATCTGGTCCCGCTTTCAAAAACTCCGTGGCCATGAGTGTCATTATATCTGTGCCGATGATGCCCACGGTACACCTATCATGCTCAAGGCCCAGCAGATGGGGATCCAACCCGAAGAGATGATCGCCAAGGTCAATCAAGAGCATCAGCAGGATTTTGCCGAGTTCAATATTGCCTTTGACAATTACCACAGCACCCACAGCGAAGAGAACCGCCAGCTGGCCAGTGAGATCTACCTCAAACTGCGCGATAACGGCTATATCAAGAGCAAGACTATTTCCCAGCTGTTCGATCCGGAAAAGTCCATGTTCCTGCCGGACAGATTCGTCAAGGGCACCTGCCCCAAGTGTAAGTCTGAAGATCAATACGGCGACAACTGTGACGCCTGTGGCGCCACCTACAGCCCAACCGAGCTGATCAATCCGCGCTCGGCGGTATCCGGTGCCACCCCTGTCATGAAAGAGACAGAGCACTTCTTCTTCGATCTGCCCGCCTTTGAAACCATGCTCAAAGAGTGGACCCATTCAGGTTCACTGCAGAGTGAAATGGCCAACAAGCTGGATGAATGGTTCGAGCAAGGCCTGCAGCAGTGGGATATCACCCGTGATGCGCCCTACTTTGGCTTTGAGATCCCTGATGCGCCGGGCAAATACTTCTATGTTTGGCTCGATGCGCCTGTGGGCTACATGGGTTCATTCAAGAACCTCTGCGACAAGCGCCCGGAGCTGAACTTTGACGAGTTCTGGAATGCAGACTCAAAGGCCGAGGTGTATCACTTCATCGGCAAAGACATAGTCTATTTCCACAGCCTATTCTGGCCGGCCATGCTCAAAGGTGCCGGCTACCGTCAGCCAAGCAGTGTCTATGCCCACGGCTATGTCACGGTCAACGGCGCCAAAATGTCCAAGTCCAAGGGCACCTTTATCAAGGCGCGTACTTACCTGGATCATCTGGATCCTGAATATCTGCGCTACTACTATGCCGCCAAGCTCTCCAGCCGTATTGACGATCTGGACCTGAACCTGGAAGACTTTGCCGCCAGAGTCAACTCAGATCTGGTCGGTAAGCTGGTTAACCTGGCAAGCCGCACCGCCGGCTTTATCGTCAAGCGTTTTGACGCCAAACTGGCCAAAGTAGAAGACAACAGCCTGGCCGAATCCTTCCTGGCCAAACAGGAGCTGATCGCCGAGCTTTATGAAGGTCGCGAATACGGTAAGGCGATGCGTGAAATCATGGCGCTGGCCGATGTCGCCAACGCTTACGTTGCCGATGAAGCTCCTTGGCAATTGGTGAAAAACGAAGAAACCTTGGCCCGCGCCCATCAGGTATGCTCAGTGGCGCTGAATTTGTTCCGTATTCTGGTGACTTATCTTAAGCCGGTACTGCCGCGCTTGGCCGCCGATGTTGAAGCCTTCCTCAAGCTGGAACTCAGCTGGAGCGGCTTGGCAATGGATATGGCCGATCACCAAATCAATCCGTTCAAGCCTATGATGCAACGCATCGAGCTCGATAAGGTGAGCGCCATGGTGGAAGCCTCCAAGGAAAGCCTCCAAGCAACCGAGGATACGCCCAAGGCCAGCGGTCCATTGGCAGATGACCCTATCAGCCCAACCATAGAGTTTGACGACTTTGCCAAGCTGGATCTGCGGATTGCGCTTATCAAGAAGGCCGAGCATGTCCCTGAAGCCAACAAGCTGCTCAAATTACAGCTGGATCTCGGCGGCGAAACCCGTCAGGTCTTTGCCGGTATCAAGTCGGCTTATGCGCCGGAAGATCTCGAAGGCAAACTGACAGTAATGGTGGCCAACCTGGCTCCTCGCAAGATGCGCTTTGGTCTATCTGAAGGCATGGTGCTGGCCGCAGGCCCGGGTGGCAAGGATCTGTGGATCCTTGAGCCCCATGAAGGTGCTCAGCCTGGGATGCGAGTCAAGTAACCCAAGAGCAATCGCCAACTACCGTTGACCCGGTATTGATAAAGGCCTGCCCGAGTACTTCGGTGCAGGCCTTTTCATTTCCCAGAGTGGAATTGTGTCTCTAACAGGCTCTGAGGATCAGGCTGCCGATGGAGTAACCCGCACCAAAAGAGCTCAACAGGCCCAACTCGCCAGGCTTGAAGTCATGGTGATATTTATGGAAGGCGATCACCGAACCGGCCGACGCCGTGTTGGCGTATTGATCCAGTACCACAGGTGCCTTCAAAGGCTCCGGGATTTCACCCAAGAGCTTTTTCACCACAAACTGATTCATATTAATGTTGGCCTGATGTAACCACAGACGCTTGAACTGCTCAGGCGTTATGCCGGATTCCTCGAGCTGCACATCCAGATGTTGATATATCATGGGCAGCAACTCTTTGAATACCTTGCGCCCCTGTTGATGAAACAGCTTATCGGCCGCACCGGAAGTCGAGGGATCACAGCGGTTGAGGAAACCAAAGTTACTGCGGATATTATTCGAGTAGTGGGTAAAGCAGCGGCTGGAGAGGATCTCAAAGGCAGATCCGGAACGGCAATCAACAGCAGACTCCAACACCAGCGCAGTTGCCACATCCCCGAAAATAAAGTGGCTGTCGCGATCCCGATAGTTGACCTGAGCCGAGCAGATCTCCGGGTTAATCACCAACACCCGCCGGGCACTACCACTCTTGATAGCATTGGCCGCAGTGACTAAAGCAAAGGTCGCCGATGAACAGGCCACCTGCATATCAAAGCCGTAACCTTGGGTGCCGAGGGCCTGTTGGATCTCTATTGCCATCGCCGGATAGGCCCGCTGCGTATAAGCGCAGGCAACGATAATCAAATCAATGTCACCCGGCTTGCAATTGGCGCTCTCCAGCGCCTGTTTGGCCGCATGCAAGCCCATTTCGGCCTGCAGGGACAAGCTGTCGCTGGCACGTTCAGGGATCAGCGGCATCATGACCTCGGGATCTAAAATCCCCTCTTTGACCATCACAAACCTGTGTTTGATCCCTGAAGCCTTCTCAATAAACTCACTCGATGAGTAATTCAGCGCCGCCACATGGCCAAGATCAATCTGCGCCCGATTTTCGCTATTGAACAGGTCAACATATTGATTGAAGCTGTCCACCAATTCTTGATTGGTAATTCCTTGTGCAGGGGTAAACAGCCCGGTGCCGGAAATGACAATCGCATCCTTCATAGCCTACCTTCTTATTGTTTTTTGAGTCGCCCCGCTTACCCGATAAGGGTTTCCTGTGGGTTAACTCAGATCCATTGCAGTTGAGCTGAAATATGATGTTCGTTATCGCCAGCAATCGCGCCGCAAACAAGCTTTCAGCCGACAAGGAACCAAACCATTACCGCACTCCCCTGCACGATAAAGGCATTCCATCAGCCAAAGCTTAACATCTATTGTCACTAACACCGCAGCCCAGCTTACTTTTTGGTTAAAATTCAGTCAGCAGCTACCCGCCGACCAGCGCATATTGCGCAAAATGGCCACTTGCGGGTCTCGGGTTCCCCTGGCCAGACCTCTAGCATTACAAATAACAGCAAATCCTTTAATAACCAAACGGAATAAAGAAGAACAAAGATTCACTTCTCTTTGATCTCATAGGGATTATGCTTTAGGGATGCAATCAAAGGAGGCCTGCAAGCCATGAGCAAAATTTTCGAAGATAACTCCTATACCATAGGCAATACCCCGTTGGTTCGACTCAACCGAGTCAGCAACGGCAAAGTACTGGCCAAAGTTGAGTCTCGCAACCCCAGTTTCAGCGTAAAATGCCGTATCGGTGCCAACATGATTTGGGATGCAGAAAAGAAGGGCTTGCTGACCAAAGAAAAAGAGCTGATTGAACCCACCTCAGGAAATACGGGCATTGCGCTGGCCTACGTTGCCGCGGCCAGAGGTTATAAGTTAACACTGACCATGCCAAATACCATGAGTCTTGAGCGTCGCAAGTTACTCAAGGCTCTGGGAGCGAATCTGGTACTGACCGATGGTGCCAAAGGCATGAAGGGAGCCATTGATAAGGCGGAGGAGATCCGTCAATCTGCACCGGATAAATATCTGCTACTGCAGCAGTTTGACAACCCCGCCAATCCTGAGATCCACGAAAAAACCACAGGTCCTGAGATCTGGCACGATACCGATGGTCAAATCGATGTATTTGTGGCCGGTGTCGGTACCGGTGGCACCATCACAGGTGTGAGCCGTTATATCAAGAACACTCAAGGCAAAGCCATCACCACAGTTGCCGTTGAGCCAAGCGACTCGCCGGTGATCAGCCAAACTCTGGCAGGACAACCTGTGCAGCCGGGTCCTCATAAGATCCAGGGCATTGGTGCCGGTTTCATTCCTGGCAATCTGGATCTGGAACAGATAGACAAGGTAGAGCGGGTTGGAAACGATGAAGCCATAGAAATGGCCCATCGTTTGATGAAAGAGGAAGGCATTCTGGTGGGTATCTCTTCCGGTGCCGCCGTCGTTGCCGCTAACCGCATCGCCGCCCTGCCGGAATTCGCCGATAAGAATATCGTTGTTATCCTGCCATCGGCTGCCGAGCGTTATCTGTCATCGGCTCTGTTTGTCGGCCAATTCGGCGATCAGGAAAACGTGCAATAAGAGTAAGCTGTAGTTGCCAGCCCCGTCCCATGACGGGGCTTTTTGTTGTCAAGGCTATGCTTCTTTGGACAGCTTCATTAAATCCACCACAGCTTTGGAGCAACCGCTGCTTTAGAGTAACCAAAGCCGAGAGAATGCAGCTGACCACTATCTGTTATTGTCAAAACAGGCACAGCGGTATCTAGCTCAATGGCGATATCCGATTCGAATTGGCATTAATCCCATATTTGCCTTCTTGATCATAATTTTATACAGCCAGTCTGTACTTGTTTTTGGCTTTGGGCGATAAAGCTCTTTTTGGACCTTTCCCTCGGCTCTCAAGACAATGCCCTTTTTCAGTGAACCCGCCAAGCTCAGTGCCTTTCAGGCCAAATTTGAAGCACAAAAAATCGCCTTCGCTCCCGTCAGCTTTCAAGTTACCCGCTGCCTGCTGCAGTTCGACATCCTCAAACATATAGATGCCGCCGGCGATGAGGGCACCGACCTTGAAACACTCAAAGATAAAACCGGGTTGACAGCATATGCTCTGGGCGTTTTACTCGATATGGCGCTCTCCATGGGACTAGTTTGGCACAAGGGAGACAATTACATCCTCGACAAGACAGGCTGGTTTCTGCTGCATGATGATATGGCGATCACCAACCTCAATTTTATCCACGATATCTGCTACCAAGGTCTGTTTCATCTGCAGCAAGCGCTGGAACAAGGTACGCCTGAAGGCTTAAAGGTCTTCGGTGACTGGCCGACCATCTACCCCGCACTGAGCCAGTTACCGACAGAGGCCAAACACAGCTGGTTCGCCTTCGACCATTATTATTCAGACCATGCCTTTGACAGCCTGATGCCGCGCATATTTGCCAATGGACCGACTCATTTGGTGGATATCGGCGGTAATACCGGCAAATGGGCCTTGAAATGTGCCAGCTACAACACACAGTGCCGGGTAACCATAATGGATCTTGCTCCCCAGCTTGAGCTGGCCGCCGAAGCCGCAAAAGCCGCAGGTTTAAGCGAGCGGATATCCGGCCTGGCGTGCGATCTGCTAACCCCAGACGGCCCCTTCGTAACCGATGGCGACCTCTATTGGATGAGCCAATTCCTCGACTGTTTCAACGAAGCACAAATCCTGGCCATACTGCAGGCTTGTGCCAAAGCCATGCCAACGACAGCCGAACTCTGCATTCTGGAAACCTTCTGGGACAGGCAGCCCAATGCCGCCTCCGCCTATTGTGTCAATGCCACCTCGCTCTACTTCACCGCAATGGCCAACGGCAACAGCCGTATGTATCACTCCAAGGTACTACTGAAACTACTGCAACAGGCCGGTTTCTACGTCGATGAAGATATCGATGACATAGGGCTTGGGCATACACTGCTACGCTGCAAGCTTAAATAAATTTGAATCTATGAATAACTTAATTCCAATTTTATTAATCAGAGGCCGATTTTAGACTAGGAGCATCAAATAGGAATCTAGAGGTCACAGCATGAAACTTGTAGCCACTACCACTGAAGAACTCAGCACTCGCGAGTGCAAGTTCAGTAAAGCCGCCTTCAGGCGACTGCCAAGCCCGCTGGCAGGATTAGCGCTGGCCATCGCTAGCCTGGGCTGGGCATGGGAAAGCGTGTCAGCGGAATTTCCCGGCCTGGCATTGGGCGCGGCGGTTGCCGGTGTATTACTGTTACTGTTGACGGTCAAGTTCATTCTGCATCCTGAATTACTGAATGAAGAACTGCGCCACCCTGTGGTCGGCAGTGTGCTGCCCACCTTTGCCATGGCACTGATGGTGATCTCCAAAGCCGTTGGGGTCCATCTTCCTTTGTGTGGCTTTCTGATCTGGTTGACGGCTATCGCCATTCATTGCTGTTTGCTGGCGGCCTTTGTGCTGCATAGAGCAATGGACTTCAACCTGGAGCATATGGTGCCCAGTTGGTTCGTGCCCCCTATCGGCATGGTGGTGGCAGCCGTGACCTTTCCCGGCGCCGAAGCCGGCGAGGTAGGCGCTCAAATCGCTCACATCATTCTGATGTTCGGCCTGGTGAGTTACTTGGTGATGCTGCCTGTGATGCTGTATCGCTTAATCTTCTGTAATCCGGTCGCGGATGCCGCCAAGCCTACCATAGCGATTCTGGCAGCACCGGCCAGCCTGTCTCTGGCCGGCTATTTGACCCTGACTCCCGAGCCTGAGCTTTGGTTGGTTGCTCTATTGCTGAGCCTGGCCCTGCTGATGACCCTGGTCATCTATCTGGCCTTCCTGCACTTGCTGCGACTGCCATTCAGCCCAGGGTTTGCTGCCTACACCTTCCCGATGGTGATAGGAGCCACAGCGCTACTGAAAACAGCCGCTTGGTGCAACAGCCAACCCATGCTGCAATCGCTGAACAAGCCATTGATGTTACTGGGTAATATTGAGCTGGTGATAGCCAGTGCCATTGTCGGCTACGTTGCGGTCAGCTACTTAAGACATTACCGCCCCTGGTCTAGTGAAAACTAAGCTCATCCCTTGGCCGCAAAAGCGTGATACACATCACGTTTTTGCAATTTATCGGCTGTGGAATAAAAA
The DNA here is from genome assembly GCF_002777975.1 of Shewanella carassii. Taxonomy (GTDB): domain Bacteria; phylum Pseudomonadota; class Gammaproteobacteria; order Enterobacterales; family Shewanellaceae; genus Shewanella; species Shewanella carassii. The sequence goes on from NZ_NGVS01000007.1 coordinate 90,291, forward strand.
ATATTAAAACCTGTTTCATCTCCTCAAAAAATTAAAAATACTTCCGCAACCCCATCAATCAAACATAAAAGCCACAAAGGCTTTTCATCCAATACACAATTAAAGAATATTTCACCGATTAATATGATTAATTAATCGCCTCGCTCAATAAAAACAAGAAATATACGGCATACGTTATTTTTTTGATAATAAAATGAAATAAATAAGTTTATTATGAATTTAATTACATCTGTATTATTCATGTTGCACTTTTTATTTCGCCGAGGTTATATTCCCGATACATCCGGAAACATTATTTAATTAATTCGGATAAGAAAAACAAAAAGCACACATAAGTATCAGGGAGAAAGAAATGCAAGCTAATTCTAAATTAGCCAAAGCAATTAATTTTGCGTTAATTGGCGGTACAGCAATAAGTGTTCTGTCCATCCCCACTGTTCAGGCCGAAGATGATGGCGCAAAAGTAGAGCGCATTGAAGTTACAGGTTCACGTATTAAACGCACCGACATGGAAACGGCAACGCCGGTAACGGTAATGAGCGCCGATGATATGGCCAAACAAGGTTTCACCAGCGTTCAAGACGCGTTGGAAAGCCTGACCTCAACAACCAGTGCCATGACGACTCAAGCCGTACATGGGTTTACCCCGGCAGCCTCGTCCATCAGCCTTAGAGGTGCAGGTGCAAGCCGCACTCTGACACTGATCAATGGCAAACGCCTTAATCAATATCCTAAGCCTGCCGGGGGCACAGATAACTTCGTTGATACTGCTAACCTACCAATGGAAGCGGTTGCACGCATTGAAGTATTACAGTCTGGTGGTTCAGCAATTTATGGTGCCGATGCTGTTGGTGGTGTGGTTAACATTATTCTCAAAAGGGACTTCGAAGGTATCGCCCTGAAATATCGTCATGGCGATACAACCAATGGAGGCGGTGCCAGTGACCGTATCGCACTGTCATTAGGGGCATCCAGCGACCGCGGTAATATTTCTACCTTTATTGAATTCACAGATACTGAACAATTAAAGGCAACTGACCGAGATAACTTTGGCCTACATACCGACAAAGTGCCTTACAGTGAATTTTCAGCATACAGTTCTTACGGAGCAAGGATTAAAGGTCCTGATGGCAGTCCTGCTGTCGGTAGTCTGCCTATGGAACGTTGTGTCGCAGAAGGTTTTTTATGGAATAACGGCACTTGTGGCTTCGATCGTTCACAATGGCGTGATCTGGCACCAGAGAGCAATCGTTTTATCAGCTCCACCAACTTCAATTATGAATTGTCTGACAATTTGACCTTTGTTGGACGCCTCGACTTTGCGCAAGCCAAATCTACAACCCGCGTAGAGCCCATGGCCACAGACAACTTTAACGTCAAAGTTGCCGGTGATACTTTGACTCTCACTACAGATATGGACGCCAACCTGAGCAAAACGTTCAATAAGGCGAGCGGTCTTGGGGGCGACTTCGCTAATGCAACAGACGGCGACTATACCTATATACGTCGTTTGCATGAATTTGGCCACCGTGCAGGAGAGACCAACACTCGTAACTATTTCTTCACCGCAGGCCTCGAAGGCATGTTGGCCGACACTTACACTTGGGATGCCTCTGTCAACTATGGTCGTACTAATGTGGATGTCTATAGCAGTGGCCTTGCCAGTGTTGCCAATATGTACAATTACATAGCTCAGGGCAAAGATGGTGTTTCTTTGTTGGCGCCTATAGCGGCGGCGGATGTTAAAAACATTAGCTATTCACCTTTCGAGCGCGCTCAATCGACCCAGAAAAACGTTCAAGCCAATATTTCCGGCCCAGCATTTGAACTGCCAGCCGGCGATGCCGAGTTTGCCTTTGGTGCCGAATGGACCAAACAGGATTACGAAACAGAATCGGATTCAGAATCCGCTAAAGGTAATATCCTCAGCCGAGGCGGTTCGTCAGGTGCAGGTGAACGCTCATTTTGGGCAACTTATGCCGAACTTCGGATACCTGTAACAGAACAACTGGTCGTTGATGCCGCCGTACGTTATGACAGATACGATGACTTTGGCGGAAACGTGTCTCCCCAGTTGACCATAGAGTATCGTCCTATCGATGAGTTGCTGCTGCGCGGCGCCATAGGTAAAGTATTCCGAGCCCCAGACATGCACAGAGTATATGGTGATGCCACCAAGGGCTACGCCACTGTCATAGACTTCAAACAATGTCAGGCATTGGGCGGAATACCGGGTGAAGCCTACGAAAACGATCCAACCCTGAATGAAGTCTGTAAAGAACTCAGTATCGACAGCACCACCGGAGCCAATAAAAACCTGAAAGCCGAAGAAGGCTACACGGCTAACATAGGCGCAGTATATGGCGGTGATGCCCTGAACGCCTCTTTGGATATCTGGGAATGGAAACTGGACGACATGGTAAGTGATATCGGTCCAGACAAAGCCGCTCGTGAATATGATACATACGCCGATATGATCACCCGTAACGACGTGGGCACTATCACTCATATCAACGCAGTAGCGCAAAACCTGGCGTTCCAAAAAGTTCGAGGCATAGATCTTACCGCCGGTTATGGTTGGGATCTGAACGAATTTGGTGAACTTAAGCTGAATTTCAACGGAACCTATATCCTGTTGTCAGAAGGTCAAACCGATCCGACTGCTGAAGTTGATGACGATCTGGATGATGGCGGTATGCCACGTTACCGTGCCAACCTAGTACTGGGTTGGTATATAGAAGACTTCGAAGCAACGCTGGGAGCCTACCATACCGCCCGTATGCATGGCCTGCAGTACAAATCATTCAAACGGTCAGCCATCAAAAACGGCGAGCCATTTGATGAAAATGCTCATGAAGTCGCCTCTCAAACACGTTGGAATTTAACTGCCGCCTACAACATCAGCGACAGCATTAAACTCACCGCAGGTGTGGTCAACCTGTTTGATGCGGGTCCTAACTTTGACCCAACTTATACTACATGGCCTCACTACCCACGTTCCATATATAATGCCCGTGGACGTGAATGGTTTGTCGAAGCTGAAGTCAAATTCTAACCCTTCAGCTTTCTTGAAAACGGCACCTTGAGTGCCGTTTTTTATGTAACCAAGGTTTCGAAAGTCTCTTGTTATCTCTCTTAAACTGCAACACAACAGACAATCCCTTCAGGCAATGAATTCTGCCATTAAAAAATAATTCGTTGACCATACTAAAACCTACATTGCAATAACCACTTTGATGACGTTACCTCAACCACAAACCGAATAGCACACCCTAAAAATAACGATTCCGAACATCATAAATAGCAATAACTTGTTATTAATTTGTTTTTAATTTGAAACAATTTAACGCAATAAAAGTTATTATTTAGCTTAAAAATGTTTGTTTACACCTTTATTACAATAAAAAACAACCAAACAGCATTTAACTACTTGTATTATTTGTTTCCTGATGGTTACATTTTGTCGCCAATGACTCACATTCGGCACAAATAAATACAAAAAGACAAAATGAATATCATAAAAGGATATAAATGATGAATCTTAGTGTCAGCAAAGCTGTGCGCTTCGCCCTATTCGGCGGTGCGGCAGCCGCCACTCTTAGCCTACCTGCAGTCCAAGCCAACGAAAATGAACAACAACTGGAGCGCATCGAAGTTACCGGCTCGCGCATCAAGCGTACCGACATGGAATCGGCTCTGCCGGTGACGGTAATGAGCTCTGAAGACATAGCTAAAACCGGGCTGACAGATGTTTCTGCGGTACTGGCACAAATGCCATACAACACGGCGGGCAGCTTCATCAGTGACGCAGGTAGCTCTGCCAGTAACCATGCCAGCTCAGGCATGCGAGGCCTGGGTTCAAACCGTACCCTGACCCTGATCAATGGTCGCCGAATTGCACCATCAGCCACCTTCGGTGCCGATGCAACCAACCTTAACCTGATCCCCATGGACGCCATCGAGCGTATTGAAATTCTTCGTGACGGCGCTTCAGCCATTTATGGTTCCGATGCCATTGGCGGTGTAATCAACATCATTTTGAAGAAGAACTATGACGGCCTCGGTTTCGATCTAAAATTCGCCAACCCGACTCAGGGTGGCCGCGATGAAATGTCGGCATCGATGACCTTTGGTAACACCAGCGACAAGAGCAGCAGTCTGGTTATCATAGAGCACAAGAAGTTTGATCCTCTCAAGGGTGGCCAGCGTGAACATCTCACCGCTAACTGGGATGAAGCTTATGGTCGCAGCTCTCTGTATGCACCGGAAGGCACCTGGCGCCCAGTAGCTGCTCGCCCAGGCAAAAAAGACGATGGAACCTTTGAAACACCGAGCTACACTGGTGACTATGTTCCAGGTAAAGACTGCCCCGCCGATCAAATCGTTCAGAGTAAAGATGGTCCACGTTGTGGCTACAGCATGTTTGATGGTACCGATTACCTGCCGGATCAGACTAAAGACTCCTTATTCAGCAACCTGACTTACAAGATCACCGATAATCTGGAGTGGTTCGGTCAGGCGATTGTGATGCGTGACAAGTCCACCACTTCCTCTACCGCACTGTGGACCCCCAACCTGTTTATAGCAGCCGACAACCCACTGAACCCAACTTATGGCACAGCCGGTGCAACTGAAGTACAGGCTTACCACCGTCTGACAGGCGTGGCCGATCGCAGCACGACGTTCAAGTCCGATGTTGTTGACGTGGTGACAGGGCTGAACCTGGAGCTGGATGCCGGTTCACTGAACTGGTACGTACAGTACTCAGATCAGCAGGTGGATATAAGCACAGACTCTTATGTGTTTGAAGACAACCTGCAGCAAGCCGTCGATGCCGGGCTTTATAACCCATTTGTTCTGGGCGGTAATGCCACTCAGGCAACCCTGGACAGCTTCCTGCACACAGCCACCCGTCAGGCGGATTCCAAGACCACAGCAACAGCCATTTCCTGGGCAGCCCTGGCACCTATCGCCCTGCCAGGCGGTGACATAGGTTATGCTGTGGGCGCCGAGTACCAGAAGATGGAATTCAGCGATCGCCGCGACGCGCAGCAAGCTGCCGGAAAAGTACTGGGTACTTACGGTGGCGACTCTGCCGGTGAGCGTAACTACAAGGCTGCCTTCGTTGAGTTGGAACTGCCGGTCACCGATGATCTGAACGTTAAACTGGCCAGCCGTTATGACCAATACAGCCTGCCGGATGAAGGTCAGTTGTCCAGCTCTATCAACCTGCGTTATCAGTTGTTGGATAACCTGGTTCTGCGCGCGTCTTACGGCCAGGGCTTCCGTGCTCCATCACTGGATGATCTGCTGGGCGAGGCTGCTACCAGTTATGACCGAGTGATCGACACCAAAGGCTGTCAGATGCTGCCGGCTGACCAACGCGAAGGCGCCGATGTGTGTGAGTCAACTCAGTATCTGCGCAAGAGCTCAGGTAACCCGGAGCTGAAACCTGAAGAGTCTGATCAGTATGCCTTCGGTGCAGTGTGGAACATCACAGATGATATCTCTCTGGTTGTGGACTACTACAACATTGAGATCAGCAACCAGGTCAGCTATGTCGGTGCCCAGACTATCCTGGATCTGGAAGCCACTACAGGTCTCGGTGCCTACGATCCTAAATATGTCTATGTGAAGCGTGATACCGACGGCAAGATTGAAGAGATTGGCGCCGGTTACATCAACATGGACGGGGTGCAAACCTCGGGTCTGGACGTCTCTTTCAGCTCGCGCTTCGAGCTGGGTAACTACGGCAGTCTGAAGTTTGCCCTGGACGGCACCTATGCACTGGAGTACACAGAGCAAGCCAGTCCGGTCGACCCACGTTACGACGTGCTGGGTACCAAGGGATATCCTGAGCTGCGTTTCAACTCCACCTTCAGCTATGAGTACGATGCCTTCAGCGCCTCGCTGATCGCCAAGTACATCGACTCCTATGCCGGTGAAACACCACAGCAGCAAGCTGCCAACATCGACAAGCAGGACTTTGGTTCCTTCACCACTTGGGATCTGGCCATGAACTATGACTTTGACCAGTTCGGTAAAGTCACGGTCGGTGCCCGTAACCTGTTCGATGCCATGCCTACGGTTAACTATGAGCTGTCCTACCCAGGTTATGACGCCGATACCCACAACATTATCGGCCGCGTAGTCTACGCGGGTTATCAGATCCGTTTCTGATAAGCGCTTTAATAGCCAAAAGCGCAGTCAATGACTGCGCTTTTTTTGTTTCATCCGCTACTCAACAATCAAGCATAGCTCTTTACTCTGCCTTATCCGGCGCTACCGCCAAAACCGCTCGCGCAGACAACCATGCCTGGCAGCCCAACATGGCCAAGAGTGAAACCAGCAAGGCCGGGACCACAGGGTGAATATGAAATGGTAAAGGCAAGGCCTGCCATTGCAGCATTCCATAACTCAGCAATCCGGAAATCATCGCGGCAAATACGGCGTTGCCAGTCAATGAAGGCCAGAATACCGCCGCCAATATCGGCCAGAGAAACACCGCCTGCAGCGCGCCGAAAGCCGCCAGATTGAGCCAGACTATCATGGCCGGAGGCTCCAGCGCCCAGTAGCAGGCGAGCGCAGCAATCATCAACATGGCGATGCGACTCAAACGCAGCTGGCTTTGCGCCGAGGTTTGTGGCCTGACTTTAACCCAGGCATCCCGTACCAGACTGACCGCCGCCTGCAGCAACATAGAGTCCACCGACGACATCACGGCGGCAATGGGCGCCGCCAGCAGCACCCCGGCCAACAGTGGCGAAAACAGTCCGGAGATCAAAGTTGGCATGATCTCATCCGGTACCTGCAAATCGGGATAAAGCGCCCGCCCCATCAATCCGATGAGATGCGGTAACAGTGTCATCAAGACACTGATAAGGGTGCCCCAAACAATACCTTTCTTGAGCGCCTGGGTATTTTTAACCGCCAGCAAACGCACCACAGTATGTGGCAGCCCAAGCGTGCCAAAACAGATAAGCACCCAAAACGACAGCATCATGGGCCAGCCCAGTTGCCCTTCATTGCCATGGGGCTGCAACAAGGCCGGGTCTTCACTGGCCACCTTGGACATCAACTCTGTCATCCCCCCATGGCCAAGCAGGGTGAAAAATAGCAGCAAGAGCCCCAGCAGCATTACTATTCCCTGAAAGGCGTCTGTGATGGTCACCGCCCGAAAACCTCCGCTCAGGGTGTAAGCCAACACAGTCACCACAAACAGAGCCAGCCCCAGGCTGTAGTCGATACCGCTGACCCCGGCAAACAACCTGGCGCCACCGATAAACTGCACCGTAATCATGGCGACAAATCCAAGCACCAAGGAGCCCAGCGCCAACATGCTGACCCCTTTATGTTCAAAGCGGGCATCCAACCACTCAATCAAGGTGGCGTAAGGCGCCTTGGCCGCGAGGATCTTCGGCCCCAACACTCCCAGGGTCAGCATGGCGACCGGCACCTGGATCAAGGCTAGCCACACCCAGCCCAAACCTATCTTGTAAGCGGCGCCCGGGCCACCAATAAATGAGCTGGCACTGGTATAGGTGGCCACTAGCGTCAAGGCCAACATGGGGCCATTGAGAAAACGGCCACCGATAAAAAAGCGCGCCGCCTTATCCTGATAGAGGCTGGCCTTGTCTTGTCTGGCGGCAATAAAGCGGGTCAACACTAGGCTGAGCAACAGATAAACTAATACGGGGATAAGGGTGGTCACTCTTTATGCCCTCCCCGGCCAAACAGGTAGAAGAGTCCCATGATGAAAAACAGCGGGGTCAGAATACAGGACAGCCAAAACCATAAAGGCAGGCCGTAATAATCAGCGTGTGCTCCCCAGATCCCCATATCGGTCAAGAGGGGCCCCAGAGCCCAAAACAGGGCATAAATGAGGGTAAGTATGATGGCCAGACGTGCCATGGATGGCATAACGGCCTCCTTGGATAGCCCCTTGAATTGGAGCGTGACAACAAAAAGAAAGCGTTGATTCTAATCAACTCTTTGTCTCGGTGCCAAGCTGCAAATTGAGTTATTCCCAGGTTACCGGATAGTGTTCGTTTAACCTTTTGGCTTCATGCATCGTAAATGATGACCGACTTCACAAGCTAAAGACTGTTCATAAATAGCTCACACCGCCAGCAACGACATGATGAATCGCACATAAGCAGATATAATGCGACCCACATCACTTAGCAATTGAATAAAATATCCCCTCACTCAACCCTAGTCCCTGACGCCAATGGCTTACAATTGTTAACCTGCTCGCAAAATTTAGCTTTCGCTGTTCAGTTAGCAGCGATAACAGATGCCGAGAAGACAGCTCTGTGTTAATATTTTCATGGTAAATTGGTAAGACCAATTTTGATGTTGTACGGTAAAAAGCGGGCAAGTTCGGCTGTTCTTCCGATAATTGAGGGTATAAGACAGAGCCCAATAAACAACTTACCCAAGAGGCCGCGAGCAACAGCACAGACTGGTTTTTTATAACGTGTTAAAAGCTATGCTGTGGTTAAAAGAAGAGTATTTTTCCAGCATAACGGCTGGTACAACTAAATAGACTGAGAATGTCAGCATATTGTTTTATAAGAAAGCGAGAGGAATAACGATAGACAAGCCGAGAAATGTAGTTTAATTACGCAATTAGATGAGAAACAACCGCTAAATTGATCTAAATCACGTAATTTAATTACATCGCATTTATAGTTAACGAATGCAGTGGTCATTGAATAGCCCTGCAGAAACTATCAATGTAATTCATACCTAAACCGGTGGCCTGCCACCAAATGAGCGAGAGAAGGCAATGATGAATAACACTCCTAGCCCATTTGATGCATCAACCCCTGCCCAAACTGCGCAGAAGGTCGAGGATGCGGCCGTCGTCAAAATTGGTCGCGACACTCAATCGACTCTGCTGTTGGCCATGACTGCGGGGGTATTTATCGGCCTCGCCTTCATCTTCTATGTCGTCGCCACTGCCGGTGGCAGTGCCCTTCCCTACGGTCTCAACAAACTCATCGGTGGTCTGTGCTTCAGCCTCGGCTTAATGTTGGTGGTAGTACTGGGCGGCGAACTCTTCACTTCCACTGTTTTAACCATTACCGCCAGAGCCAGTAAACGGGTTACCACCAAGGCCTTACTGCGTAACTGGGGGTTGGTCTATTTAGGTAACTTTATCGGTGCCATGATCTTGGTTGGCCTGATGATTGCCGCCAAACACTATGATGCAGGCCACGGTTTGATAGGCCTTGGCTATATGAAAACCGCCCAGGCCAAACTGCACCATGACTTTATCCAGGCTATCGCCCTCGGGATCATGTGTAACATCATGGTATGCCTCGCAGTATGGATGGCCTATGCCGGTCGCTCAGTCACAGACAAATTGCTGGCCGTGGTATTACCGGTTGCCATGTTTGTCGCCGCGGGTTTTGAACACTGTATCGCCAACATGTTTCTTATTCCTATGGCTATTATTAGTAAAAACCTGGCAAGCACTGAATTTTGGACAAACGCCGGAGTAAGCCCCGAGCAGTTTGCCGATCTCACATGGAGCCAATTCGTGTTCCATAATCTGGTTCCCGTCACTCTGGGTAATATCGTGGGGGGAGCTTTATTTGTAGGGTTGACTTACTGGTTTGTATATCGCCGTCCCTTGCTGGCCAAGCAAGGCAGCGAAACCAGCAAGTAACTTTATCTCAACTAGAAGGTATGAGTACTATGACCGAGAAAACTGAGCTGTTTGCAAACGCGTGGGAAGGCTTTGTTCCCGGCGATTGGAAGACCGAAGTCAATGTACGTGACTTTATCCAGAAGAACTACACCCCCTATGAAGGTGATGAGTCTTTCCTGGCTGGCCCCACCACTGCGACCACAGCCCTGTGGGACAAAGTCATGGAAGGCATCAAGCAGGAAAACCGCACCCATGCTCCGGTCGACTTTGATACAGACAAAGTCTCTACCATAGATTCCCATGATGCCGGCTACATCAATCAGGAACTGGAAACCATTGTTGGTTTGCAGACAGATGCGCCACTCAAACGCGCCATGCTACCCAACGGTGGTATCCGCATGGTTGAAGGCTCCTGCGCCGCCTATAATCGCGAACTGGATCCTGAAATCAAATATGTCTACTCCGAACTGCGTAAGACCCACAACCAGGGCGTGTTCGATGTGTACACTCCTGAAATCCTCGCTTGCCGCAAGTCAGGTGTACTGACAGGTTTGCCCGATGCCTACGGTCGTGGCCGTATCATTGGTGACTACCGTCGCGTAGCCCTCTACGGTATCGACTACCTGATGAAAGACAAGGTTGCCCAGTTCACTTCACTGCAAGCTCAAATGGAAGCCGGTGAAGATCTGAGCAACGTTATCCAGTTGCGTGAAGAGATTGCCGAGCAGCACAGAGCGCTGGGCAAGATGAAGAAGATGGCAGCCAAATACGGTTATGACATCTCCGGCCCAGCCAAAAACGCCAAAGAAGCCATCCAGTGGACCTACTTCGGCTATCTGGCTGCGGTGAAGAGCCAAAACGGCGCCGCCATGTCTCTGGGCCGTACTTCAACCTTCATCGACGTTTATATCGAACGCGATCTGAAAAACGGCGTGCTCACCGAAGAGCAGGCTCAGGAAATGATCGACCATTTCGTGATGAAACTGCGTATGGTGCGCTTCCTGCGTACTCCTGAATACGATGAGCTGTTCTCCGGCGACCCAATCTGGGCTACCGAATCTATCGGTGGTATGGGGCTGGACGGTCGTCCACTGGTGAGCAAGACCAGCTTCCGCTTCCTGCACACCCTGTACAACATGGGCCCAAGCCCAGAGCCAAACATCACTGTGCTTTGGTCCGAGCAGCTGCCTCAGCCATTCAAGAAATACTGCGCCAAAGTGTCTATCGACACCAGCTCCATCCAGTATGAAAACGATGACCTGATGCGCCCTGACTTCGAGTCTGATGACTACGCCATCGCCTGCTGCGTGAGCCCCATGGTTGTAGGCAAGCACATGCAGTTCTTCGGTGCCCGTGCCAACTTGGCCAAGACCATGCTGTACGCCATCAACGGCGGTGTGGATGAAAAACTGAAAATTCAGGTCGCTCCCAAGGCAGACCCTATCACAGACGAAGTGCTCAACTATGATGACGTCATGAGCCGCCTCGACGGTCTGATGGACTGGTTGGCAACTCAGTATGTCACTGCGCTGAACACCATCCACTACATGCACGACAAGTACTCTTACGAAGCCGCGCTGATGGCGCTGCACGACAGAGACGTACGTCGTACCATGGCCTGTGGTATCGCCGGTCTGTCTATTGCTGCCGACTCCCTGTCTGCCATCAAGTACGCCAAGGTGAAACCGGTTCGCGATGAAAACGGTATTGCCGTAGACTTCGAAATCGAGGGTGATTATCCCAAGTTCGGTAACAACGACGCCCGTGTTGATGACATCGCCTGTATGCTGGTCGAAGGCTTTATGGCCAAAATTCGTGACAAGAAGATGTACCGCAACGCCATCCCAACCCAGTCAATCCTGACCATTACTTCCAACGTGGTGTATGGTAAGAAGACAGGTAACACTCCGGATGGTCGCCGCGCCGGTGCACCATTTGCCCCGGGTGCCAACCCAATGCACGGCCGTGACGAAAAAGGCGCTATCGCCTCACTGACCTCAGTGGCCAAGCTGCCCTTCGCTCACGCTCAGGACGGTATCTCTTACACCTTCTCCATTGTGCCTAACGCACTGGGTAAAGATGAAGATGCCCGCCGCACCAACCTGGCCGCGCTGATGGACGGATACTTCTCCCACAAGCCGGGCCATGAAGGTGGTCAGCACCTGAACGTCAACGTGATGAACCGTGAAATGCTGGAAGATGCTGTCGTCAACCCTGACAAGTATCCACAGCTGACCATACGTGTATCAGGCTACGCAGTGCGCTTCAACTCACTGACCCCTGAGCAGCAGCAAGACGTGATTACCCGTACTTTCACCAAAGCACTGTAATTTACGTTTGAAACCAGGCTGCAGCGGCCGCCGCTGCAGCCATTCCAAGGAGAGCACATGACAGTAAAAGGACGGATCCACTCGGTGGAATCCTTTGGCACAGTAGATGGCCCCGGCATTCGCTTTATCGCCTTTATGCAAGGTTGCCTGATGCGTTGTAAATACTGTCACAATCGCGACACCTGGGATCTGGATGGCGGCAAAGAAGTAACGGTCGCGGAGCTGATGGAACAGATAGTCAGCTACCGACCTTTTTTGGAAGCCAGCGGTGGTGGTGTGACCGCCAGCGGTGGTGAAGCCGTGTTACAGGCAGAATTCGTTGCCGAGCTATTCAAGGCCTGTAAGGCCGAAGGCATACACACCTGTCTGGATACCAATGGCTTTGTTCGTAAATACACCGACGTGATCGACCAGTTGCTGGACAACACAGATCTGGTACTGCTGGACATCAAACAGATGGATGATGCCAAGCACATAGATCTCACCAAGGTCAGCAATCAGCGAACATTGCAGTTTGCCGAGTATCTGGCCAAACGAGGCCAAAAAACTTGGATCCGTTATGTGGTCGTCGGCGGTTATACAGATGACGAAGCTTCGGCCGAAAAGCTGGCAGAGTTCATCAAACCAATGACTAACGTGGAAAAAGTGGAGTTACTGCCCTACCACGAACTGGGTAAACACAAGTGGGAAGCCATGGGCGAGCGCTACGAACTCGACGGCGTGTCGCCGCCGAATCGCGAAACCATGGAGCGAATAAAGACTATATTTATTCAAAGAGGGATCAATGCCGGTTACTGAACGTTAGAGTTCTTCCCAAAAACCGGCATCGAGACGCTCAAAGGCCAATTTGAGGATCTGTGCCATATCCATATAACTGGCCTTGGCGCCTAGTGGACGGCTACTGACTCCAAGTCCGGAAAGTTTGGCATTGAGCTGATTGCCCCAATCGAGCAAGGACAGCGGCAAGGGATGGCGAGCACGCCAACCGAGCCACAGATAGCCCTGCAATGGCAGGCTGAGAAAGAATAGAAAAATGGCTATGGCCTGGGGCAAAAAGTCCCAACCATAGACATAGATTTGCGCAGCAGCAGAGACCATGGCCAATGCCGGCATCAGTTGCAGCGCTAACCGAGTAGCGCGAATAACGCGAAACTCAGGAAAAAAGTAACCCAGTTGTCTGACCATGGGCCAGGTCTTCATATAACGACGACCTTCCCTCACGGTTTTGAGAAAGTTAAGGCTCAATCAAGGCACCTGAACAACAAGCATAATATTGCTTTTACCTTAGCACAGTTCCCTATTCGGCCCCAACAACGGCTTGACGGCAGGAACGCAGTGAAACAGGTTACAGGCGAGTCCAGTTCACCCGTAACTTATTAATTAAAAACGGCGAAAGGTTTTTAACATGTCTAAAAAACTGGTATTGGTTCTAAATTGCGGCAGTTCTTCTTTGAAATTTGCAGTCATGGATGCACTCACAGGCGATGATCAGATCTCTGGTCTGGCCGAGTGCTTTGGCTTGGAAAACTCCCGCATCAAATGGAAACACAATGGCGAAAAGCATGAAGCCACACTGGGCGCATTCACCGCGCACCGTGAAGCCGTGGAGTTTATTGTAAACCAGATTTTGGCTCCCCTGCCCGAACTGGCATCACAAATCTTGGCGGTGGGTCACCGAATCGTGCACGGTGGTGAAAAGTTCACCCACTCGGTAATCATTGACGATCAGGTGATCAAAGGTATCGAAGATTGTGCCTCGCTGGCACCATTGCACAACCCTGCGCACCTGATAGGTATTCGCGCCGCCATGGCCTCGTTCCCAAGCTTGCCTCAGGTTGCCGTGTTTGACACCGCCTTCCACCAGAGCATGCCTGAGCGCGCCTTTGTCTACGCCCTGCCCTATAAGCTTTACCGTGAGCATGGCATTCGTCGTTACGGCATGCATGGCACCAGCCACCTGTTTGTCAGCCGCGAAGCAGCCAAGGTATTGGGCAAAGAATTGGCCGACACTAATGTGATCTGTGCTCATCTGGGCAACGGTGCATCCGTCACCGCTGTAAAAGGTGGCAAGAGCGTAGATACCTCCATGGGCCTGACGCCACTGGAAGGTTTGGTGATGGGTACCCGCTGTGGCGATATCGACCCCTCCATCATCTATCATCTGGTACACCAGTTGGGCTACACCCTGGAAGAGGTCAACAACCTGCTGAACAAGCAAAGTGGCCTGTTGGGGATCAGTGAACTGACCAATGATTGCCGTGGTATCGAGGAAGGATATGCCGAAGGTCACAAAGGTGCGACACTGGCACTGGAAATCTTCTGCTATCGTCTGGCAAAATACATCGCCTCCTACACTGTGCCATTGGGCCGTCTGGATGCCGTCGTCTTTACCGGCGGCATAGGTGAAAACTCCGACATTATCCGTAAGAAAGTGCTGGAACTATTGTCCATCTTCAACTTCCAGATCGATGATGAACGCAACCTGGCCGCCCGTTTCGGCAATGGCGGTATCATCACTAAAGATGAAGGCACTCTGGCCATGGTCATTCCCACCAATGAAGAGTGGGTCATCGCCGAAGACGCTATTAGTTTGATAGAAGAATAATATGACCAAACAGCCGCCAGCTTAACCTGGCGGCTTTCATGTTTTTGACTTTATAAGATTTACCGGAAAACCATCGACTCCGAAGAGGTTTTTATGTCCCGTAACATTATGTTGATCCCCATAGGCACAGGCGTCGGCCTGACGTCTATCAGCCTGGGGATGGTTCGCGCATTGGAACGCCACGGCGTTAAAGTGCAGTTCTTTAAACCCATTTCCCAATTGCGCCCGCAGGACCACGGCCCTGAGCGCTCAACCACCATTCTCAGCAAGTCCCCCACGGTCAACCCGTTGGAGCCGTTTGAAATGGCCCACGCTGAAGCCTTGATCCGCGCCGATCAGACAGATGTACTGATGGAGCAAATCATCGCCCGCGCCAGTGAAATTGCCGATAATACCGAAACCCTGATCATCGAGGGTTTGGTGCACACCCGCAGCCATCCCTTTGCCGATGATGTTAACTATGCCATCGCCAAAGCGCTGGACGCCGATGTGATTTTTGTCGCGACCCCCGGCAACGATAGCCCAACCGGGCTGATGAACCGTCTCGAAATCGCCTTCAACTCCTGGGGCGGCAACAAGAACAAGCGTCTCATTGGCACTATCATCAACAAGATTGGTGCGCCGGTGGACGATGAAGGTCGTGCCCGTCCGGATCTGTCTGAAGTATTCGATCACCAATATGTACAACGCACTGATACCGCAGGCATGTTCCAGTTGCCGGGTAAGAGCCCATTGAGGATCCTCGGCAGTGTGCCTTATAACCTGGATCTGGTGTCCCCTCGGGCATCCGACCTGGCCAAGCACCTGCGTGCCCGGATCATCAATGCCGGTGAGATGAACACTCGCCGTTTGCGCAAGGTAACCTTCTGTGCCCGCTCTATTCCCAACATGGTGCAGCACATCAAGGCAGACTCGCTACTGGTGACTTCGGGTGACCGTTCCGACGTTATCGTTTCGGCCTGTCTGGCGGCGATGAACGGCGTCAAGATTGGTGCCTTGCTGCTAAGCGGCGGTTATGAACCAGAGCCCGAGATCATGGCTCTGTGTGAACAGGCCTTTGAAACCGGCCTGCCTGTGTTCCTTATCGACACCAATACCTGGCAGACCTCACTCAATATTCAACGCTTTGACCACGAAGTACCTGTGGACGATGCAGTGCGTATTGAACTGGTACAGGAATACGTTGCCGGTCATATTGATCAGAGCTGGATTGAAAGCGTCACCGAAAACTCGCCTCGCGAGCACCGCCTGTCGCCACCGGCTTTCCGCTACAAGCTTACCGAGCTGGCCCGCGCCGCTCACAAGACTGTAGTACTGCCTGAAGGCGATGAGCCACGCACCATCAAGGCTGCCGCCATCTGCGCAGAGCGTGGCATTGCCCGCTGCGTACTACTTGGCAAACGCGATGAAATTCTGCGTATCGCAGCCCAGCAGGACGTTATTCTGGGAGAGGGTGTCGAGATTATCGATCCCGATGAAGTGCGTGAGCGCTATGTCGAGCCTATGCTGGATCTTCGCCGTCACAAGGGCCTGACCGAAGTAGTTGCCCGTGAACAGCTGGAAGACAACATGGTGCTGGGCACCATGATGTTGGCCCAGAATGAAGTGGACGGTATCGTTTCCGGTGCGGTTAACACCACGGCCAACACCATTCGTCCGCCACTGCAGCTGATCAAGACAGCGCCCGGCTCCAGCCTGGTCTCTTCCATCTTCTTCATGTTGATGCCGGATCAGGTGCTGGTATATGGTGACTGCGCCATCAACCCGGATCCCAATGCCGAGCAGTTGGCCGATATCGCTATCCAGTCGGCCGAGTCTGCCAAAGCCTTCGGTATTGAGCCCAGAGTCGCGATGATCAGCTACTCTACCGGTGACTCAGGGACAGGCTCAGATGTGGATAAGGTGCGCGAAGCCACCCGGATTGCCAAAGAGAAGCGTCCGGATCTGGTGATTGACGGCCCACTGCAGTACGACGCCGCGGTAATGCCTAACGTGGCTCGCTCCAAGGCGCCGGACAGCCCGGTTGCCGGTAAGGCAACTGTGTTTGTATTCCCGGATCTCAACACGGGTAACACCACTTATAAGGCCGTTCAACGAAGCGCCGATCTGATCAGCATAGGCCCTATGCTGCAAGGTATGCGTAAGCCGGTGAACGATCTGTCCCGCGGTGCCCTGGTGGATGATATTGTTTACACCATCGCCCTGACTGCCATTCAAGCGACTCAGAACGATTAATAGCCCATCAAATTGGGATTAGAGAAAAACGCCTGTCAAAACAGGCGTTTTTTTATGCCCCAATTAACCGACTGCTGCTTTTATCAACAGCAACTGAACAAAATAACCGCAAACGATCTTTTACAACTGGCGATATTTGAGTAAATTCAAACTCGGAGAGGGATAAATTACCGCGGGAACACTGCAGGCGTCAAAAAATAACCAGCCAATATCTGGCATGTAATTCAACTAGTTAGAAAGCATCAACTGAGTCTTCAACACACTTGTCCACAGATTCTGTGGATAAGAATGCAGGTACTAGCCTTTCTATATGCCATAGGATCGCCGATCCCGTCAAGCCCAAGGCACCGGCTTGCGATCAGAGTTAAAAAAACTGATACTGTTTGGCACCAATAATCGGAGTCAACACTATGAGATATCTACTTTTTATTTTTCTAATCGGCCTGTTTGGCTGCAGTGATGACCCCAAAGTGACGATAGATACTCCAGAACAAGTCGCCCTGGGATTTTTTCAGGCCATCTACATAGATAAAGATGTCGAGAAGGCCACCCATTATGTCGATGAACCGATGAAAGAGGTACTACGCAGTTACCATATTGCCCCTTCGGTACAACGCTATATGCTCAATTTGCAGATGACAGATGTCACCCTGGAGATTGAAGAGATAGATATCGATTTCTTTCGTAAGTTCACTGATGACGTCACGGTTGTCGTCAAGTTTACCGGCCAAAAAGATGGCCGCCGCTGGATTGATGATAGAACCATTCGCTTGCATAAACGTGGCAAAGGCTGGGTCATAGTCGAAATATTCCCAGAAAACGGCAAGATCAACTCAGGTTCCTTGTAATAATTGTGCACTGACCCACGCAAGGGCCGAAGAGGTTTATCCCTCAAAGCCCGCCGTGCTACACTCACAGCCAATTTTCACTCAGTCTGATTACTATGAAACAACTGCTGGATTTCCTGCCGCTGGTCATCTTCTTCGCCTTTTATAAGTTTTACGATATCTATGTCGCCAGTGGCGCCTTGATAGCCGCAACTGCACTGCAACTCGTGGTGACCTACCTGTTGTACCGCAAGCTTGAAAAAATGCATCTCATCACCTTCGCCATGGTGGCCGTATTCGGCACCCTGACTCTGGTGTTTCACGACGATGCCTTTATCAAATGGAAAGTCACCATAGTCTATGCCCTGTTCGCCTTGGGCCTGGGTGTCAGCCAACTGTTGAATAAGCCTGTACTCAAGGGCATGCTTGGGCAAGAACTCAAGGTCGCCGACAAGATATGGGCCAGAGTCACCTGGTACTGGGTCAGTTTCTTTATTATCTGCGGCCTTATCAATATCTATGTCGCCTTCAGTCTGAGTCAGGAAACCTGGGTCAACTTCAAGGTCTTTGGCCTGACCGCAGTGACGCTGCTGAACACCATAGCAACCGTGGTTTATCTCTTTAAACACATCCCCGAAGAGCAACGCAAGGAACTCAAATAATGTGGTATATGATCTCATCCCAAGATGTTGAAAACAGTCTGGAAAAACGTCTTGCCGCTCGTCCGGCCCATCTGCAACGCCTGCAACTGCTGGCCGATGAGGGGCGATTGATGCTGGCCGGTCCACATCCCGCCGTGGACAGTGAAAACCCAGGGGACGCCGGATTCAGCGGCTCTTTGGTGGTGGCCGAGTTCGAATCGCTTGAAGCCGCCCAGACCTGGGCCAATGCCGATCCTTATGTTGCCGCCGGCGTTTATCAGAGTGTTATCGTAAAACCCTTCAAACGAGTGCTGCCCTGATGAAAATCGTTTCCTTCAACATCAACGGATTGAGAGCCCGTCTGCATCAACTGCAGCAGTTGATAGACAGCCACCAGCCAGACATCATAGGGCTGCAGGAAACCAAGGTGCACGACGAAGCCTTCCCTCTGGCCGAAGTGGAAGCCATGGGTTATCAGGTACATTACCACGGTGGCAAGGCCCACTATGGCGTGGCCCTGTTGTCCAAACAGGCCCCCATCGAGGTTCAAAAAGGCTTTCCAACTGACGATGAAGATGCCCAGCGCCGACTTATCGCCGGAAAGTTCATCCAGGAAAACGGCCGCGTGCTGACAGTGATCAACGGTTACTTCCCTCAAGGGGAGAATATCAATCACGAGACCAAGTACCCGGCCAAGCGTAAGTTTTACGCCGATCTGATGCAGTATCTGCAAAATTCATTCAGCCCGGATCAGGATATTGCCATCATAGGGGATATCAATATTTCGCCGCTGGATCTGGATATCGGCATCGGCGATGCCAACGCCAAGCGTTGGCTGAAGACAGGTAAATGCAGCTTCCAACCGGAAGAGCGAGAATGGTTGCAAACCCTGCTGGATTGGGGCTTGGTAGATACCTTCCGCCAGTTACACCCACAGCGTAGCGAACGCTACTCCTGGTTTGATTATCGCAGCCGTGGCTTTGATGATAACCGTGGCCTGCGTATCGATGTGATCCTGGCGACCGAGTCGCTGGCAAGCCGCTTGACGGAAGCCGATGTGGATTACGCGCTTCGCGGCATCGACAAGCCCTCGGATCACGCCCCTATCTGGAGCTGTTTCTCAGAGGTTTAAACAAGACAGATAGCCAAACCGCCAACGGCAGAGCTTTGTTGCCATTGGCGGTTTTTCTCATCTTTCCCTATCGACAACACCGAAAAAGCGCTACTTTTTCGCGTCACTCTTGGCTTGCTGTAATACCTGACTCATTGGCGGCACTAAAGTGGTAGGATCCAGACGCATCTGATACCAGTTGACCCGCCAATCCAGATGTGGCCCTGTGGCTCGTCCTGTCGCCCCCACTTCGGCCACCGCCTGGCCCTGTTTCACCTCATCGCCCTCTTTGACATAGAGCTTGCTTAAGTGCAAAAAGCTGGAGCTGACGCCATAGCCGTGATCGATAATCATGGTGCCGCCGGAATAGAACATGTCCGCTACCGACAGGCTGATAACGCCATCGGCCGGCGCCACCACCACAGTGCCGGTTTTGGCGGCAACATCCACACCATAGTGCGGTGTGCCTGGCTTGCCGTTGTAGACCCTTTGGCTGCCATAAACCCCTGAAATTCGTCCGGTTAGCGGCCAGATAAAGTCGTCGGCAAACGCCTGCTGGGTACTGAAATGACTGCGGGCCGCCTTGACCTGGGCGCTGTCCTTGGCGGCGCGCTCCTGGGCCTTGGGATCCGGCTTCATGATTTTCTTGCTGATCCCCTCAACATACTGGATGCGATAATCCCGCTTGTCGAGTTTGAGGCTACGGCTCTCGCTGCTGCCATCCGGGTAGTTGAGTGTCAACGTCTGCTCAAGCGCGGCCTCACGCTCAAAACCAAAGGCAAACCGGCCATCCGGCGTCAAGGTGATGCTCTCGCCATTGAGCTGTACCTCAGTACCCGGCTCGGTTCTGGCTCTGATCAGGGCCCCCTGTTCAAACTTGCCCTGAAACTGCACCCGTGATGACTCGGGTTTGATGTTGGGCTGGGGCTCAGACTTGGATTCGGCCTGCAGCATAGGACTCACAACCAAAGTGCCCAGCAGCATCAGCGACAGCGCCTTAAAAGATGGGATTGGCATCTTACTGTTATTGAACTTCACTCTTGCTCCTCTTTATCTTTCCGCCCCATAGACCCCGGGGTGCGGTCTATTTGCGGATGCCTTTAGATTGCTTTTAGGTTGGCTTTATTCTTGGTCCGGCTCAGGCCAGGCAGTATCTATCAGTCACCCTGATGCTGCGCCGATGCGATGGCGCCCTTGCCTATGCCCTCGAAGGCGACCACTTTAAAATGTTTGCCCGGCTCAAAGCCCGCCATGCTGTCGGCCATAAAATGAGCCAGCAGTTCGACCGTGGTGTCATGGGGGATCAAATCACAGCAGTCTCTTGGCATCGCCAACTGGAAATCCCCCTGCGGCGCCTGGTATCTGAAGCCAATATGGCTCTTGTCATCTATCTTGGTTTGGGGTGACAGCTCAAGCTCGCTGACACCAACCACATCTTCTTCACTGCCAAGGTAGATATCTTTCCAACGTTTGGCCCAGTATTCATCCCATTTGGGCGCGGCGATACCATCGGCAAACACATTGACAGGACTGCGGTGACCGTGAGCGATACGCTGGCAGTTACCGTCGTGCTTACGCAAGCCGTGACTGTAATGGTAATAGGGCGTTTCCAGCACCTCGTTGCGAAGTGTCAGGCTGATACCCTGAACATTGTCCGGCAAGGCATCTGTCAGCGCCTTGTGCAAAAACTGGTTAACGCTGTCAAAATCGATAATCTCGCTGGGGATAAGGGCGAAAGCCTGCGCCGGGCAAGCCAGGTGAATGCTGCCGCGCAGACTATGGAAGTCCATCCACACCTTGTCGCCCTGCTGTTGCCAGCGCACCTGGCTACAGGCGGTGGGCACCAATAAACGGTGATCGGCCACCTCATCTATGGTTTGCTTTATGGTGCGCTTGACCTTGGAAAAGTCGAGCAACATGTTTTGCTCATCCAGGCCACCGTCGAGCAGCACATCGACTATCCAACTTTCGCCTACCATGCCGCGAAACGGGCACAGGTAAGAAAAATCAACCACAGTTAAATCTTTGACAAATAATTGCATTCTCGCTCCCAGGCAGATAAACAGTCCACCCATGTGTTATCGGCCGGCCGATATTGGCACCGATTGAACCGATACCGGCCAGAGTATCGGCACTTGACGTATCTTTCGCAAAAAGTCTGTGATCTTGTCCAAAAGCTCCACAGCTTTTTGCTTGAGTTTCCGGTATTATACGCAAGTCACTGCCAATATTAATAACGCTAATCAGGTATCCTATGAAAACCCTCATCTGCAACGCCCAATTGGTTAATGAAGGAACAATCCGTACTCAGGATCTGCTGATCGACAACGGCCGCATCAGCCAGATTGCCTCCCAGATCACGGCTCCGGCAGGGGCTCAGGTCATAGATGCTCAGGGTAAACACCTGCTGCCGGGGATGATCGACGATCAGGTGCATTTCCGTGAGCCGGGTTTCCCCAATAAGGGCACCATCGCCAGTGAATCCCGCGCCGCCGTGGCCGGGGGTATCACAAGCTTTATGGAAATGCCCAATGTGAATCCGCAGACCACCAATCTGCAGGCGCTGGAAGACAAGTATACCCGCGCGTCTCAAAGTTCATTGGCCAACTTTGCTTTCTATCTCGGCGCCACCAACGATAACCTGGAAGAGATTAAACGTCTCGATCCCAACCAGGCCTGCGGGGTGAAAATCTTTATGGGCGCCTCTACCGGTAATATGTTGGTGGATAACAGTGCCACTCTGGACGGCATCTTCGCCAACTCTCCTGTGGTCATTGCCACTCACTGTGAAGACAGCCCCACCATAGCCGCCAATGAAGCCGCCATGCGTGAAAAATACGGTGATGCCATACCTATGGAGCTGCACGGCGAAATCCGCTCCCGCGAAGCCTGCCTCAAGTCATCTCAACTGGCGACCGAACTGGCTATTCGTCACAAGGCGCGCCTGCATGTACTGCATTTGACCACCGCCGACGAGCTCTATCTGTTTGAGCCGGCCAAGCAACTGGCACAACTCAAGGGTGCCAACATTACCGCCGAAGTCTGTGTACACCATCTTTCGTTCAACGACAGTGACTACGCCCGCCTCGGCAGCCAGATAAAGTGTAACCCGGCGATCAAGACCCTTGCCGATCAACAAGCACTGATAGATGCCGTCAATCGCGACATCATTGACATTATCGCCACAGATCACGCGCCGCACACCTGGGAAGAGAAGCAAGCCGACAGCTACTTCAAGGCGCCGTCCGGTTTGCCGCTGGTGCAACATGCACTGCTAAGCCTGTTGGATCTGCATGCCAAGGGGCACTTCAGCCTGGAAAAAATCGTCCAAAAGACCAGCCATGCTGTGGCCGAGCGCTTTGAACTCAAAGACAGGGGCTATCTGCGCGAAGGTTATCTGGCGGATTTGGTACTGGTGGATCTCAACAAGCCCTTCGAGGCCACGCTGGAAAACACCCGTTATCACTGCGGTTGGTCGCCCTTTACCGGCCACAAGTTTGCCGCCTCTATCAGTGGTACTTGGGTCAATGGTAAGCAACTGTTTGACGGCAGTCGCTTTATCGACAATACCCTGGGCCAACGCCTCACATTTAATCGCAGTTAATTGCGATCAATTGAACGGAACCCCCAGTCTAGCTAGGGGGTTCTATAGACAAAAAAGCCTCGATTTCGAGGCTTTTTTGTCTATATCTCGACCTATCAGTTTACCGCTTGGGGCCTTGGCTCGTAGGCGTCGGTTCCCCACAGCGGCACAGTGGACAAGGCGTGCTTGTGGCTACCGTTGGTTTCTTTGGTGGAATAGGACAGATACAGGAGTGTCTGGTGTTCACTATCATAGATACGTCTCACCTTGAGGCTCTTGAACAAGATGCTCAAGGACTCGGTAAACACTATCTCGCCCTTCTTACCCAGTTCGATACCGGCCAGTTGCGCCTTGGTTATCGGCCCTGTCTGGCGACAGCTGATACTCATATCCGATGGGTCGGCAAAATCCAGATTAGCCTCTATGCGGCTGATATGACAGGTAACACCGGGCAGTTTGGGATCTGTCTTGGCATCTATGATCACATCTTTGGTGGTAAATACGCCCAGGCTGACCTTGCCCACATCATCGCCGCACCCGGCGAGCAAGCTTGTCGCCGCAGTCACGACTAAGGCGGCCAAGAGTGGCGTTTTTTTCAGTGCCATGAAGAATCCTCTTTCAATCAAAGTGCAATAATTGCGACTAACGGTACAGGCGCTCGGCCCAGCGGGTCAAGCCGGCCACCACAGAGCCGAAGTGATCGCCACTGACCAAAGCCACATCCGGGAAGCGCGCGCGGATCTGCTCGGTAATATAGGGGCTCTTGGCACTGCCACCGGTGAGATAAATGACATCCGGCTGACATCCCCCTTCCGCCAAAGCTTGGGTGATGAGCTTGTGCACCGTTTCAAGCGATTCATCGATGGCGGCGACAAAGGTGGCGGCATCGACATTCACAGTCAAGGGCTGCGGTTTGGGCGCTTCGACAAAACCTATATCCATAGCGGCTTGCTTACTGTCGCTCAGGGCGATTTTAAGCTGCTCGGCACTGCGCACCAAACGATAACCCAGCTGATCTTTTTGCACCTTTAATAAGCGCGCAAGTTTCGCCTGCTCTTTGGCATCCCGTTGCAGCTCTTCAATCAGCTTGCGACTACTCAAGGCAGAGAATTCCCGCTGGGCACTGACATCGTTGACGGCGACCGCGTTCCAGAAGGGTTGCCTTGGCATAGGCTTGCCTGTGATGAGCGCACTGCCGAGCCCCAAGTGCGGCATAAAACCGGCCATCGCCAGAGCGATATCCAGATCGTTACCCCCTACCCTTTGACCACTGTGGCCCAGGCAGTCGTCACTGCGATCTTTCTTGTCCTTAAGCTCAGGCCCCATGCGCACAAAGGAGCAGTCGCTGGTACCGCCGCCAATATCCACCACCAGCACCCGCTGCTCCCGGGTGAGTGTCGACTCAAACTCAAGGGCAGCCGCCATAGGCTCATACAGAAAAGCCACATCGGTGAACCCGGCGCGCTGGGCCCCCAGAGTCAAAATGGCCTCGGCTTGCTTGTTGCTTTGCTCGCCACCAATGCCCTGAAAGTTAACCGGCCGCCCGATCACCACCTGGGAAATCGCCTGTTTCAGGCTCTGCTGCGCCCGGGTATGAATTTCCTGCATCATCAGGGTGACGATATCTTCAAACAGTGCCATCTGATTGCTGAGCAGGCCCGAAGCGCCGAGGAAGGACTTGGGCGAGCGAACATAGAAGCCCTCTTCCGGCATTTCCATATAGGTTTCAATCGCCTGATTGCCGATGAATACCGCTTGCTCATTGGCAAGCAAATCCAGCTCCAGGCGCGCCGTTCGGGCGCGACTCAGCTCGGCGGCGCGTTTGGGTTTGAAATCAGCCTGGGCCGCCAAAGGCAAGCGCTGCAGCACAGATTCGGAAATGAGTTCCCGCTCCATGGCATAAATGGTCGACGGCATATAGTTGCCATCCTCGGCCAGAGGCAAGAGCCGAGTCTGGCCCTCCTCCATCACGCCAATGGCGCAGTTGGCACTGCCATAGTCAAAACCTGCAAACATTCCGTCCTCCTGCTTTCGCGGGCTCTATGTGATCTCGATGCTGCTTTCAAGACAAAGCCCCCGAAAGCTGCGTCCACCGACCGAGAAAAAAGAGCGCAACATAACATAAGCCGCATGCAAAGCCCATTGAACAACGGCGATTTATCGACCTCTTCGAACCCTTAGTGATGATTTAGAGGGGACTTAATGGAGACTTGTCATGCTCTGGACATAAATTCACTCTAGTTTGAACCAGCCGGGCCACCGGATCCCAATGTGGGCCAAGGACTCATAACCCCAGGCCTTTATTCACTGATTACAAGCGGATATCGGAGTGTTATTGTATATCTGCCGGGCTTTCTCTATACCCGGATTCTGCTAATGAGGAGTCTTAGCGTGTTACCGTCCGTCGAAAAATTTTCTCTGGATAAGGAGCTTTCCTGGCTGTCTTTCAATGAAAGAGTCTTGCAGGAAGCGGCCGATCCTCTGGTGCCTCTGGTGGAACGGGTTCGCTTTTTGGGCATATTCTCCAATAACATGGATGAGTTCTTCCGGGTCAGGGTTGCTGCGGTGCGCCGCTCGATTCTGTTATCCACCCTGCAGGAAGGCCGTAATTCCAGCCGCCATTTGATGGCCAAGATCCAAACCAAGGTATTGATACTGCAAGAGCGTTTCGACACTATCTACGGCGAGTTGATGCGAGAGCTGGCCAGACACAGCATCTTTCTTATCAATGAGAAACAGTTGAGTGATTTTCACAGCCAGTGGCTGAAAAAGCATTTCAAGGATCATCTCAAACGCCATATCGCACCGCTGATCCTCAGCAATCGCTCCGAGCTGTTTAAACAGATCAACGATGACACCACTTATCTGGCGGTGTGCCTCTACAGCCGGGAAAAGCGTCAGTACGCCTTGGTGGAAGTGCCCACCAAGAATGTGCCGCGTTTCATCCAACTGCCGGCAGAAACCTCAAAGCGCCGCAAGCATTTGATCTTGCTTGATAACATAATAAGGCACTGTGTCGATGAGCTATTCGCCCCCTTCTTCGAATATGAAGAGATTGAAGTCTTCTCCATGAAGCTGACCCGCGACGCCGACTTCGACCTCACCGATGAGCTGGAACAGAGCCAACTGGAAAAGCTCACCAAGGGCCTGAAAAAGCGACTCACCGCCGAGCCGGTGCGTCTGGTGTATGACAAAGAGATGCCGGAGCATATGCTGAGTATGCTTACGGCGCAGCTGAATATCTCCAATACCGAGTGCCTGATCCCCGGCGGCCGTTACCACAGCTTCAAGGACTTTATCGGCTTTCCCAATCCGGGACGCAAATACCTGGAAAACGACAAGCTTCCGGCACTGGACTCAGCCGGATTCAGTGTCTGTGCCAACAAGTTTGACGCCATTCGCCGCGGCGATATCATGCTCTATTATCCCTATCACAAGTTTTCCCACTTTACCGAGCTGGTGCGCCAGGCGGCCTATGATCCTGCCGTCAAGTTCATCAAAATCAGCCTCTATCGGGTGGCGAGAAAGTCCCATATCATCCAGTCGCTGATAGATGCGGTGAAAAACGGCAAACAGGTCACCACAGTGATTGAACTCAGGGCCCGTTTCGATGAGCAGGCCAATATCGAGTGGAGCCGGGTGCTGGCCGAGGCCGGTGTCAAGGTGCACCATGGGATCCCAAGCTTGAAGGTCCATGCCAAGATGTGCCTTATCGGCCGCGAGGAAGCCGGTGCAATGCGCCTCTATGGCCATATTGGCTCGGGCAACTTCAACGAGGGCACGGCCAGGGTGTATACCGACCTTTCGCTGTTTACCGCCAATCAGGAAATTGCCGCCGAAATAGAACAGGTATTTGAGTTGATTGAGCACCCTTACAGACGGGATAACTTCCAGCATCTGATAGTCTCCCCCTATGATGCGCGCCAGAAGCTGACCGGCCTTATCGAGCAGGAGATCATCAATGCCCAGAGCGGCATCAAGGCCGCCATCACCCTCAAGCTCAATAATCTGGTGGATGAGGCGATGATCCAAAAGCTGTATGAAGCTTCCAGCGCCGGCGTCAAAATCCGTTTGCTTATTCGCGGTATGTGCGCGCTTATTCCCGATATTCCCGGGATCAGCAACAATATTGAGGTCTTCAGCATAGTGGACCGATTCCTCGAGCACTCGCGGGTGATGCTGTTCCACTCAGGCGGCGAAAACAAACTCTTTCTCTGCTCCGCCGACTGGATGGGGCGTAATATCGATAACCGTATTGAAGTCAGCACCCCGGTATATGATCCCGGTTTGAAGCAGATGATCCTCGATACCCTGGCGCTGCAATTTGCCGACAACATCAAGGCGCGGGTGATCAACAAAGATCAATCTAACCCCTACCGTAAGCGGGGCAACAAGCGTAAGGTAAGATCCCAAATAGCCATACATCAGTATCTGGGCAACTACGAAAAACAGCGGCAACTGGATCTGGCCAAGCCCCAGGAACCGACGCAATAGCAAAATGAGGACCACCTTGACTGCAACACCCAAGCATTTTGTCGCCGTGGATATGGGCTCCAACAGCTTTCATCTGGTGATAGCCCGCGAGCAGGATGGCAGCATTCAGATCCTGCATAAAGAGAAACGTCTGGTACAGTTGGCCGAGGGGCTGGATCAGAACAACAGGCTGGATAATGACGCCATAGCGCGCGGTCTCGCCTGCCTCAAGGATTTCAACCTCAGGTTTTCCACTCTGGATCAGGCCAGAGTCAGACTGGTGGCCACCCACACTCTGAGAGTCGCCCGCAATCGTGAGGCCTTTATCGAGGCGGCCAGGGCCATTATGCCCTACCCGGTCGAAGTGGTATCCGGCCATGAAGAGGCGCGCCTTATCTACAAGGGCATAGCCCACAGCCAGGAGTTGGCAGAGCGCAACCTCATCATAGATATCGGTGGAGGCTCCACCGAGGTGGTGCTTGGCCACAAGACTCAGGCGCAGATACTCTCCAGCCTGCGCTGTGGCTGCGTCAGTTATAACCAGAAATACTTTGTCGATGGCAAGCTGACGTTGGAGAACTTTCGCGCCGCCCAGGCTGCGGCCGATAAACAGTTTGCCTCACTGGCTAAGGAATATTTCAGCGGCCAGTGGGACCTCACTCTCGGCAGCTCAGGCAGTGTCAAAGCCATCTGTGAAGCGATGCAGCACTTCTTCAACGATGAAACCATCACTCTGCCCAGGCTCAAGCAATTGAAACAGCAGTTGCTGGACTGGGGGCATGTGGATCAAATTGAACTGCCGCAGGTGGACAGCAAACGTGCGCCTTTGCTACCGGCGGGGCTGGCTATCCTGATCAGCTTCTTCAAGAGGCTGCCGGTCACCGAGTTGCAGTTTGCGCAAGGGGCTCTGCGCGAAGGCGTTCTATACGAACTTGCCGGGATCAGCCAATTCGGTGATGTCAGCGGCCGCACTGTCGAGAGCATGGCCAAACTCTATCATGTGGACTTGAACCATGCCGCCAAGGTGGCCACTTCCGCCAAACAGCTGTTTGATGCCGTGGCCGACGGTTGGCAACTCGAGCCCTGGCGCTCCCTGCTGGAACATGCGGTGAAACTGCATGAGATAGGGATCCATATCAACTCCCGCGCTCACCACAAACACGGCGCCTACATCATAGCCCATAGCGATCTGCCCGGTTTCAGCCAAGAGCAGCAACAGCTGCTGGCACTGCTGATTGGCAACCAGCGCAAGAAACCCAACCTGGAGGCGCTGGCACAACTGGAGCCCGCTCAGAAATTACGCCTCATCCGCCTAATGGCGTTGCTGCGGCTCGCCGTGTTGCTGAATCTTGGCCGTATCGCCCGCAGCTTGAAAATCACCCGGGTAAAAACCACGGCAACAGGGATGCAGATAAGCCTGCCCGAGCCGCGTCAACGCATCAGCCTGTTTGCCAAAGACCTGCAGCGGGAGCAAAAGCAGCTCGCCCAGTTGGGTTTTGAGCTGCAGATAAGTTATGCCGATAACTAACGTCCTGTGACTAGGCCCTTGTTATATCGGTAACTGTGGTTAATCAGTGGCTGGGGTTAATCAATGACTATGATGTCAGTGGCTGTGATGCCCGCCTTCAAGCTGCTGACCATCTGCCGAGTAGAAGCCTGAGCTGCCATGTTGAATAAAGCCCTGGGTGATCATCTTGGCAATAAAAGGGTCAGACTCACTGTCGCCCACATCGGCAAAATCGAGGTCCTGGAAACCTGAGGTAAGCCGCTTGAAACCCTCCTGGCTCACAGGCGTCAGTTTGCTGAGCCGATAAACAATACGCTGCTCACCTTGAGTGATGGTCATCTCGGCCGGCAGTTCCAGCTCACTTATCCAGCTCAGTTGCAAAGACTGCTGCTCGGTGGCGCTTTTGTTCGCGTGACTATGGTTTTCTTCATGACCTTCGTCATGACTATGATTTTCCTCATGACTTTCTTCATGACTCTTGCTCTTAAAAGAATAGCTCTGACGGGTGAAGCAGCTATCCTGCAGGCTTTGGCCCTTTTCAAATTGACTCAAGGCAGCAGGCGATATCAGGTGAAACTGCCTATCGAGATCGGTGTGAATATTCAGCGCCAAGAGATCGCCGCGGCGATAGCTGATAGAGCGTTTCTCCTGGGGGAAATAACGCACATACTCGCCATTTTTATGCCAAGCCTCGTAGCTGACAGGGCTGCGTTGATAGATGATGGTATCGTCAAAGCGCGTCAAGGTCAGTTGCTGCTGCCTGGCCTGCTCACCGCTGCCAACAGTGATCTGATAGCTGGCTTGAAAACGGCCGGGTTTGGCGGCACAAACATTAGCATCATTGCCAATTGAGCCGCCCGCTTTAACATGGGCTTGCTCCTGGCTGCCAGGCTGGTTGCTGACAGACAAAGTATTGGCCATGGCAAACTGCCCCAGCGAAGCTGTGATCCCCAAAGCGAGTGAAAACGTAAGTGGATGACAAAAAACGCGAGGGGCGGTGCAAAGAGCTATGCGAGGAGCGATATGAAGCGCTACGCGGGAAAAAAAGGGAAACGCTGGCTTGAATGTTACTCGGGACATAATAAACCTACTGATATGACTCTAAAACAAAAGACTAAAACCAAAGACCAAAACCAAAGAAGCAGCCTGACACCTTGCCTGAAACTAGGGGCAGGCAGTGGTATCAGGCTGCGAAACGCTAAACCTTATTGCGCCGCGGCGGCCTCGGCCTTATTGACCAGATCACCGGCAAAGTTCATCACATGGAAGATGTGGTTCTGCTCAACCGTACCCTGGACCAGGCTGGCACCCGGGCCGCGAGCGAAGATGGCCACATCTTCACCGGCATGGGTTTCACTTGCCAGCGGCACCAATGCTTCCTGATGGAACCCCACACTCTGGGTGTCTATGTAATTCAGATCCACCCGACCAGGCTCGGCGGCATAGTTGTAACGCTCATCGCCACCGGTCGCCAGCGAGCCAAAGCCCAGGCCGTTGGCATAACCAACCGTGGTATAAGGCATGCCGTTGGCATCGGTAGAGTTGGTGACCGATGGCTGACCGCTGGCATCGTTACTCTTCACCAGTCCCAGGATAGGATTACCTCGGGTCGGATAGCCGGCGATGGTGAACACATGGCTGTGGTCGGCGGTAACCATCAGCAAGGTATCATTGGCCGAGGTCTTCTCCATGGCGACACGTACCGCCTCAGATAAGGCTATGGTGTCGTACAGAGCTCGGGCCGCATTACCGGCATGGTGAGCGTGGTCGATACGACCGGCTTCAACGATCAGGACAAAGCCTTTGTCGTTCTTTTTCAGAATATCGATACTCTTGGCCGTCATCTCTGCCAAGGAAGGTTCACCGGTAACACCGGCCTCCACTCTGTCGTAGTCATATTCCATGTGAGAGGAGTTAAACAGCCCCAGCGCATGCTCTGTGCTGCCGCTATCCATCGCCAGGAAGCTGTCACGGTCGGTAACGTAACTGGCGTTGGGGTACTGGGACAGCCACTCGGCGGTCAGATCGCGACCATCGTTACGCTTACCTGCTTTGCCTTCAGGATCGATAGTGGTGTTGGGAATAAACGCGCGGCGACCACCGCCCATAACCACATTGATCCCTTTGCCGTTATTGAAGTCCAGCATCTGGGCGGCAATGTCTTTACAGCCGTTGCTGACGGCTTCGGCCGGCAAGTTGCTGTCCGCTTCCCAGTCGCGATCCGGCACATGAGCATAAGTGGCAGCCGGGGTCGCGTGAGTGATACGTGCGGTCGAAACCACACCGGTAGCCATACCCGCCATGGCGGCCAGCTCCAGCGAAGTCACCAGGTTTTGACCGCTGGTGGAAGAACAGACGCCGCGCTCAACACCTTCAGCCTGTGAGATCACGCCAACGTCCGTCTTCACCCCGGTGACCATGGCCGTCATGGTGCCGGCCGAATCCGGGGTTTGACCATCGACATTATAAGTCTTGGCCAGGCCAAGATAAGGCAGGGTTTCAAAGGAGAGTGAGTTTTCCTCTCCAGTTTGCCCCTTGAGCTGACCATCGAGGATCCGCGCAGCCGTCACAGTTGAAACGCCCATGCCATCGCCGACAAACAAGATGATGTTTTTTGCCGCCCCCGCCTGGGTGTTATTGCTCATATTGGACGCCTTGGTGACGCGGTTTTGACCATCGACATACCATTGATTAACGGCGGTCCAGTCTTTTCCGTCACTGCCGTTGCTTCCATCCGTGCCCGGGGTGCCTGCATTGCCGTCCTTGCCGTTGTCACCGTCACTTCCACAGGCCGCCAAACCGAGAAT
The DNA here is from genome assembly GCF_002777975.1 of Shewanella carassii. Taxonomy (GTDB): domain Bacteria; phylum Pseudomonadota; class Gammaproteobacteria; order Enterobacterales; family Shewanellaceae; genus Shewanella; species Shewanella carassii. The sequence continues at coordinate 122,068 of NZ_NGVS01000007.1, forward strand.
CGCAGCCAAAGACAGTACCAGTAATTTCTTATTCATTTCCTTGCTCCCAATTAATACTTAGTACCGCCAAGCTCTTGGGCTTGATTGATAATGTGGAAAATCACGCTCTGCTCCATTACACCCTGCACCAGGTTGGCGCCGGGGCCTGTGGCGTGCAGACTGATGTCTTCACCGGCGTGGGTTTCACTTCCCATAGGAATAAGAGCTTGTTGCATAAAGTCTTTGTCTTGAGTGTCCACTGAGGTTAGGTCGTCACGGTTCCCCACAACGGCGCCCGGGCCATTGGTGTAACCCAAGGTAGTGTATGGCTTACCGTCAAGGGCAGTAGAAAGGTTTCCGTCTACGCCATGTACCAGACCCAGAATAGGGTTACCCCGCTTCGGATAACCTGCGATGGTGAACACGTGGCTGTGGTCGGCGGTGACCAGAATGAGCGTCTCTTCCGGGTTGGTGTTTTCTACCGCCGCCTTAACGGCGTTGGAGAGTTCCACCGCATCGGCCAGGGCGCGCTTGGCGTTACCGGCGTGGTGACCATGGTCGATACGACCCGACTCGACAATCAGCAGATAGCCCTTGTCGTTCTTCTGCAAAATCTCGATGGATTTCGCTGTCATCTGGGTCAATGAAGGTTCACCGCCCACATCATCGGCGCGGTCCGCTTCATATTCCATGTGGGAGGAGTTGAACAAGCCCAGCAGGTGATCTGTGGTGCCGGCATCTATGGCATCAAACTCTGCGCTGTTCCATACATAGGCGGCGTTGTCCAGGTTGTCGACCCAAGCCTTGGTCAAGTCCAGGCCGTCTTTACGCTGGCCTTTCTTGTTCTCGCCATCTGTCACTGTTTCAGGGATAAAGGCGCGGCGACCACCGCCCAGCGCGACTGACAGGGCATTGTCTTTATCGCGCATCACCATCTGGTAGGCGATATCTTTACACTCGTTGGCTACCGCCTCGGCAGGCAGGTTGGCGTCAGATTCCCAGTCACGCTCCGGGCTATGGGCATAGGTTGCTGCCGGAGTGGCGTGGGTGATACGTGCAGTGCTCACCACACCGGTAGATAAGCCTTTGGCATTGGCCAGATCCACCAAAGTCACCAGCTCATTACCTTTGGATGACAGGCAGTTGCCACGAAGGCTCTGTTCGGATACCGAAATCACCCCCGCTTTGGACTTTACCCCAGTCGCAATGGCCGTCATGGTGCCGGCACTGTCCGGTGTTTGCTGGTTGGTGTTATAGGTCTTGATCAATGCGGTATGGTCAAACTTCTCAAAACTCAGGAAATTCTCTTCACCACCCTGGTTACCGGCCAGCTGCTGCCCTTGGTAGATACGCGCAGCAGTCAAGGTGGAGATCCCCATACCGTCACCGACAAACAAAATGACGTTTTTGGCTTTTGCTTTTGATTCTAATGTAGCCTTGTCTGACACCCGCTGGGCGCTTTCCTTATACCAATGGCTGTCAGTTTGAACACTGGGTAACACGGCACCGTTGGCCGCCATGGTTACCAGGCTGCATGAGATCAACGCAGCTAATCTATTTTTCATCACTTTCATCATCCGTATTGGGTTGAAGTAAATTGTTCGCTATTAAAAATAAAGCGGCCTGATTGTCAGGGATCCAGATGACAGATTTGATTAATCAAGATTGCAGTTATGTGAAGCTCTGCGTTTAAACGACACAAATCAAAGGAAAAGCTGGCTTTTTGACCAAGAAACCTGAATGGGGATTGAGTGGGGGGAAGGCTGCGGTTTGTTCCGGTATCGAAAAACCATAGTGACTGGGGCGATTCAAGGCTCTGAACTAAGGAAGATGTATATAAGAAAAAAGGAGCCTGTGGGCTCCTTGGATGATTAGATTTCTTACCGCTATCAAGAGGTTTGCTTGGCCTGCTCTTTCTGACGCTGTTTTTGCTCACGGCGCTTATGGATCACTTCTTTGACATCGGCGCCTATATGGGCCTCACCGCGGCGCTTGGCCAGTTGCATCTGCCGCTCTCGCTCGATAAAGCGCCGGCGCTGCTTTTCATCCAGCTTATCTATGCAATGGGGACAGCTGACCCCCTGCTCATAGGCCGGGCTCTGCTTATCGGCCTCGGTTATCGGCATCCGGCAGGCATTACACTGATCGTACTGACCTTTTTGCAGCTGGTGATCCACTGAAACCCGGTTGTCGAAGACAAAGCACTCTCCCTGCCACAGACTCTGCTCTTCGGGCACTTCTTCCAGGTATTTGAGGATCCCGCCTTCGAGGTGATACACCTCATCAAAGCCTTGTTGCTTAAGATAAGCTGTGGACTTTTCACAGCGGATCCCGCCGGTGCAAAACATGGCCACCCTCTTGTGCTTGGCCGGATCCAACTGCTGCTTCACATATTCGGGAAACTCGCGGAAAGTCTCGGTCTCGGGATTGACGGCATTCTTGAAAGTACCAATTTGCACTTCATAGTCGTTGCGGGTATCAACCAGCAGCACATCGGGATCGGAGATCAGCGCATTCCAGTCTTTGGGTTTGACATAGGTGCCGACCACTTCTCTGGGATCTATGCCTTCCACCCCCATGGTGACTATCTCTTTCTTGAGTTTGACCTTGGTGCGATAGAACGGCATCTCATCATCAAATGAGCGCTTGGAGACGATATTATCCAGGCCATTCTGGGCATCCAACCAGGCCATCAGGGTATTGATACCGTTTTCCGAGCCGGCCACAGTGCCATTAATGCCTTCGGCAGCCAGCAGCAAGGTGCCACGAATACCATTGTCTTCCATGGTTTCCAGCAACGGCTGACGCAAAGCCTCATAATCCGGCAGGGAAACAAACTTATATAAAGCACATACCACTATTTTGGACATCATTACCTCAACTTCTGCTGGCTGGAACCTAATTTCCAGTGCATAACGGCGTCACCTTCCGGAACCTTCCTTAAGTGATCGGCCTCCCAAAATGGGGGCGCCATTCTATCCCAATCACAGTAGCGCAAATAGACAGCAAAAGTAGGGTTATTCGGCGATTCCTGCAGCAGGCCGCCATATAGTAGCGGTTTAATCCTTTACATGCGGTTATGAACAGCAACCTTGCCTGCCACCCGAGTGATTCCTACAATGGCTGTTTTCATTGAATTCCAAGGGACTCTTGTGACTCAAGTAAGCAGTCAAACTATTCTGTACAGCTTTCGCCGCTGCCCCTATGCCATGCGCGCCAGACTGGGCTTAATTGCCGCCGACTACTCTGTTGTAGTGCGGGAAATTCTGCTGAAAAATAAGCCGCAGCAGATGCTTGCCCTATCGCCCAAAGGCACAGTGCCTGTGATGCAACTCGCTGATGGAAGGGTGCTTGACGAGAGTCTGGATATCCTTTTCTGGGCATTGGCACAAGCCGATCCCCACTCATTGCTGCCGCAAAATCCTGAGGAAGAAAACCTTATCTCAACCCTGATAGCGACCAATGACAGGGCATTCAAGCCTTTACTGGACAGATACAAATACTTTGACCGTTACCCTGAGTTCAGCCAGCAAAGCTATTTCGAGCAAGCGCTCCTGTACTTGCTGCCACTGGAGCAGAGGCTGGCTGAGGCTCAAGAACATCTCGGGCAGCAAAAGCTACAGGGGCAAAAAGAGCAACAACAGCAAGCCATGTTGCTCGGGCGAATGAGCGCGGCAGACCTCGCCATCTTCCCTTTTGTGCGCCAATTTGCCCATGTGGATAGAGCCAGGTTCAATGCAGCTCCCCTGCCCTGTCTGACTCAATGGCTGCAGGCCTGGCTCGAGCACCCTTGGTTTATCCGCGCCATGAAACCCAAGCCTCTGTGGCTGGAAAGCGGCGAGCAACAGCCGCTTTAGCGCCTGCCGAGTAATCTGGGCAAGCATTTGCGAGCTGCCGATATCCCGCCAGGTTTTACAGGTGTGACGGTCTGGGGGCGCTGGTATCATCACCGGCCAAACGCCGCACCTCGGGTGCCTGGCCTTCAGCGACTGCTTGTTTGTAGTTTTGATGCATACGCACCGCCAAGGCCAAATCAGGCCTGATGATCAAGCCATCCTCCGCCACATCTATGCCACTGGCTTCGCACCAGCTCAGCAGTTGACGTTTACGGCCCGCCAGTACCAAACTGACACCGCGGCGCTTCAACAGGTGCGCCACATCGGCAATCATGGCCATCACACTGATATCCAGATGACTGAAACAGGCCACAGCATCGACTATCACACAGTCCACCGGCTCGGGCTGCTCTTTTAATCTGGCCAGCAACTGGCGTTTGAAATAACCGGCGTTGAAATAGGTCAAGGGTGAATTGAAACGGTAAATCATGATCCCCGGGATCGCCGTGGCCTTGTCACTGCGGTCGATACTGCGCAGCACCCCTTTGCGATCGACGCCGAGCAGCTGCTCAGAGGGTTTCATCACTACCCGGATAAATTGGAATAAGCCCAGCAGCACCGCCAGGGTGATCCCCGGGATCACCCCGATAAAGAGCACGGCCAACAGGGTGATCAGCGCCAGGGTAAAGGCGCCGTTGTCACGCTTTCTCAGCTTCCAGATCCCCTTGATATCAATCAAAGAGAGCGATGCGATAACCAGCACCACCCCGAGCGCCGCCGAAGGGATATATTGCAGCGGCGCAGTCAGGAACAGGGCCACCAGGGCTATCAGCAGCGCCGCTATCACAGAAACCAACTGCGACTTGCCGCCATTGGCATCATTAACCGCGGTGCGCGAATCGGCGCCGCTGATGGCAAACCCCTGGGACAAACCCGAGGCGATATTGGCAAATCCAAGCGCGCGAAACTCTTTATCGGGATCTATGTCGTAGCCGTTTTTGGCGGCAAAGCTGCGCGCCGTCAGCATCATGGAGACAAAGCTCACCATGGCAAGGTTCAGCGCCGGCATCACCAATTCACGGCTGAGCCCCAAATCAAATACCGGTGCCTGAAACTCCGGCAAACCGCCTTCAATAGTGCCTACCACCGCCAGTTGATACTGCTGCAAATCTAGCAGCCATACCAATAATCCGGCCACAGCTATCGCTACCATAGAAGCAGGCAGTTGCGGCCGCAGACGCTTGACCAGCAGGAACACCAACAGAGTGACCAGACTCATGCCCAATGTTGGCCAGTGAGTGCGCGACAGATACTCGGCGCCGCCTGCCAGGCGCTCCAGCAAATAGCGGGATTCGAAGCTAAAGCCAAAAATCTTCGAGAACTGGCCGACGATAATAGTTATCGCCACCCCGTTGAGCAGCCCCATCAAAATCGGCCGCGAGAGAAACTCGGCAAGCACCCCTAGCCGAAAACGGCTGGCCAGCAAACACCAAATCCCCGTCATCAGGGTCATGGTCATCACCAACTGCCAGTGCACCTTGGCATCGCCCGCGGCCAGTGGCGTCACCACAGCGGCAATGACGGCGCAGGTCGCGGCATCCGGACCCACTATCAGTTGCCTCGATGTACCCAGCAGGGCATAAATCAACATAGGTAAAATACAGGAGTATAGCCCGGCCACAGCACTGACTCCGGTAAGCTGGGCATAGGCGATAGCTACCGGCAAGGCCACAGCGGTTACCGACAAGGCGGCGCGAAGATCATCCCGCAACCATTCTTTCTGATAATTCAGCAATCCTGCCAACCCTGGAAGTGATTGAGTCAGCAATTCCCGGGTATTCCATCGTGGAAAATGAACTCGCATATTCAGCACTCAACTCCATTAATTTAAGCGCACACAATCTTGAGTGGACAATGTAGTGAGCTTATGCCAGGAAGTCATCCAGGGTGAAATAAAATATTCTCACTACCCACTTTTTCATCTTCCTTTGTCAGTAATGTAAAGAAACCACTCTGGGGGATTGGCTAAGGAAGGCGCGAACAAGTCCCATGTGTGCTCTGCGTCGGCTTACGGGCCTGGATGCAAGGCCTGGTTCGCAGCAAATGGCCTAGTCCTTTGCAAGAAGCACAACACAGCAGGCAGACCTGTAAGCCACGCCCTTCGGGGCTTTCACAGCAACCGGCTCTCTGCGTTATCCGACTTCGACAGGCCCCGGCATGCCTTCAGTCAGATGCCTTGAACGCCAATTGCTGTGTAAGCCACTCTCTACAAAAGAGAGTGCCACGAGGACTTATTTGCACCTTCCCTTATTGGTCGCCACGGCTTAACATGAACCCCAAGCCACATTTCGTGGCATGAGTCACATTCCTGACCAAGCATCCAATGCTTTTTGGCCAATATATGAGGTTAAATTGGATACCCAACCCCAGATAACCAGGCGCGCGCCCCAAGGGCTGCATCTGGCCTTGCTTATTCCCATGCTGTCGGCCATAGTGGCGATAACGCCTTTGGCCATCGACATGTATCTGCCGGCCATGGCCACCCTAGCCGAAAGCTTCCATTCCGATATCACGACAGTGCAGCAGTCTCTGAGCCTGTATCTGGCCGGGTATTCTCTGGGCATGCTTACCTTTGGGCCTTTGGCCGATCGCTTCGGTCGTCGTCCTTTGGTGATCATTGGCCTATCGGGATTTATGTTGGTCAGCCTGGGATTGGCGCTGTCGCAAACGATAGAAATGTTTTTAAGCCTCAGATTTGTCCAGGCGTTTATCGGCGCCGCCGCTACCGTGGTTATCCCCGGCTATATCAAGGAGATCTATGGTGACAATACAGCCAAGGGCATGTCCTATGTCAGCCTAATAATGATGCTGGCGCCACTGCTGGCACCGTCCATCGGCAGCCTAATTTTGGAGCTGGGTGAATGGCATCTGATTTTCTTTATCCTCGCCTGCTATTCCTTGCTGCTACTCATGCTGGTATTGCTGAAACTGCGTTTGCCATCGGATATGCAAGGCGCCGAGCGCAGCCGCAAGTCATTCTTTGGCGCCTATGCCACCGTCTTTACCCGGCCCGGCGTTAAGCTGCATATTGGCAGCGGCGTACTGACTTCATTCGCTTTTTTTTGCTATCTGACAGCCTCGCCGTTTGTCTATATGTCGGTATTTAACTTGGATAAGTCACTGTTTGCCATACTATTCAGTACTAACGTAGGCGCCTTGATGCTGGCCAATATTATCAACTCACGCATTGTCGGTCGCTATGGTTCAAGACGCATGTTGGTTGCCGCCACTCTGCTCGGTAGTATCGCCGCTACCGGGCTGTTACTGGTGAACCTGCTCGACTTGAGTTACCACTTTACCGTAATCATGTTGCTGCCATTGATGGGCTGTCTGGGGATAATGTCGGTCAATGCCGATGCCATAGTACTGATGAGATTCCAGCAGGAAACCGGCACCGCCACCGCGGTTATCGGCACCCTGAGATTCGGCTTTGGTGCTCTGGCCGGACCGTTGCTGGCACTGTTTTACACGGGGACTGCCGTGCCCTTTGCCGCGCTGATGCTGGCCTCTGTACTACTGGTGGGGCTGTGCCAGTTCGCTGTCAGTCGCCGCCCTGCGCCCGAATGCCGCAGTACCGGCTCCTAAAATAAAGCTAGCGGTAAAGCACGCTCAAGCGTTTGAAACCGCTTGAGCGAAAAGTGCCGTTTGTCGATTTCCCGCAACCACTAGAACCCCAGTTTTCAAAGATTGGTTTCATACACAAGGAATTAGCGGCGCTTTAGACTAAAGTCTAAAAAGATCCTCAATTAAGAATTAAATACAATAAATTCAACACTTAATAAATAACGCTTTAGAAAAAGCCTACCGCAACCAGGGCCGCTTTTCGGCGGCAAAAATGAAATTTATTCATGCTCATAAAAAAGCCAGGTTCAGGGGCTTGAAAACTTACCTCTTTCCAATATGATGAAATTCTGTCCATTGGTGACAGAGATCCCTTCCCTACAAGGAAGTGTGCCCCACGGCCGGGTCGACAGCTGGCCGGAACTACCCTTCCGGCTTGGATTAGAGCGATAACCGTCGCTGTAAAAGTTACTGTTTACCGTAACGGTATCTTATCAAGGAGTACCAAATGGAGATGCTTTCAGGCGCCAGCATGATAGTGCGTTCGTTAATTGACGAAGGCGTAAAACATATATTCGGCTACCCGGGTGGCTCAGTTCTCGACATCTATGATGCCCTGCATCAAAAATCCGATATAGAACATATTCTTGTCCGCCATGAACAGGCGGCCGTGCACATGGCCGATGGTTACGCCAGAGCCACGGGCAAGGTCGGCGTGGTGTTGGTGACATCCGGCCCGGGAGCGACCAATGCCATTACCGGCATCGCCACCGCCTATATGGATTCAGTCCCTCTGGTGGTGCTTTCGGGCCAGGTGCCCAGTAACCTGATCGGCAATGACGCCTTTCAGGAGTGCGACATGATAGGGATCTCCCGCCCTGTGGTGAAACACAGCTTTTTGGTGACAGATCCCACCGAAATTCCCACCATTATCAAGAAAGCCTTCTATATCGCGGCCAGCGGCCGCCCTGGCCCTGTGGTAGTGGATCTGCCAAAAGACAGCCTCAACCCGGCGATACTGCACGAGTATCAATACCCGGAAGAGATTAAGATGCGCTCCTACAACCCGACGCTTTCGGGTCACAAGGGCCAGATCCGCCGGGGTTTGCAGGCCTTGATGGCCGCCAAAAAACCTGTGTTGTATGTGGGCGGCGGCGCCATTATCTCCGGCTGCCACCAGCAGCTGTTGACTCTGGCCGAACGACTGAAACTGCCCGTGGTCAATACGCTTATGGGGCTGGGCGCCTTTCCCGGATCTCATCACAACAACCTGGGCATGCTGGGGATGCACGGTCTGTACGAAGCCAATATGGCCATGCACCATTCAGATTTAATCTTCGGTATTGGGGTGAGGTTCGATGACAGAACCACCAATAATGTCGCCAAATATTGCCCGGATGCCACCATACTGCACATAGATATCGACCCTTCATCCATCTCCAAGACCATCAAGGTGGATATTCCGATTGTGGGCTCGGCCGATAAGGTGCTGAACGAGATGCTGCAATTGCTGGATGAAGACAAGGTAACGCCTCAGGATGACGAGGCGCTGCAACACTGGTGGCAGCAAATTGCTTCCTGGCGCAGCCGCAACTGCCTCGAATATCAGCGCAATGCCGAACGGATCAAGCCTCAGCAAGTGATAGAAACCCTCTATCGCCTGACAAACGGTGATGCCTATGTGGCCTCGGATGTTGGCCAGCACCAGATGTTTGCCGCTCTCTACTACCCCTTCGACAAGCCACGGCGCTGGATCAACTCAGGCGGCCTGGGCACCATGGGATTCGGCTTGCCGGCCGCCATGGGGGTCAAGATGGCGATGCCGGATGAAACCGTCGTGTGCGTCACCGGCGACGGCTCGATTCAGATGAATATTCAAGAGCTTTCCACCGCACTGCAATATGATGTGCCGGTGAAAATCATCAATCTCAACAACCGTTTCCTCGGGATGGTGAAACAGTGGCAGGACATGATCTACTCCGGCCGCCACTCCCATTCCTATATGGACTCAGTGCCTGATTTTGCCAAAATAGCCGAAGCCTACGGCCATGTGGGGATCAATATCGACCATGTGGATGAGCTGGAGAGCAAACTGGCACAAGCCCTGGCCATGAAAGACAGGCTGGTGTTTGTGGATATCAGTGTCGATGAAACCGAACACGTCTACCCGATGCAAATTCGTGGTGGCGCTATGAATGAAATGTGGCTGAGCAAGACGGAGAAAAGCTGATGAGACGTCGAATCATATCTGTATTGATGGAAAACCAGCCCGGCGCCCTGTCAAGAGTTGTCGGTCTCTTCTCCCAACGCGGCTACAACATTGAAACTCTGACGGTTGCGCCCACCGACGATCCGACACTTTCCCGGCTCACAGTCGCAGTCGAGGCCGATGAGAGCATTCTGGAGCAGATAGAAAAGCAGCTGCACAAGCTTATCGATGTGCTCAAGGTGTCCAACATCACAGAGTCCACCCATGTGGAGCGGGAACTTGCCTTGGTTAAGGTCAAGGCCAGCGGCGCATTGCGGGCAGAGGTAAAACGCACCGCCGATATCTTCCGCGGCCAAATCGTCGATGTGACCGCCAATCTCTACACAGTACAGATGGCGGGCACCAGCGATAAACTTGACGCCTTTATTGCCGCGCTGACCGAAGTCACCAAGGTAGTGGAAGTATCCCGCTCCGGCGTGGTGGGGCTTGCCAGAGGCGAAAAGGCGATGCGCGCCTGAGCCCCACCTCAAAGTCTACGCATGAAAAAACCAGGCTTGAACCTGGTTTTTTACTATCTGTGAAAACTTATATTATTGCAGAGGTTTGCTTATCCGGATAACCACCCGGCGGTTGCGGGCCCGCTCGTCACTGGAGTCATTAGAAGCCACATGGCGGCGCTCGCCATGCCCTTCGGTGTGGATCCTGTCACCCGGGATCCCCCGCGCCACGAAAAACTCTTTGACTGAACCGGCGCGCTGCTGAGATACCTTCTGGTTGATACTACGCCCACCATAGCTGTCGGTATAGGCGTCTATCAGTACCAGCTCTACCTCGGGATCATAGGCCAGATACTCCTGCACCCGTGCCAGCTGCGCCTTGGAATAACGGGTCAATTCAGTACCGCCCATCTCATAGGTAAGCACGGTAAAGGCGATATCATCGAAACTGTAAGGCAGTAGATTGGCCAAACACTGCTTGAACTCGCGGTATTTCTGAGCAAAGTTGGCTGCAGAAAGCCCGACCGCCACCTTATTGCTTTGGTTATACCAATCGCTGTAGTAGAAAGTGGGTTCCATGCCGCGATCCAGCTCTGCCAGCATCGACCAGGCGGCCTTTTTCGGCACTTCGCCATTGAAATATTTCTGGTAGCTCAGCTCGGTAATCGCCTTGGAGGTCACTCCGGGACGCCAGGCCGGTGCCTTGCTCATCAAGCGGGCATGGGTCACGGCATCAGGCTTTTGCCACATATCCAGAGTAAACTGCAGATTCAGCTCTTTACCCGCATGACTGCTAAACACCGCCTTGCCGTAGGCAGGAATGTCGTGCTCCAGACTACAGCCTATGGGGGTATTTTGCGCCACGCGCCAATGAGAGTCGTCGAGTGACGCTACATAGTGTCTAAGATCCGCCACCGCCGACAGCGGCAGACAAAGAGTCGACAGCAGGAACAGTTTACGCCACATAGAAATCTCTCTTTTACATATCATGTTGTCTCTATCGGCAAAGAAATTCATTCCTTTAGCCTATAAAAACAACAATCGAACATGACACCCTGTTGATGTTTTAGCATAATAGCCGCTTCGTTATTTTCCAGGGGAAATGCATGACTCAGCCAAGCCTAGCCAACCAACTCAAACACAGATTCAGGGGCTATTTCCCTGTGGTGATCGACGTGGAGACCGCTGGCTTCAATGCGCAGACCGACGCGCTGCTGGAGATTGCCGTCACCCTGCTGAAGATGGATGCCGATGGTAATCTGGGCATAGACAGAACCCTGCACTACCATATCGAACCTTTTGAAGGCGCCAACCTCGAGCCGGAGGCGCTGGCATTCAACGGCATAGATCCCAACAACCCTCTCAGGGGCGCCGTCAGCGAGAAAGAAGCTTTTCTGGAGATATTCAAGGCGGTGAAGAAAGCGCAGAAGGCGGCCGATTGCCACCGTTCTATCATAGTGGCTCACAATGCCGCCTTCGATCACGGCTTTGTCAGTAAGGCAATTGAGCGCAATGATATCAAGCGCTCGCCGTTTCACCCCTTTGCCACCTTCGATACCGCCACTCTGGCCGGATTGGCCATAGGCCACACAGTGCTGGCCAAGGCCTGCAGCTTGGCCGGGATCCCCTTCGACAACAAAGAAGCCCATTCGGCGCTTTATGATACAGAGCGCACCGCCGAGCTGTTCTGCTACATAGTGAACCGCTGGAAAGCCCTTGGCGGCTGGCCTTTGCCTGCCGCTGCCGAAACCGAAGCCCCACAGGATGTGGTCTAAACCTGCTCAAACATACGTTCAAACATAGTAAGTCGGCTCAGACATATAAGCCGAGTCAAACTACAGTGTTGCCCGTCCTCAAGCCAAATCCTTTGAGCATCTGGCGTGAGGGCGCATCAAACCCAGTGACCAAAGACCAGCTTTCAGAAACCCGTTCAGAAGCCAGTGACTGAAAACCAAAGACAGCTAGGCTCCAAACCCAGATCTTGAGCCCCATGTTTAAAGCCCGGTGCGACTGTCGAGTTTCAAGGCTTTAATCAAGTCGAATACTTCATGGATCTCTTTAAACACTTGCTCGATATCAGCGCTGAGATCCAGCGGCTTGAGTAAATCCAGTTGCGGCTCAAAATAGCTGTGCTGACAGGCTATTTTGACAAACAATCGCCCCTGTTTGAAACAGGCTTCCAGCTCACCCTGATAAAATCCTGATAGTGACAACAAACGCTCCATCGTCGCTGTATTGAGCACATATCTGGCTTCGAGCTGATCGTCACTGTAGACCTCAAATCTACGCTCAAAGTCCGGGTCTTCCAGCTTTACCCTCGAGAGTTTGCTTCTGAACTGCGCCAAGCCATTGGCCATAAAACCTTTATCGCGGCGCACTTGGATGGTTGCGGAAAATGTCTTTGGCAGCTCGAACTCTATCACTATGCCATCGAACAGCGTCTTATACTGGGGACCATTATCGTTCTTGCCTGTGCGTTCGAGTAACGTCAGTTCCCTAAGCAGAAAAGGCACATTAAGATATTTGCCTCTGACCGAGTTTTGAAAATACCCTTTGTCATAGTCGGGAAAGAGACCATAGTCTTTATAGCTTTCCAGTTCAGGCAATCCTGAGGGGTTAAACGCAAAGCTTTTACCGAAATACCCCAGCAATAGAGGGTAGATCTCCTCGACTATCTGGGTACGCAGTTCACTTATCTCACTGCCTGCCCAGATGTTGGCCAATACCACCACCGCCAGAGATACCACGGCGCCGCCAAAGCCGATAAAAAACACCCCTTCTTTAAAATCCAGCATGAAGGCGCCGTAGAAACTCATGGCAAAAAACAGTAAAAATGCCGGAATGCCGATAAAGGTTAGAGGCGCAACTATCTTTCTACGCTCTTTATACCTGGCAGCGGCGGCCTCTCGCACCGACTCATAACGCCGACATTTGGGGGCGATCTTTTGCGCATAATATTGGCTGAAGGCCTGCTTGTCCTGCTCAGGGATGGCAAACTCCACTGAATTCATCCTGTCTTCCTTACTATTTTCCGGCTCAATTAGCGGCTATCTCAAACCTTACGTCACGCACTGAACAATAAAGGTTTAATCGATATAAAAAAAGCTGCCCGAGGGCAGCTCTTTGAAATCAATTCAGAAAATTACAGCTCTTCAGCGTTCTCTGACAGATAGGCAGCTACACCGTCTGGGCTGTCTTTCATGCCTTTCTTGCCTTTTTCCCAACCGGCAGGGCAAACTTCACCGTGCTCTTCGTGGAATTGCAGCGCGTCAATCATACGCAGCATTTCATCGACGTTACGGCCAAGAGGCAGATCGTTAACGACCTGGTGACGCACCATACCTTCTTTGTCGATCAGGAAAGAACCGCGGAAAGCCACACCGGCTTCTGGATGCTCAACGTCGTAAGCCTTACAGATGTCATGACGAACGTCGGCAACCAGTGTGTATTGAACCTGGCCAATACCGCCTTTTTCCACTGGGGTGTTGCGCCATGCATTGTGAGTAAACTGAGAGTCGATAGAAACACCGATCACTTCAACGCCACGCTTCTTGAACTCTTCCATGCGGTGATCGAAAGCGATCAGCTCAGATGGGCACACGAAGGTGAAATCCAGTGGGTAGAAGAACACTACCGCAGGCTTGCCTTTGATTGCTGCAGTCAGGTTAAAGCTGTCAACAATTTCGCCAGAACCCAGAACAGCTGCTGCAGTAAAGTCCGGAGCCGGACGGCCTACTAATACGCTCATTTTATACCTCCATCTATGGATTGAGCTGTGAATAAAACAGAATCCGTTTTAAGTACAAGTCATTATAAGAGGTGCCATCCACCTGACAACCTATTTAGGATCAATATCACGCTTTTGCGACACGCCAAGGCGTGTTTGAGCAATAAACCAACAAATTGTTATCCATTTTATCAATCTGGCTCACATGCTGCGAAGCAGAACACTGATCCAATTCACAAAGGCAGATTTTTTCCCGCAAACACTGATTGCAGCTGGACATCCAAGCCCCCCCAGTCAAAAATACCCCCTTTGTTTAGCGAATAAGACTTTACTATGAACGCAGTTGTGATTGCCGTCTGTCTGATGCTCGCTCTCAGTCTGGCCCGGGTCAATGTAGTGATCGCCTTAACGATCAGCGCCCTGGTCGCCGGCTTGATGGGAGGACTGGATATCCACCAGACCATAGAGGCATTCAATACCGGCCTGGGCGGTGGTGCCCAAATAGCCCTGAGTTATGCCCTGCTCGGCGCCTTTGCCGTGGCCCTGTCCCACTCAGGGTTGACCACTTTGATCTCCACGACGGTGATCAAGGCCCTTGGTAAGGATCCCAATAGTCAAAACCTCAAGTGGGTTCGCAGCCTGTTGCTGCTGTCACTGCTAGCCATGGCTATCAGCTCACAAAACATTCTGCCGATCCATATCGCCTTTATCCCCATTTTGGTGCCGCCCCTCTTGCATCTGATGTCCAAACTCAAGCTGGACAGGCGTTTAGTTGCCTGTGTTATCACCTTCGGCCTAGTCACCACTTATATGGTGTTGCCTGTGGGCTTTGGCGGCATATTTCTAAACGACATACTGCTGGCAAACCTGCAGTCCAACGGCTTACAGGCCCAGTCAGGAGATATTCCCAAGGCCATGCTCATCCCGGCCGCCGGCATGCTGGCCGGACTGCTGACGGCCGTGTTTATCAGCTATCGCAAACCAAGAGAGTACCGGGAAGAGCAGATCCTCGCCGCCGAGCCGGAAACTGGCCTCAGCAAGCGCAACATCATCATTGCCGTGCTGTCCATTTTGGCGACTCTGCTGGTGCAGCTGCAGACAGATTCAATGATCTTCGGCGCCCTGGTCGGCTTTATGATCTTCTCATTCAGCGGCGCGCTCAAACATGTGGCCGATGAAGATATCTTTAACCAAGGCGTGCGCATGATGGCCAACATAGGCTTTATCATGATAGCCGCCGCCGGTTTCGCCGCCGTGGTCAAACAAACCGGTGAAGTGCTAACTCTAGTGAGTGCCATAGGGGAATTGATCGGTGATAACAAAGGCCTGGGCGCGCTGTTGATGTTGGTGGTAGGTCTGTTGATCACCATGGGCATAGGCTCATCTTTCTCGACTATCCCCATTATTGCCACCATCTATGTGCCGCTGGCGCTGAACTTTGGTTTCTCTGTACCTGCGGTTATCGCCCTGGTCGGCACCGCCGCGGCGCTTGGGGATGCCGGTTCACCGGCATCGGACTCAACGCTCGGCCCCACTGCCGGCCTCAATGCCGATGGTCAGCATGACCATATCCGCGATAGCGTGATCCCAACCTTTATTCACTACAACATTCCGCTGCTGATCTTCGGCTGGATTGCCGCCATGGTACTCTAAGCACTGCCTTGGGGAATGATAACCCTGAATACAAAAAGCCAGTCTGTATCAGACTGGCTTTTTTGCTTTAGCGGTCTGCTTTACAAGCCGGGACTTAGCTTATCGGCGCTGTTTCAGGCCTGAGTTTCTTCTATCAAGCGGTTACCTGAGCCTATCTCAATTTTGCGCGGTTTCATGGCTTCAGGGATCTCGCGCACCAAATCTATATTAAGCAGGCCATGTTCCAGATGAGCACCTTCAACGGTCACATAATCGGCCAACTGGAAGGTACGCTCAAAGCCGCGCTCGGCAATGCCTTGATACAGGTATTTACGCTCCGGAGCCTGCTCGCCCTTGGTGCCTTTCACCAACAGCTTTTCGCCCTCGCTGGTGATCTCCAGCTCATCCATGGCAAAGCCTGCAACCGCCATGGTTATCCGGTAACGGTTCTCACCCAGGAGTTCGATATTGTATGGAGGGTAACCGGCATTGCCATTGTTGGCGGCGGCATGTTCGGCCAAACGGGCCAAACGATCAAAACCGATAGCGCTGCGGTAAAGGGGAGTCAAATCATAGTTACGCATAGTCATATCCTCATAGATTAAGCAATATGTAGTGTCGGGCCGAATCATCGCACCCTAGGTTTCACTGGCCGCCCAATGGCACGGCCTTTAATTTATCGGTCAAGGCGCTTTCCCTGCCGACACTCAATAGATAGGGTCGGGCAATGGTATTTCAAGTCCAGGTAGAATTGATTGATTAAAATTCACCCAAAACCACATGACCACCCTGCTCTTTTGCCATAAAAAAAGCAGCCCCGAAGGGCTGCCTCTAAAGTGACTTAAAGTGCTATTTACTGAGGCACTTCACAACCCAGTGGGCTGTTGGAGTTTTCATAGACGATATCGCCTACCGGCGCGTAGTCAGCGGCTGTGATACTCTTCTTCTCTTTCAGGAAGCTGTAGAAGACTTCGGCATCCACATAACCAGTCTGTACCGGATCCAGCTTGGGATAGCCGTCACCGCCCGCGGCATTAAACCCAGGCACAGTGAAGGTGTAGCTGTCTGTTGCACTGTAGTCCTTGCCGTTAACTTCGCTGATAGCGACCGACTTGGCCTGACAATCAACTGTCATTTTCACACCTGTGATCTGGGCATAAGCCCCTGAACCGCGCTGCATGGTGGCCACCACACCCAAATAATCGCTGAGCTCGGCACCTGTCATGGTACTCAAGGTGATCATGTTACCGAAAGGCTGCACTGTCAGTACCTGACGGTAGCTGATATCACCGGCGGCGATAGAGTCACGTACACCACCCGAGTTCATCACGCCGATGTCGGCATTGACCTTGGAGGCCTGTGCCATGGCGAGCAAACGGCCCAGGTTAGTCTGCTGACCACGTACCACATCGCTATCGCCTTCCAGTTTGCCATCGGTAGTCGCGATGATCTCACCCAATTTTTCACTGCCCTTGTCCTGATACTGCTGCAGCACAGCCTTCACTGTGGTATCGGCAGGGATAGGCTCGCCGGCCAGTACCTCTGTCTTCTTGCCTTCGGCATCCAGTTTTCTCAGGTTGACCGGGATCAGCTTGTAGCTGGCCAGGTGCAGTTTGCCGCCATAATATTCAAAATCGGCGCGGCCAACATATTTACCCCATTCATGAGCCTGCATGATCCAGGTGCCGTTCTGCTGATCGGGCAGGCACTCATCACCGGGTTTGAAGTCGGCATAGCTCTGGCTGCCGGGCTCCATACAAACCGGATCTTGTGAGTGGCCACCTATGATGACCTGCAGCTTTCCCTCTTCCAGGGCGCGAGCCATGGCCACATCACCCGGGGCGTTACTACCGTTTTGGGCATCGGCATAGTGCCCCATGTGAGTGGTCGCCACTATGATATCGGCGACTTTGTTATCATTGAGCTCTTTGATGACCTTTTTGATCTCTTCTTTGGGATCGGTAAACTTAAGTTCGCCGACAACCTCAGGGTTACCTATCTTGTGGGTGTCTTCTGTGGTCAAACCTATGACAGCCACTTTAAGGCCTTTGACATCGAATACCTTGTAAGGCTCGAAATAGCGGGTGCCATCTTTTTTATAGATGTTGGCGGCCAACATGGGGAACTCGGCGAGCTCGCGCTGCATATCCAACACGCTCAGAGGGTTATCAAACTCATGGTTACCCACGGCCATGGCATCATAACCAATCAGGTTCATGCCGATAAAGTCAGGCTCGGCATCTTGCAGATCCGACTCAGGCACACCTGTGTTGATATCACCACCGGAGAGCAACAGAGTCTGGCCGCCGTTGCTTTCCACTTCGCTGCGCAACCGTTCAATCAAGGTCTTACGAGCCGCCATACCATACTCACCGTCGCTGTTTTCCCAGAAACGGCCATGGTTGTCATTGGTGTGCAAAATGGTGAACTTGGTGCAGTTATCGGCGCCGCAGACTTCCGCTACCGGATCCTTGTCATCACTGTTACAACCGGCAAGCGCGGCCACAACGGCGGTCGCCAACAGTCCTTTCATCAGTTTATTAGCCATTATCAAATTAACCCCATGTTTTTATTTATTTTTGCCAACTTCATTAGCAAGCGATGAAGTAAACTTCCCGCGCACGACATACTAACAAGATTAAGTCGAACATGTGTCATTAATATTAATGACAGTGTTCTATAGGTGTGATTTTAAGGCGAAAAACAATAACTTTTGTTTACATGGGCGAACGTCAGCTTTCAACGAAAGGGGGCTTAAATGGAATAGATTTAAAGACCAGGTTTACTGGCTAGACACAACCAAACCTAACCTACTGTTATTTAACTAAATAATTAATTGTCACTACCCAAGAGATTATTGTTTGGCAAAACAAACAGTCCTAAAGATCATCGTCTTGCCCGGACTGTTTAATTTTCAAACACCTAACTCCTGGACGACTTAGTGCCAATTAGCTAAAACGCGCCTGCAGCCATTGGCTGATAAGATTCAGCTCCTGCGGCACTACGCCGTGCGCCATTGGGAAAGTGTGCCATTCAAGCCGATATCCCCCCAGCTCAAGCGCTTCTTTGGCCATACGTCCGGCACTGAGGGCAACCACATCATCCTGCTCGCCGTGGCATTGCAAAATAGGTGTATCACGGTTGGCGCGGCTCAAGTCTTCCGGCAACTGCTCACCACTCGGCAAATAACAGGACAGCGCCATAATACCGGCCAAGGCTTCGGGATAGCGCAGTGCAGTAAAGAGGCTCATCACCCCACCTTGGCTGAAGCCGGCAAGCACAATGCGGTTGGCGGCAATGCCCTGGGCGACTTGCTGATCTATGAGTTGTCGAACCAAACGCTCGGATTGCAGTACCCCAGCCATATCGGCTCTGTCATGGAGGTTGAGGCTCTTGATGTCATACCAGGCGCGCATCACATAGCCACCATTGACAGTAACAGCCTGCTCCGGCGCATGTGGAAACACAAAGCGTATCGAGTGATCGGCAGGCAGTCCCAAGGCTGGCACCACAGGGGCAAAGCCGTCACCCGAGTCACCCAAACCATGCAACCAGATAACACAGGCCGTGGCCGGCTCGCGGGGTTCAACAACAACGGCATCCAGGGTCGTTGACGACATAACAACTTCCTTCTTGATAGGCAAAAATGTGACCGATATCATATCAGGCTAAGACTTCCTTGCCAGCACCATTCTAAAAATTCGAATAAAAACACATGTATTTCGCACTTTACCCATAAATAACCTCCACCTAGACTGAAATGCGAGCCATAGAGCAAAGCGGTTAAAGGAGCGACAGATGGGATTATTGCAGCAGGGCAAATGGGTCGACCAGTGGTATCAGACAGGCAAAAGCGGCGGCAAGTTCGTCCGTGAAGATGCCAAGCTGCGAAACTGGATCACCCCGGATGGCAGTCCTGGCCCCAGTGGTCAAGGTGGATTCAAGGCCGAGCCGGGCCGCTACCATCTCTATGTTTCACTCGCTTGCCCTTGGGCCCATAGAGCCTTGATATTTCGCGCCTTGAAGGGATTGGAGGCGCTTATCTCTGTGACTGTGGTCGAGCCCCATATGTTACAAAACGGCTGGGAATTTGCCACAGAGGCGGGTCCAAAGGGTGGCCACCCTATCCAGGGGGCCGAGCAAGACCCTTTGTTTGGCAAAGCATTCCTCTACCAAATTTACCAGCTCGCCGCGGCCGATTACAGCGGTCGGGTGACAGTACCTGTGCTGTGGGACAAACATCATCAGACCATAGTCAGCAATGAATCGTCGGAAATCATCCGTATGTTCAACTCCGCCTTCGATCATCTGACCGGCAATAACCTGGACTTTTACCCGTCCCATCTGAGAGAGGAGATAGATACGCTCAACGAGTTCATCTATCCCAATATCAATAACGGGGTTTACCGAGCCGGTTTTGCCACCTCACAACAAGCCTATGAAGAGGCCTTTGAGCAGTTGTTCAGTGCCCTTGACAGATTGGAGTTGCAATTGAGTGAACGCCGCTTTCTTACAGGTTCACAAGTCACTGAGGCCGACTGGCGCTTGTTTACCACCTTAATCCGTTTCGATGCCGTCTATGTGGGCCACTTCAAGACCAATAAACGCCGCATTGAAGACTACCCGGCGCTGAGCCAATACCTGCGCGATCTGTATCAGTACCCCGGCATTGCTGCCACGGTCAACTTTGAACATATCAAACAGCACTACTACTACAGCCATGGACAGATAAACCCCAGTCGCGTCGTACCCAAGGGCCCCGAGTTAGATTATCAGCGCAGCCATCAACGCCACAGACTGGAATAGTAAATCACTCGGGCGTCAGGCCGTAAAAGTCTGCCAGTTGCTGGAGCTGTTCATCTGAGTCGAGCCGCAGCTGCCAACGCACGGCGCCGGCATCGGCCAGCAGAATGCAAGGGCCTTTGAGCAAACGGATATCGTCGCTCAGCGCCATCAACACTGTCTGCATGGTCGGCAAGCGTACCTGCAGCTCATTGGGACTCAGCAGCAATCGCCCCTGCTCGCAGTCAATTTTCATCCCCACTCCTTTCAATGGTTTCTCAATCAAAAACGCCCGCTAAAGCGGGCGTTTTCAGTTAAAGCCAAACTCAGTGGTGATGACCACCGACGCCATGGGCATGACCATGGGCTATCTCTTCATGGGTGGCTTCACGGGCAGAGACCACTTCAATATCAAAGGTCAGCTCGCGACCGGCCAATGGGTGATTGATGTCCACAGTGGCCATAAACTTGCCCACCTTGAGCACAGTCACTTGACGCTGGCCTTGATCTGTATTGACTATCGCGCGCATGCCTGGCTTCCATACTTTGGCGCCCATCAGGTGTTTTACCGATACGCGCTGCTCGGCGCCTTCAACCCGCTCACCGTAAGTTTCAGAGGCAGGCAAGGTCACACTGAACTTGGCACCTATCTCTTTGCCTTCGATGGCTTTCTCGACTCCAGGCATCATGTTGTCATGGCCATGCAGATAGGCGATGGGATCGTGCCCCTCGTTGGTTTCCAGCACTTCACCCTTTTCATCGCGCAGTGTGTAATTGAACTGCACCACCATATCTTCTTTAACGCTCATTCTGAGTCCTCAGTATTCATGATTCCGGCGCAGCTTAACAAAACTGTCGCCTGCACTCCACTGCTTTGAATTAACGCCCTGCGCCCGGCACTATCGCCAGATGCTCGAGTCGCTCCAGCACCTGGTGGTTTTTAAGTGCCAACTGACAAACACCACCATCGATTTGATGCCTGGTGGAGCAATCCACACTCCAGCTGCGCAGCAGATATCCGGCCAAGGCCGCGTTGCTGGCCACCTTGAGTTCACCATCTTCCATACGATAGTCGAGCATAATCGCCTCCGGATGCTTCAGGCTCGGATGGGGTACCAACACCAGTTCCACCGGCGTCAACCAGTTGCCGTCGGCCGCCGGTTGCTCCTTGGGCAAGGGAGAGCCTTCAAGTTCTCTGGCCTGCTTGATACGGGTCACCACAAAGTCGTTGAACTTGCCATGCTGTCTGTCAAATGCCCGTACATGCCAGCGCTGGCCGTTGTTGACCAGGGCATGGGGCACAATTTCACGGAGGGTTTCACCGCTTGAGGTGGAAACATATTGCAGCGCCAGCGCCTGCCCTTGCTGAATCGAGCGCATCAGCGCCGCGATAATCTCGGTATCCGGATGAATAAGCCGCACCGCATCGAAACAGACCTGACTGGGCACCAGGGGCTGTGACAAACCATCACCAAAGCCACGGGCCAGCCCCGAGAGAATGGCTTCGGGATCGTGATGAAACAAGGGCTTGAATTCATGCTGGCGCTGATAATGACGACTGGGGTGCATCAGCTTGAGGTTTTGCGGCGCCAGCTCGCGATAGAGACTGAAGTCGCGGGTGGCGGCCGCCAATCCGGTGGCAAACTTGGCAATCAGATCCTGACGACTGACCTGGCCAAAATATTGCAGACTGAAATCGATAAAGGCCAGACGCTGACGCTGGCCGTGACTCAACTTATCTATGTTGCTCATCTCGCTGCTCATATCATTCCCTGAGTTCTAATCGGTGAGGGAGAACGCCAATTTCTGCTGCCGGCATTATCCGGGCAGTTGCTTGGTGCCTTTATGAGCTAACATTAGCCAACCCCTTGGCTACTGGCAATCATTTTGATTAGCAGAATTAGAGTCCCAGAGCTTTAAAGGTTTCGGCAGAGGGGAAACCGTCGGCCACCAAGCCTTTGCTGAGCTGAAACGCCTGCAAACTGGCGCGGGAGTTACGCCCGAGAATACCGTCCGGCTTTCCGGCATCAAACCCTTGCTCATTGAGCTTTTGCTGCAGCGCCTTTATCTGGGCGCGGCTCAAGCGGGTTTGCTGCGGCGGTGCTTTGGCAAGGTGTCCGGCGCCACTTATTCTGTCGGCCAAATGACCTACTGAAATGGCATAAAACTCAGAACGGTTCCAACGCTGGATCACCTGGAAGTTATCGTAGCCGAGAAACGCCGGGCCCTCGTGCCCGGCGGGCAGATAGAGCCTGGCTTCCATCTGGGCCTGTGGCAGCACCTGGCCATTGCTCTGGGTCAATCCCAGCGCCTGCCAGGCGGCGAGAGACTTTTTCTGCCCCAGATGTTGATAATCAAATGATTCAGGTAAGCGAACCTCCCTGCCCCAGCGTTCGTTGCGCTGCCACCCTAGGTGAGCAAGAAAGTTTGCCGCCGAAGTCAGGGCATCGTCTATGCTGTTCCAGAGATCCGCCTTGCCATCACCGTCACCATCGACGGCATAACTGGCATAAGCACTGGGCATAAACTGGGTGTGTCCCATGGCACCGGCCCAGGAGCCTTGCATATCGGCCGCAGCAAAACCATATTTCTGGCTCAGCTTCAGCGCTGTCATCAACTCCTGGGTAAAGAAGCCTGAACGGCGGGAGTCACAGGCCAGAGTCGCCAGCGAGTCCAACACTGGCATCTTGCCCTTGTAGCCTCCGAAATTGGTCTCCATGCCCCAGAAAGACAAGAGATATTGCGGCGGCACGCCATACTCGCGCTTGAGCTTATCCAGCAGCGCCTTGTGTTCAACCAGCAGTTCCCTGCCCTTGGAAACCCGCCAATCGGTTACCCGCTTATCGAAATAGTTGGCAAATGTCTGAGTAAACTCGGGCTGACTGCGATCCAGCTCTATCACTCTGGGGACAAACTTGAGTGGCTTGAGATGTGAGTCGATGGTCTGTTGACTAATGCCCTCTTTCAGGGCCTTGTCCTGCATCGCCACAATACACTGAGGAAAAGCCGCTTCCCCGGCCTTTATCAGGGCTTCTACAGGATCCTCATTCTGGGGGGCTGCCAGCGTTTGCGTGGCCAACAGCAGGGGAAACCAGGATAATACTCTGAACACCTTCCGACTCCTTAAAAGATTAAACACCCCATCGAGTTCCATCCTAACCAGTCGCTCAACGTTTTTTAAGCCCCGCAGGCATAATTCCCTGTCGTTGAGTCGATTTTTAAGCATTTATTCCTGTTTGTTCATCTGAGGTTAAGATTAACTTGGACTCCAGTGCTTATGCCGTATAATGGCGCCACTAACCCTTGCTCAAGAGAGAGATCATGACTGATTTAGCGCCGGCACTGAGCCAATTTATCGATAACGTCAAAGAGCACCAGCAGGTGTGGGGCTTACAGGACGACTCCGGCGAAGGCTGGGTGGTGTGTGACTCCAGCGAATATGAAGACACAGATGTCATGCCTTTATGGTCTGATCAGGCGGTGGCCCAGAGCCATTGTACCGAGGAGTGGGTCAACTTCGCACCAGTAGCGATTTCACTGGAAGAGCTGCTGGAGTTCTGGATTGAAGATCTCAACGAAGATGGCGTATTGATTGGTATAGATTGGCGTGCCGAGCAGGAATGTCCCGAAGTGGAGCCGGTAGAGCTGGCCAAGTTCCTGGTGGACGTGGAAGCCGAATAAGCTTTACCCGGTCGGGAGTCGCCAAGACTCCCGACTTCTTTTAAGACTCAGAGCAGCATCTGCACAACCCTATGCCCTGTCCCTTGGTCGACATCCCCTTTAATTGCCGTCACAGTTGCTGGTTTTGTGCCGAGCCCTGCGAACACGTTTTTGCCTTTGAAGCCTCCCCCAATGCAGAACATGCCTCACTGAGCGTGCCCGCCTGTAAGGAGTGCCTGACGCTAGCCCGCAAAAATCCTCTCACCTCGATATACGAGTGCCGTATTGCAGTTAAAGATGCGCTGATGAAGCGCTACGCCAAACATCTGGCCATAGGGTTGAATTGGACCCGTGAAGAGCTGGAAGAATCGGAGTTTTCCTGCAAAATTCTTGGCGGTTTTAAACGCAGCGCCTGGTTTATGTATGAAGTGGCCAGAGACAGGATCAATGCCAAAGGTTGGCCCCTCTGTATTGAAGGCGTTCCGCTGAGCGACGAGACCCCAAATACCGGGTTTGACTTCGACGGCTTGCACTACAGCTCAGTGTTTGCCGCCATAGAGCACTACGCCAAAAATTTTTCGTTGGATAAAGACTTTCTGCAGGCCTTGACGGCCATCTGCGGCCGCAACAGCTTTGCCTTTGCCGTGCGCCTGGCCAGGCTCAATATCGCCGCGGACAAACGCACCAAAAAGCAACTTATCCGCGAGCTGGAGCAGGAATACTGAGGTTAGGTATCAATCCAACAGGCGCATTCTGTCCTGTACGGCTTCCACCAGCAGATCCGGCTGGAACTTGGATATAAAACGATCGCAGCCCACTTTTTCCACCATCGCCTTGTTAAAGCTGCCGCTGAGAGAGGTATTGAGGGTGATATAGAGTTCGGCCATCCGCTTGTCGTTGCGCACCTCATAGGTTAGACGGTAACCGTCCATTTCAGGCATCTCAGCATCGGTGATCATCATCAAAATCTGATCTGTCACCTTGAGCCCCTGATCGCACCATGACTTGAGCAGCGTCAGCGCCTCGCGACCATCGCTGCATTCAATCACCTCGAGCCCCAACTGCCCCAAAGTATCACGTACCTGACGTCTGGCCGTAGGCGAATCATCGACAATTAAAATCTTGTGCCCCGGCATCTTGGCCACCAAGGACTCATCCAGTACACCTTCGGAGAGACGCACATCATAGTGGATGATCTCCGCCAACACCTTTTCCACATCGATAATCGACACCAACTCAGTTTTCCCCTGAGTCTCAATACGGGTAATGGCGGTGAGGTAATGATTGCGGCCGGCAGTTTTCGGTGGCGGCATGATATCGCCCCAGGTCATATTAACAATATGCTCAACCTTACCCACCAGAAACCCCTGCACGCTGCGGTTGTATTCTGTGATGATCAGGTTGGCATCGTCACCGGCAGGCATCGGCGAAAAGCCTATGGCGCTGCGCAGATTAATGACAGGGATGGAAGTACCGCGAATATTAGCAACGCCGCTGATAGCAGGATGGCTGCCGGGCATGGCCGAGAGCTCCGGCAATTTCACCACCTCTTTAACCTTAAACACATTGATGGCAAAGAGTTGAGTTGAATTAATTCTGAATAACAGTAACTCCAGCCGGTTCTCACCCACAAGTTGTGTGCGCTGATCTACTGATTCCAATACGTTAGCCATAACGACTGCTTTCCCGATTTACCGCTATCTAATGGACAAATTATAGTGGTAAAGCCGTTCAACAAACCATGTCCTAGGGCAAATTTAAGCTAAATTGTCTTAAATGATACGCACTTGGCTACAGTTATATCGGTAGAGTTAAACGCATCAGTGCTTATAGAGTGAAGCTGGGCAAAACCCAACCGCCAAGTACAACAAGGCCCAGCTCGCCCCGTGATTATGCTGCTCAAGCTTTGCCGGCGGTTTTACGGGCCAAGATGATACCCGCCAGCGCTGGCAACTGGTGTTGGCGGATAATCTCAAAGTTGCCGCTATCTTCAAGAACAGCCAAGAGTTCAGCGTGATTGAAACGGTTTTCCAGGGGATGTTCAAACAGACGCCGACTCAAGGGATTACAGATAGCGGCGCGATAAAGCTCTTCCAGTACAAAATAGCCACTAGGGCGCAATACCCTGTGTACTTCGGCCACCGCCTGTTGCCAATCCGGAATATGATGAAAGGCGGCAAAATCGACCACTAGGTCAAACTGGCTATCGGCAAAAGGCAAGGCGCTGCCATCACCCTGGCACAGATGCAACCAGTTTTGATCCGAATACCGCCCGGCACAGTGGCTGACCATGTCGAGATCAAAATCGAGCGCCCACACTTCTTCCGCCCCCAGCTCCTGACGCACAAGCGCGATTCCCTCACCAAAGCCGCAGCCTATCTCCAAGGCGCGACTAAAAGCCGGTAAAGGCTTGGCAAACAACTTCAACAACATCCGCCGCTCCAGCCGCCTTTGCAGCCACAAACGCAGCGGATGCCTGACTATCGATTTTTCAAAGCGATTGAGTTGCATGAATGGCAATCCACCCAAGATAATTCATGGTTAACATTTAAGCGCTCTTACGGCGACAATCATCTTCACTCGTCCCCAAAGGGTTCCAGCGGCAGTTGATCCCAATAGATGCCCTGCCCGAAGAAGTCTTCCAACAGTTGATTGAGCCGTGAAAAACTGCTCACCCTTTGCGGCTTACCGCTGATACAGTGCCACACGTACCTGTGGCAGTTATTGTCAAACAGGTCATAATCCCGATACTGAAACAGGCTCTCGCCGGCGCGGGCCAACGCCTGTTCGCTGACCAAGGGCATTCTTTGATGATCGCAGGCAACAAACACCTTGCTACCGCTGCGACCTGCCAGGAAACGCTTCACCGATACTGGCCGCACCAGGCCGCTGCCGTGGAGTTCGGCCAACATACCGTCACCGAGCCAGATACCTGTGTGTTCAATGACCCCGAATACGTGGCAGCACACCAGCATCCCGGGCTGTACTTGTTTGACACTCTGACTGTGAAACCATTCACTGGGTGTCAGCCGCGCCTGCCCCTTAGTCCCCTTTGTCGGCATATCCTTGAGTACTCGATTGCGGGCGACTTTCTTACGCTTCTGTCCTTCATCGGCAAGCCACACGGCGCCGAGTGCGGCAGAGCCGAGCCAGAGTAACGGAAGTGCCATAGCTTTGCTCCTTAACGCCTTGAGTGACATCTTGAAATTAATCGAATTCAGGCCGCTTGGCAAAGTTCAATTCGACCAAGCTCAGTTCAGCCAAAGTTCTGCTCAGTGTCAAACCAAGGGAATACACCCAGGAAGTGTTCAAAGGCTACTATACCCAGGAGAGGAAATCGGCCACAGGCTCTTTGGCGGCATCACAGCTTTGCGCCAGAAACAGCTCACCACAGGCCAGCGCATCAGTCAGGGCATTGTGGGCCGAATACGGCGGCAGATGATAGCGGCTGCGGCTAGCGCCGAGGCGCAGACTACCGCTTGGCAGCACCTCCTGTTGCCGCTGTAGGCGGGTCTTTTCCAGCAGCAGGGTATCTATCACGGGAAGGTGCAACTTAGTACCATATGCCTGCTGACAAAGCCTGCTGAGAAAAGCGCAGTCCAAAGGAGCATGATGCATCAGTAAAATGCGCCCCTGACTTTGCCGTAACAGCCAAGGCAAGAGCTGTTCGGGCGCTAGCGCCCCCTGTTCAAGATGGCGATCCATAATGCCGTGAATCGTGGCGCTCTGACCGACACTGCCATCAATACTCACCAATTTGTGGCGCGCGCCGCTGAGCTCCAGTCTGCCTTTGTTGATGGGCACCACACCGATGGAGAGGATCTGATCGCAACCCGGCTCTAGGCCGGTCATTTCCAAGTCCAGCGCCATCAAAGGCGCCTCTGCCACAGGCTTGGATAACACAGGACTCAAGGACTGGTAAAAAGATTTGAGTGGCTCTCTTGCCTGCCAACAATGCCAGGCCAGGCGGGTTCTATGCAGCAAAGGCATCTTAGAAACTCCGGGTAAATTTGAGTTTCAGCGCCGCCTGCGCATCATGCACCACCTTGAAGGCATCCCTGAGTTGATGACGCATCAGTGAAGAGAGTACCTGCGGCATCAGAAAATTGCTTATCTTCTGGCCCTGCTCAAACTGACGCCCCTGATTGGCCAGCCGCATATGGGCAATAAATTCATGGGCATCGGCAAGATTGAGGGCATCTTTGCGGCTCAACAGCTTGCTCTCCATCAGGGCGCGGATCCGTTTGGCGGTATTGACCTCTTTGATACCGGTGGCCAAGGCATATACCCGGGCGATGTCATTGATAAGGGCGCTGCCCCTGTGTTTAAGATCCATCCCCTTGACCTCACTGCCATCCCTGTCGAGCACGAATTGGCGGAAGAATCCCAATGGCGGCGACTCACTTAAGGCATTGCCGGTCAGGGCCGCCAGAAAGATATCGTTATCTTTGGTCTGCGCCAGCACCTTGTCTTGCAACGCATCGAACAGGCTGTCCGGCCCATATACGGAGCGCATATCGAAAAAGATGCTGGCATGCATCAAGGCCTTGGGCTCAGGGATATTGACCCAAGAGGCAAACTTCTGTTGCCAACTTGCCAGCGACAAACACCAGTTGGGGTTTTGCGCCATGATATCCCCAGGGCAGTATACATAACCGCATTCGTTGAGCCCGGCGCACACCCCCTTGGCCAAGGCCTGAAAGTAACCTCTGGCATGCTCATCCGGCTCTTCGGCCAGCAATAAACCATTGTCCTGATCCGAGCAGGCGGCCTGATCCTGGCGCCCCTGTGAGCCAAATGCCAACCAGCAAAACGCCATCGGCGCCTCCCCGAGCAGCGCCTGATGGAGCTGGATAAGCCTGCGGGTAAGCGCATCGGTAACTGAAGTCAGTACCCGACCAATCTCCTCGGCGCGGGCATCGGCGCTGATAAGGTTTTGCAACAGAAGTGGAATTTGCCGACTGACACTGATGAGGCTTTGTAAATCTTTTTGCCGCTCTATCTCGCCAATCAGCAGCAAAGGTTGGGATGCCTGACTGCGCAATATGTCTGTGCTGGTGATCATCCCCACCGGCTGCTCTCGCTCCATGACCGGCAGATGGTGAATGTTGTGCTCGCTCATCAGCAGCATGGCTTCAAATACCAAGGCCTGGGCATCTATGTATACGGGCTGGCGGGTCATGGCTTGAAACACGGCTTCATTGCCGGTAAGCCCCTCGGCCAGCACCCGATTACGCAGATCCCTGTCGGTAAGGATCCCCACCAGTTTGTGATTATCCAGAACCAACACAGACGACACCCTGTGCTTGCGCATCAGCTTGGCCGCATCGGTAATGGAAAGACGGTGATCGACACTGACAGGCTCATGGGTCATCAGGGTGCTGATCCGGCTGGTGGTGGTCAAATCTTTAGCCCGAAAACGCCCTTGATGACGCAACCGCTTGGCATAGGCGCGGTTGAAGAAGCGATCGAAGCTGCGGCACTCCAGGCGCAGAGTGTCAAACAGTGCTGGCGGCACATGATAGACCAAACCATCTTCGAGGATCAGCACCTTATTACTGATCTCCTCGCCCGACAGCAAAGAAGGAAAGCCGAAACAATCGCCCTCCCCCAAGCGGTCCAGCAACTCGCCCTCGGCATCGCGCACTTCAAAGGCCCCGCTGCGAACGATATAAAGCATGGGGTTGGCCGAATCCAGCGGCACGGCTTTCATCGACTTGCTGTAATAACCTATGCTGATGGCGCGGCAACATTGCTCCAGCAAGGGTTGCGGCAGTTCATCGAAAGGAACCGTCTGTTGCAGAAAGCTGCGAATAGGCAGCAGTTCACTCTCATCCATGGGCGGCCTTTAAAGTTGGACTGACTCACCACAGTATTGCCCACTCTGGAGAATGCTGACTATCTGGCTTTAGTCGAATACCACCATCCCTGAAACAGAAAACCCGAAACTGAAAGTCCAAACTAAAAAATAGAAGGTTGAATATCCAACCCAAGCGAAATTGATAAAAAAATCCCCCGGCTATGCGGGGGATCCTCTACTTGAGCAGCATCAGACTATCAGTGATCCTGCGCCGTGCCAGCCCCTTTGGGGAAGCGAATAGACTCCACCATTTCCTGCACATGCTCTGGAACAGCAGCAGTCATCTTGGCAACGATAATCGCCACCGCAAAGTTGATTATCATGCCTACCATGCCGATACCTTCAGGTGAAATACCAAACAGCCAGTTCTCGGCGCTATTACCCGCAGGATTAATGAACTTGAAGTAGATGATATAAGCCGCGGTAAAGCCAAGCCCCACTACCATACCGGCTATGGCCCCTTCCTTGTTCATTGACTTAGAGAAAATCCCCATCACGATTGCCGGGAACAGTGACGATGCCGCCAAGCCAAAGGCAAAGGCCACCACTGCCGCCACAAACCCGGGCGGATTAATCCCGAAGTAACCGGCAATCACTATACCAACAGCCGCCGCGGTTCGGGCGTAGAACAACTCCTTCTTGTCAGAGATGTCCGGCATAAAGTTTTTCTTCAACAAGTCATGGGATACCGAGGTTGAGATAACCAGCAGCAAGCCCGCAGAAGTCGAAAGCGCCGCCGCCAGACCACCGGCTGCCACCAGAGCAATCACCCAAGCCGGCAGATCGGCGATTTCAGGGGTCGCCAGCACCATGATATCGCGATCGATATTCATCTCGTTGCTGCTGTCGTCGGTGAGGTTACCCTTGGCGTAGTACATCTTGCCGTCGCCGTTTTTATCGTTCCACTTGATAAGCCCGGTCGTTTCCCAGTTTTTGATCCACTGCGGCGCCGACTCATAGGCAACACCGGTCGATTCAGGGCCATTGATGGTTTCAATCATGTTTACCCGAGAGAATGCCGCCAGAGCAGGCACTGTGCTGTACATGATGGCGATAAACACCAGCGCCCAACCGGCACTGATACGGGCATCTTTTACCTTAGGTACGGTAAAAAAGCGCACGATCACGTGCGGCAGACCGGCAGTACCCACCATAAGCGCGGCCGTGATAGCGAATACATCTATGGTACTCTTGGCGCCTTCTGTGTATTCAGTGAAACCCAGCTGGGTTTGCAGACCATCGAGCTTTTGCAGTAGATACACCCCGGTATCATTCCCGGCGGCATCTATCAGCTCAGCACCAAAACCGATTTGTGGGATAACATGGCCCGTCATCATCACAGAGATAAAGATGGCCGGAACCATAAAGGCGAAGATCAGCACGCAGTATTGCGCCACCTGAGTGTAGGTGATCCCCTTCATGCCACCGAGCACGGCGTAGAAGAATACTACCGCCATACCGATATACACCCCAGTGTCGACATCCACTTCCAGGAAACGGGAGAACACCACCCCAACGCCACGCATCTGCCCGGCAATATAAGTAAAGCAGATGAAGATGGCGCAAATCACGGCCACAACTCGGGCCGCCTGGGAGTAATAACGCTCACCAATAAAGTCAGGTACAGTGAACTTACCAAACTTGCGAAGGTAAGGTGCCATGCACAAAGCCAGCAGCACATAGCCACCGGTCCACCCCATCAGATACACGCTGCCATCGTACCCCACAAAGGAAACGATACCCGCCAATGAGATAAAAGAGGCAGCCGACATCCAGTCTGCAGCCGTGGCCATCCCGTTCATAACCGGGGGCACCCCACCACCTGCAACATAGAAATCCTTGGTAGAGCCGGCTCGCGACCAGATGGCAATCCCGATATAAAGGGCAAACGAGAGCCCCACAATCAAAAACGTTAATGTTTGAACATCCATCGGCCCACTCCTTAGTCTTCGTGTACGTTATATTTTTTATCTAAGGCATTCGCTTTGGCCGCATAAACGAAAATCAGCGCTACGAACACATACATGGAACCTTGCTGGGCAAACCAGAAGCCAAGCTTGAATCCCATAAAATGAATTTCATTGAGAACATCCACCAGTAAAATTCCACAACCGTAGGAAACAGCAAACCAGATGGCCAGTAGTCCCAGTACCAAGCGCAAGTTTTCGCGCCAGTACCCCTTTGCCTTGTCATTGTTTTCAAAACCCATAGCGACTCCCCTGTGGTAATAATTATTAAGTCACAGTTAATCTAGCAACCGCCGGGAACGTCACAATCAAGACCTTAGTCTAAGCCAAAATTCACACACCATTAACAATTCAACAAAGTAATTTATTATCAAAAACTTATAAACATATCCCTCGATAAAACGCTCGTTTAATTGACGCTTATTATTAGACCAATGTCGAAGTGATTTTCAGCATAATTTGATAAAAAAGCGGCTCTTTTCCGCCATATAGTGAATAGAGCAAGAGTCCAACTCTCTTGATGAAAAGTGGTCAAAATGGAGTAAACAACCAAACCCAGCCATTAACCCGTACAGAATTAACTCTAGGTATTAGGACAGAGATAAAAAAAGAGGCCTTACGGCCTCTTGATGATATTGATAATATTATGGAAATTATGGTGCTTCCCGGTTCAGATAGAGAATGAGTGCCGCCAACTCCTTGGGATCTGAACTTTTCGAGGTAATTAAATACTTGCCATTGACCAAAAGAGAGGGCACACCACGGATCCCGGAGAGTTGAGTCTGGGTATCATAATTGGCCAATGCCAGCTTGCTGTCGGCCGAGCCTAAGGTTTGGTTAAGCTCTTGCTCATTCACCCCCTGTGCCAAAAAGAAATCCTTCAACTGTTGCGGCCGCTCAAAGGCCTGATGTTGTTCATGGATCCGGTTAAAAATATTGCCGTGCACCTGATCGGTAATCCTGAATTTTTGCGCCAGATAATAGGCTTCCTGACTGAGGATCCAGGAAGGACGTCCGGCACCGACCGGGGTTCTTTCAAAATCCAGTTTCCCCTTCAGCAGGGCAGCTGTTTGCTGCATCAAGGGATCCTTGTAGTAGCAATGGGGGCAGTTATAGGAGAAAAACTCTCTGACAATACCGCCCTTGGCTTCGGGGATCCCCGCCACCTTGACATAATCGCGCCCTTCCTGAAAATCGGCCGCACTGGCACTGAAACTGCCAATGGCCAAGAGTATCAACGGCAAGGCTCTCACCATTCTAGATAACAAAGACATAGGCTTTCCTCTTGTTCTGTTTTTAATCATGCCCTTTAACGGCAAGCGGCAATAAGGCTATCAGCGTCGGGGTAACTGTATTCAAAGTCAAGTTCGCGGCAGATGAGAGAACCATCCACCCACTTACCGGTTTCACTCTCTTTTGCAAACTCGGGCGATGCCAAGCCGAGTGCCTTGGCGGCAGCCGGATAAAACTCTTGCCTAGTTGGATGACACGGAGAACAAAGATTATAGATGGCCCCGGGGTTAGCGGCGGTCAATAACTTCAAGCAGGCATTTATACAGTCATCGAGGTGCACCAGATTCACCACGGCGTTCGCACCGGGCAGCCCTGTCTTTCCAGCGAGGAAGCGCCCAGGGTGACGCCCTGGACCGACCAAGCCGGCAAAACGGATAACAGTGACTTGAAGACCTTCATTGGCAAGCGCCAGTATCTTATGTTCAGCCATCGCCAAGGTGCCGCAATAGCTGTCAGATGGAGCATCAACAGATGTCGTCTCTGTGACTACGCCCTGAGACTGAGGGTAAACCCCTGAACTACTGATAAACAACAGGCGTTTGATGGAGCTTGCAGCAATCACAGGCAATAAGCGCTCGAGAGAAGGTAGATAATCATTATCGCCGCGCCTTAGACCGGGGGGGATATTGAGCACTAGGGCATCACAGTCATCCGGCAACGAAGGTAAAGGTGCCGGTTCAGCAAGATTGAGGGTCACGGCATCTATTCCCTCTTTTCTCAACAGCTCCGCGCCCTCCTCGGTACGCTTACTGCCGCAAACCTTAATGCCACTGGCAAGCAGTGTCCTTGCCAGTGGCAAACCAAACCAGCCGCAGCCCCAAACCGCAATATGTTTCATCGCCCTACTCCGCTGTAAACCGAGCTCAAGCATAAGACAAATAACAATAAAAACCAGAGGTGAACCTATGAGTGACTAAACTTTAGCCGCTCAAAGCAAGAGCAAGCGGGTTGCAAACTATTCCAGGGCGCTGAAATAGAAACTGATGCTGGCACCGGTTTGCAGGGTTTTTGAGGCGCCTTCGGTCAGTTCATCAGACTTGAGCACCGCCTCCACGCTGACATCTTCATCCATCAGAAAGCGCAACTTAGGCTCGCTGCCATCGCGTTTACAGGCCCAAACCTGAGGCTGTCGCACCTCTGATGTGGTCATCATCACCTTGCCGACGCTGTTGTCAGACAGACTCACCAGGGTGCCAGGCGGATATATACCCAACACCTTGACCAACGCCGAAATCAGTTGCTCCTGATGTTTGCCAACCCGATATTTAAATAGGTATCCCAAAGCGATTTGCGGCGAGACGATCTCCTGACGCGCCAATTGGCTGTCATAGTCGTTGGCCAGCGCGACTATCTGAGTGATCAGGGGCAACTTGGCCAGCTTGAGCCCATCTGGATAGCCGGAGCCATCGATAAACTCATGGTGGTGCATCACGATATTCAGCACCTCATTGCCAAACAGGCCACTGCGTTTGAGCATGTCATAACCGAAATTGGGATGCATAGAGAGAAAGTTGCTTTCATGTTGACTCAAAGGCCCGCGCTTACGTCTGATAGACTCCGGCACCTTGAGCTTTCCAACATCATGCAGCAGTGCGCCCAGGGCGATATCCCTAAGCTTATCTTTGGAGAGTTCCAATGAGTGGGCAATCATCAAAGCCAATACAGCGACCGATATCCCGTGTTGAGTCACGCTGGGAGCGCCTTCACCACTGGACACCAATGCCAGTTTGGGGCTATCGGACTCCAACAGATGCTCCAGCATTTGCTCAACTAAAGTTGAGGCTTCACGAGCGGCGCCTTCGGGATCGGACACCAACTTACTGACCACGGTACGACTGTCATTAATGGCATTCAAAAAACGTCCCTGACTTTTGCGTATCGCCTTACGAGCTGTCGCTTTGGGATCTGGCTTACTGTCCTTTGTCTGCTCTGTTACCTGTTGCGCCTCGTCTTCCTCTTCAATCACATCATTGAGCAGTTCCTCATCGGAGAGCAAAATGACATAGGGCACTCCGAGATTACGGATCATCTCTATTTGACTGGCATCTTTGATTTCTATGCGATTAAACAAAAAGGGGTGATCTGTCCAAGACAGAGGCAATTTGACTGTAATGCCGGTTTGCAGGCGTGACAGCGGGAGATGGATCCTTTCAGCTTTGGCCACTCAAAGTTTCTCCAGAGAACGACTTGATAAACAAGGTTTAAAAAACCATTACCCAAGAGTCCTAACTATAGTCTATTGAAAACCAAGCGTAAGACTTAAGCGCCAAATTTATGACAAAAACAGCATATTTGACAGTATTTTAGTCTTTAAACTGCATTGGGCGCCCGGATCTGTTTAAATTTCACCCGAAATGGCCGCTAGAAATAGTTATTTGAGCCGACAGAAACAAACTGATCCCTGTTTTATATAGCAAATAACTGCCGAATCTGCCTTTTAAGTCACTCCGATATGTCTTGTTTTTGCCAGTCGTTGAGATAATGGCGTAAATGCGCCGACTTGGCGAGGTACAGCAAGGACCAGAACAGCAATAAGGCATCCAACGCCAGATTCCAACTAAATAGCCAGTCACTGTGACCAAGACGCTGAATAAGCAGCATGCCATCTATCCCCAGCAGCAGCGCCAACCACCAGCGAATTTGCCGAAACAATGGGATCAATGCCTCAAATACCCGTTTACGCTCAGCCAGGATCAAACCATAGATCAACAAAGCGCCGGCGCCGGCGGCCAGAGACAATAGAAAGTCACTCTTTTCCGGATAAAATAGCCGCACCAGAGCGGCCCTGTCGCTGGCCTGGGTCAGGGACGCTGCAAACACACACCAGCCGCGAGCCAAAAACAGCACTATGATGTAAAGCAGTAACGGTGGCTTGATATGGCCGTCATTGTCGAGCCAGCGCACATGTTCAAATTTAAGCAAGGGCATGATCCCATGATTGTGACTCACCCAGACAAGGCCTGGCGCAGCCATGATAAAAATAACCTAAAGCGTCCACGCTTGTGACTGACTCTGTTTTTAAGCAGATGCCCCGAGATACACCTCTTCCATAAGCGGCCTCAATGAGGCGATCTGAGAGCGAGTCTCGACCAACCATCCTACGGAATAATGAGGTGGGTCCTGTGGCAACACAATTCAAGTTATGTGGCGCAAATAAGCTAAATAGAAGCCAGAAACACACCGTTTGGCTATTTTGACTCTACAATCTTAAGGGGTTCATACCACCTCGGATTGGTTGCCATTGAGTGAAGGTAAAAAAGCCCCGCGGCTTGGCGAGGCTGAAGCAGAAAGATTAAGCTCAGGATTGCTGCAGAGAAATTCGGCTCAGGACTGCAGCAGCGCCAGCAGGCCGGCTTCATCCAACACCTTGACCCCAAGCTCATTGGCCTTGGTCAATTTGGAGCCAGCGGCCTCGCCGGCCACTACGCAGTCTGTCTTCTTGGAGACACTGCCGGACACTTTGGCGCCGAGCGCCTCCAGCTGCGCCTTGGCGTCAGTGCGGCTCATCTGGCTCAAAGTGCCGGTCAAGACCCAAGTCTGCCCCTTGAGCGGTTGCTCGTCTTCAGACGGCGCTTCGATGGCCGGCCAGGTCACCCCGGCGGCCAGCAGTTTATCTATCACCTCAAGGTTGTGGGGCTGAGCAAAGAAGTGCGCCACATGCTGAGCCACTATGGCGCCGACATCTTCCACTTCGATAAGCTGCTCGACACTCGCCTGCTTCAGGGCATCCAGCTCTTTGAAGTGCCGTGCCAGGTTGGCAGCGGTAGACTCGCCTACCTCACGGATCCCCAAAGCGTAGAGAAACTTGGGCAGGGTTGTTTGCTTGGCCGCTTCTATGGCCTGCACCAGATTGGTGGCCGACTTGAGCCCCATCCGCTCCAGCATAGTCAGGGCAGAAGCCGTGAGTGAGAACAGATCCGCCGGGCTCTCTACCAGCTCCTTATCGATCAGCTGCTCGACTATCTTGTCGCCCATGCCATCTATATCCAGCGCCTTGCGGGAAGCAAAGTGTTTGATGGCTTCCTTGCGCTGCGCTTCGCAGAACAAGCCACCTGTGCAACGGGCCACGGCTTCACCCTCGAGACGTTCCACCTGAGAGCCACAAACCGGGCATTGCGCCGGGAAACGGATCTCTTTGGCATCCTCAGGTCTTTTTTCCGGCACCACGGCAACCACTTGTGGGATAACATCACCGGCACGGCGAATGATCACAGTATCGCCAACTTTCACCCCAAGGCGGGCGATTTCGTCGGCGTTGTGCAAAGTGGCGTTGGAAACTGTCACCCCACCGACAAACACAGGCTTAAGCCTGGCAACCGGTGTCACGGCGCCGGTGCGGCCTACCTGAAAGTCGACCCCTTCGAGCAGAGTCATCTCTTCCTGGGCCGGAAACTTATAAGCGATGGCCCAGCGCGGTGCACGGGAGACAAATCCCAGTGTCTGCTGCGCTTCTATGCTGTTGACCTTGAATACCACACCATCGATTTCATAGGCCAAAGCACTGCGGCGCGCCATAATATCCCGGTAGTAGTCATCCACTTCGCTGAGGTCCTTGGCAAGGCGGATCTCACTGCTGACCGGCAATCCCCAGGTTTTAAGCTGCTGCAACTGCCCAAGATGGGTGTCCGCCAGCGGGAAGGATTCCGGCTCAACCACGCCCAATGCATAAGCGTAAAACGCCAGTGCCCGAGAGGCAGTGATCTTGGAGTCCAGCTGCCGCAAACTGCCGGCGGCGGCATTACGCGGATTGACAAACAGCTTGTCTCCCTTGACTCGGTTACGCTCGTTGAGCGCCTCGAAGGCCGCCTTGGGCATGAATACTTCACCGCGCACTTCCAACAGCGGCGGATAGTCATCGCCCCTGAGTTTCAGCGGCACCGCCCGAATGGTGCGAACGTTTTCGGTAATATCTTCACCGACCGCACCATCGCCACGGGTGGCGGCACGCTCCAACACGCCATCGCGATAGAGAATACTGACCGCCAGCCCATCGAGCTTGGGCTCGCAGCAATAGCTGAACTCGCCTACTCTGTCAGTCACCCGCT
The DNA here is from genome assembly GCF_002777975.1 of Shewanella carassii. GTDB lineage: Bacteria > Pseudomonadota > Gammaproteobacteria > Enterobacterales > Shewanellaceae > Shewanella > Shewanella carassii. The sequence continues at coordinate 160,176 of NZ_NGVS01000007.1, forward strand.
TATGGAAGGCGGCAAAATCTTCTTCGCTGAAGGCGTTGTCCAGACTGAGCATAGGTTTGAGGTGAGTTACCTGTTCAAATTTGGCCAGCGCCAGCCCACCGACTCTGAGGCTTGGCGAGTCGCTGCGTTGCAGCTCAGGGTGCTCGGCCTCAAGCGTTTTGAGCCGCTGCATCAGGCGGTCATATTCGGCATCGGGAATGCTGGGGTTGTCATCCACATAGTAGCGAATGTTGTGCTCGTTAATGGTGCTTATCAGCTGATCAATTTCGTTTTCAATGGCTTGCATAAAAATTCCGCACAAAACAAAGGCCGCAGAGGCGGCCTTGGATAGAGAGACTCACACTGGCTCCCTGATGAATATCAGCCCTGAGCCCGAATACGGCCCAGGTAGGCTTGTTTAGTGTCCTGATGCCATGGCTGACGTTGGCCGTCTAGCAGATCGGCACCAAGATCATCCGCCAATTGATGGGCGGAGTTGAGCATGATGGAAAAGTTCATCAGCGGATCGCCATGACAAGGTAAGGTCATAAACAGGACTATCCCTTGAGTGCTGAACTGTTCCATGTTGTCCGGATCAAACACCCCGGGTTTCACCATGTTGGCTAGGGAAAACAACACCCGCCCCGTACCAGCGTTATCTTCATGGCGATGGAAAATATTCATATCACCGAACTTGAAGTTCAGTGCCAACAAGCAAGGCAGCAACTCGGCGCCGCTGAGGCTCTCGCCTTCTTTGGCAACCACATGCAGTACCAAAACATCCTTGGGATCGGGCAACTCATCGTGGCGCGATTCTTCCTTGGCCTGCTCGCGGGTCTGTTGTTCAGTAGCCAGTTGTGGCTCTGGCTGACTATTTGCCTGATGACCGGCTTGGGCCGCTATTTGAGTGTCGTTGTGATTATCCGCGCCCAGCCCAAGCTCCATCTGCATTTCAGCCGTATCTTGGTCATCATCGAGATGCAACACTGGCTCTTGCCGTTGTGGCTTGCTATTCACTCTCGGCTCGGGTTTGGCCCCTGAGAGGGAAAATGCCTGTTCAGTTTCAGTCTCATCAACCTGAGGCGACTGGAAGCCAGGTTTACGCAACTTGCTGCTCTTGAGCTTGGGTGGCTTTTCATCCGGTGAGACTTTACGCACCCTCACCTCACCAATTCCATCGGCATCGAAACCTTCGCTATCACGCCGAGCCTGATCCTTATAGAAACCTGTCAGCGGGTTTTCTTTCAGCGACTTGGGCTGTTGTTTGCGGATAGACCAGAAACCGTGAACCAGCACGGCAATGATGGCAATCGCGCCCAATACAGACAATACCAGTTGCAAATCTTCCATTGGTTACCTGTTTTCCTATGGTTATCCGGCGTCGGCCATAGCCACCGCTTCTTCAATATCGACTGCGACTATGCGAGAGACACCCGGCTCATGCATAGTGACACCTATCAACTGATCAGCCATCTCCATAGTGAGCTTATTGTGGCTGATATAGATAAACTGTACGCTGTCCGACATCTCCTGCAAAAGACGGCAGAATCTGTCGACGTTGGCGTCATCCAAGGGTGCATCGACCTCATCCAGCATACAAAAAGGCGCCGGATTGAGCCTGAAAATCGCAAACACCAATGATAAAGCCGTCAGCGCCTTTTCTCCACCCGAAAGTAGATGAATCGTGCTGTTCTTTTTGCCCGGTGGCCGGGCCATGATGGTCACTCCGGTATCGAGTAAATCATCATCTGTCAGCGCCAGGTAGGCACTGCCGCCCCCAAATACCTTGGGAAACAACTCGCCCAGTCCGGCATTGACCTGCTCAAAAGTCGCCTTGAAGCGACTGCGGGTCTCTCTGTCTATCTTGCGGATCGCCTCTTCGAGACTAGCCAGCGCCTTGTTGAGGTCTTCATCCTGGGCATCGAGATAAGCTTTACGCTCTTTTTGCTGCTCATACTCTTCAATGGCCGCCAAGTTAATGGCGCCGAGGCGACTTATCTTGCGCCGAACCGATTCCAGTTCATCCTGCCAGGGCTCGATTTTTGCTTCATCCGGCAGGTTTGCCGCCACTTCATGCAACTTGATCTGTTGCTCGCTGAGCTGCGCCAATTGGCTGTCGGCCTGACCTTTTAAGCCCTCGCGACGTAACTTTAACGTGCTGATTGTCTGAGTCAAGTGCTCCAGTTGTCCAAGCTGTTGTTTTTGCTTTAAAGCTGTACTATCCAACTGCTGTTGCTGCTCGGCAAGTTTGGCCCGGGTGCGCTCAAGCTCCGTCTGCATCCTGTGTTGCTGCGCCAGCAATCCCTCCAGGCGTTGCTCCAGCGGTTGCAGCTCGGCGCTATCTGCCCCCTGCTGCGGTCTATCTAGCAATTCACTGCGCTTGTGCTCAGCCTGCTGCAACTGCTCGGTCAACTGTTTACGCCGCTGCGCTGCCAACGCCAAGGCGGTTTTCTGCTCCGCCAGAGTCCCGTTCAAGGTTTTTAACTGGCGCTCGAGTTCGCTCAGGCTGACTTTAAGGCTGTTTTTTTGCTGATTGGCCTCGTTGTGGCGCTCACTCAGCAATCGCTCCTGCCGCTGGCGCTCATAAAGAGTATCATCGGCAGCAAACTGACTCTCAATCAGCGTCTCCAGCTCAAACTGCTCCTGCTCGAGGCGCTCTTTTAGCTCGGCGATTTCCGCTTCTATCTGTTGCCTTTGTCTGAGTTCGCGTGCCGCCTGCTCGGTAGCCGCCTCACAAGCCATCACTGCGCGGGTCAACGCCAGTTGCTGTTGCTGTAGCGCCTCGGACTTGAGCTGCTGAGCCTGCCTTAATTCGTTGAACCTATCCTGAGCCGCAGTGGTTTGTTGCTGCACCTGCCGACTCTCACTTGCAAGCTTATCGAGCTCGGCCTGAATGGCGCCCTGCTCGGCGGTCAGCTTCACCAGTGACTGGCCATCCTCGGCGAGCGTCAGCTTTACATCATGCGCAAAAAGGTTGCCATCGCGGCAGAGGATCAACTCCCCCTCTGCCAGCCCCTGCTCGAGCAAGTTGGATGCCTGCTGCGCCGACTCGGCCCAGCGCACCCTGGCAAGCCAGGGGCTTAAGTTGACGCTAGCGCTGACCGGCCCCCAACTTTGGCGACGAGTCTGAGCAAAACCTTGGCCATCAAATGGTTTGCTGTCAGGATAGACAGCGGCGCGCATCAAGGGGCCAAGCCAAGCCTCAACCACTTGCTCCCAACCGGCCTCGACCTGAATGTCCTGCCAAAGCTGAATCAAGGCAGTTTGTGTTGCTTGCGTTGCTTGAGCGGCGCCTTCGAGCCACTGACTTATCAGTTCCAGGCGACCAGTTAGCCCCGAGCGGCGCTGCACCAGCTGTTGCTCCGCTTGTCTTGCCCGCTCCCACGTTTCCTGGGCCTCAATCAACTCTGCACCATGGCGTTCGACATCGGCCTTAGCTGCCGCCAATTGTGACTCACACAAGCTGACCTGCTGCTGAAGCTCAGCCGGGTTTGCCCCGTTATCGGCCTCAGGTTGCTGCAATCTTGCACTAAGCTTATCGAGCTGCTCGGTGCGCTGGGCATGTTGCTGTTTAAGATGCTGCTCCCGGGTGGCGGCGAGCTCCTGCTGATGCTTGATATCTCTGACTGCAGTCACCGCCTGTTGCAACTCACCGGCAAGGCTTTCACTTTGCGAGAGCGCCGCTTCATACTGTTGGCTCAGTTCAAACTGCTGCTCTTCCAGCACCTCCTGGCGCGGCAAATGTTGCTGCAAACTGTCATCCAGAGTTTGCTCCTGCTGCTTGGCCTGAGCCAGCTGTTCATTCAATGTGGCGATTTGCTGTTGCAGCGCACCCAATTCAGATGCCTGCTGTTTATCCCGCTCTTTGAGATACTTGAGCTGCTGCTCGATACGGGCGATTTCAGTGTTGTTGTGATAATAATCGGCAACCTGGCGCTGCTCCTTTTCACTGAGTTCATCCTGAGCCAGCTTTTGCCGAGTCAGGCTCAACTCCAACTCTTGTTTTAGCGCCTGCTGCTGGGCCAGCTCGGTCTCCAGCCTTTCTATCTCGCTGTTTTGCGCTTCGGTCTGCTCATTGAGCTCCAAGAAACGCATCACCAAGAGTTCAGCATGCAAGCGCCGCTCGCTTTGCTTGTATTCCCGATAGCGTTTGGCGGCCTGAGCCTGAATCGTCAACTTATCCAGTTGCTTACCCAGCTCGGAGCGAATATCCCCCAGGCGCTCAAGGTTTTCACGGGTATGGCGAATACGGTTTTCCGTGTCCTTGCGCCGCTCTTTGTAACGGGAGATACCAGCGGCCTCTTCGATAAAAACCCTGAGTTCCTGAGGTTTGCATTCGATCAAGCGGGAGATGGTGCCTTGGCCTATGATGGCGTAGCTGCGCGGCCCAAGGCCGGTGCCCATAAAGATATCCGTAATATCCTTGCGGCGGCATTTTTGACCGTTGAGAAAATAAAGAGCTTCGCCATCGCGGGAGACCTGGCGCTTGACGGAAATTTCACCGTAGTTGGCATACTGGCCGCCGATACGTCCAAGGGCGTTGTCGAATACCAGCTCAACGCTGGCGACAGAAACAGGCTTACGGGCACTGGAGCCGTTAAAGATAACATCGGCCATGGAGTCACCGCGCAGGTGTTTGGCCGAGCTTTCACCCAGCACCCAGCGCACGGCATCAATCACATTGGATTTACCGCAGCCATTAGGGCCAATAATGGCCGTCAGCGGATTGAGAAAAGGGATTTTGGTAGCATCGACAAATGACTTGAAGCCAGCGAGTTTTATCTGTTTGAGTCTCATATTTGCCGTTGGATGTCAGTGCCGATTGTTTTTGTTTTGCGGGCCAATCCTGAAGGAAATTCAATAGCCTGATTGAAACGCCGCCGTCCTGGCCCAAGAAGCTGTATAAGCGCTGTCACTTTAGCAAAGCGGGCCGCATTTTGTAACGCTTTTTATTCCCTTGGCTGCGTTTTTCCCTTGTTTTCGTGGCCTTGGTTGCTCAAAATCGGCCTAAGTATTCTTTTATTGAGAGTAAGTGGTACATGTCCGCATCTTCAAGACCCGCCAAGAGCGGCGTCAACTATTTTCTCCAAGGCTTTAGCCTGATCAAGCAACCGGGCTTGCGCAGCTTTGTGTTTATTCCGCTGATGATCAACCTGCTGTTGTTTGCCGGCGTCATCTATTTTGCCATAGGCCAACTAGGAAATGTGTTTGCCTGGCTCGAAGGCCAACTGCCGGACTACCTCAGCTGGCTTAATGTGATCCTCTGGCCACTGGCGATTATCACCCTGCTGGTGCTGCTATCGTTTATCTTCAGCTCCGTGATGAACTGGCTGGCAGCGCCATTTAACGGTCTGTTGGCCGAAAAGGTAGAGCAACTGCTGACCGGCAAGCCGCTCAATACCGGCGGCACCTTAGATTTAATCAAGGATCTGCCGCGGATCCTCGGTCGTGAATGGCAAAAGCTGGCATATTACCTGCCACGAGCCATACTGATCTTACTGCTGTTTTTTATCCCTGTGATTGGCCAAACCGTTTTCCCTGTGGTCTGGTTTATCTTCAGTGCCTGGATGATGAGCATCCAATACTGTGACTATCCTTTCGATAACCACAAGGTGGCATTCAAAGAGATGAAGTTTGCCCTGAAAAATACCAAGGGTAGCAGTATGAGCTTCGGCGCCGCCGTCACTCTGTTTTCCATGATCCCTATAGTCAACTTTATCGTGATGCCGGTTGCCATTTGCGGTGCCACTTCCATGTGGGTCGACAAGTATCGCGAGGCCTATCGCAATCCGGCCATAGCGCCCGATTAAACGTCGTATCCATGAAGATTAAGGCTGCAACAATAATCTAGCTGACGTTGCATACCGCCACCAATGGTTTGGCGGCGGTATGCATATAACAGGAATACTCGGGGCCTTGGCCTAATCATCCCGGCATAAAATTACACTGGGTTTGGAATATCGATAAACTCATGTTCGAGATCAAATTCTCGAGCCAAATGTTCTCCCAGGGCCTTGATACCAAACCGCTCTGTAGCATGGTGACCAGCACCGAAGTAATGGATCCCCTGCTCCACCGCGCTATGGAAAGTGCGCTCTGACACCTCTCCGCTGATAAAGGCATCTACCCCCAAGGTCGCGGCGGTATCGATATAATCTTGAGCGCCGCCAGTGCACCAAGCCAGCTTTTGTATAGATTTATCACCGCCATCCAAGTGTAGAGGCGCCTGCCCCAAACGTTGCTCAAGCAAGGCACTCAAATCTTTGGCTGTCATTGGTGAATCAAATACACCTTGCCAAAGCAAACCTTGAGCGACAGTCTCCACCGCCTCTGGCTCTATAATCCCAAGCGACCGGCCCAATTCGGCGTTATTACCCAGCACAGGATGGGCATCGAGCGGCAAATGATAACCGAACAGGTTAATGTCGTTGAGCAATAAGGTCTTGATCCGTCGCTGTTTCATTCCGGTCAGTACTTCGGGCTCATTCTTCCAGAAAAAACCATGGTGCACCAATAGGGCATCGGCTCCGGCTGCCACTGCCCGGTCAATCAATGCCTGGCAGGCGGTCACACCTGTGACTACTTTGCGAATTTCGCCCTTGCCTTCAACCTGCAAGCCATTGGGAGCATAATCACGAAATTTATCCAGTTGTAACAGTTCGTGCAGATATTGTCTGAGTTCCTCTCTTTTCATGGGGTTTCCTGTCGATTCAGATGCCGATATATGCCGACATTCTAGCACAGCAAGTCCTTGGGGTTGAGTTCACAATTCCGCGTCAGGAGGTCGGTTTCAGACCCCAAAGCGGGCAAAAGCTGCGCCCTTGGACACAAGTTTGCTGCTTTTTGGCCTGCAAATTGGACATTTCCGGCCTTTGACTTATAAAATTATCGCAAACCTTCAAGTAACTCTAAAAACAAACAGGTTATGAATATGGCAAAACTGACCAAAGAAGAAGTTATCAGCGCACTGCAGCAAGCTCTCAGTGAGCAACAGGGCAAAGCAGTGACCATTGAACAAAATGGCAGCTGGTACAAAATCGATGGCGGTAAATCACTGCGTTTCGCTGAACTGGAACAGATGCTGGCAGATAGCGCCAAACCAGCCAAGGCTGAAACAAAGCAGGAAAAAACCAAGGCGGCCAAGCCTGCTGCAAAGCCCGCCGCTAAGACCCAACCCAAACAGGCTACGCCTGCCAAAGCCGGCAACCAAGGGGGCAAGACTCCCAAAGAACTGTGGCGTGAAAAACTGGCGGCCGGTAATCACAAACTGCCTCGTGGTTTTTAATTGTTCCATCCAAAACAAAGGCGCCTCTCGGCGCCTTTGTTTTATCTGTTATTGGCTCAAAGCTTACACAGTCAAATCACATAGCCAGGTCGACCCGGACGCTACCCTGCAGATAAACCACCCGCACTTCATCGCCTACCTTGAAGGTCATGCCGGGATCTTCGTCTTGTATGATCATCACCTGGGTTTCATCTTCTTGGCGTATCATCAACTCCACCAACTTGAGTTCACGATAGTAACTGCTGTCACCATATTGATGACCAATACCGGCGCCGAGCAGAGCACCCAGCACGGTTGCCACATCCTGACCACTACCACCACCGAACTGATGACCAATCACGCCACCGAGCAAGGCACCACCGAAGGTTTTCCAGCCGCGATTTCTGTCTTCCATCAGCTGTTTTTCGGTGATTTTCCGTACCGATTCCACCTGGCCGTAGAGTACTTTCTCAACCGGCTGAGCCTGATTTCTATCATAACCGGCATAGAGGGACTGGGTTCCTGCTGCGAGGGACAATGAGAGCAGCAGCATTGCATTCAGTATCAGTTTCCACATAGCTGTTTTTCCGCTAACTTATAAGAAGGCCCTGAGCAGAATCATACGCAATTGTGAACCTACTGTCTTTCTTAAATCATGAGTTGGATCCTTTCCCGTCGCCTGAGCTGGCGCTGACGGATCCCAACGGCCTATTGGCCATTGGCGGCGACCTGCATCCCAGGCGGTTACTCAACGCCTATTACGAGGGTATTTTCCCCTGGTTCAATACCCATGACCCCATTCTCTGGTGGTCTCCGGATCCCCGCGCCGTCTTTGTTCCTGGCAGCATCAATATCTCCCGTAGTCTACGCAAGTATTTGAAAAAGCAGGATTGGACTTTCAGCATCGACCGAGCCTTTGCCGATGTGATGGCCGGCTGCGCCATGCCGCGAAAAGATCAGCCCGGCACCTGGATAACCGAAGAGATCCGTCTGGCCTACCAGGAGCTGCACCACTTGGGCCATGCCCACTCCTTCGAGGTCTGGGACAATGATCGCCTGATAGGTGGCCTGTATGGCCTGGCCGTGGGTCAGGTGTTCTGTGGCGAGTCCATGTTCCACCGTAAAACTAACGCCTCCAAGGCGGCCTTTATCGCCCTGCACCAATATGCACTCAAGCAGGGTTTCAGACTTATCGATGCTCAGGTGATGAATCCGCACCTTGAGAGCCTCGGAGCCAAGAGTTTAAATCGTAAAGATTTTCTCGCACTCTTGAAACAGTTCAGGGACGGTAGTCTTGCCAGGGATTGCTGGCAAACCGATGAGGTCAAACTTGAACTCTGATACCCATGCCATTGCCATAGGCCTCAGCCAACCCTTTGCCTGCAGCTACCTGAGCGGACAACAGGAGCAGTTATTGGTGATCCAGGAAGATGAGCTGGACTTGTCACTGTTTGAGCGCCTATTGGCACTGGGGTTTCGCCGCAGTGGCGGCGCCATCTACAAGCCCCGTTGCCCTCACTGCAACGCTTGTCAGCCCATCAGAGTCCCGCTGGATGAATTTCGCCTGTCCAAAAGACAAAAACGCACCCTGGCTAAAAATCGTGACCTGCACTTTCGGATTGTGACCGAGGAAACCCCGGCTCACTATCCCCTCTATGAGCGTTATATCTGTGCCCGCCACAGTGACGGCCCCATGTATCCTCCGAGCGAAGAGCAGTACCGTCATTTTCTCGCCTGTGAGTGGCTCAGTCCGGTGTTTATCGAACTTTGGCATGGTCAGCGACTGGTTGCCGTGGCGGTGACAGATCTCCTGCCCCAGAGCCTGTCAGCCATCTACAGCTACTTCGACCCGGACTACAGCGATAGATCCCTCGGGAGCTTACTGGTGCTGCAGCAATGCCGCCTGGGCAAATTGATGTCGAAATCGTTTCTCTATTTGGGATATCAAATAGATAACCACGACAAAATGGGTTACAAGCGACTCTACCGCCCCTATGAGATCCTCGGCGTTCAGGGCTGGCAGAAAAGCGACAATCACTGAGGCCTCCCCTTTACAGCCGTTGTAATTTGCGGCATGATACGGCGGTTTTTTACATTCGAGGCTAACGGGATAACTGATTAATGGCGAAAGAAGACAACATTGAGATGCAAGGGACTATCCTTGAAACCTTGCCAAATACAATGTTTCGGGTTGAACTGGAAAACGGTCACGTTGTGACTGCTCACATTTCCGGTAAAATGCGTAAAAACTACATCCGAATCCTGACCGGTGACAAGGTCACTGTGCAGCTGACTCCATACGACTTGAGCAAAGGCCGCATCGTCTTCCGCTCACGCTAAGATCCCAGTTATTTCTCAAAAGCCGGCTGTGCCGGTTTTTTTGCTGGTGAGCCCATGGGGGCGACCCACTGCGCAGCAGGCGCACCTGGCCTGCCGTTGTCTATCCAGGCATCAATGTGTCGGATAAGGGTCAGGATTCAGAATAAAAATGGCTGCCAGTGGCAGCCATTTTTTTGTTTCGACTAAGCTTCTCAGGAGATCTTCTCCGGCGCTTCCGTGTTGATCTCCAGTTCGCCATCTTTGACATCCACATGGGCGATGCCACCGGACTCGAGTTTGCCAAACAGGATTTCATCGGCCAGCGGCCGTTTCAGCAGATCCTTGACCACTCTGGCCATAGGTCTGGCCCCCATGGTCTTGTCGTACCCCTTCTCGGCCAGCAAGGTTCTGGCTTCATCACTGACTTCCAGCGTCACCCCTTTCTGATCCAACTGTGCCTGCAGCTCGACCAGGAACTTGTCCACCACCTTGGCGATAATGGTCATATCCAGATGGTTGAACCAGATAATGGAGTCGAGTCGGTTGCGAAACTCGGGCGAGAACACCTTATTGATCTCCGACATCGCATCCTGGCTGTGATCCTGCTGTTTGAAGCCAATGGACTTACGCACCGTTTCCTGCACCCCGGCGTTGGTGGTCATCACTAGGGTCACGTTGCGAAAATCCGCCTTGCGGCCGTTGTTATCGGTCAAAGTGCCGTGATCCATTACCTGCAGCAGCAGGTTATAGATATCCGGATGCGCCTTTTCGATTTCATCGAGCAGCACCACACAGTGAGGCGTCTTGATCACGGCATCGGTCAGCAAACCACCCTGATCGTAGCCGACATAACCCGGAGGCGCGCCAATCAAACGCGACACAGTATGACTTTCCATATATTCGGACATATCGAAGCGGATAAGCTTGAGGCCGAGGCATGCCGCCAACTGGTTGGTCACCTCAGTCTTACCCACCCCGGTTGGGCCGGCAAACAGGAAGCTCCCCACTGGTTTGTTTTCATTGCCAAGACCACTGCGTGCCAGCCGAATCGCCGCGCTGAGACTCTCTATCGCCTTGTCCTGACCGAACACCACCATCTTCAGGTTGCGTTCCAGGTTTTTCAGCAAGTCCTTCTCGGAAGACGTCACTGTTTTTTCCGGGATCCTAGCCATCTTGGCGATGATGGTTTCAATCTCGCTCTGACCCACTGTTTTCTTGCGTTTGCTCTGTGGCATCATCGCCATCCGCGCCCCCGCTTCGTCGATCACATCGATGGCCTTATCCGGTAGATGTCTGTCGTTGATATGCTTATCCGACAGGCTGGCGGCACAAGCCAAGGCGGCTTGGGTATAACGCACTCCATGATGCTCTTCGTAACGACTCTTGAGCCCCTGAAGTATCTTGGTGGTTTCGGCCACCGAAGGTTCGTGAATGTCCACCTTCTGAAAGCGCCGCGCCAATGCTCTGTCCTTCTCAAAGATGCTTTGATATTCCTGAAAAGTAGTAGAGCCCATACAGCGCAGATTACCGCTGGAGAGCAAGGGCTTGAGCAGGTTGGATGCATCCATCACCCCACCGGATGCCGCACCGGCACCGATAATGGTATGGATTTCATCGATGAACAGAATCGCATTATGATCCGCGGTCAGCTCTTTAAGCAGACTCTTGAAGCGTTTCTCGAAGTCGCCGCGATACTTGGTGCCGGCCAACAGCGCGCCGAGATCCAGAGAGTAGACGGTCGCTTCGCTGATCACCTCAGGCACAGACTCATTGACTATCCGATAGGCCAAACCTTCGGCGATGGCAGTCTTTCCGACGCCGGCTTCGCCCACCAGCAGCGGGTTATTCTTGCGACGACGGCAAAGAATTTGAATCGAGCGTTCAATTTCGTTGTCGCGGCCGATAAGCGGATCTATCTTGCCCTGTTTGGCCATCTCATTGAGATTGCTGGCAAACTGAGCCAGCATGCTGCGCTCTTCTGTGGCTTCGGATTGATCTTCCAGGCTTTCCTGCGAACCCGGAGCATCGGCCTCATCGTTCTTGGCAAAGCCGTGAGAAATATAATTCACTACATCCAGGCGGGTAATATCGTAACGGCGCAGCAGATAAACCGCCTGGGACTCCTGTTCGCTGAAAATGGCCACCAGCACGTTGGCGCCGGTTACCTCATTGCGACCTGACGACTGCACATGAAATACAGCCCGTTGCAACACCCGCTGGAAACCCAGTGTCGGCTGGGTCTCACGCTCGTCATCAGGGTCACTGATAATAGGCGTGGTTTGATTAATAAAGTTGGCAACGTCCTCTTTGAGTCGGTCGATATTGGCACCACAGGCGAGTAAGGCATCTCTTGCGGCAGGGTTATCGGTCAGCGCCAGCAGCAGGTGCTCAACCGTCATATATTCGTGACGGGCATCTCTGGCTTGTTGGAATGCCAGGTTCAAGGTCACTTCAAGATCTTTGTTCAGCATACGCACCCCCTAAAAAACTACAGAGACAGGCTGGTTAAGCTTCCTCTAACGAACACAGTAACGGATGTTGGTTTTGTCTTGCAAACTGATTTACCTGAACCACTTTGGTTTCGGCTATCCCGAATGGATAAATGCCACAAACCGCCTTTCCCTGATGATGTATGGTCAACATAATGTCCGTGGCTTCCTGTTCATTCTTACGAAAGAACAGCTGCAGTACCTCCACAACAAAGTCCATTGGGGTATAGTCATCGTTGTTCAGAATCACTTTATACATTGGAGGCGGTTGCAGTTCCTGCTCAACCCCTTCCTCCACACGTTCTATCTGTCCAGTCTTACCCATGATTCAATATTAGCCTCTCAATTTGGCTTCTACCAACACACTATGCCCGGCTGCATTTTAAAGTAGCGCCTGGCGAGACTTGGGCGGCATGGCCCTTTGTCACACTATACTCTGGCGCGGCGGCGCTTGTCTAAGGCGTTTCTAACTCATGCTTATTTTTCAATCGGTTAAAACGAAACCACCGAAATCAAGTTCGGCAAACTCCAGGGCAACCTGTTCAGACAAAATGCAGCCGTAACAAAATTCCCCCGGACTCGCCCCAAAACAATGTTGTTTTTTTGTTAATTTCAGCTTGACATCCAGCAACACTACTTACATTCTGTTATCTGAGCGACTGCTAAAGCGCTCAAAAGTTTTACTATCTTACTGGGAAGCAGACAATAGAAGGAAGTGGAAGTATGGCAAGCGGAACTGTTAAATGGTTCAACAACGCCAAAGGATTCGGGTTTATCTGCCCTGATGAAGGTGGTGAGGATGTTTTTGCGCACTATTCAACCATTGAAATGGAAGGCTATAGAACTCTAAAAGCAGGCCAACCTGTTGAATTTCAAGTTGAGAAGGGCCCAAAGGGTATGCATGCCTCGGCTATCTCTCCAGTTAAATGACCGGGTGAACAGAGATGAAAAAAGGCGGGGTCATCCCCGCCTTTTTAATGCTTACTTGGCAATTGAATGAGGGATAACTCCCTCATTCAACTTTTAACATCAAGCGCTCAGAAGGCGATTCAGGCTGGCACTTGGGCGCATAGCCTGCTCGGCTTTAACAGGATCCAGCTTATAGTAACCACCCAGTTCAACGGCGGCTCCCTGAGCACCATTGAGTTCAGCCACTATCTGCTCTTCTGCAGCCACCAGGCCTTCGGCCAGAGGCGCAAAATAAGCTTTCAGCTCGGCATCCTTGTCCTGCTTGGCCAACGCGCTGGCCCAGTATTGCGCCAGGAAGTAATGACTGCCGCGGTTATCCAACTGCCCCACTTTACGAGATGGTGACTTGTTGTTATCCAGGAACTGCCCTATTGCCTGATCCAGGCAATCAGCCATCACCTGAGCCTTGGCATTGGCCGTCGTCTGGCTTAGGTGCTCGAGTGAGGCTCCCAACGCCAGAAACTCGCCCAGAGAATCCCAACGCAGGTGGTTTTCCTCTTCAAACTGCTGTACATGCTTGGGTGCACTGCCGCCGGCACCTGTCTCGAACAGACCGCCACCATTCATCAGCGGGACGATTGACAGCATCTTGGCACTGGTACCCAGCTCAAGAATAGGGAACAAGTCGGTGAGGTAGTCACGCAGCACGTTACCTGTTACCGAAATCGTGTCCTTACCGGCTTTAATACGTTCAAGGGAGAAACGGGCCGCCTTTTCAGGTGACATGATGTGCAACTCAAGCCCATCGGTATCATGCTCAGGCAGGTAGGCATTCACCTTGGCGATCACCTGGGCATCGTGGGCACGATTTTCATCCAGCCAGAATACCGCCGGGGTGTTGCTCAGTCTGGCGCGGCGTACGGCCAGCTTGACCCAGTCGCGAATTGGTGCATCTTTTACTTGGCACATGCGCCAGATATCACCGGCTTCAACGGCGTGGGACATAAGCAGGTTGCCGTCCTTGTCCAGTACTTTGACGGTACCGGCCGCAGGGATTTCAAAGGTCTTGTCATGGCTACCGTACTCTTCGGCCTTCTGGGCCATCAGTCCCACGTTTGGCACACTACCCATGGTCGCAGGATCGAAGGCGCCATGTTCTTTACAGAAACTGATGGTTTCCTGGTAAACACCGGCATAGCAACGATCCGGGATCAGCGCCTTGGTATCTTTCAACTGACCATCCGGGCCCCACATCTGACCACTGGAGCGGATAGCAGCAGGCATGGAAGCATCGATAATCACATCGCTTGGCACGTGAAGGTTGGTGATGCCCTTGTCTGAGTTCACCATCGCCAGCTCAGGGCGGCTCTGGTAGACGGCGGCGATATCGGCTTCAATGGCCGCTTTCTGCTCGGCCGGCAACTTAGCTATCTTGGCATAGACATCACCCAGACCATTGTTGACGTCCACACCCAGCTCACGCAAAGTTTCACCGTGTTTGGCGAATACATCTTTGTAGAACACCTTCACCGCATGGCCGAACATAATCGGATCGGACACTTTCATCATGGTGGCTTTCAGATGCAGCGACAGCAGTACATCTTCTTGGCGGGCGGCTTCAATTTCGCGCTCGAAGAAGGCGGTCAGTTCGCGCTTGCTCATAACGGCCGCATCTATGATTTCACCTGCCAGCAACTCAAGCCCCTGCTTGAGCACCAGTTGGCCGCCATCGTTTTGTTCCAGCACTATGCTGACAGTATCGGCATCTTTGAGGGTAACGGACTGCTCGCTGCCGTAGAAATCCCCTTGTTGCATATGAGCCACATGAGACTTGGAGTCCTTGCTCCAGGCACCCATTGAATGCGGGTGCTTACGGGCATAGTTCTTGACCGAAGTTGGGGCGCGGCGGTCTGAGTTCCCTTCACGCAGCACAGGGTTTACCGCACTGCCCTTGATCTTGTCATAACGGGCCTTGATTTCCCGCTCTTCATCGCTTTTGGCTTCGGCCGGATAATCGGGCAGATCATAACCTTTGGCCTGCAACTCTTTGATACAAGCCTGCAGCTGAGGAATGGAGGCGCTGATATTGGGCAGTTTGATAATATTGGCTTCGGGCTGAGTCGCCAGTTCACCAAGCTCCGCCAGATGATCACCGATACGCTGCGCTTCGGTCAGACGCTCGGGGAAAGCGGCAATCACACGGCCGGAAAGAGAAATATCGCGGGTTTCGACATTGATGCCGGCTGCCTGGGTAAAAGTTTTGATGATAGGCAGTAGAGATAAGGTCGCCAAAGCCGGCGCTTCATCTGTCTGCGTATAGATGATAGTGGGGTTTTTATCAGTCATTTTCAGTCCTACGCTTTTTATAAAAATAAGTTGTTATAAGTGTTGTTATTTTTTGGGTTTTCCTAACCTTTTCTGGCCCAAGGTAGCACCTTTGCTCACCGTTGATATAGATCCGGTCGAGGGGCGCGAAAATTGGTTGTAGATCACAATTTGGCGAACATCATAGAGCATTCCGGCCAAGATTCAAATTCCACTATAGGCGAGTGCCGGGTACACTCTGTTAAAAGTTCCAAACCTGCGCTGCCGTCAGGCGGGGCATAGGTGTTACACTCTGGCATATCGCTTTTAAATGGTCAGAGCACATAGCTCAAGCAGCCAGGATATCTCAATGAATTCGCCAGTCTCTCACTCAAAATCCAAACGCCAGCCAAGCACAGATAAACCCCATGGTTGTAAAAAAGCTGGCAGCGAAAAGGAAGCGCATTCAAGCAGCGGGAATAAAAACAAACCAGCGTCATCTTCCAGGGGCCCACGAATGGATAAGACAACCAAGGGAGCGGGCCTTAGTCGTAACCGTAAAAGACAGAGTCCATATAACCAGAGCCAAGGTTCCAAACACCTGCGGCCAAAGACACAATCTCTCTCGATTGCAGAAACCCAGGTGGTACTGCTGAATAAACCCTTCGATGTGTTATGCCAGTTTACCGACGAAGGCGGACGGCGCACGCTCAAAGATCTGCTGCCCATTGCCGGTGTTTATGCCGCAGGCCGTCTGGACAGAGACAGCGAGGGCCTGCTACTGCTCACCAATAACGGTCAACTGCAGGCCAAGCTGACCCAACCCAATAAACACACTTACAAGACCTACTGGGTACAGGTGGAAGGCGATGTTGATGACACCGCGATTCAAGCCTTGCGTCAGGGCGTTGAGTTGAAAGATGGCCCCACCCTGCCTGCCAAGGTGCGCCGTTTGCAGTCACCCGAATCTTTGTGGCCACGCAATCCCCCTATACGTGAGCGGCGCAATATCCCCACCACTTGGCTGGAGATCTGTATCCGTGAGGGGCGCAATCGTCAGGTGCGACGGATGACAGCTCATGTCGGGTTTCCCACTTTAAGATTGATACGTTATGCCATAGGCGCTCTCAGCCTGGGTAGCGAGCAAGGGCAATGCCTGCAGCCCGGTGAATATCGTACTCTTTCCGACGTGGCGATTAAGGAGCTTCTCCATGACTAACCGTTATCGCCCCAATGTGACAGTAGCCTGTATTATTGAGGCCGAGAATCGTTTTCTGCTGGTCGAAGAGTTGATAGACGGCCAGCAAAAATTCAACCAACCGGCCGGTCACTTAGAAGCAAGCGAAAGCCTTATCGATGCCTGTCGCCGCGAGGTGCTCGAAGAAACCGGCCTGACAGTCACCCCTGAAGCTCTGGTGCGGATAGATCAGTTCAGCGTTTCCAAGGAGCTGGCCTTTTTACGTTTCACCTTCTGTGCCCGCTTGGCTGAGTGTCAGAGTACCAAGCCTTTGGACGTCGCCATCAAGGCCGCCCATTGGTTGAGTATGGATGAAATCACCGCTCTGGGCCCCAAGCTTCGTAGCCCCTTGGTCAGCGCCACGCTGGAGAGCTATTTGCAGGGACAACGGCTGCCGTTATCTTTGCTCAATAGCGAGCTGTTGTGATTAGCTCTGGGCACCAAGGCATGATAGAATACGCCCCCGCAGAAACTGGGCGCCTTATGGCTGTTTACCTGCCCTCGCTTCACGCCGATAACAGGCGGCAAGAACCGGGCTCAAACAGCAGTTTTCTTTTCGAGCGTCCATGAATGAATTCAACGGTTTTAGGATCTATGACAGCTAACACTCCCAATGCATCAGGAAAAAAAGTCATTGTCGGCATGTCCGGCGGTGTCGACTCATCTGTTTCAGCCTATCTGCTGCTCCAGCAGGGCTATCAGGTAGAAGGCCTGTTCATGAAGAACTGGGAAGAAGATGACACCGACGAATATTGCTCTGCCGCCGAAGATTTAAAAGATGCCCAGGCTGTCTGTGACAAGCTGGGGATCAAGTTGCACACGGTCAACTTTGCCGCCGAATACTGGGACAATGTATTCGAGTACTTTCTGGCCGAATACAAGGCGGGACGCACGCCTAACCCGGACATCATGTGCAACAAGGAGATTAAGTTCAAAGCCTTCCTTGAATTTGCCGATGACATTCTCGATGCCGACTATATCGCCATGGGGCACTATGTGCGCCGCCGTGATACCGACGGTAAGACCCAGTTACTTCGCGGCATAGATGGCAACAAGGATCAGAGCTACTTCCTCTATACCTTGAGTCATCAACAGGTGGCGCGTAGCCTGTTCCCGGTCGGAGAACTGGAAAAACCCGAAGTTCGCCGCATCGCTGAAGAGCAAGGACTGGTCACCTTCAACAAGAAAGACAGCACAGGTATCTGTTTTATCGGTGAGCGCAAGTTCACTGAATTCCTTGGCACTTACCTGCCCGCCCAACCGGGCAAAATCGAAAATGTCGACGGTGAAGTCATAGGCGAGCACCAAGGGCTGATGTACCACACTCTGGGCCAACGTAAGGGGCTTGGGATTGGCGGCATGAAAAACAGCAATGACAATCCCTGGTATGTGGTCGACAAAGATCTGAAACGTAATGTATTGGTTGTCGCCCAAGGCGGCCAGCATCCGAGACTCATGTCGGTTGGCCTCACCGCTAGACAGCTGCACTGGGTCGACAGACAGGGCCCGGCCGATGGCGCCAAGATCACGGTCAAGACCCGTTATCGCCAGCAGGATATCCCCTGCACTGTTTATATCCAGGGTGATGATGAGCTGAGAGTGATCTTCGATGAGCCGGTAGCGGCAGTCACGCCCGGGCAGTCGGCAGTATTCTACGACGGTGAAGTCTGCCTGGGTGGCGGTATCATAGAAACCCTGATTAGGGAGTAATCATTGAGCGAGCAATTGCATGACCGCACCATGGCATTTGCCGGCATTTTGCAGGCTATCGCCCAGGTGCAATATATCGCCCGCCACGGGGAAAGCGATCCGCAGCAGTTGGCGGCGGCACTCGATGGCATCATGGTGACAGATCCCGAGAATATCGATGAGATCTATCCCGATAAGTTAGTACTGGCCAACGGCTATAAGTGGATTATCAATCAACTGGGTGACAGTGCCCAGAAAGATGTGGAAATCACCCGTTATCTGGTCGGCATTCTGGCGCTTGAGCGTAAACTGAGTCGCAACCGGGCAGCGCTCGGAATGCTGTCTGAGCGCATCAATCAGGTGCATCGCCAACTGAGCCACTTTGCCATAACCGACGAGCAGGTTATCGCCAACCTAGCCAGTATCTATAGCGATATCATCAGTAGTTTGGGACCTAAGATCCAAATATCGGGCAACCCCAACATACTGCAGCGGCCACTGGTTCAACATAAAATACGCGCCTTGTTGCTGGCAGCAATGCGCAGTGCCGTACTCTGGCGTCAACTGGGCGGTAAACGCAGACATCTGGTGTTTGCTCGCAAGGCGATCGTCGATACAGCTAAGAAAAGCCTCACCCTATAATAAAGCCAAGTTCATCAAGGAGCTTATAATGGATCTTTCCGCACTGACTGCTATCTCACCGGTAGACGGGCGTTATGGTAGTAAAACCGCCGAACTTCGGGGGATATTCAGCGAGTACGGTCTTACCAAGTATCGTGTTCAGGTCGAAATCAACTGGCTGAAGCTGCTTTCCAGCTGCCCTGAAATCGAAGAAGTCCCCCCCTTCAGTGAAGAGGCTCTGGCATTACTGGACAATATTCGCGACAACTTCAGCGAAGCCGATGCCCTGAGAGTCAAAACCATCGAAGCCACCACCAACCATGACGTCAAGGCGGTGGAATACTTCATCAAGGAAAAAATCGCCGACAATGCCGAGCTGGCCGCCATAGGCGAGTTCGTGCACTTTGCCTGCACCAGTGAAGACATCAACAACCTGTCCCACGGCCTGATGCTGACCGAAGCCCGTGAACAGGTACTGCTGCCATACTGCCAGAAGCTGGTAGAGGCTGTTAAAGAGCTGGCCAGACGTTACAAGACTGTGCCTCTGATGTCCCGTACTCACGGCCAACCCGCCTCGCCTTCGACTCTGGGTAAAGAGATGGCCAACGTGGCCGTACGTCTCGAGCGCCAACTCAAGCAAATTGAAGCGGTTGAGATCATGGGTAAGATCAACGGCGCCGTGGGTAACTACAACGCCCACCTGTCGGCCTACCCAGAAGTTAACTGGCACGAACTGTCACAGCGCTTTGTCACCAGCCTGGGGCTGAACTGGAACCCCTACACCACTCAGATTGAACCGCACGACTATATTGCCGAGCTGTTCGATGCCGTGGCCCGTTTCAATACCGTGCTGATTGATTTTGACCGTGATATCTGGGGTTATATCGCCCTGGGTCACTTCAAGCAGAAGACAGTGGCCGGTGAAATCGGCTCATCCACCATGCCGCACAAGGTTAACCCTATCGACTTTGAAAACTCGGAAGGTAACCTGGGCATAGCCAACGCCCTGATGCAGCATCTGGCCAGCAAACTGCCGGTTTCTCGCTGGCAGCGCGATCTGACCGACTCCACAGTACTGCGTAACCTGGGTGTGGGTATAGCCCACTCGCTGATCGCCTACCAGGCCACACTCAAGGGTGTCAGTAAACTGGAAGTCAACGAGGCGCATCTGCGCGATGAACTGGATCACAACTGGGAAGTGCTGGCCGAGCCGGTACAGACAGTCATGCGCCGCTATGGCATCGAAAAGCCTTACGAGAAGCTCAAGGAGCTGACCCGTGGCAAGCGTATCGATGGTCAGCAGCTGGCGGCCTTTATCGACGGTTTGGAACTGCCAGAGCAAGTGAAACACGAACTCAAGCAAATGACACCGGCCAACTACATAGGCCGCGCCGAAGCCTTTGTCGATGATTTGAACTAATAGCCTCTTGACTGTCACGGGCGGTACTGGTTTCCAGTACCGCCTTTTTTCTCCCGGGGTTTATGCCATTGCAAGCGGGATAACTGACTGGCCATTGAAACGGTTTAAGGATTGGATAACAGACTGGCCATTGAAACGGTTTAAGGATTGGATAACAGATGACGAACACTTACCAGCTGACTCTAGACAGCGATGCCTTTGTTAAAGAGGTGTGGCAGCAACAACCCAAGGTGATCAGACAAGCCTTCAAGGACTTTGTCGATCCTATCGCCGCCGATGAGCTGGCGGGCCTCGCCTGTGAAGAGGAGATCTCCTCACGGGTAGTACTCACCAAGGGGCAGGACTGGGAAGTGATCTCAGGCCCATTTGAAGACTATGACAAGTTCGGTGAAGAAAACTGGCAACTGCTGGTGCAGTCCGTCAACCACTGGTATCCGGACTCACAGGCCCTGGTGGAAGCCTTCCGCTTCCTGCCGGACTGGCGCTTCGATGACCTGATGGTGTCCTTTGCCACGCCCGGTGGCGGTGTCGGCCCCCATATCGATAACTATGATGTCTTTATCATTCAAGGTGAGGGACGCAGACGCTGGACCGTCGGTGCCAAGGGCCAATACGCCAAGCGCGGCAATAACCCCAATACCCCTTTGATTGAAGACTTTGAGCCTATTATAGATACAGTGCTGGAACCCGGCGACATGCTGTATATTCCGCCCGGTTTTCCTCACAGGGGCGAGACCTTGACCCTGGCACTGTCTTACTCGGTAGGCTTCCGGGCACCGAGTCAGCAAGAACTTATCAGCGAAATGGCCGACTTTATGCTTGATCAGGATCTCGGCCACAAACGCTTCACTTCGGGTGAAGAAGCCGGGCAACCTGCGCTGATCGCCAAGAGCCAGCAACAGGGGATGATGGCGCTGCTGAAAGAGCTGACTGAAAACCCTGACTATTACCAGGGCATGCTGGGCAAGTTGCTGAGTCAGAACCGCTTTGAGCTGGATATTTGCCAGGGTGAGCCTATAAGTACCGAGGAGCTCAGAGAAGCCGCGGCCGAAGGCGCTGTATTCAAGCGCATCGGTGGGCTTAAAATTCTCATGCTGGAAGAGGACCCCAACTGCCGACTGTTTATCAATGGGGAAGCCTTTGAATTGCCGCAAGGCAGTGAAGAGCAGGCGCAATTTATTGCCCATCGCACCAGCATCAGCGGCGAAGATCTCAAATCATTGCTGCACTATGAGGCGATAGCTGCGCTGCTGTGCAACCTGCTTGAAAAAGGATACTTCTACCTCAGTGATGAAGAATAAATCCTTTCATTACTCCCTTATATAAGCCAGCAAGTAAGGATGGGGCGTTTAGCGTCAAGCCCCTTCTCTGCTTGCGTGGTTTCACGCCAGCCCGATACCAAGACAGCTTAAACTCGGAAAAATGACAAGGTCTAAACCGCGATAACCAGATGTTGGCGGTATGCCAACTCCAAACACTAGCCTTCTTTCTTCATTAAACATTGCCGTCTTGGCTGCACCTTCAACAAAATGGGCAAGGCGCTAACGACCAATGACAGAACCCAAAGGAGTTATCGCGGCAACAAACGGCTATGCTTAACTCCTGGGCTTAGAAATCATCAGCGGCTTATGGCCTCAGTTTGTGGGTTACCAAGCTTAAGGTTCTCGGAGAACAATCTTATCAGTTGCTCCCAAGGAGAAGGTATGAAGCACTATCGAGGCAGTTGCCTTTGCGGCAAAGTTCGTTTTGAAATCAGCGCTGAGCTGCAGCAATTCTTTTTGTGTCACTGCAGTCGCTGCCGCAAGGATTCAGGTTCGGCCCATAGTGCCAATCTGTTTTCAGACAGCGCCGAGTTAACCTGGCTCAGTGGCCAGGACGCCATTACTGCGTTTACCCTGCCCGGTACCCGCCACAGCCGCCACTTTTGCGCCGTTTGCGGCTCGGCGCTGCCCAAAGCGGTCGAAGGTGGCCACCTGCTGCAAATACCCGCAGGTAGCCTGGACGATGAGCCGGGGCTGACTCCCCAGGCGCACATTTTTTGTCAAACGCGCGCCGCTTGGGATCAGGCTTTGGAGCAAGTGCCCTGCCTGGAGCAGGGCCCGGTTTAAGAGTATAGGGCTCCGCCTGTGATGATGGCGCCTACTGTCAGTCCGCGTAGCGGTGCCTGACTCGGAAGCGGTTATCTCAGCAGCGATTACCTCGGAAGCTGAGACTTATGATCCCGGATTTACCGCCAACTCCACCATGGCGGCGGTGTACATCTTAAGGTTCAGCTGCAACTGCTCGCGGGTGATGAACTCATGTTCGCTGTGGCCTGTATACTCGACACCCGGCATGGCCGGACCAAAACTGAGGGCATTGGGAAACAGTTTACTGTTGGTGGAACCGCCAATAGCGACAGGTTTAGGGTCGGCAATACCAGTAAACTCGGCAAACACATTGAGCAGAGTTTGCAGATGCGGCGCCTTATCCATCACCTTGGGCTCGCCCCAATAACTGCTGACATCGACCAGAGTCACACCGTGGGATTGCTGCCAACCGCCCAGCGCCGCAGACAGCTGTTTATCCAAGGTTTTCGGGCTCTTGCCTATGGGGCGCCTTAGGTTAAGCGTAATGCTGGTACCCCCCTGCCCCCACTCCACCACAGTCGGCGCCAGCGACATAGGCCCCATAAAATCATCGCTATAGCCCAGCTCACCAAAGCGCTCGGCATAGAGGTCCAAGCCTATCATTTCATTGATAAATGCCAGGGTTAATGCCGACTGGCTCGGCGCGAATGCCTCAGACTCCAACAGCGCAGCCAGATGCGTTACTGCATTGACACCATCTTCAGGGGTTGAGGAATGGGCCGATTTGCCATTGGCGGCGATCTCCAGGCTGTCGAAATCCAGGGTAAAATCATAGCGCATCCCCTGCTGGGACTCTGCGGCGCGTTGCAAACGGCTGACCATGGCGCTGTCGGCTCCGCGGATCAGGGCCAAGGCCTGCTGAGGGATCTGACTGGCAAATGAGCCACCGCTGAAATGCTGCAGCTGCGGTTTATCGAAATTAGGCGCCTTTACTTTGGGTTCAGGTATGGTGAGTTTTATCTGACTCCAGCCCTTCTCGGCGGTGACTACAGGATATTCGGCGTCTATGGTGATATTCATATCGGCCGCTTGATAGTCCTTGAGAAACACTTTCAGCGGCTCCCAGTCCGACTCCTCGGCCAGATATACCATGAGTTCAATGCGGCGATTCAGTTTTACCGACTTGTCCTTGAGCGCCTTCATGGCGTACATGGCGGTGACTATCGGCCCCTTATCATCTTCGGTGCCGCGGCCTATCAGCTTGCCCGGTTGCGATTGAGTATCCAGTTGATAGGGACTCTGGTGCCAAAGGGTTGAATTGGCCGGCTGCACATCCCCGTGGGTAATGATGCCTAGCTTGTTAGCGCCGCCGCCCCTGTCTTCGCCAAGGCCTATCAAGATCACATAACCGTGATCGGCATAATCCAACCCCAACTGCTCAGCTTGGGCCTTGAGCGCCTGCTTGAAGCCGATGAATTCCGGATTGGTGTCGGGCGTCAACCCTGGGATAGCCTCGGTATTGAAGTACACCAACTCGGCGAGGCTCTGTTCCATCTCGCTGCCATAGCGGTCAAGGCTGTACTGGGCCAAGGTTTTCGACAGTGGCGAGACTTGACTCAATGCAGACTCTGTACCTTGGGCAGCACTTACGCTTGAAATATGGCTTGAAACCTGGCTCGAGGGCTGAGCCGTAAGGCCGCTCTCTGCACTTACAAAAGGAGCAAACAAGCACAGGGACAGCGACAGGGATAAACGGGAAACTGTTCTAATCATCATGGCAGGGTGGCTTTTGTTATCTTTTATTTTCAATGGCCTGAGAGTGTGCCACAGATACAGTTTCGATACTGCATTCGCTAAATTTTGTTACAAACTAAACAGGACAAAATTGGCCTTTTTCAATACGGCATGTTACTAAGGACGGCTTCGGCGCGGCCCGCCGCGCCATATGGGAGATAAACACCAGCATAGAGGAATAACAATGAAGGGAATGACCCTCTCTCCAGTGGCTCTGGCCCTGGGACTGGCGCTGACACTGAGCGCCTGCGACAACCAGCCTGTATCCCAGAGCGACACATCTGCCCAAACCCAAGCGCCTGCGCTGCAGAATGGCACAGGCACAAACCCAGCCTCTGCCAAGGCCGAACAAACCCGGGACAACCCTTTCTTCCAGCCCTGGAATACTTACCTTGAAATCCCCGCCTTTGATCGCATCAAGTCCGAGCATTACCTGCCGGCCTTCAAACAAGGGATTGCTGAGCGCAAGGCAGAGATTCAGGCCATCATAGATAATCCGGCCGCCGCTGACTTTGCCAACACCATAGAAGCCATGGAGCGCAGTGGCGCCTTGTTGACCAAGGTGTCAGGGGTATTTTATAACCTCACCAGCGCCGACACCTCTGCCGAGCTGCAGAAGATCTCCAAGGAAGTATCCCCGCTGTTGTCTTCCAGCCGCGATGATATTTACCTGAACAACGCCTTGTTTCAGCGGGTTAAGGCTGTCTATCAGCAAAAAGATCAGCTGGTACTGAACCCGGCGCAGCAGAAACTGCTCGAAGATACCTACAAACGCTTCAGCCGCGGCGGTGCCAACCTGGATGACGCCGGTAAGGCGGAGCTTAGAAAGCTCAATGAAGCGATTGGCAAGCTGAGCCTGGAGTTCGGCGATAATGTGCTGGCAGAAACCAACGACTTTGAACTTGTGATAGACAAACAGGCCGATCTGGCCGGTCTGCCGCAGGATGTGATTGACGTTGCCGCCCAGGCGGCCATCAAGCGCGGCCATCCCGGCAAGTGGGTATTTACCACCCAACGCCCCTCCGTCACCCCATTTTTGACCTATGCCGATAACCGAGAGCTGAGAGAAAAACTCTACAAGGGTTATATCGAGCGCGGTAACAACGACAACGCCCACGACAACAAGAAGGTGCTGGCAGAGCTGGCGGCTCTTAGAGCCAAACGAGCCCAGCTTCTGGGCTATCCGAGCCACGCCCACTATGTGCTGGAAGAGCGTACCGCCAAGACTCCGGAAAATGTCTACGCCCTGCTGGATAAAATTTGGCCCGCCGCCCTGGCCCAGGCAGAAGCCGAAAAGGCCGAGATGCAAAAGCTTATCGACAGCGAAGGCAAGGACTTCAAACTGGCCGCCTGGGACTGGTGGTACTATGCCGACAAGATACGTGTCGCCAAGTACAGCTTCAACGAACAGCAGACCAAGCCATACTTCTCGCTGGAAAACACCCTCAAGGGCGTGTTCTACACCGCCAACCGCCTCTATGGCATCAGTGTCACCGAGCGTGACGATCTGCCCAAGTATCACCCGGATGTACGCACCTTCGAGGTGAAAGACAAAGACGGCAGCGTTATCGGTATCTTCTTTGGCGATTACTATGTCCGTGACAGCAAACGCGGCGGCGCCTGGTCCAATGCCTATCGCCGTCAGGCGGTGGTCGATGGCGTCAACGAGCAGCCCATCATAGTCAACGTACTCAACTACCCTCGTCCCAGTGGCGATGAGCCGACGCTGCTGACCTTCGATGAAGCCGGTACCCTGTTCCATGAATTCGGCCATGCGCTGCACGCCTTGCTGTCCAAGGTGGAGTATCGTTCCCAGTCCGGCACTTCCGTGCCCCGCGACTATGTGGAGTTCCCGTCACAGGTGATGGAAAACTGGATGACTCAACCGGATGTGCTGGCGCATTTTGCCAAGCACTATCAAACCGGTGAGGTGATCCCCCAGAGTTTGGTAGACAAGATCCGCGCCGCCAGCAAGTTCAACCAGGGTTTCGCTACGGTGGAATACATGGCAGCCACCAAGCTGGATCTGGACTGGCACAGCAGCAGCGTTACCGAACCTCAGGATGCGGCCGCCTTCGAGCAGCAATCGCTGAGCAAGATGGGGCTGCTCCCCGAGATAGCGCCGCGCTATCGCTCCACCTACTTCAGCCACATCTTCTCCGGAGGATATTCGGCCGGTTATTACTCCTATATCTGGTCTGACATTCTCGGCGCCGATGCCTTTGAGGCCTTCAAGGAAAACGGTATTTTTGACCCGGCTACCGCCAAGGCGTTCCGCAGTAACATCCTTGAGCGCGGTGGCAGTGAAGATCCTATGGCTCTTTACAGGGCGTTCCGTGGTCAGGAAGCCGCCATTGAGCCACTACTGCGCAGTCGCGGCCTGCTGGCGGAATAAACGCTCGCCGGATTGGTAATGTCCAGCCACGCAAACAAAAAAGCCGTTCGCTGAGTGAACGGCTTTTTATTTCTTTCTCTGGGCTGGGCTTTCTCAAGGCTGGACTTTCTCAAGGCTGACTGGTGTATTGCTTGACTCCGGGCGGGATAACAAACCAGTCCTGCTTTTCACTGACCCAGGCATGGGCGCTCGGCTCAATGATACGGGTATCTTCCAGGTTGCTGGGCTTGAGCTTGATGCTCTGCGGCTCCGCCGGGTTATAGTGATAGATACGATTGCCGCAACGACCACAAAACTTGGCGGCGCTGATATTGCCGCTGGCCGAACCACGCTGCCAATGGCTCAGTTCGCCACTGAATTCTATATCTTCGGCTCTGACAATCGCCGTGATGCTGAAGGCACTGGTGGACAGCTTCTGGCATTCCTTACAGTGGCAGGCCACCACCATCTGCGGCGGCGCCAACAAGCGATAACTGACTGCGCCGCACTGGCAACTGCCCTTGATGGGATAACGAATAGCTTCCATAGCTTTTATCACCTTCTCTTAGAAAAACACCCGCCATTTGGCGGGTGTTATCAAAGGGTTCAGTCTACCAGACCTCGGCGCTTGAGCAGCGCATCCACTGTGGGTTTCTGGCCGCGGAACTGGATGTAGTCTTGCATCAGATCCTCACTGTTCCCCTTGGAGAGAATTGCCTGACGATACTTGTCACCATTGGCTCGTTTGAGGCCGCCTTCTGCCATGGTATGGGCAAAGGCGTCGGCTGCGAACACTTCGGTCCACAGGTAAGCGTAATATCCGGCCGAGTAACCGCCGCCGAATACATGACTGAAATAAGTCGACTGGTAACGCGGCAACACAGGCGCATAATCCAGGCCGTGCTTGGCGCGGGCCTTGGCTTCGAAGGATTTAACGTCCGCCACTGGTTCACCGGCCTTTAAGGAATGCCACTCCATATCAAGCAGCGCCGCGGCCAGGTACTCTACCGTGTCATAACCCTGGTTGAAGCTGGCCGCTGCACGCACCTTTTCCAGCAAGGCTTGCGGAATCGGCTCGCCGGTTTTGTAATGTTTGGCATAGTGAGCCAAAACATCCGGATCTGTGGCCCAATCCTCGTTGGCCTGGGAGGGGAACTCAACAAAGTCCCTCGGGGTAGCGGTACCAGCCAGGCTTGGGTATTTCACCTGCGAGAACAAACCGTGAATGCCGTGACCAAACTCATGGAACATGGTGGTCACTTCATCAAAGGTCATCAGCGTAGGCTGACCTTCGGCTGGTTTGGGAATATTGAGCGCGTTGTAGACCACAGGTTTGTTATCCAAAAGGAAACTCTGGGTCACCAACTCATCCATCCAGGCGCCACCGCTCTTGCCCACTCTGGCGTAAGGGTCCAGATAGAAAAGCCCGATGGAGCTGCCGTCTTCATTGAATACTTCCCAGGCGCGGACATCCTCCTGCCATACCGGCAGATCCTTGCGCTCTTTCATCGTGATGCCGTAGAACTTCTGCATGGCGTAGAACATGCCGTCATTCAGCACTGTATTGAATTCGAAGTAGGGCTTGATCTGGCTCTCATCCAGATCGTATTTGGCCTTGCGAACCTGCTCGGCATAGAAGGCCCAGTCCCATGGCTGCAGCTCAAAGTCGGCACCACTAGCCTTGATTTGCGCCTGGATATCCTTGCCTTCAGCCTTAGCCTTGGCAACGGCCTTGGGTGCCAGGTCATCCAAAATGGCAAATACCGCATCCGGATTAGCGGCCATCTGATCGGCCAGTACATAGTCAGCCCAGGTTTCATAACCCAGCAGTTTGGCCTTTTCGGCGCGCAACTGTGCCTGCTTGAGTACGATAGGACCATTGCTGGCCATGGCACGATTGGCCGAAGTCTGCCAAATTTTCTCTCTCAGGCCTCTGTCCTCCAGGCTCGACAGCAGTGGTTGGCGGGTAGTATTCACCAGGCTTATCAGGTAGCCCTCTTTACCCGCTTCCTTGGCAGCGTTGGCCAGGGCGCCTATCTCGTCCTCACTCAAGCCTTTGAGCTGCGCCTTATCGGTCACCAGGATCACATCATCCTTGAACGACTTGAGAATGTTTTGCGAAAACTCGGTCGACAATGTAGCCAGCTCACCGTTGAGCTCACGCATTTGGGTCTTGTCGGCTTCGCTCAATTTGGCGCCGGCACGAACGAATTGATTGTAATAGAAGTCCACCAGGCGTTGATCTTGCGCGCTCAGGCTATCTTTATGGTGGTAGACGGCTTCAACCCGGGCAAACAACTTGGGATTGAGGAAAATATTGTCGCTGTGCTCGGTAAGCTTGGGAACGATTTCCCCTTGAATGGCTTGAAGCTCATCATTGGAAAGCAAGCTCACCATACTGAAAAACACTCTTGTTGTGCGGTTGAGAAGAGCGCCGCTCTTTTCCATCGCCACTATAGTGTTATCAAACGAAGCGGCTTCGCTGTTGTTAATTATGCTGGCGATCTGCTGCTTGTGTTCCTTGAGCCCGACTTCAAAGGCCGGCAGATAGTCTGCTGTCTTTATCTTGTCGAACTGCGGGGCATGATACTGCAGCGGACTTGGGCTGAGCAGCACATTGCTTGCGGTTTGCTCGGCACTTTTTGCCTCTGGCATACTTTGACTCACTTGTTTTACCTGGGTATTGCTGACGGTTTCATTGGTTTGCTGTTCGGCACAGGCACTCAGCACCAGTGCAGCGCCTATGGCGGTGGCGATTAATGTCTTACGCATCTTGACTCCATTAACGGCAGGCTATTGCTTAGGGAGGGTACGAATCAGTCCTCATGGCATTCTGCATAGGACTTGTTCGCACCTTCCATTGTTATAATTTGCTACCCGGGACACCTGTCTCGGCGGGGCAACAGCCCTGTTGATTCCCGCCATTACCATAACAACTCTTCCGCTGTTTGGACAATGACTTAACTGTAAGAAATTCTGCCCTGGGCCTGATTGAACAAAGATCCTGCTTCAAGGCTGTGCAAACACACCGGAATAGACACTAATGCCACTATCCGACAAGGCATTAACTTGCTACGCGTCACAAATTGTCACCGAATCATGACGTCAGATGTCACACAAGTGTCTTCAGCTTTGGCTATACTGCGCCGCGTTAACCAGATTAATCACATGGTTAACAGTGATCTAACCAGATGATGGGCGGGATAATCTCCCGGGGTCAATAATAAAAACCAAGAGTAGTAAACAATGCAAACCAAGACATTAATCACACTGGCGATTGCCGCCGCACTGGGACTCAGTGCCTGTAACAGCGACGACAAGGATGAACCAACGGTGAGCGTAGATCTGCGGGTATTGGAAACCACAGATCTGCATACCAACATCATGGATTACAACTATTACAGCGGCAAGGAAGACCCCACTATAGGTCTGGCCCGTACCGCCAGCCTGATCCACGCCGCCCGCAAAGAAGTCACCAACACTGTATTGGTCGATAACGGCGATCTGCTGCAGGGCAGCCCCATGGGCGACTATATGGCCAAAGTGGGCATCGCCGATGGCGAAGTGCACCCCGCCTACAAGGCGATGAACCTGCTCGATTATGCCGTGGGTAACATAGGCAACCACGAATTCAACTACGGCCTGGATTTTCTGGAAAAATCCCTCGCCGGCGCCCAGTTCCCCTATGTCAACGCCAACGTCTATTGTGATGCCGATGATTGCTGGAACGGGGTCAAAAAAGGTGACAACCTGTTTACCCCTTACCTCATCAAGGAAACCGAGGTTAAGGACACTGACGGCAACAGCCACAAGCTCAAGATTGGCTATATAGGATTTGTGCCTCCGCAAATTATGCTGTGGGACAAGCAGAACCTCACCGGCAAGGTACGCGCCGAGAGCATAGTGGAGAGCGCCAAGAAATTTGTGCCGCAAATGAAGGCTGAAGGCGCCGATATCATTATCGCCATTCCACACTCAGGCATTGGCTCCACCGAAAACCCAGGCGATCCTGCTGCCGAAAACGCCACCTATGCCCTCACCTATGTCGACGGTATTGATGCCATCATGTTCGGCCACAGCCACTCCGTCTTCCCCGATGCCCGCTATGGCGACTTGCCCAACACAGATGTGGAAAAAGGCCTGCTTAACGGTGTCCCCGCCGTGATGCCGGGTCGCTGGGGCGACAACATGGGCCTGGTCGACTTCAAACTGCAACGTAAAGACGGCAAATGGACTGTGCTCTCGGCCCGCACCGAGGCACGCCCCATCTATGACGGCACCAACAAGACACCGCTGGTGGAAGCCGATAAGGACATTCACGACGCGGTTGAGCTGGAACACCAGGGCACTATGGCCTTTGTCGAGCAGCCAATCGGGGTCGCCGCCGCCGACATGTTCAGTTTCCTGACGCTGGTGCAGGACGACCCGACGGTGCAGATTGTCTCCGACGCCCAGATAACCAACGTCAAGGCCAAACTGCCGGAAGCACTCAAGTCATTGCCGGTGCTCTCTGCAGCCGCGCCGTTCAAGGCCGGTGGCCGTCACAGTACCACCAGTGATGCCGATCAGTATGTGATGGTGGACAAAGGGCCGCTGACCTTCAAGAACGCCGCCGATCTCTACCTCTACCCCAACACTATGGTGGCGGTTAAGCTAAACGGCGCTGAGCTGAAAGACTGGCTCGAGTGTTCGGCCAACCAGTTTAACCAAATAGATCCAGCCAGCACTGAGCCGCAAGAGCTGGTGAACTATAACCACCCCACCTATAACTTTGATGTTATCGATGGCGTGACCTACAAGATAGACGTGACTCAACCGAGCAAATTCGACGCCGATTGTGCTCTGGTCAATGCCGATGCCTCGCGAATTGTGGATCTGGCCTTCACCGACAGCGAAGGCACTGTCTATACAGGTGAAACCCTGGCGGCCAAGGAGTTTATCGTCGCCTCCAACAACTACCGCGCCTTTGGCGGAAAGTTTGCCGGCACCGGCAGCGAGCACGTGGTACTGGAACTGCCGGACACCAACCGTGAAGCTCTGGCGGCTTACATCACAGAGCAATCCAAGTACAATCCTGAAACCGACAAGTATGACGCCATGGTTAACCCCACGGCCGACTATAACTGGGACTTCAGGAATATAGATACGAATGTTGCTCTGGACATCCGCTTTGTCACCCAGGACAGTGACAAGGCCGCCAACTTCATCCAGGCCAACCAGCAAAGGACCATGACCAAGCTGAGTACCGATGAACTGGGCTTTGCCGTCTACCGCATAGATCTCAAGCCTGCCCAATAAGGCTGTCAGCTGAGACATAAAACGAACCAAGCGCCCTCAGGGGCGCTTTTTATGTTTCTTCACAGATTAAACTTGCCATGATTTAAGCCTTTGACAATGTTATAAAGTAAGTACAGTAAAACACCAGACTCACTCAGCCGTCACGACGGCAAGATTGCAGGAAATCTTTTATGTCTTCGATACCCGCGCCCTTCTCCCAAGCCTGTGAAAACAACCGCGAACCGATACTCAGGATTCTCAAACAGGCATTCTCAGGCTGCCGCAGGGTATTGGAGATAGGCAGTGGTACCGGTCAGCACTCGGTCTACTTTGCCCCAGAGTTACCGCACCTGGTGTGGCAATGCAGCGATCAACCCCAGTATCTGGATGGGATCCGCGCCTGGCATAGCAAACTCCCGGCGAGTAATCTGGCCGAGGTGATCACTCTGGAGGTGTGTTCCCCCTGGCCGCAGGCGGCAACTGAGCCGGCACCGGATGCCATCTATAGCGCCAATACTGCGCATATCATGAGCCAGCCCATGGTGGAAGCAATGTTTACCGGCATAGGCAAAGTATTGCAAAGCGGCGGCCGTTTCTGCCTCTATGGCCCTTTCAACTACCGAGGCGATTACAGCAGCGACTCCAACCGGGTGTTCGATGCCATGTTAAGGCAGCGCGATCCGCAAAGCGGCATTCGCGATCAGGAGTGGATCCTGATGCTGGCCGCAGCCCAGGGGCTTGAGCTTTGTCAGGATCATGCCATGCCCGCCAACAACCGCCTGCTGGAGTTTATTCGTAAAACGGTTCGCTAACGGAGGCAAAGTGATGGGCAAAACAAATGTTTTGCCTGAAAAGTCTAGGCGCTATCTGCCTCTGAAACGCCTTTGTTTTTACACGGCTTTGGCGTAGAGAAACAGATCTGTGGCCTTGACTTCACCCTGCTCCAGATAGGGTTTACGCAGACTATCGATGAGCTCAAACCCGGCCGCGGCCAACTCACTGACGAAAAACACTTCGGGATAATAGTGGATAAAGACCCTGTCTCCAGCGCTGGAGCTTTGATAGCCGGACGCTTGATAGTCGTCCTCCATCGAGGCCAGATACAGGAGCCCGCCGTCATTCAGTAGCGCACGGCAGTCTTGCAGTAAGGCCATCACATCCTGACGTTCAAGATAAGGCGTGACGAAGAGCAGAAGTATTGCATCAAAACCCTCTGGCGAGTCTAAGCCTTCTAGGGCATTAAAGCCATCAAGGGTATTAGAGCCATCAAAAGCCCCAAGGCTTACGGGCGTTGCTGCACTTTCAGACACATCGAGGGGAGCGATAGCCTGCACGGCATCAGTTTCAAGCAGCGACGTCAGACAACCAAGCTTGCGGCTATCCAGCCGATAAAAACGTCCCTCGGGTAACAATTCACCGGCAAGTGCCACCATGGCGGGCGCCGCATCTATACCCACTATCTCGAGCTCAGGCACCCTTTTTGCCAACATGCCGCTGACATGCCCAGGGCCACAGCCGATATCCAGTAACCGCAGGCGCCGCCCGGCACAGGCCTGATACTGCTTCAGCAAGGAGGCGAATCGGTTATGGGCCGAGTCATAACAATCGTTGCCGGCAAACTTATCCCGATAGGGAAGCGCCATTTTGTCAAAGGTGGCCACGGTTTCCCGGTACTTATCCATTGTGCTTCTCTCCCTGCACCATCAAGAGTCGAGGCTCAGCATACTGACTGGCACAGAAAAAAGCCAACCTCAAGGGTTGGCTTTATCAGAGAGGACTTATTCGCACCTTCCCTTATCAAGGATGGCAGACGTTATGCAGCTCCAGGTTGGTACCTATATCCTTGTTGCGGTTGGCCTTGGCATCGTCGTTACGCAGCTGGGTCAGATGATCCAGATAGGCCTGATCCACATCCTTGGTGATGTAGTGACCATCAAACACTGAGGTTTCGAAGCGCTTGATATCTGGGTTTTCCATTCGCACCGCTTCCACCAGATCGCTCAGATCCTGGAAGATGATGCCATCTGCGCCAATGATACGGGCGATTTCATCGGCATCACGGCCATGGGCAATCAGCTCATTGGAGGTTGGCATGTCTATGCCGTAAACGTTGGGGAAGCGGATTTCGGGCGCGGCCGAGGCGAAATACACCTTCTTGGCACCGGCTTCACGGGCCATCTCGATGATCTGCTCTGAAGTGGTACCACGCACTATGGAGTCGTCCACCAGCAGCACATTCTTGTCCTTGAACTCGGCGTTGATGGCATTGAGCTTGCGTCTGACCGACTTCTTGCGCTCCTGCTGCCCAGGCATGATAAAGGTACGGCCGATATAGCGGTTCTTCACGAATCCCTGACGGTAAGGCAGATCCATGCCACGGGCAATTTCCAGGGCGATATCACAGGAGGTTTCCGGAATAGGGATCACCACATCGATATCATGGTCATACCATTCCTTACGGATCTTCTCACCCAGCTTGGCGCCCATGTTGACCCGGCTGGCATAGACTGACACCTTGTCTATGGTGGAGTCCGGACGGGCAAAGTAAACGAATTCGAAGATACAGGGGGCATAACTTGGCGCTTCGGCGCACTGACGGGTAAACAACTCACCTTCCGTGGTGATATACACGGCTTCGCCGGGAGCCACATCGCGCATCACTTCGAAACCAACGGCATCCAGTGCCACGCTTTCTGAAGCCACCATATACTCGGTACCAGAGGCTGTCTCATGCTTGCCGAGCACCAGAGGGCGAATACCGAAAGGATCGCGAAATGCCACCAGGCCCTGACCAATAATCATGGCCACCACGGCGTAGGCACCGCGGGTATCGGCGTGCACCCGGGAGACGGCATCGAACACTTCATCCGGGCTCAAGGTCAGGCTGTCGGTCTTGTCCAGCTCATCGGCCAACAGGTTGAGCAGCACTTCAGAGTCGGACGTGGTGTTCACATGGCGGCGCTTGTTACGCAGTCCTTCGGCCAGTTGCAGTGTGTTAGTCAGGTTGCCGTTGTGCGCCAGAGAGATCCCGAAAGGAGAGTTCACATAAAACGGTTGGGCTTCAGAGGCACTGGAGCTGCCGGCTGTGGGATAACGCACATGGCCTAAGCCGGCGTTGCCCTGCAGCCGCTGCATATGCTTGGGTTCAAATACGTCCTTGACCAGACCATTGGCCTTACGCAGGCGAAAGGCATTCTGATCGATAGTCACTATGCCTGCAGCATCTTGGCCACGGTGTTGAAGCACTGTCAGTGCATCATAGATGGTCTGATTGACCGCCGAGCGGCCAACGATTCCGACGATACCACACATGGGTAAGCTTCCTCATTGTAAGATGTTCTGATAATTGTATTTTTTATATTTTGGGTACAAAGCTTGAGGTATTTTCCAAGTAGTCAAAAAACCACTGGATAACCACCCCGAATTCGGGCACCAGTTGCGAACCCTGCCACCAATCGGTTTTGGGCGCGCCGGTAAAGGCATCCATAAAAAAGAGTATGGCACTGACTATCAATGCGCCGCGCAGCGCACCGAAACACAGGCCAAGAATTCTGTCCGTTCCTGAGAGTCCTGTCTTGGAGACCAACTGGCCTATCAAATAGTTCACCAAGGCCCCCACTATCAGGGTGACAATAAACAGGATGGCGATGGCGACCCCGTTTCGCAGCACCTCATCATTAATTTGGGTGATATGAACGGCAAGGTCCTGATAAAACTGACTGGCGATGAAAAAGGCGGCGAACCAAACCACCAGCGACATGGCTTCTTTGGCAAAACCACGGATCAGACTGATAAGAGTCGATAATCCGATAACTATGATGATGGCGTAATCTATCCAAACCATGGGTAGAAGTATCCGGTGAAGATTTAAGTCGGCGGGATTCTACCAGAGAAGGCAAGCATTCTCACCCCCGGGGGCGTAAATAATTGCTTGCCGACTCGGGGCAAACTGTCATCTTTCCTGTGGGTTATAGCGAACCACTTTACCCTTGAGTTTGGTCAACTCTTCAACCTTCTTCTGTTGCTGTTTGATGCGATCACTGGAGACATCCGGACCGACAAACACCCGGGTCAGTTTGCCGTCCACAGGCTTGTCCGGCAAGGTATAGGCGCTGAATCCGGCCTTG
The DNA here is from genome assembly GCF_002777975.1 of Shewanella carassii. Classification (GTDB taxonomy): domain Bacteria; phylum Pseudomonadota; class Gammaproteobacteria; order Enterobacterales; family Shewanellaceae; genus Shewanella; species Shewanella carassii. Next base: position 196,048 of record NZ_NGVS01000007.1, read on the forward strand.
CGCAATTTGGCTACCAGGGCTTTAACATTGGCCGCGTTACTGAAGGCGCCGAGCTGTAAAGTCCAGGCTGCATCACTGGGTTTAGCCTTGGGTTCGGGAGTCTTTTTGACCTCCTGTGGCTTGGATTGGGCGGTGTTGGAAACACTGTTTTCGATAGCCTTCACCTCGGGAGCGGGTTCGACTTCAACCTGAGGCTCGTCTGTCTCCTGTGCCAAGTCTAGGGTCTCGGCCAGATCTAGGGTTTCAAACTCTCCCGGCTCCGCCAATTGCGATTCGGTATCCGGCCGCAGCGGAATTTCGGTGAACTGCTCCTGCTGGCGCTCTTTCTTGCCATCGAGAATGTCCGGTAAAAAGATCACCCCCAAGGCGACCAACACTACGGTACCTACCAGACGGTTATGAAACTGAGTCGACAAAATATCTTCCTTCCAGTCTTAGATAAGCGCTTTAAAGCCCGAAACAGTGTAAAAGGAGCCAAAGACAATTACCACATCTTCGGCGCCGAGTTTGGGTTTGAGGTATTGCCAGCAATCTTGCATCTGTTCAAATTCCCGGGCGTCACAGCCATCCGGCAGGGCTTTTCGCAAACGGCCAGCATCGGCACCACGCTCATTATGCAAGGTCACCGCCAACCAGCTGTCTATGCTAGGTGCCAGCGCCTGCATCACGCCTTCGATATCCTTGTCCTTGAGCATACCGCAAACACCATAGACTCGTCCCTTGGCCTGCAGTTCATCCAGCCTTTGCGCCAGATAGCGGGCCGCGTGGGGATTGTGCGCCACATCCAAAATAATCAGCGGCGCCTCGCAGATATGCTCCATTCTGCCGCTGAGCCTGGCACTGGAGAGCCCTGAGCGAATCGCCGCTTCGGAGAGCTCAGGCCAGAGTTGTTCCAGCGCAGCCAAGCTAGTAGCGGCATTGGGCAGAGGTAGTTGCGGCTTGGGTAAGCCCTCAAACTGCCAGTGCTCACCGCAAAAATCCCAGCCTGTGCTGGTTTGCTTGTAGGAAAATGCCTGCCCTACCGCCTTGAGTAAGGCGCCCTTTTCATTGGCAACCTCAACTACGCTGGCAGGCATCTCGGCATCGCCCACTATCGCCGGGCGTTTCTGACGGAAAATGCCGGCCTTCTCACGGCCAACCAGTTCCCGGGTGTCACCAAGATACGCCTGATGATCAAGATCTATGGCGGTTACCACACTGACATCGGCATCTATGATATTGGTAGCATCCAGCCGGCCTCCCAGGCCCACTTCCAGAATAACCAGATCCAGCTTGGCCTGCTTGAACAGCAGTAACCCGGCCAGGGTGGCATATTCAAAGAAGGTCAGCGAGGTGTCGCCTCTGGCCGCCTCTATGATTTCAAAGGCCGAGATAAAGTCGCTATCCGGCGCATCGACACCGTCTATCCGCACCCGCTCATTGTAATTGAGGATATGGGGCGAACTGTAAACCCCGACCCGATAACCCGCCGCGCGCATGATCTGCTCCAGCATACGGCAGGTGCTGCCCTTGCCATTGGTACCGGCAACTGTGATCACCTTGGTGCTGCCCAGTGACAGCACCCCGAGCCTGGTCGCAACTTGGGTGACCCGCTCGAGCCCCATGTCGATTTCAGTCGGATGAATAGCCAGCAGGTAGTCCAGCCAAACTGACAAAGGAGCGTCGGCTCCAGGTAGTGGCGGCAGATGAGCGGATGATTGCGACATTTGATTCTTCCCTTAAATCTTGATGTTGCCGCAAGCAAAAGCGTGGCGGCAACAGCATGCTAACGGTTTCAGTCCGGCATAAACAGTGGGCCCATGGCCAACTTGGGCAGTTGATATTGCTCAGGATAGCTGACATGCACCAGATAGAGGCCATTAGGTTTAGCCGTGGGGGCAGCCTGGGTTCTGTCTTTAAGTTCCAGCAACTGACCCAGCCAATCCAGCGGCTGATTGCCAAGTCCTACTTCCAGCAGCGAGCCGACTATGTTGCGCACCATGTGATGCAAAAAGGCATTGGCTTCGATATCCACTATCACATACATGCCCTGGCGGGTCACACTGACCCTGTGCACATTGCGAAACGGGGTGCGCGACTGGCATTGGATCGCCCTGAAACTGGTGAAGTCGCGCTCACCCAGCAGATACTGGGCCGCCTGATGCATCTTCTGCTCGTCGAGGTCTCCGTGATAATGGCTGACGCCACCACGCAAAATGCCGGGACGGAAATTATGGTTGTAGATGATATACCGGTAGCGGCGAGCAGTTGCCGAAAAGCGGGCATGAAAACTGTCATCCACCTCTTTGGCCCAGCGCACCGCGATATTGTCCGGCAGATTGGCATTGACGCCCAGGGTCCAGGCGCCTTCGTTACGAATCGCAGAAGTATCAAAATGCACCACTTGCCCGGTGGCGTGTACCCCGGCATCGGTGCGACCGGCGCATTGCAGTGCTATCGGCTCATTGGCCACTTGGGACAAGGCCCGCTCCAACTGCCCCTGAACTGAATCCACTTCGGCCTGGCGTTGCCAACCATAATAGCCGCTACCATCATATTCGATACCCAACGCAATACGCATCTGTTTCTCCCCTGATCTCAAGGCGGCGAATTCTACCACAGAGCGGGCATTCGCCTCCAAGAAAAAGCCCGAACAAGCAACAGACTGCATAAAAAACGGCGCCCCTGGCGCCGTTTGAGTATCGATTGAGTCTAGCCCAAGGTTTTTATCAGGGCCGCGGCTTCCTCTTGTTGCTTGGCATTGCCGTCCAGCTCCACCTCTTTAAGCAGCGCCTTGGCGGCATCCTTATCATCGATTTCGATATAAGCCCGTGCTAAGTCCAACTTGGCATTGACCGAGTTTTCCTCATCATCGACATCTATCATAGTGGCGGCGCCTACGAGAGAGTCGAGCTCCCCCATATCCACATCCAGCTCCTTGTAAGGGTCGGTATCGCTGTTACCTTCATCGGCTTCATTCAACAGGCGCTCGATATCGATAAATCCGTTTTCCTTCTGGAAGGCGCTGAGGTCATGTTCAGTCACGGCGCTAGTGCCCGCCTTGCCCTTTTCTTTGGCATCAAGGGCCGCCAGCGCTTCATCCACTGTCAGTTTATGCTCTTCGAGATCCAGCGAGTCAGCATTATCCAGGTCGAGACTGAATTCTTCATCCGCCTCTGCGTCCTTGGCCACAGTTTCAGAAAAAGCTGCCAACAACTCGTCGTCACTCAGGTTCTTGTCATCGCTGCTGTCAATATCCAGAGCCAATTCAGACTCGGTCGCTATGGCGCTATCAACAGCATCAGGCTGCTCTTTCGCTGATGGCTCTTCCTTATCCTCAACGGAAGGCTCTTCTGGCGCGGCAGGATCCCATTCAAGAACATGCGGATCATGGCTCTTACTGCCAGCTTTGAGATCGTCGAAAAAGCCGGAATCCTTGTCGCTGCCTTGACCGCCTGGCTCGCTGTCAGTCTTTTGTGCCTCACTGGCCTCGGCTACATCGGAAAGCTGCGATGTGTCAGCTTCCTGAGATTGCGACAACTCCGCCAACATGGCATCCAATTCATCATCGCTGCGATCTATTACATCTTGCTTCTCAGCGGCGATTTCTTCGGCATCTTCACTAACTGCCGTTTCATCAGCCAGTCCAGTCAGCAAGGCATCAAGCGCTTCGCTGTCGTCAGCAACAGCATTGGCTGCACCAGTGGCTTGCTTGTCGGCATAAACAACCGACTCGTCCAGACCCGCCAGTAAAGCATCGATATCGGCTTCAGCATCCTCGGCCTCTATATCTATATCGCTGCCTTCCAACTCGGCTGCGATAGCTTCGCTGAGTTCGTCTTGATCATCGACTTCTGTCGGGGCATCAAAACCGGCCAGCAAGGCATCGATGTCAGCCTCTTCACCCTGTTCGGCATAGGTTGAGTCGTCTTCATCCAATTCGGCGGCAATGGCAGCACTGAGATCTTCATCAGCCTCTGGCACTGCACTCTGCGCATCTTCATCAAGTTGAGGCTTCTCTTCGACTGGGGTGTCAAACCCGGCCAATAGCGAATCCAGATCAACCTCCTGAAGATCTTCATCTTGGGTTTCATCAGCTAATTCAGCGGCAATGGCGGCACTGAGATCTTCATCGAGTTCATCAGTCGCTGTGTTGGTGTCCTCATGAGACACCTCCAGCTCTTGTGTTGGCTCAAGATTGAATTCTTGTTCAAACACAGGCTCTTGCTCAAGCTCTGTTTCAAACTCTTGCTCGAAGGCCGCAGTCACATCTTCAGGCAAGGTTTCGCTCAAATCGGGTTCTGAGGATACTTGCTCTTCTGTTTGCAACTCTTCCGGAATAGCATCCTCTTTATCGCTATCATCCAAGCCGACAAGTAGCGAGTCCAGATCGTCTTCAGCGGGCTCTTCGGGTTTCTCGTCCAAATCCTGTTCACCCATTGCCTCAGCCCAGAGATCATCCAGAGACTGACCTTCATCTTCGGCATCCTGACTATCATCTCTCTCGCCCGAGTCGATAAACATACCTTGAGCCATGTCCATCTGCTCACTATCGTCGCCTTCAACCTCAGGCTCGGGTTGCAATGCAGTACCACTCACATCCAACAAAGATTCAATCGAATCGTCCTGATCATCATCCAGATGTACGGCTAATTCATCGTTGGCGTTAGCCATCTCGGTCGCAGCCGCGCCGGCAACGGCTGCCGCGACCACTGGAGCGGCTTCGGTCTGTGGTGCTTGGGCATCGGCCTGTTTACGCCTGCGACGCAGCATGCTCCACAGCAACAATAACAGCAGTACCGCAGGGACGGCGGCAGCCAGCACCAACAATAATGGATTATCCATCAGGCTACGCCAGAGATCGTCCGGCGCTTCCGCTTTGGTCTTGGCTGCTTGAAGTTGTTGTTTGAGGTCAGCGTTTTCGGCCTTGAGTTGCTGCTCTTGCTTTTTGCTGGCCTGCAGCGATTCTTCCAATACCGACAGACGCTGATTCAGTTCATCGATTTGAGCCTGCAACCCCTTATTATCAGTGTTAGCCACCAAGAGCTGATCCTGAGCGCGACCCAGTTCATCGGTCAGGCTCAAGTTGCGGCTCTGCAACGCTTCAATGCTGTTGTCATCGGCCGCTTCTGCAGTAGTTTCCTGGACTGTTTTTTCGGTTGTGGTGGCTGGCGATTTGTCTGCAGCGACTTGAGCAGGCTCAGTCACTGGCTCGCTCTCTTTCGGCGGCGCGCTGTCTTCCTTGACACCTGTATCGACTTTAGATGGCTGCGCTACCGTTTGAGTTTGGGTGGCCGGAGATGATTTATCTGCTGCTTGGCTTACAGGCTCGGGGGCAGGCTCGGGGGCTTTAGCGGTTTCGACTCTACCATCATCGTCCTTTACCGACTTGCCGGAAGACCAGCGCTTGTCATCCTGCTCTGCGCGGGCTCGAGCCATACTCAAGGGGATGGCCTGCATCACCTCTTTAGAAGGGATCAGCAGTATCATGCCTCGTTCTAGGCTGTTGTAATTATTGGATGAAAAAGCGTGCGGGTTGGCTTCAAATATAGCGGCCATGACCTGATAGATACTGACGCTGGGATCCGGTCTGACTTTCTGGGCAATGCTCCAGAAGGTGTCCGATGGCGTTGTCGGACCATACTGACGCACCTGTTGGCGCACCTGACCGTCAGGACCGGTAATTTTCAGGCTTTCTGCATTAACGGGGGTAATCGTTGTGCCTGGATTCAGGGCAAAAAAAGCGGCCATCAGGCCAACAAGATATGAAGTGCGAAAGTTCATCCATTCTTCCCTTTCAAGCGCTGGTTTCGCCGACTGACGACTGGCTTTAGGCATTTGTATTTATTGAGATTACTATAAACCAGAAATCCCCGCCCTGCTACTGTTCACATTTGCAAAACAAAAAAAGCCTGCTGCTTGCAGGCTTTTTCAACAGAAACAAGGAGTTCTAGAGATAGTCGCGGATTAAGATTTCGCCTATCTGTACACTGTTAAGCGCCGCGCCCTTACGGATATTGTCAGAGACCACCCAAAGATCTATGCCCAGATCGTGGGAGATATCCTTGCGTACCCGGCCGACATACACAGGGTCGCTACCGGCGCCTTCGGTGACGGCCGTTGGATAATCGTCATCATCTTCAAACAACACCACGCCTTCTGCATCCCGCAACACCGCCTTGACTTCGGCGGCATCAACCGGCTGCAGTGTCTCGATGTGAATCGCTTCCGAGTGGCCGTAGAATACAGGGACTCGCACCGCAGTAGGGTTAACCAGAACATCGCTGTCGCCGAGGATCTTCTGAGTTTCCCAGACCATCTTCATCTCTTCTTTGGTGTAGCCGTTTTCCATAAACGTATCTATGTGCGGCAACACGTTGAAGGCTATCTGCTTGTCATAGACCTTGGGTTCTGATGGTAGGCCCTGCAACAGCTTGGCGGATTGCCCCGCCAGCTCTTCAATCGCCTTTTTACCGGTACCGGAAACCGACTGATAAGTGGCCACATTGATACGGCTGATCCCAAAGGCATCATAGATAGGCTTGAGCGCCACCAACATCTGAATGGTTGAACAGTTGGGGTTGGCAATAATATTACGGTTACGGAAGTCGGCAATCGCTTCTGGATTCACCTCAGGGATCACCAGTGGAATATCCAGATCATAGCGATAGTGAGAAGTGTTATCTATCACCACACAACCTGCATCGGCCGCAATCGGCGCCCATTTGGCCGAGACATCACCGCCAGCAGAGAAGAAGCCTATCTGCGCCTGAGTCCAGTCGAAGCTTTCTACATCGAGGATCTCCACCTGTTTGCCGTGAAAACTCACGGTTTCACCGGCGCTGCGGCTACTGGCCAGTGGATACAGATTCGCCACCGGGAAGTTACGCTCCTCGAGGATTTCAATCATGGTTTGACCCACAGCCCCTGAGGCACCCAATACGACAACGTTAAATTCCTGCGACATTTACAGACCGACTCCTGAAAAACCTAAATGAGACAACCAATCTACCCCAGAACCCCCGGCGTTTGAAAGGGTCAAAGCACTGAATTCTCGTCTATGGCGGTGATTTTTTCTCATGTCATCAAAACCTGCGGGGTTTTTCAGCATTTTCCGGAATTTTTCATCGTCATCACGTAGATCATAAATAAATCGGCACAAAGACAATAATGCCTTTTCATCGGGTGCACTGCTGATATCGAGCCGGGAGCTCCAACGCTCAGGCAATAACGCCACAAGCGACTTGTCCGCCGGACGATTGAGTATCGCCATCAAGGCCTGATATAACATGAAAGTGCCCCGGGCCTTGCCCTCCAGGCTGTAGCCGGCAATATGCGGAGTCGCAAACTCCACCAGAGGCACCAGCTCCATCATGGGGTTAGGCTCCCCTTGCCAGACATCCAGCACTAACTTGAGATCCGGCCGCTTGGCCTTAACCCGGATCAGCGCGCGATTGTCTATCACTTCACCGCGGCAGCAGTTAAGCAACCAGCAGCCGGGTTTCAGTGTCTCCAGTCGCTGCTCATCAAACAGATACCAAGTGGGATGTTCGCCGCCTCGGGTCAGAGGTACGTGCAGACTAACGATATCGGCGCCGGCAACCAGTTCATCCAGGCTGACAAAGCGGCGGCTGTCGCCAGCCTTGGCCAGCAAGGGATCGCAAAGCAAGGTATTAATTCCGTAGGCCTCAAGGCAGCGCGCCAGCGCAGAGCCTGTGTTACCCGCACCGACTATGCCAACGGTTTTGCCCTTGAGCCGAGTATCAAACCTGTTGGCCAGCTCCAACATAGCGATAAAAGCATATTCGCCAACCGCAGTGGCATTGCAACCGGGAGCATTGGAAAATGGGATATTGCGAGACGCCAGATAAGCCTTGTCCACATGATCTGTCCCTATGGTAGCACTGCCGACAAACTTAAGTTTATGTGCGCCTGCCAGCAGCGCCTCATTGACCTTGGTGACCGAGCGCACCAGCAAAACATCGGCATCGGCCACTGTGGCCGCATCCAGATGACGGCCATCGACGGTCACTATCTCCCCCAGCTCGGCAAACAAGGGCTGCACATAGGGCATATTTTCATCAACCACCAACTTCATCGACTTTCCTGCTCTGTTGTGGATTAAGCCGTTATTCTATCAGCGAGCTACAAGCTTGTCTGAGTCCGGCGCACATTTGAGGAAGGTACTCACAAGCCCCATGCATGTTTTGCGTGGGCTAATAAGCAAAGAAGGAAGCCATTTGGCTTCCTTCTTATTTCACTGACTCAGGTGTTTACTTGTACTTGCGCATCACCAGGGTAGCGTTGGTGCCACCGAAACCAAAGCTATTGCTCATAACAGTGTTGAGCTCGGCATCGCGGTATTCACGCACAATCGGCATACCTTCTGCGGCCGCGTCCAGCTTGTCGATATTGATGGAAGGCGCGATAAAACCTTGTTCAAGCATCAACAGGCTGTATATCGTTTCATGAACACCGGCTGCACCCAGCGCATGGCCTGTCAGCGACTTGGTTGAGGCAATCGCCGGCAGCTGGCCATCGAAGACTTCACGCAAAGCTTCCAGCTCACGCACATCACCGACAGGGGTAGAAGTACCGTGAGTGTTGATGTAATCGATAGGTGTATCTACGGACTCCAGCGCCATCTTCATGCAGCGCACCGCACCTTCGCCGCTTGGAGCAACCATATCATAACCATCGGATGAAGCGCCGTAGCCGATGACTTCGGCATAAATCTTGGCGCCACGGGCTAGCGCATGCTCCAGCTCTTCGACAATCACTATGCCGCCGCCACCAGAGATCACAAAGCCATCACGGTCGGCATCATAGGTGCGGGAGGCTTTTTCAGGTGTGTCGTTATACTTGGTGGATAAGGCGCCCATGGCGTCAAATCCCATGGTCAGGGTCCAATCGATCTCTTCGGCGCCACCGGCAAAGACCATATCCTGTTTACCCATCTGGATCAGTTCCACCGCATGGCCGATACAATGCGCACTGGTAGCACAGGCCGAGCTAATAGAGTAGCTCATCCCTTTGATTTTAAAAGGCGTGGCCAGACAGGCACTGGCTGTAGAAGACATAATCCGCGGTACAATATAAGGGCCTACGCGCTTAACACCCTTGGCACGCAGTGTGTCTGCCGCCTGAACCTGGTTGGAAGACGAAGCGCCGCCGGTACCGACAATAAGACCCACACGAGGATCTGAATACTGCTCTTCGGTCAGGTTGCTGTCTTCGATGGCTTGCTGCATGGCCAAATAGGCGTAGGCTGCGGCATCACCCATAAAACGCAGCGCCTTGCGATCGATAAGCTCAGCGGGATTGAGTTTAATGTCGCCCCAGACCTGACTGCGCAGTTGCATCTCCTCAAATTGAGCTGAATGGGTGATACCACTGCGGCCAGCCTTGAGAGATTCAGTCACTTCTTGTTTGTTATTACCGATACTTGAAACAACGCCAATTCCGGTGATCACGACTCTTTTCATGTTTAACTATCCATTCCGTACAATTCAGTACCTACTTTACGCTGACGCCATGTTAGCCGTTTTACAGCATTTAAGTGGTCAGCTTTCCGTAAACTTGGGTAAAATAATGCCGAATAAGGCCTCCAGAGTAAAAGATTGCCCGTGAAACAGGAACAACTTCGGCCATCCGGCAGTGAAAATACGCAAACTTGCAGCCAAAATCCCACATCTGCGGATACAACACAAGCCCCGGCGACAACTCTTGCGCCCTATCAACAATCCCAGTCCAATGACAAGCCCTTTGGGCGGCAAATCTGTCTGGCGGCGGTAGGCAGCGAAGCCCTATTGCCTCTATTGCAACTCTGGAGCCAACTAAGGCAGGATTATCCCAAGCTTGTGTTACAGTTCTTGCTGTTTGCCGCCGATAGAGACTCCCGGACAGAATCGCTTGAGGTTCTGCAAAGCAAACTGCCATTATGGCAGACAATGCAATACGCGGCATCCGAAGAGAGTATAACTATCGGGTTAAAGAGTTTGCTCGGCGAACTACAGGCAGCCACGCTTCTAGCTATCCCCGGCTGTCAACGTTTTGTGCTCGATGGTGGTCGCCTGAGATTGGATCTCTATCTCGAGTTTGACGCCACGCAGCTCAAAGCACTGCCAGGTTTAAGTAATGAGGGCTGGATAGACAACTGGCTATGGCTCGCAGAACCTTCGCCCTCGCAGGCGATAGTCTGGGAAATGGCGCGCTTGGCTAAAGACTACGCCGACTTACTGTGTCTGCCAAGTAAACGCGATGCACTTGCCCCTTTATTAACCGATAGCGGACTCAAGGCTACAGATTTTCATCATTTCACCTCATTGCTCGGCGGAGATAAGAGCAAGCTCGCGCCTATCGCCAAGGCTGAGCGCCTTGCCTTGCGACACCAAAGCTGCGCCGAACGGGCCCCCTGGCCACTCTATCGGGAACCCGCGCTTGCAGCCGATGAATCTATTGCCATTATCGGTGCCGGTGTGGCCGGTAGTCAGCTGGCGTTGTCACTGGCGGAGCGTAAGCAACACTGTCAGGTATTTTGCAGTGAGGACAATGCGGGAGAGAGCGCCAGCGGCAACCGTCAGGGCGCGCTCTACCCGCTGTTGACTCCGGAAACATCCGAGCTCAACACCCTGTTCCAACAAGGTTTTCTCTTTAGTCGGCGGCGGATAACCGCGCTGGCTGCCGCCGGTTTCGATATCGCCTATGACTTTTGCGGTGTGTTGCATACAGGTTTTGATGAGCGAAGCCGCGCCCGTCTGAATAAGATTGCCATGGGCCAAAACTGGCACCCGGATATTCTGCGCCGGGTCGACAGCACTGAGGCGACAGAGCTTGCGGGATTGGATATAAAAGAAGATGGTCTTTTTTACCCTCTGGGTGGCTGGGTCTGCCCCAGAGCCCTGTGTCAGGCCGCCATCCAATACGCTGTCGACTCGACCTATTGTGACTTTAAACCCCGAACCCATATCAGCAAGATTTCAAGAGAAGGTAGCCACTGGTGGCTGAGTGCCGCCGATGGTCGCCGCTTTGGACCATTCAAGAAATTGGTGCTGGCAAGCGGCGCTTCGCTGACGGCGCTGCCACAAACTTCGGCCCTGCCCGCCTCCTCCTTTCGCGGCCAGGTCAGTGAAGTTGCAACCCAAGGCGGTTTGGGAGCGCTTAAGGCAGTACTCTGCGCCAAGGGCTATCTCACCCCGGCCTGGGAGGGTATTCATTGCCTGGGAGCCAGTTATGTTAAGGATCCCGAGCAGTTGGCCTACAGCGCAGTCGAGCAGAGAGAAAATCTGCAAAAAATCGCCATGAGTTATCCGGATGCCGACTGGCACCAGGGGCTGGTGATGGGGCAAGGTGCCAGAGTGGGTGTGCGTATGGTCACCCGGGATCACTTTCCCATGCTGGGACAAGCGCCGGATATCGATGCGCTCATGCGGGGCTATCAGCAACATCAGCACACTCCCGAGAGTGCCCGCTACTGGCAACAGACGCAGGCGCCTGTGCATCCGGGTCTATATGTTCTTGGTGGTTTGGGCTCCCGCGGCCTCAGCACAGGTCCATTGGCGGCGGAAATTCTGGCATCAGAACTTTGCCATCAGCCTTTGCCTGTTGGAAGTACACTGCTGCAGCGCCTCAACCCCAACCGGATGTGGATGCGAAAGCTCATCAAAGGCAAGGCACTGTAAACTCTCTGCATTCGCTATCATTTCAAACACAAAAAGTCAGACACAAAAAAGCCCCGAACGGGGCTTTTTGTGTTCTTGCTCAAACCCGATCAGGCGGCGATCCGCTGTTTCAGTTCTGACCAAGCGTTATCCACCAGACGGTAGTCGGCATCTTCAAGCTCTTTGGCTGCCAGTTTCAGGCATTGCTGCATGCGCTCATTCAAGGCATCCAGCCCTTGCTCTGACTCGTTTTCCAGCTCGGCCAGCACCACGGCAAAATGGCCTTGAAGGTAACCGCTGGCAAACAGGGCATCATCGTCACCGCCGGCCACTATCTCGCCAATCCACTGCTCCAATGCCTGTTCGTACTTCTCTAACATGCTCTACTCCGCTAAGTCTGGGTTGGCCACCTGATACATCACGTAATCCCGATAACCTGTCACAATTCGATAATAGCCACTAAGTTCGCTATCCAATTTCTGGTCGCCACTATCCACGATAAGCGGCCTGCCTTCAAGTGCTTTTAGTTTGCTTTTGGTGGCAAGAATGATGATATTTTCCTTGCCAATGCGCCTGATAAGCTCGGGCGACAACTGCTGGTTGCCACGGCCAAGAATGTGCCCTTGGCCGCCTATCAGGGTAATGACCAACTTAACCTTTTGATTTTCAGTGGCACTCAATAACTGCGCCGCATTAAGATCCGAGGCCAGCAGGGTCTTGTTCCGCACCAGATCCACCCCGAGCAGGGTGTTATCGAGCCCCAGCTCCTCCATCACGGCCGCCACTGTACTGCCGGAGCCCATGATATAGAGCTCATCTTCCATATCGCCGACCACCTCGGCGGCAATATCCGCCAGCACCAGTTCATCCACCTCGCGGCCACCCATCTTCACCGCCTGGATATATCGCGGCTCGGCAGGTACTGTCATTTCACCATAACGCCGCGCCCTGACAATGCCTTGGCGGAAGGCCTCTTCATCTATGTCCATCACATCGGTGCTCATCAGACTCACCAAGGCGCCTTCCAGCAGCTGCTTCAATACCAGCCCGGATGCATGGGGAGTAATGCCGTAAACACCCGAATGAATTTTGACCCCGGCCGGTACACCGAGTACGGGGAAGTGCTCACCGACAACGCCGTAAATATCCCTTGCCGTGCCATCGCCGCCGGCAAACAGCAGCAAGTCCAGCTCCTGCGCCATCAAGGCCTTGGCGGCAGCTTGGGTATCACTGCGACTGGTATCCGTTGCCGCTTGGTAACACACCTCGGTGCGAAAACCCAACTTTTGCGCCAGGTCGGCACCCATATTCCCCGATGCGGTATAGATTTGCAGGCGCTCGGCAAAAGGCGTTATCACTGCCAAGGCCTGTTCCATTCGCAGACCGGCCTTGGGGGTGGCGCCAAGACTCAGCGCCTCTTTTGCCACACCGTCGCTGCCCTTGAGGGCCACACTGCCTCCAAGCCCGGCCAGCGGATTAATGATAAGGCCCAGTCGAAACATTTTACTCATAACTCTCTCCGGCAAATGATGCTCTGCTCTTGTAAGAAATCATCAGGCGTCAATGGGTTCCCCTTGTGATTGACGCCTGGAGTCGCTACCCGGAATAGCCAGCACGGCCAACATGGACAGCAAGGCGCACGCGGCGGCAAACACCCAACACCAGAAGGCGCCGCTGCCATCGCCCCAAATCAGGCCACAGATCCAGGTGCCCAAAGCACCGCCGACACCAAAGCTCAAACTGGCATAAAGTGCCTGGCCCTTGCTGCGGTGGCTGATATCAAAATTACGGTGCACAAACTGGATGGATGCCGCATGGGTCAAACCAAAGGTAAAGGCATGCAGCAGTTGGCTGAGTCCCAAAAGCAACATGCTTTCGGCGCCAAAAGCCACCAGCAGCCAACGCAGCGCCGTCATACCTATGCTCACCAGCAGCAGCGTCTTGACCCCATAGCGACCGAGTAACCTGGGCGCTATCATAAACATGAAGATTTCCGCCACGGCTCCTAGCGCCACAAAAATACCGGCGCTGGCCTCTGTGTAACCCACCTGTTTGAGATAAAGCACGAAAAAGCCGTAGAAAGGCCCGGCGCTGGCTTGAAGCAACATGGCAGACAGTAAAAACCACAGCAGCGGCCGCCCGAGTTTAAGTGCCGGCTTATCCTGCCCGGCCCCCGCCGAGGCGCGATTCGAAGGCAAAGGTAAAGCGCTGCCCAGTAACCCGAGAAACAGACTCAGCCCGACATAGAGCAGCACCTCGGGGCCAAACTCCTTGATGGCCCAGCCTGTACCCACCACCAGCACGATATAGCCGACACTGCCGAAACTGCGAATGAGGCCATACTTATTGGCTTCAGTACCCAGGGTCTCTAGGGTGATCACCTCAAGCTGCGCCAGAATCGCATTCCAGAAGAAGGTATAAAGGGCCAGACTCAGCGCCAGATAGAGAAAGCCGCCATGATAAAAGAAACTCAGATAGGTCAATGCGGCGGCAAAGGCGCCGAGCTTGATAAGCTCTGAGCGCATGCCGGTGCGATCCGCCACCAGCGCCCAGACATTGGGCGCGACTATGCGGGTTGCCATGAGTATGGCCAGCAGGAAGCCTATTTCGGCGGCATCGAAACCGCGGTTGTCAAAAAATACCCCCAGATAGGGCACCATGACACCGAGTATGCCAAAGAAGAAAAAATAGCAGGCAGAAAGCCAGGCGAGCTGTCCCCCTGCGGGAAACAGTCCGCGCATTTATCGCATTCCAAGTACAGGTGTAAGGCTGCTGACATCCTGGTTTTGGGCCCGATGACGCAGCAAGTGATCCATCAAGACTATCGCCAACATGGCTTCGGCAATGGGCACGGCGCGGATCCCGACACAGGGGTCGTGCCGCCCCTTAGTCACTACTTCGGCCTCTGTGCCCTGCACTGTCATGCTCTTGCCTGGCACGCTGATACTGGAAGTGGGTTTCAGCGCCATATGGGCCACTATGGGTTGCCCGGAAGAGATACCCCCGAGCACGCCGCCGGCATGGTTGCTGTCAAACCCGGCAGGCGACATCAGATCTCTGTGCTCTGAGCCCTTTTGGTTAACGACGGCAAAGCCATCACCGATTTCAACGCCCTTGACCGCATTGATCCCCATCAGTGCATGGGCAATATCGGCATCGAGACGGTCAAATACCGGCTCGCCAAGGCCGACCGGCACATTGGTGGCCACCACACTGACCTTGGCACCGATGGAATCACCGGACTTTTTCAGCTCGCGCATATAGTCATCCAACGCTTCCAACTTGGAAGCGTCGGGGAAGAAAAAGGGGTTCAGCTCTACCTGCGCCATATCCAGAGTGTCGGCGCAAATAGGCCCAAGCTGGGAGAGATAACCCTGGATCTCAATGCCGTGTACCGCCTTGAGGTATTTCTTCGCCACGGCCCCTGCCGCCACCCGCATGGCAGTTTCCCGCGCCGAGGAGCGCCCACCGCCGCGATAATCGCGCAGTCCATATTTTTGCTGATAGGTATAGTCGGCATGTCCGGGACGGAACAGATCTTTGATATTGGAGTAGTCCTGACTGCGCTGATCGGTATTTTCAATCAACAGGCCAATGGAGGTGCCTGTGGTCTTGCCCTCAAACACGCCGGAGAGAATACGCACCTGATCCGGCTCACGCCTGGCGGTAGTGTAACGGGAAGTCCCCGGACGACGACGGTCGAGATCCTGCTGCATATCGGCTTCGGTCAGCTCAAGCCCTGGCGGGCAGCCATCGATAATGCAGCCGAGTGCAAGCCCATGGCTTTCACCAAAAGTGGTGACGACAAAGTTCTGACCTATGCTGTTTCCCGACATCCGCTTAATTTCCCCCTAGAGATAAAGTGACCGGCCACTGAGGTTCGGCCATCCGAACCTCGGCTTTACTGGCCCATTGGCTAATGTGCCGCTTTATTATTCACTGTCTTTATAGATGGCGAACAGTGATTGATTTTCAACTAGCTGATCTTTTGTCAGCACAAACACCCCATCGCCGCCATGTTCAAAGCTAACCCAGGTGAAAGGCACATCGGGGAACTGCTCAATCAGGTGCACCATGGAGTTACCCACTTCCACCACCAGGATACCGTCATCTGTGAGGTAATCGGCGGCGTTGGCCAGAATGCGCTTGGTGATATCCAGGCCGTCTCGACCGGACGCCAAACCAATTTCCGGCTCATGGCGATACTCATCCGGCATCTCGGCAATATCTTCGGCATCGACATAAGGTGGGTTGGACACAATCAGATCGTACTGCGGCGCTCGTGGCACTGCGCTGAAGAGGTTGGACTGCATGGGAAACACCCTGTCCATCACACCGAGCGACTCAACGTTTATCTGCGCCACTTCCAGTGCATCCTCGCTGATATCCAGCGCATCGACCTCGGCCTCTTCAAATTGATAGGCACAGGCGATGGCGATACAGCCACTGCCAGTGCAGAGATCGAGGATCCGTCTTACCGGCTTGTTGTACAGCCAAGGACCGAATCCGTTTTGGATCATCTCGGCAATCGGTGAGCGAGGCACAAGCACCCTTTCGTCCACATAGAAGTCCAGCCCGGCAAAACGGGCGGTGTTGGTCAGATAAGGCACGGGTAAACGCTCGCGTACCCGGCGGATGATAAGCTCAACTATCTTGTGTTTTTCGCTGCTGGTGAGATTGGCGTGGATCACCTGCTGACCAATGTCATCGGGCAGATGCAGGGCGTGAAATACCAAGGAAACCGCTTCATCCCACGCGTTATCTGTACCATGACCATAATAAATATTGGCGTCATTGAAACGGCTGACGGCCCAGCGTAACATGTCGCCTACCGTCCGCAATTCGGTGACGGCTTCATCCACAAAGATCTTATCCAAAATCTGACTCCGGCTTTGTTCTTATTCCGCCTCCATTGTAACTGAAGTCTGTTCAGAAGAAACAGGATTCAATAAAATAGCCTGATGAACGAAGAAAACGACAAAGAAGGCCTGGCGGAATTTCAGGCACTGGTATCCGGGATCACCCCGCTCGACCAGGATAAACGCCATTTCCGCCCGCCGAGCAAAACCAAGAAGCAACTGGCTGAAAAAGAAGTTCAGATCCAGGCGGACAGTTATTTTTCAGACGTTTACCAGCCATTATTGCCAGTAAACGGCCCTATGCGTTGGTGTCGGGACGATGTGGACGCCATGGAAGTCAAACGTCTGCGTAGAGGCGATTATGTACCTGACTTTCTTTTGGATCTGCATGGTTACCGCCAAACCGAAGCCAAGCTGGAACTGGCGGCCTTGATCCAGGCCTGTATCCGTGAACACAGCCCTTGCTGTAGTGTCATGCACGGCTACGGCACCGGCATTCTCAAACAACAGTTGCCCATGTGGCTGGCGCAGCACCCCAAAGTCAAAGCCTTTCATCAGGCCCCCAAAGAATGGGGCGGCGATGCGGCGCTGCTGGTACTAATAGATATTGGCGAACATCCCCACAGACGCTAACCGCAGTTAAGCTGCGCCCTTTACAGACTTAGCACTATAAAATGCAAAGAACCCGGTCATGACCGGGTTGCTTGTTTTGCTGGTATTTTGCCCAAGAGTCACCTTTTTAATCAGTTAAGGCGCTTGAGTTTAGGTTAATCACCGCCCTGAAGGCTGCTTTAATCTGGAACCACTAGGCGATATTGTGCGGCCCTTGTTGCCACATCACACTAGCTTGCTGTCCATGCACATCGACAAGCACCACTGATGAAGTCGCAAATAACGGCGGCTCAATACCGGCCACCAATTCACTGACCATATAACCCAATAATGGCATGTGAGCTATCACCAACACCCTGTCTGCCTTGAATTGTTCGGCGTAAGCCTTCACCAGGCTGGCAGCCATTTCCGGGTCGGCCGATGGTACCAATTCATCCAATACCATCCATTTACGCGGTTCTGGAAAGTGTTTTCCCAGCTCCTGCCAGGTCTGCTGCGCTCTGAGGTAGGGACTCACCAACACCAGATCAAAGGCAGAAACAGAAGCATTCAGCCAGTTACTCATCTGTGTCGTATGGAGGCGTCCGGCGTCAGTCAGTATTCGCTCCCTATCTGAAGGGGCATCAAAGCTGGCCTCACCATGGCGCATTAGAAAAAGCTGCATACATCACTCACTACAGAAAAAAGTTCTTATGGTTCTAAGTCAATTGTAGCCCTTTATAGCGCGGCAACAAACCGCAGGGCTCTCAATCTTTAGTCGAAAAATCCAAGAGATATTTGCCAAAAAAGCATAAGGCTATCAATATATAACAATCTGTCTATACGGGAGTTATCCCTTGAGCACTTGCCAGTCTGTCATTTCCAGCCCCAATGATCACCGCAGCTATCGTCATCTGACTCTGACCAACGGCCTGCGGGTATTGCTGGTGCAAGATAGGCATTCTGCCCAGGCCGCCGCATCCATGGCGGTTAATGTCGGCCACTTCGATGATCCTCAATCCCGCCCCGGGATGGCACATTTTCTCGAGCATATGTTATTCCTGGGGACTGCCAAGTTTCCCGAGGCCGGAGGTTATCACAGTTTTATCAACCAACATGGTGGCAGCAATAATGCCTGGACGGGCACAGAGCACACCAACTTCTTCTTTGCCATAGATCCCCTGGTATTTGCCGAAGCGCTGGATAGATTCAGCCAGTTCTTTATTGCGCCCTTGTTCAATCAGGAGTTGGTGGACAGAGAAAGACACGCCATAGAATCTGAGTTCAGTCTCAAGCAGAAAGATGATATCCGCCGTATCTATCAGGTATTGAAAGAGACGGTCAACCCAGGGCACCCTTTCAGCAAGTTTTCCGTCGGCAACCTGCAAACCCTGGGCGGAGATGAGCAACAGCTCAGGGAAGAACTGCTTGCCTTCTACGACAGCCATTACAGCGCCAATCTGATGACCCTGTGTCTGGTGGCTCCGATGGCAATTGATGAGCTGGAGCAGTATGCCAGACGCTATTTCTCGTCAATAAAAAATCATGACCTGCAAAAATCCTATCCCGAACTGCCACTGTTCTCTAGTGACCAACTGCAAAAGCAGATCCATATAGTGCCACTTAAAGAGCAAAAACGCCTGACCCTGAGCTTTGCCCTGCCCGCTATCGATCGCTTCTATCGCAGTAAGCCACTGACCTTCATCAGTCACCTACTTGGGAGTGAGAGCCACGGCAGCCTGTTTTCCAAACTCAAGGAAGCCGGTCTGATCAACGGGCTTTCCGCCGGTGGTGGCATCAACGGCTACAACTTCAAGGAATACAACATCAGTATTCAACTGACCGACAAAGGTTTGAACCAAACCGACAAGGTGGTTGCGGCCTGCTTCGGTTATATCAAACTCATTGCCGATACTGGACTGGAAGACTGGCGCTATCAGGAAAGGGCCAATCTGCTCAAACTGGCATTTCGCTACCAGGAGCAGATAAAAGCCTTGGATCTGGCCAGTCATCTCAGCATCAATATGCAGCATTATCAGGTTGAAGATATTGTCTATGGCGACTATCGCATGGATGGCCTGGATGTCGCTGAAGCCAGAGCACTGATGAGCCTGATGACCCCGGATAATATGCGCCTGCAACTGGTGGCCCAGGATCTGGATACCGAACAACAGGCGGCCTGGTACCACACCCCGTATCAAATTAAGCCCATAGAAGACGCCAGGCTGGCACTGTGGCGCAGCGCCGAGGCTGAAACTGGGATGGAACTGCCAAGGCCCAATCCTTTCATCGTAGAAGACGCAATAGCCCGAAGTGAACCCAGTCGGCATCCTGAGCCGGTGATTGTCGCCGAAGGCGCCGGTTACCGTATCTGGCACAAGAAAGATGATGAATTCAATGTCCCCAAGGGACATCTTTATCTCTCGCTCGATTCGGATCAGGCCAGCCCCACGCCGAGACATGCCGCCTTGACCCGGCTGTATGTGGAAATGCTGCTCGATCATCTGACCGAACACACCTATCAGGCGGAAGTAGCCGGCCTCAGTTACAACATCTACCCCCATCAAGGCGGGCTGACCCTGCATTTAACCGGTTTTACCGGCAATCAGGAAACCCTGCTGGCGCTGCTGATACATAAAGCCCGGGAGCGCAGTTTTACCCAAGAGAGATTCAACCTTATCAAACGCCAGTTACTACGCAGTTGGTATAACCATGCCCAGGCGAAACCCATCTCCCAGCTGTTCACCAGCTTGACGGTAACCCTGCAAAAACGCAGTTATGAACCACTGCGGATGGCTGAGTTGTTGGAAGATATCACCCTGGACGATCTGCATGACCATGTGAGCGCCTTCTATGAAAAAATCTATCTGGAAGGTCTGGTCTATGGTGACTGGCTGGAGCAAGAAGCCCAGTCTCTGGGAAAACGACTCAGCCATATTCTGTCGCTGGTTTCCAAGCCCAGCCGTGAATCGGCAAGGGAGTTGGTCAACCTTCAGGGTAAAGGAACCGTACTCAGGGAGCTGAACATAGCTCACCCGGACAGCGCCATCATAGTCTATTACCAATCCGTGTTTGCCACTCCGGAGAAAATGGCGCTGTTCAGCCTGCTGAATCACACCATGTCATCGACCTTCTTCCACGAGCTGCGAACCCAAAGACAACTCGGTTATATGGTGGGCACAGGCTATCTGCCGCTGAACCGCCACCCGGGGATGATCTTCTATGTCCAATCTCCTACCGCCGGGCCACTGCAGTTACTGGAAGCCATAGATGAGTTTATCGCCGACTTCAATTACGCCGTGATGCAGATAACCAATGAGCAGTGGGAAAGCACCAAGCAGGGACTGATCAACCAGGTCATGGAGCATGATGCCAACCTCAAGACCCGCGGCCAACGTTATTGGGTCAGCATAGGCAATAAGGATTACCACTTTAATCAGCGCGAGCTGGTGGTGGCACAAATCAAGCGCCAAACCCGGGCCGGGCTGATTAAGTTTATGATGGATAAAATGCGCACCAAACACAGCGATCGTCTGGTGCTGTTCAGTACAGGAGAACAACACCGACATCTGGATCGCCTGCAAGCGGGCTCCCTGATCACAGACTTACGGGCTTTTAAACAGCAGGCTGAGCAGTTCAACCTTTAACCAATTGAGACAATATAAGCATTGTCGCAGCATTAAATGCATAACGAACATTCAGCCACTATACTCACCAATAGTAGACAGAAAAAGACACTTTACGGCACCAAGCAGCACAGAACGCTTAAAGGTCGCCCGATTACCAACAACCAACCAAGTGGCAACAACAAAGCAAAGACTTGTTATATGAGGTGTTGTTTTTGACAAATAAGCTACTTTCTGAAAGAGTTATCATTACACAATACTGGCATCACGCATTATAAAACTTATTAAATTTATGCCTAAATCATTGCTCGGTCTCATATTACTCTGGCCTCTGATTATTACCTTCTCCCAGGTTAAAGCTTCAGCATTTCCTCTGATTGATACTCCAGCCCCAATCCTTCTAAAAGCAGAAACATACGGCGTCCCAGAAGGACTTTCACAAAGTACGGTGACCTCGATAACCGAAGATGCTGACGGTTATATATGGGTAGGTACACTCAACGGCCTAAACCGCTTTGATGGAAAGGAGTTCAAGCAGTATTTCGCCAACGATGGAAGTGGACTCAAAAGTTCGTTTATTCAAAGTCTATACACGCACAAAGATCTTCTTTTGGTTGGCACCAACAACGGTCTCTACACCTACAATAAAGAAAAAAATATCTTTGTATCCATCAGTGGCGTGGACAGTGCGGTTTGGTCTCTCCAAATGATAGAGGATTCAATCTTGGTCGGTCTCAGTGACAAGATAGCCAAAATAGAACAGATCACAACCGTAACCCCAAAAATCAATCACCTACAGTCTGAGATTTTCCTCAATGTAAAACAAGTTATTACTGATAATAATGGCTACATAACTCGCAATCACGATGGTTCCATCTACCATACAGATGAAAATACAAATCAAAGTGAACTAATTTCAAAAGAATCAATATCCATCACCCATGATGGAAAATATATCTATATATTAAAAGATGATGGCATATATCGACTGAAGAATAATGAAACAAAAAAAATATCGATTGGGAACTATACTAGCATCTTCAGTTTAAACAATGAATTGTACGCGCTCAAAAATAATAAAATATTTCACATTCGCATTGATGGAGAAGAGAATCTATTAGGCTTAATCGATGGCATAGACCTTTCTACTTCTATGAGTTTTGTATACGCAGAAAAAGGCCGAATTTACATACCATTTTTAAACAAAGGTTTTTCTGTAATAGATATTGAACACCAACTCGCCTCAACTCTCTTAAGTAATACTAAAAATGTATGGAATACACAAAAGAACCAACAAAACGACATCCTCATTTCCGATGACACACAAATACTAACATTACTAAATGAAGATCTTGATGTTATATTATCTGTTGATACCGGACTCAAAGGCCCAAAAACAGCAGGTCTTGTTGCTGATTCTATATTTTATGGTTCACTTAATGGTTTATATGCCATAAACATCAATACAGGTACACGCTATCAAGTCTTAGATAGCCCAATAGTCGCTTTAGCCATCAATAGAGAAGAAACCAAAGTTGCGGTAAGCACAGAAAACTCTCAAGTAATTGAAGTTGAAGTTAAAAATCTAACAGTGATCAATCAGTATGACTTGAACAGTCAACCAGCAATATTCAATATGGCTTATGATGGTGATGAACTGTATGTCGCTACTCAGGCAGGTGTGTTTACTATCACTGATAATGCAGGAGTCAGTAACATTTTTGATGAAGAAATAACCTATAGTATTGCACCAACTGAGTTAGGCACATACTTGGGGACTGGAACTGGATTAAAATTTTACGACAAAGTCACCAAAAATATTGTGACCAAGTTCGTTATTAACAGTCCCATTTACTCGATAGCAACTGATTCTAATGGGAATTATGTTGCGACATCTATCAGAAAATTACTCATAGGGATTGCCGGAAAAACCTACGTTTTAAATGAAGACTTCGGCAGTCAATATGAATACAATACACAAAGCGCTGCAACTTGGAGAAATGGTTTTTTATTGGGAGGAATTTCAGGGTTAACCATTATTTCACCCAATGATATTGTCAACTTCAAGAATAGTCACAAGCCAAAAGCCAACCTCAATGAGTTATTAGTATTTAATATTCCTCAAATCGTCGACAACAGTAAACTTTCTGCTGCGCTTTCTCTCTCGAGCAAGATCAAACTAAAATATTCTGATTATCCCTTTACTATCAGATTCAATAGTCCTAAATATTCTCATATTAAACTCGAATATGAGTACAGACTTCAGGGACTTTCTGACGATTGGATCAGTTCCAAGGGTATAAACTCTGCAACTTATACTAATCTTTCTCCCGGAAGCTATACCTTTCAGGTCAGGGCGATAGATCCCATCACTGGTGAAAAAGGTCAAAATACTGAACTTCAGGTAGATATAACCCCTCCCTGGTGGCTTTCCACGCTTGCCAAAACCCTCTATGTATTGGCGATACTGCTGATACTGACGGCTATCACCAAAGCCGTGCTGCGCAAGAGAGAGATCCAGCGCCAAATAGCCTTGAGTGAGGAGCGGCTAAAACTCTCCCTCTGGGGCAGCGGCGATGAGATGTGGGACTGGGATATAGAAACGGGTCAGATATACCGATCTAATATCTGGGGCTCTCTCGAGTTTCCCCGCGACGGCCAGCGTTCCGGCCACCATGGCGAAGAGAGCAATATTCACCCTCAGGATAGAGAGCGGGTAAGAGAAGCACTCAACAAACACTTTTACGGTGAAACAGATCATTTTGAAGCGACCTATAGGGTAAAGAGCAAGAATGGTGAATGGCTGTGGATCCTCGACAGGGCCAAAATCGTTGAGCGGGATGAGCATGACAATGCCCTACGTATGACGGGAACCATCAAAAATATCAATAGCTTCAAGACAGCAGAAGAACAACTGCGCCTATTCGAGCGGGCGATAGAGAATATCTCAGAAGGCATGTTTATTCTGGATGCCGACTTCCATTATGTTGAGGTTAACGAAGCTTGCTGTGAACTAACCCAACACAGCCGCAACCAATTGTTGGGCACGACACTGCAATTCAGCCGCTACCCTGATAATTACAATCAACAGATAAAACAGTTATTGCAGCAATACGGTCGCTGGAGCAACGATATAGAAGCCATTAAGGGCGACGGTTCAGAGTTCCTGATGGAGCTCACCATAGATGCAATTTACGATGAACAAGGGGTCCTGACCCACTATGTTGGGGTGTTTTCCGATATCTCCCGTCGTAAACAACAAGAAGAAGAGCTGCGTAAGCTCACCAACAATGATCTCCTGACCGGTCTCCCCAACCGCTCCAACCTGCAAGTCACCCTAGGCAACCTGGTGAAAAAAGATCATCACCATACCCTGATGGTACTTGACCTGGATAACTTCAAAAAAATCAACGACTCACTGGGTCACCAGATAGGTGACGAGCTTTTAATCCTAGTTGCAGAAAGGCTGCAATTATCTATACCCGGACACACCAACCTCTATCGTCTCGGTGGGGATGAATTTGCCATTCTGGTGGATAAGAATCCCGACATTGGTTCCAGTGCTATGATAGCCAATCGCATCATCGATGCCTTCGGTCAAGCCTTTGAGCTGGCCGGTGAACAACTGGTTGTTGGCGTCAGTATAGGCATAGTGCTTTACCCTGAAGATGAACAAAATGAACAGGCGCTATTGAGAAAGGCCGATATTGCCATGTACCATGCCAAGTCTGCCGGTGGTAACCGCTATCAGTTCTACTCTGAATCCTTGAACCGCAATGCAATTAGGCAGTTGGAGGTAGAGAATCTCATCCGCGAAGGCCTGAAAGACAATCTGTTTGAAGTCTATTACCAGCCCAAAATAAATCTGCGTAGCGGTTTAGTGTCGGGTATGGAGGCCTTGGTCCGCTTGAATCATCCTCAGCATGGATTAATCCCACCCAATGATTTTATTCCGCTGGCAGAGGAAAATGGTCTAATTATTGAAATAGGCGACCTTGTTATGCGCAAGGCCTGCTTTGCCGCCCAGCAGTGGCGTGAACAGGGATTGTTTGATGGCCGTGTGGCTGTCAATTTGTCGTCGCGACAATTCGCCCTACCCGATCTGCAGCAAAGAATCGCGTCAATTTTACGTCTGACCCGCCTACCTGCTGCTAATCTGGAACTGGAAATCACTGAAGGGACTGTTATCAAGCATCCTGAAAAAGCCATTAAAGTCATGCAACAACTGGCAAAAATGGGAGTCTGTCTGGCGCTCGATGACTTTGGTACCGGCTATTCGTCTCTGTCGTATCTGAAGCGATTCCCCATTCACAGCTTGAAAATAGATAAAGCCTTTGTTGACGATATCGATAAATCGGACAGAGATTTAAAGATGGTCGACTCCATCATCACCATAGCCCACAATATGGGGCTTTCCGTTGTGGGCGAAGGCGTAGAAGAACCCTCACAACTGAGTATTTTAAAAGCATTAAATTGTGAAGAAATACAAGGATTTATTTATAGCAAGGCGGTTTCTGAGGCTGAATTTTCCGAGTATCTAAAACAAAATACCCCCGCATCTACAGGAAAGAAAAACACGATTTAAAAACCAAATTTAAACCAATTTAAAGACAAAGTAACATTTTGGCATAGCTCCTGCTTTGTCTCTCTCAGCGTCAAGAAGTTAACCGCTACTGTTACCACTACCCTGAGAGAGATAAAATAATGATTAAATCAATACTTGTTACCGCCGCCGTTGTTACCAGTTCACTGGCTTTTGCTGCTGCCCCCAATGTGAAGTTTAAGCCTGTCGAGCTGGCCGCTGCCCCAAACGTGAAGTTCAAGCCTGTCGAACTGGCCGCCGCGCCTAATGTGAAATTTACGCCTGTCGAGCTGGCTGCAGCACCTAATGTTAAGTTCAAACCTGTCGAGTTAGCCGCTGCCCCTAATGTGAAGTTTAAGCCTGTCGAGCTGGCCGCTGCCCCTAACGTGAAATTCAAGCCTGTCGAGCTGGCTGCCGCGCCTAATGTGAAATTCAAACCTGTTGAGCTGGCCGCTGCCCCTAACGTGAAGTTCAAGCCTGTCGAGCTAGCTGCCGCGCCTAATGTGAAGTTCAAACCTATCGAGCTAGCCGCTGCCCCCAACGTGAAGTTCAAACCTGTCGAGCTGGCCGCTGCCCCCAACGTGAAGTTCAAACCTGTCGAGCTGGCTGCCGCGCCTAACGTCAAATTTATATACGCCTGAGCCCGAGCCTTGGAGGACTAATTATGATCATATCAATCAAAAAGTTATTGGGTCTGACCAAACCAGAGCGTAAACGGGTGAAACTACCGGAGGGTCTGTGTCACCTGAAAGTGGTTCCTGCCAGAGGCTGGTGGAACTGATGAAACAGCGAAAAACAAGGGAGCATTTATGCTCCCTTTTGCTGTGATTTGGAATCAATAGAGGATTCTAGAAGGAATGCTTGATATCGCCGGGTCGAGTGGTTTTGCGGTGCGCCAATTGCCTATGTGCATTAAATAACAACATGGCGGCGGGTCCCAAAAACAACCCGGCAGCCACCCAACGTTTAACCCCCATTCCTGCCTTGAAGGCTGAATGTCCCAGAGTGTAAGCGGAGACGCCCATAGTCCCCGCCAAAGCCATAGCGCCTGCCAGTATCAGTGTCAACTCGCCTCACCTCACTTGTTGCAGCGCATCCCTTCACTGTCCAAAAGAAAGTCGGAATACTACCCCAGCAACGCTCAAAATAACAGCAAAAGATCAGTCATTCGCCACCCAAGCCTGGCAAAAAATGGTTCGACAAAATTGCCTGACAACCTATCCCCTGGCGCTACTCCAGCCTTAACAGCTCACCACAGGACTTTTGCAGCAGACTGCGACAACGCCACAGGCCAAGCAGTGCCACCAACAAGGCGCCACTGAGGGGAGCCAACAGCCACCATTGCCAGTGAGGACTGACTCTGAGTTCAAACACCTGAGTTTTCAAAAGCCAGAGCGCAAACTCCGCCACTGTGACCGCCAGAATGCCCGCCACGACACCTAGCAGTGCAAACTCCAACGCCGTGGCAAGCTTAAGCAAGCTTCCCGGCGCACCAAAGGTGCGTAGAACCGCCAGCTCTCGTTGGCGACTGGCCATGCCAGCTTCGGTCTGCGCTATCATCACCAGGGCACTGGCCAATACCACCAGCACCAACACCAGCGTCAGCGCCAAAGATACCTGGGCTACTATCTCTTTGAGCTGAGCCACCATGGCCCCCACATCTATGATAGAGACAGTGGGGAAATTACGGATAAGCTCAAGCACAACGGCCTTTTGACCATCATCCAGATGAAAACTGGCCATGGAGGTATAAGCAAAGGGGGCCAAGGCTTCCTGACTGAAAATCATAAAGAAGTTGGGTTGCAGAGTTTCCCACTGCACAGAACGAATACTGGCCACTTTGACAGTCAGCGTTTGGTTATCGATAACAAAACTCAGGCTGTCTCCGACAGTAATTCCCAAGCGCTCGGCCACCCCGGACTCCACTGACACGTCATCGGTTTGCCGATTAAAATGGCCCTCAAGGATCTCATTGTTGGGCGGCAAGGTATTTCGCCAGGTGAGATTCAGTTCCCTTGAAATCCCAAGGCGCCCTCTCTGCCCCTGTTCCTGCTCTTCGGCAGTGATCACCTCCTCACCATTGATAGCGCTGAGCCGACCGCGGATGACAGGATAGATATCTGTGGCAGCAATCTGGCGCTGAGCCATAAAGTCCGCCAGCGGCTCTACTTCGTCCGGGGCTATGTTAACCAGGAAATAGTTCGGTGCATCCTCAGGTAACTGCTTCTGCCATTCGCTAAGCAAGTCCTGACGCAACGCCATTATGGTCAGCAATAACACCAGGGCGCTGGAAAAGCCCACCAGTTGTACAGCGTTTTGTCTGGCGCGGCGCCTAAGGCCCGCCAGTGCCAGCGACAAGGGGTTGGTCGTGCGCATGCCAACACTCTGCCCCAGGCGGATTAACAAAAACCCCATCAGGCTGAGCAGCCCCCCAAGCAACACCACGCTGGCCACCACGGTCAGGGTCAAAGGCAAAGAGCGCGAGTAGAGCCAGCCGAGTAATCCCATGGCCGCCAAACTCAGCAGCAGATGCAACCACATGCCCAGACGTATTCCTTCTAGCTGGCGTTGCAACACCCTGAGCGGCGGAATAGCCAGCAGCCGCATCAACGGATAGGCACTGAACATAAAGGCGCTGATAAACCCTGTAGCCAGCCCCAAGAGAAGCGGCCTGATCATAGGCGGAGAATAGGCGGCAATTTCCGCGGGCAAGGCTCGGCTGATGAGATAATCCAGCACCAGGCCACCGAAGATCCCCAAGATCACTCCAAGAAAGGTCACCAGCAGCAGGTGCAGACCAAACAATAAACGGATTTGTCTTGCACTGGCGCCAAAGGTTTTCAGCATGGCAACCACATCATAGTGACGCTGACAATAACGCTGGGCGGCAATGCCGATGGCGGCGCACGCAAGGGCTATCCCCAGCAAGCTCGCCAGCAGCAAGAATCGCTCCGCCCGCTGCACCGCCCCGGCAATCGGCGAATCGCCGGATTGTACATCAACCCAACGTTGGCTACTGGTCAGCAGTGGCTTGGCGTATTCCTCAAAACGGCTCAGCGCCTGGCTGTCCCCGACAAACTGATAAAGATATGTCACCCGGCTGCCGGGTTGAATGACCCCGGTTGCCGCCACATCATCAAGGCGCATCAACACCAAGGGGGAAGAAGCAAATGGATTGAAACCGGCATCGGGCAGCCTGTCTATCTCCTTGGCCAGCGCCATCTGGGCGTTACCCAGCTCAACACTCTTGGGATACCCCAGCAATCCCCCAAGACGCATTTCAAACCACAGTTCACCTGGCTGCGGCAAGGTACTGGTTTCTCCTTGACGCAAGACAATTTTGCCCTTGAGCGGATAGGCATTATCAACCGCTCTGACAGTGACTAACTGAAAGGCATCACCGCTGTAAACCATAGAGTTAAACTGCAAACTCTGCGACTGCTTAAGCCCCAACGCGTTGGCCTGCTGCAGTATGCCTGCATCTATGGGGACGGGTGAATTAATGATTCGGTCGGCGGCAATAAACTTGGCCGCCTGGCCATTGATGGCGAGCTGCAATCTCTCACTGACCCGGGCCAGACCGGTGACAGACAACACCGCCAGGGTCAAGGCCAGCACAATCAATACCAACTGCCCTTGCTTGAGTTCGCGGCGAAACAGGCGCCATGCCAGCGTCCATTCCATCAGCGCCCCTCCTCTGCCGTTACCGATGCCGCCGACACCTGGCTCTCTGTCTTGGCCTCATGCAAACCGGCCTCTTCCGGCGGGGTTTGCTGCCCCTGTTCATATAATCGCCCTTCGTGCATCTCTAACTGGCGCTCACAGCGACTGGCCAATTGCATATCGTGGGTCACCAGAATCAAGGTGGTCGAACTCTCGCGATTGAGCTCAAACAGCATGTCGGCAACCTTGTCGGCGTTGTGTTTATCCAGGTTGCCCGTGGGTTCATCGGCAAACAGCACCTTGGGTTCGCTGATAAAGGCTCTGGCGATAGCAACCCGCTGCTGCTCACCGCCGGAAAGCTGTTTCGGGTAATGATTCAGCCTGTGCCCGAGGCCAACTCGCTCCAGCATGGCTTTGGCTCGCTCTCTGGCATCCTTGATACCCGCAAGTTCAGCCGGCAGCATGACATTTTCCAGGGCGTTGAGGGTATCAACCAACATAAAAGACTGAAAAATAAAGCTGACTTTCTGCTTACGCAGCGCAGCCTTCTGTTCTTCATTCAGCCCCGCCAGGGCACTGCCATCGAGCCAAATCTCACCGGACGAGGGGGTATCCAATGCCGCCAACAGGCCCAGCAGAGTTGATTTGCCTGAACCTGATGGCCCAAGAATGGCCACACTCTGGCCCGGCTTGACATCCAAATTGATGCCACTCAGGATAGTCAGGTCACCTTCCTGAGTAGTGACAGTTTTTACGAGATGGGAAACCTTAATGGCACTGTTCTTCAAAATTGCTTCCTTATGCTTGCGTCCGCTGGCATTGATACCAGTCATATTCTTGTTCTCTGCGCTGCCCGTCAAGGCCGCTGATGTACTGATCCTGGGGGACAGCCTGGGAGCCAGTTACGGCATGGCCGAGAAACAGGGTTGGGTCGAAGGGCTGAGACAAGCCTTACCCGAGCATAACATTGTTAATGCCTCTGTCAGCGGCGAAACCACGGCCGGTGGCCTCAGAAGATTGCCTCAGTTGCTGGAGTCGGTAAAACCCTCGCTGCTGTTGGTGGAGCTTGGCGGTAATGATGGTCTGAGAGGCTTTCTGCCAACGGAGCTGAAAAACAATCTTACAAAAATCATTGCGCTGGCTCATCAATCCGGCGCCAAGGTGCTGCTTTCCGAAGTCATGGTGCCGCCAAACTACGGCCCCAGATATGCCAACGCCTTCAGCGCCGTTTACAGTGACCTGGCCAAACAGCCCAACGTCACCCTGATGCCCTTCTTTATGACAGAGATCGCACCCTTCCCCGAGTTGATGCAGGCCGATGGGCTGCACCCGAACGAAAAGGCCCAGCCCAAGATCACCGCCTTTGTGCTGCCCTGGGTTGAATCGGCAATCGAAGCCATCAAAGCCCCTGCCACAGACGCATCTGCGCCGGCAACAGGCGGATAAGACTATCGCCGGACATAATAGCCGCAGGACGACATAGCGAAAAACGACTAAAGGCTGCGGCTGAATACCCTCAACTTGTGCCCCATCAGTTCACTTTCTTCCTGCGGCAGCATACCCAACTTGAGGGCTATCGCTTCCGAGCCCAGGTTGCCATCCATGATCAGGGCTATCAACTCATCCACGGCGCAAATCGCTTTTATTTTGGGCAATGCATGGCTGGCGGCTTCATAACCCAGTCCCTGGCCCCAGTATTCAGGCAGATACCTGTATCCCAACTCAACCTTGCCGAACTCCGGCAGGAACTTGGGACCGCAAAAACCTATCACCTTGCCATCGGCCTTATGCTCAACCGCCCAGCGACCATAGCCATACTTGCGGTAGTCGGCCAAAATGACCTTTTCAAGCACCTGACCGGCCTCTTCAATATCCTTCAATGGCTCGCCGGGGATATACCTCAGCACTTCGGGAATACTATTCATGGCAAACAAGGCCTGCTGATCACCATCACGGAACTGTCTCAAAATTAATCTGGGGCTTTCGGTAATCAAGATTAACGACTCCTTGTTATTCAGTTTGTTGCCTTAAGGTTGGCTAAAGTTTATTAATGTTTAATAAATCATAACCATAGATTACACTAGGGCGAGTGCGATAAGTCCATACCCGATCGGATTGAAAGTTGTTTTGTCGCAATAAGATTGCAGTGCAACCCGGCTAGTATGCCCATACCGGCCTGATAACATAAAACAAGGAAAGCGTATGTCCCAGCAAAAAGTCTATATTCCCCTAGCCACCCGTACCAGCCAGTACATCATGGCTGAAATACTGATGACAGATGCGCTGCTCAGCCACTATGCCAGTTACGAAAACTGCTACCGCGAGATCAGCAAGTTGGTATTCCAGTTGGCAGAAAAGGAAGATCTGCACAACATTCATGTGATCGCCAATGACAAACTACCTGTGGTGCGTTTTCACACCGAGGCCTACTGCTTCCAAACCGCCGAACAGATCCTGTTCTTTTACAACCCGGCCTACCATGAAGCCCAGAACCTTTTCTTCCAGCCGGACTACAAGGCCCGCAAGTTAAGACTGTTGTTTTTGGCTACAGGTAAGGAAATTCGTGCCAACGCCGCCAATTTCCACAGCCGGGTCAATGCCGTATTGAATGGGGTGTTGGACAACCTGCCGGAGCAGGAATTAAGGGTCAAAGTCCGCGATCACCAGCACATGGCCTACGATCTCTTCGCCCGTGCCAAGGGGGAGAAAAAGACCTATGGCTACAAGCTCAGGGATATTTATCAGCGCTACAAGTCGCGCAAGTGCAAACTGCCGGAAGATCACAGCTCATTGGCCTATGTCACCGTCAGCCTGCCGCTGAGCCGCCGCCTGAAGCAGAGCGTGCTGGAAGAAGAGCATACCGAAGACTTCAGCCCGCTGTACCAGTTTCTTGAGGACAAGTTCCGCAGCGCGGCGGCCGGCAAGCAATTACACCGCATCGCCATAGTGGCCAACGGCCTGATGCCTTTGGTTCGCAACAGTAAGTTCGAGAAGGTGGAAAGTACTGCCGAAGCCCAGATGATAGGCTTTGATCCTGCGGCAACCGACACTCAGTTTGTCAGCCATTGGGATGGGCGCAACCTGGTAGAATCGGTGCACTTTTTGCTGGTTGCCGGTAAAGAGGACTACACAGAGCCAGGTTATGGCCGCTATATGAACCAGGTGGAAGCAGCCTTGAAAGACTTTGCCGAAGCCATAGGTTTGGATCCGGAGCGCCGTGAACTGGTGTTGAGATTCCATCAGCACATCAGTTACAAGCGTTAAGACTCAAAAAAACCGGGCTAGCCTGCACAATGCAGCTCAGCCCGGCTTTTTATCTTGTTATTATGAGTGTGCTATGAGTGAGTCCCCGGGGCTCGGTTATTTCCGCCCTGTGACCACATTGATTCTGGCAATGTCCACCAGATCGCTCACCTGATACTTGTCGAACAGATCCAACAAGGCATCGCTGCCCTGCTCCAGTTTCAACATCATCTCTTCTTCATAAAGCGGCACCAGGCTATAAAAATTGATGCACTTGTCCTG
The DNA here is from genome assembly GCF_002777975.1 of Shewanella carassii. Lineage (GTDB taxonomy): Bacteria > Pseudomonadota > Gammaproteobacteria > Enterobacterales > Shewanellaceae > Shewanella > Shewanella carassii. The sequence goes on from NZ_NGVS01000007.1 coordinate 228,533, forward strand.
GTCAATTTCCAGGGTGTGAAAAGCGTCATCAAGTAGCAACGACGGCAGAACTATCATGCCGTTTTGACGGGTATTTTCGGCAAAGGCTTCGGCAGGATCACCATTGGGTATTGTGTGTCCCCAGCCCAGCCAGCTGTCGTATTTATGCGGAAAGCGCGCTAAAAACTTAAGCTGCCTTACAGGCCAGTACCACTTTTCATCGCTGAAGGCTTCCTGACTTATCTGCCAATGCGCCGGCAAGGTGATCATCAGCTCCATAAACCTGGGGATATCCGCCTCTTCGGGGGTACTCATAGGCAAGTCACTCATGCCGGAAGTCACCAGAGTATGGAACGGTCGCTCGTCTGTCGGTGCCACATAATGCACATCAATATGCACAGTATCCGAGATAACTTCATGAAAGACCCAGGTGACTTCACCAATATGGCGCTCAATATGTTCGCTTATCTGGACGATACACTCTTCACCCATAGGCGATTGCCATTCCTTTTCACCATCCGTGTATCTGAAAATGGGATCACCGGAAAGGCTGTATTCTTGTTCATCCTTACTCATGCCAACTCCTTTTGATTCTGACGCATGAGGTTTTATCACTGCCGGCGAACTAAATCCAGAATAAATGATGAAAAACAAACTGTTGTTAAAATAGTGTTTACATATGGCGATAACATCTCAATCTGTTATTTGCCGCTACTTGCATTATTTGGCACTAATTTGGCCGGATTTCACATTGTCAGTCGGGAAATGAATCGGGATCTTGTTAACGGAATAATAACAATAATCAGGAGAGATTATGTTCAACAAGAAAAACCCCTGACTTTGGCGTTGCTGGCAGCCGGGTTAACCGTGGGACTCATTGCCTGCTCGGATGACGACAATACGTCTCAAACCACTGAACCGCCGGTCGTGACGCCACCGCCGGCACGGTTTTACCGGAAGAATAGTGGCATAAAAAACCCCGGCGTGCCGGGGTTAGATTAGCGAATGGATTAAACAGCAGGAGTTACATTGGCCGATTCTTCTCGGCCAACTTGTTGTAGCAGGCGTTGAGCATCAAAGAAGCGCTGTGGGCCAACTTGTCGGCCAGTTTCTTGCGTAGCTGATATTTTACCTTGATCACAGTGCGATCCGCGGCCAACTTCAGCAAGAGATCATCACTGGTGCCGACTTCATCTATGAGCCCCAGCTCTATGGCCTGCTGACCATACCAATGTTCACCTGTTGCCACCTTGTCCAGCTCCAGTTGCGGCCGATAACGCCCGACAAAGTCTTTGAACAGCTGATGGGTTTCTTCCAGTTCCTGTTGGAACTTGGCTCTACCCTCATCTGTGTTCTCACCGAACAGCGTCAGGGTGCGCTTGAAATCACCGGCGGTATGCTGCTCATAATCAATGTCATGCTTCTTCAGCAACTTGTTAAAGTTCGGCAATTGGGCAACAACACCTATGGAGCCTATGATAGCGAACGGCGCGGCAATAATGCGGTCGGCGACGCAGGCCATCATATAACCGCCACTGGCAGCCACCTTATCGACACATATGGTCAGCGGCAGCCCGGCATTGCGGATCCTGTCCAGTTGGCTGGCCGCAAGGCCATAACCATGAACCATGCCGCCGCCACTCTCAACGCTGGCGACGACCTCATCACCTTCCTCGGCAATTGCCAAAATGGCGCTGATCTCTTCCCGCAGTGACGCCACCTCGGCCGCTTCTATGCCACCTTTGAACTCGATGACATACACCTTGGGATCTTTGACTTCCCCGGCATCAAGCGCCTTGTCGTGGGCCTTTTGCTCGGCCTTGAGCTGTTTCTCATAGGCCTTGAACGCCTTTTTGCCCAAAAGCTCTGCCTTGAGGTGATGCTTGAGCGATTTAAGCTCATCGCTGAGATGCGTCAGTTTCAGCTCGCCCCTGTCACTCTTTTGTTTTACCGCCGATGCCACCACAATTACCACTATGGCACCCACTGCCACCACCAAAGTAATCGCCTTGGCCAGAAATAATCCGTACTCGTATAAAAATTCCACTACAGGGTTCCTTTCACCGCGAGAAAGCACACAAAATCGCGCTATTCTAGCAGCCCTTGCATAGATAAAAAAACCCGGCATTTCGCCGGGTTTGTTACAAAAAACATATGAGTAACCGCTTAGCCACCACAGCTTTGCAGAACGGACGAGTCGGTCACCAAAATGCTGGCACCATCTTTACCGGCAGAAGAGGCAAAAATAGACACCTGAGACTGCATTTCTGCTGTCGCCTGAGCAGCCATGCCATCGGTCACGCCCGGTACTTCGGATGGGTCGATGATTGAGCTGTGATGCCCCTTGGCAAAACGCACAGCGCCGCCACCAGCGCTGGTCTGATCGACGCAATTAAGCCCCAGAGTCGCAATCAAAGGCTCAGTGCCTGACAGCGGGAAGCCCGCGACAGTACCAGGCAGAACCTGATCGCCCTTGTTACCAGCGCCATCACCGACAATTTCCACCAGATGAACCGGCAACCCAGTGGCCTTGAGCATAGCAGTCTGGTTGATAGGATCGGCTGACTCTATCCCGGTTTGCACCGCAAAGGCGAAGGTAGGGATAAATTCGGCGTATACCGCCTGAACCAGTACCTCATATTCGGCCGAACCCGGCTGATATCCTTGTTTATTGGCCGCATCCACCAAAGCCTTGAAGGTATCGGAAGCCGTCACATTGGCAAACAACAGAGGTGCAAAGGTGGCTGAACCAGCGAAAGAACCCGCCAGGCCGCCGCTCGGCGCCACCAAAGATGCGCCCTTGATGCCATAGTAGTTGGGCAAGGCTGTGCCTGATGCAGGGTCTTTCAAACCTGTGCTGGCATAGGTCGCGAAGTTGGTGCCGACAATGGCGCCAAGGCTAAGCCCCTGAGCGGTTATCTGGTTATTGTCAAACACCTGAGGCGCGCCCATTTCGATAAGTTGCGCCGACATACCTGTTATCGCGGCTCGAAGCGCCAGATGATCCATGGTCGCCTGACGGAAGTTATCCCTTACCGACAGCGTGCTTTCTATATTGACAAATACCAGCGGATTGCCATTTTGGAAGGCATCCGGCTTACCGACAACCTTGCCATAGGCCGCACCTGAGGCCGAGACTTCATAGATGCCGTCACCATTGGCATCGAATGAACGGGCACCGTGCAGCGGCATATCTATGGCCACTGTAGCCACACCGGCTGCGGCATAACTACCGGCATAGGCCAGCGACATCTCTTTGCCGCCACCCAGACCATGCAGCGCTATCGTGGTAGGCCAACCACTGGTGGGTGGCGTGAAAGGCAAGCCCTGGCTGGCATAAAATGCCGCCAGCTTAGTGGCGTTGGGCATGGAGATCAGCACAGGCACAGTTTCGTAGTTGCGAATCGCCGGAATGGGATTAAAGCGGGTCAGGTGCTTGGTGGCATCGGCCGCACTGTCATCATCCAGTTTCCACACTTTGCCGGCCAACAAGGAAGGATTGGCCAGTGCAGCGGCGGGATCTATGTTGTAAGCCATCGCCTGGGCGGCAAAGTTCTCCTGGCTCAGGGTACCTGCCTGCAACGCCAGCAACACAGATACCGGGCTGTCGCCCTGGGCCTGCCAGTAGCCGTTAATGCCGTCACAGCTCGCCGATGAACAAGTGCCGTAAACCGGTACTTCAATGGCCGCAGTGTAGATATCGGCCAAATCCGCCAATACATAGGCTATGCCGTCAGCAGGGGTGAGCCCAGCTGCCATCGCCACTGTATAGCCGGCTGGAGTCGGAGTTTGCAGCCACTTGGGCGCATAGGGTGAGCCAGGTTGCAGCATCAGCAGCTTGGTGGTTTCATAAACGTCGGCCACCGACTGGGTGGTAAACAGGCCTGAATAGGTAATGCTTTCCTTGTCGACGCCATGAGCCGCCGCCATGCCCTTCTCATAACTGTTTACCAGAGTTTGCAGCATCAATTGATCGGCGGTTTCCAGCGGCGCTGTGTCGATATCCAGTTTCAACAGGCCATAGGTGTAGGAAGGCGCTATCGGGCGCTCGGCCGAATCCATGATGAGTTTAGTGGTGGCATAGATATAAGACTGAGCTGGCTTAAGTGGCTTCAGTGGCACAATGACAATCTTGTTGCCGGACGCTTGAGTGATAAAGTCTTCCCCCCAAACCAGTTCTTCACCCACTTCACAGGCAGAAACCGAAGGCTTGGCCTGGCACTCGGCCTTGGAAGAAAGCGGGCCGCCGCTGACGGCTTCAAACATTCTCACCGCTCCCGGCTGGGCCACGGAAGATGCCAGCAGGCTCAGGGTATTGCCACTGTTATCTTTGGAAGGTTCAATATCTATGGTTATCGGTTGCGTGGTTGACCAGCCATCCAGCGCGCCCAGCGCTAGCTGCGGATTGGTATAGTCTCCGGACGCCTCCCCGGGAATATTCAAGGTACCGTCTGTGGTGCCGTTGAGCAGTAGGTCGTTTGGCAAGGGAACTTCAGCTTTGGCAGGATCAAACACCAAGTGGGACTCAGGGATGAGCGGCTCTGTCTTATCCTTAAGTTCGTTATAGCTGTCTTCACCACATGCTGTCAGTCCAAGTGCAGATGCGATTGCAACACCCAAAATGAGTCTTTTCATCTTTTTTCCCCAAATCTTGTTGTAATAATTTTGTTTTCCCCAAGAAATTGGTCACAATACCCCAGACACTGTGACCAGAGGAGCTGAAATCAGTCCTCAGCTCGTCTCAAGTTAACGTAAAAATATTGAGTTAGCTACATTTTTGTCACAGTTGCACACAACGAAAAGTAACAATGAACAGTCATTTGTTTTAAACAGATGTATACCGCTGTAGTGAGTCGAGTATTGGCGGGCTTTAGCGCGAAGAGGAAACAACTCCCCATGTTGGAATATCAAGCAGCAAAAGATCTTCTCAAGGGCAAAACGATTCTGGTAACCGGTGCCGGCGACGGCATTGGCAAAACCGCAGCCAAGACCTATGCCGCCCATGGCGCCACAGTGATCCTGCTGGGCAAAACGGTCAAGAAGCTGGAAGCCGTTTACGATGAAATTGAAGCCGCCGGTGGCCCGACTCCAGCGATTGTACCTCTGGATCTCAAGGGCGCCAGCGAACAAAACTACTGCGACATGGCCGAAACCATAGAGCAGCAATTCGGCAAGCTCGATGGCCTGCTGCATAATGCCAGCCTGTTGGGCGCTTTGGGGCCATTTGAACATATTGATATTCAGTCACTTGAAGATCTGCTCAAGGTCAATGTGGTGGCCGAAGTCATGATGACCAAGGCACTGTTGCCTGTGATGCGCAAGGCCGAGCACGCCTCAATTATTTTTACCTCCAGCAGTGTTGGCCGTAAGGGCCGCGCTTACTGGGGCCCATATGCCTTCTCCAAGTTTGCTACCGAAGGCATGATGCAGGTGCTGGCTCATGAATGTGAAGGCACCCAGGTGCGCGCCAACAGTATCAATCCGGGAGCAACCCGCACCGGCATGCGCGCCAAGGCTTATCCGGCAGAGAACCCTCTGGATCTCAAGACGCCAGAGCAGATAATGCCCGTTTATCTATATCTGATGGGCGACGACAGCCTGCAGGAAAACGGTCAGGCCTTTAACGCCCAGTAACATTTTCCTCAAGAATAAACGCAGTCCAATGGGCTGCGTTTTGCTATTCATACGCCATTCATACACGTTTTATAAAAGAAATAAGGAGGCAATCCATGAGTCAAGAATACCCTATAGGCACTCCAGGTACTCCCTGGGGAGAGGCCGAAAAATCCGCCTGGCGCGCCACCCAAAACATCAAACGCAGCTACCGTGAACAGGTGCTCGACAAGATCTATGCCCTCAAGACAGCTTTTGAATGCCGCCGGTACGGCGCCTTAAGTTATGACCCGGAACGTTATCCCCTGCTCGCCCTGCAGAGTAAATCGCCACAGGCAGATAAGCCCTGGGTATTGGTCACAGGCGGGATCCACGGTTATGAAACCAGTGGCGTTCAAGGTGCGCTGCAGTTTCTTGAGCAGGAAGCCGAACGTTATCAAGCGGATTTCAATCTCTTGGTCGTCCCCTGTGTCAGCCCTTGGGGATACGAAGTCATCAACCGTTGGAATCCTTTGGCTATCGATCCCAACCGCTCCTTCTTTGAACCCAGCCCGGCAGAAGAGTCTGCCGCATTGATGGCTCTGGTTGCTAGCCACGGCGACCCTTTCCTGGCTCATATCGATCTGCATGAAACCACAGACACGGATGAAACCGAGTTTCGCCCGGCGCTCGCGGCCCGCGATGGCAAAATCATAGCTCCCGGCGAGATCCCGGACGGTTTTTATGTGGTAGATGATGAAGCCATGCCGCAACCTGAATTCCAACGAGCCATTATCGAAGCGGTCGCCAAAGTGACCCATATCGCTCCGGCCGACAAAGACGGCAATATCATCGGCTCTCCTGTGGTCGACCACGGCGTTATCCGTTATCCGCTCAAGCAGCTTGGTCTATGTGCCTCGGTGACCAATGCCCCATACACCTGCACCACAGAAGTCTACCCGGACAGCCCGCAGGCAAGCGATGAACAGTGCAATGCCGCCCAGGTCGCCGCGGTTTGTGGCGCGCTGGATTATCTAAAGCTAACCCGGAATTAAGTTTTCAGTATTAAAGTGACAATAAAAAGACCCGGCACAATGTCTAAAGCTCCAGTGCCAGGTCTTTTTTATTGAGCAACTATTCTTGCATTTACGCAAAAGTCTGCGGGTTCAAATCCATCCCACAATTAACCTCAAGAAGTCACTGATACTTCTCGATCACCATTAACCTAATAACCAACTTGTATGATTAATAATATTCAAAACCTAAAAGGAAATACCCAAAATGCTTTGTGGTTGATTGACCAACCAAAGTAAATCGGTCTGCCCCCTTTCGGCCGTATCTCCCGTTCTTATGCTCCGGGTTTTCTCAGGTTCCACTCAATCAGCTTAGCTCTGATCAAGCGTTGCGAAAACTGCTGGGGATCAAGGACCCAGTTGGTGGCGATTTCCCGAACGTTCGCGTCATCAGGATAACCTCCCCCTGTAGACAAACCGTTAATATGGCAATGCTTGGCCGCTTGAACCTCTGCCTCTGTAGGTTCACCCGCCGAAATGTGGCTTTGGTCATATTCATGCAGCCCATCATGATACACGGCGTATTTTCTTGTTACCTGACCGTCTTCCGCCATAAACCAAAAATTGTATATACCGCCCTGATGGTCGCCAAAGCCATAGGTTTTCCCAAATTTCTGGCTTAACCTAGCGGCGAATTCTGAAAGGTTGCGTAGGCATTCATCCAGCATCTCCATACTGTCCCTGAGGCCATACTGCCGGAACGGCAAGCCCCAACCGCCAAGGTAGATAAGCCCATCAAGATCCGCGACAACCAGGTGTGAAGTTTTCCAGATAAACTTAAGATCGTCGGCAGCCCCAAAATCATTGATGGACTTGATATCCGCCTCCCCCTTCAGATGTTCAACTATTCCATCTAGGTCGCGGCTTTCTACGACCAACCAAATCATATTGCGATACATCGAAACGCTCATTTCTATTCCCTTAAATACCTGGCGAATGCAATTTCAATAGCCCACGGATTCTAGTGGCTCAACAATGAGCCCGGGACAGTAACAAAACCCAAAAACAAAGCCAAGACAATAACCAAAATCCAGAGCCCATAAATCTCGACAGATTGTTGACTCTTTGCCTAGATTTCAATGGTTTGTTAGATATTAAGGACTATTTGCAACTGGTCAATGATAGCGGGCGCATTATCCACAATGACAAGGCAGCCACACGGCAGGCAGCAGGACGACCTGTCCTTTTGAACCGTTTAATATTCCCACCGACAATGGGTTGAAGCTAAATACCGACTTCAGCGATATCCAAAGGGCTTCTGGGTCCACTTGAGGTTGTGACAATGCTCTATAAAACCATAGTTACAACCACCTCCAACAACGACGAAGGCAAGGGGCAGCCCCATTTCCAGCAGCTATTTAGCTGAATCCCCGAGGCTCCATGCTCTCCCTCACCCATCGAACCCTATTCGCTCTTCATTGTGCTTGGGAACTCGACTTTGTACCCACTTCAATAGCCGAGAAACCTTCACTGGAGTTGAAAGAGGATCTTCATCCAGTGGAAACCTCTGTCCTTCAGTAACACTGGCAACTAGCGCCTTCACCCGGCTTATGCTGGGCGTCTCCATTGTTCCTGGTTATATTGCTTTCTTCCGCAAACCGTTGTACTCAAGTTTGGAAGAACTGCAAAAAGGCCTGGACGAATGACCGGAATATTATAACAATGAACGCCCCTATCAAGGAAAATGGGGAACTGTCAAATTAAAGTCTGAACGACTACACCTAAGACTCAGATCAGAACCTCTATCTTTAGCAAAAGGAATGAATCTAAAAATGGAAGCAATAAGAGAACTATTAATCGCCGCATTTATCCCCACCCTATTGATCCCTCTGATTATCGGTGCATATTTATTAGTAATAAAAATGTCCCCCGGCAGAGTGTTATATTTAACACTTAAAGCATATGGCATCTGGATCTTTCTCTGTTTGTTTATTGGTTTTCTGCTTGAATTTTTCAAGCCCTGGCTGGGTGACCTTAACTTATTGATACTAACCACCAGATTATTATGTATGGTTGTTGCAGGGATATATATGCTGGCTCAAGATATCGAGGTAGATTCAGAAAAGTCTTAACTGAGCAGGATATTCAGAAAAGAACATATAGGACACCCTCAGAGAATATACAGGACACCCTCAGCATTTTCTGTTAGAAACATACCGCTGCCGGGTGTCAGTCTCTGATAAATAATGACGGATTTTTGGAAATGAGGCTCTCTGAGACGCTCACTTTCGGAGGTTAATGCAGAATTGTCGTTGCCAGGCATGCCTCCAGCAGGCTTAAGCCTGTTGCTGCAATATCACCAAGGGTTTAAGGTTAATGGGGATGTATTGCTTGGCTTTGTTGCTTACCCCGGCACCATTTACCACCATATTTAGCCTTCATCGCACACATGGCATCCCATCGGCCACTCATGCCACTGTACTGACGGCGAAACTCCTTGGCAGAAGTTATCCAGGCATCATCGCTGATACCAAGCTCAAGCAGTAGTTTGGGTCTGGAACAGGCAATATAGCCACGCTTGTCTTCCCGCACCGCCCGGCCTGTCCAATCAATCAGCTCCAGATAGTCGGCAAAGTGAAACGGAATGCCGCTTTGTTCGGCGGCAGTGGCTGCACCATCAAATTGCAGCAGTGGCTTAATTGAAGCGTTGGCAGTTGCTGGCTCAGCAACTTCCTCTATGCGCTCCTGAATGGATGTGTAATCAGAAGTTTGCAGTGAATCTGCAATACCTGCGCGAATGGGATTTAAATCCACATACATCATGCAGGCCAGCAGTGCCTGTTCATCGAGCAGTGCCTGCGACTTAAAACGTCCTTCCCAGAATACGCCCTTGCAACCATCTTCTCGATTGGCCTTGCGGGCGATATCTTCGTTTAAACAGCGCATAAACCAA
>NZ_NGVS01000018.1 GCF_002777975.1 Shewanella carassii
CGGTTTGATTGGCCTTTCACCCCCAGCCACAAGTCATCCGCTAATTTTTCAACATTAGTCGGTTCGGTCCTCCAGTTGATGTTACTCAACCTTCAACCTGCCCATGGCTAGATCACCGGGTTTCGGGTCTACACCTAGCAACTAAACGCGCAGTTAACACTCGGTTTCCCTACGGCTCCGCTATTCGCTTAACCTCGCTACTAAATGTAAGTCGCTGACCCATTATACAAAAGGTACGCAGTCACGGTCTCAAGGACCGCTTCCACTGCTTGTACGTATACGGTTTCAGGTTCTATTTCACTCCCCTCACAGGGGTTCTTTTCGCCTTTCCCTCACGGTACTGGTTCACTATCGGTCAGTCAGGAGTATTTAGCCTTGGAGGATGGTCCCCCCATATTCAGACAACATATCACGTGTGCCGCCTTACTCGTTTTCATCTCTGGTTAGTTTACATGTACGGGGCTATCACCCTGTGCCGCTGTGCTTTCCAACACATTCCACTAACACCCCAAAGACTTAAGGGCTAATCCCCGTTCGCTCGCCGCTACTTGGGGAATCTCGGTTGATTTCTTTTCCTAAGGGTACTTAGATGTTTCAGTTCCCCTCGTTCGCCTCAATACGCTATGTATTCACGTATTGATGACAGCTTATGCTGCCGGGTTTCCCCATTCGGACATCGCTGGCTCAAATGCTTGTTACTAGCTCACCAACGCTTTTCGCAAGTTACTACGTCCTTCATCGCCTCTGACTGCCAAGGCATCCACCGTATACGCTTGGTCGCTTAACCATACAACCCGGATGAGTTTTCATCGGTTTGTATTGCAACCAGCTTAGGTTTACTTGTCTCACCTCCGGGTTAAGGAAGTGGACTCGCCTTGAAGAATTTCCAAAACACTTGATTGAAGTGTTTGAGAACTCAATTTGTATGCATCAAATCCAACTCCTAAAAGTGGTTTTGATGTCTACTATCAGCTTTCCAAATTGTTAAAGAGCAACCTCCATGGAAGGAGGGAGTGTCGAAAATCGTATGGAACGATTTCGACCGGGCTTAAAAAAGCCAAAGATAAATACTGACTTATCTTTGGCGTCTCTCGTCCTTTGTAGAGTGACGGTTCCAGCACTTCCAAGGGAAGTGGTGGAGCTATGCGGGATCGAACCGCAGACCTCCTGCGTGCAAGGCAGGCGCTCTCCCAGCTGAGCTATAGCCCCGTNATGCATCAATTCCAACTCCTAAGAGTGGTCTTGATGTCTACTATCAGCTTTCCAAATTGTTAAAGAACTCATTGACCTACTAGGGTCAACGGCCTGCTCTATGAACAAGCAANATTTGATTCCTTCGCCAACTAAACCAAAACCGGTTTAACACAAACAGCGGAAGAATTGGTGGGTCTGAGTAGACTCGAACTACCGACCTCTCGCTTATCAGGCGAACGCTCTAACCACCTGAGCTACNTTCTTTGCGGTTCTTTTTACCGATTTCGTTGTTAGCCTTCGCCTCTTCGCTCAGTCATTTAGTTAACTAAACTCCTTCACTCATCGCTCGGCTGCCTCGAACTCAATAAAAATCTTTCGCAAACAGTCTTGAACATTGACCTGTTCATCCCTTCGACGCTAGTCAAGGCAAACAGGGAGAAAGTTTACTGGAGTAAACGACGACCTGTTTAACGCAGAATAGCGGAAGAATTGGTGGGTCTGAGTAGACTCGAACTACCGACCTCTCGCTTATCAGGCGAACGCTCTAACCACCTGAGCTACAGACCCCCATGCTCTACTTCTTTTATCAAGCAATCTGTGTGAACACTCAAAAGGTACACGGATGTACCGAATGTCGAAAATGCAGGAGCAGTTTTCGACCAAGCACCAATTATCGCTTAGGTAAGGAGGTGATCCAGCCCCAGGTTCCCCTAGGGCTACCTTGTTACGACTTCACCCCAGTCATGAACCACACCGTGGTAAACGCCCTCCCGAAGGTTAAGCTATCTACTTCTGGTGCAGCCCACTCCCATGGTGTGACGGGCGGTGTGTACAAGGCCCGGGAACGTATTCACCGTGGCATTCTGATCCACGATTACTAGCGATTCCGACTTCATGGAGTCGAGTTGCAGACTCCAATCCGGACTACGACCGGCTTTATGAGATTAGCTCCACCTCGCGGCTTCGCAACCCTCTGTACCGACCATTGTAGCACGTGTGTAGCCCTACTCGTAAGGGCCATGATGACTTGACGTCGTCCCCACCTTCCTCCGGTTTATCACCGGCAGTCTCCCTAAAGTTCCCGGCATTACCCGCTGGCAAGTAAGGATAGGGGTTGCGCTCGTTGCGGGACTTAACCCAACATTTCACAACACGAGCTGACGACAGCCATGCAGCACCTGTCTCAGAGTTCCCGAAGGCACCAATCCATCTCTGGAAAGTTCTCTGGATGTCAAGAGTAGGTAAGGTTCTTCGCGTTGCATCGAATTAAACCACATGCTCCACCGCTTGTGCGGGCCCCCGTCAATTCATTTGAGTTTTAACCTTGCGGCCGTACTCCCCAGGCGGGCTACTTAATGCGTTAGCTTGAGAGCCCAGTGTTCAAGACACCAAACTCCGAGTAGACATCGTTTACGGCGTGGACTACCAGGGTATCTAATCCTGTTCGCTCCCCACGCTTTCGTGCCTGAGCGTCAGTCTTTGTCCAGGGGGCCGCCTTCGCCACCGGTATTCCTCCAGATCTCTACGCATTTCACCGCTACACCTGGAATTCTACCCCCCTCTACAAGACTCTAGTTTGCCAGTTCGAAATGCGGTTCCCAGGTTGAGCCCGGGGCTTTCACATCTCGCTTAACAAACCGCCTGCGCATGCTTTACGCCCAGTAATTCCGCTTAACGCTCGCACCCTCCGAATTACCGCGGCTGCTGGCACGGAGTTAGCCGGTGCTTCTTCTGCGAGTAACGTCACAGCTAGCAGGTATTAACTACTAACCTTTCCTCCTCGCTGAAAGTGCTTTACAACCCGAAGGCCTTCTTCACACACGCGGCATGGCTGCATCAGGGTTTCCCCCATTGTGCAATATTCCCCACTGCTGCCTCCCGTAGGAGTCTGGGCCGTGTCTCAGTCCCAGTGTGGCTGATCATCCTCTCAGACCAGCTAGGGATCGTCGCCTAGGTGAGCCATTACCTCACCTACTAGCTAATCCCACCTGGGCTTATCCATCAGCGCAAGGCCCGAAGGTCCCCTGCTTTCCCCCGTAGGGCGTATGCGGTATTAGCAGTCGTTTCCAACTGTTATCCCCCACAAATGGGCAAATTCCCAGGCATTACTCACCCGTCCGCCGCTCGTCATCTTCAAAAGCAAGCTTTTGAAATGTTACCGCTCGACTTGCATGTGTTAGGCCTGCCGCCAGCGTTCAATCTGAGCCATGATCAAACTCTTCAATTAAAGTTTTGGTTGA
>NZ_NGVS01000004.1 GCF_002777975.1 Shewanella carassii
CCAGCTAATACAAACAGATAGCGATGCGCGTTTACACTCCTCCGAGGACTAAAACGCGCATGCGCACTATACAGCTGTTAGAGTTCAAGGATAGATAATGGATTGGTTGACATTTATATCAAAAATAATTGATTCGCTAGTATGGCCAGCGTCAATTGCATTTCTTTTTTATCTTCTTAGAAATGATTTGCCGACCATTGCAAAATATATAAAGAAACTAAAATACAAAGACCTTGAAATGGAGTTTGGCGAATCTCTCAAGGCTGTTGATAAAGAAACAAAAGAAGCCATCCCGAGAGTTCCAGATACGGTTGCTATTTCTGGGCAACCAGTAGACCAAGTAAAGGATCGCTTGAATTCAATTGCAGAATTAGCACCTAGGTCTGCAATCCTTGAAGCATGGCTGCAAGTTGAGTCGGCAGCAGTTGATGTAGTAAGAAAGAAGGGTATTAGTGATTTTAAATCAATGCCAGGCCCTATGAGGTTGCGAGATTACCTTATCAAAGGTGAGCTACTTAACGAAAGACAAATTGCTATTTTTGAACAGTTAAGGGTGCTGCGTAACGAAGCAGTTCATGTCGCTGATGCGGAATTTACAAATGAAGCTGTTTCTCATTACATTAGCTCTGCTTTAATGATGGCCGCATATTTAGAGGGAAAATCAAATAAACTCTAACAAGCGCGTAAACATGGACGCATTTTTCAGTCGCTCCGCTCCTTGCAAATGCGCCAGTTACGCTAGTCGTTAGGGCAGAGTAAAAATGGACACCCAGCATTAATGGCGCGGTAGTTAGCTTCCGACTATGCTTTGTTTAAGCATTTAACAAGGAGGTTATTATGCCGCGCCCTCGCCGAACTCAAATCAGCCTTGAAGATACGCCTTACTACCATTGTTGCAGCCGCGTGGTGCGGCGTGCCTTCTTGTGGGCGAGAAAATATGGAGAAAATATGGACACCCAACGTTAATGGCGCGGTAGTTAGCCTCTGACTATGCTTTGTTTAAGCATTTAACAAGGAGGTTACAATGCCGCGCCCTCGCCGAACTCAAATTAGCCTTGAAGATACGCCCTACTACCACTGTTGCAGCCGCGTGGTGAGACGTGCCTTTCTATGTGGTGATGATGCCTACTCGGGCAAGAATTATGACCACCGCCGTGGTTGGGTAGAATCGTTACTGTTTGAATTGGAGGCCAAATACCAAAGACACCCATTATTTGCTGAGTGAAGGCTCTAGTTGCCTGGATTACAGAAACACTGATGTTTTCACTGGCAGAAAATCATCTTTCAAACCTTTTGAGGGCCATTCAATTATTGAAATGAGCGAAAAAGTCGAATTTCAGACACGATGGAGGTCGAATAAAGTTCGATTGGAGAGAAATATCTTGGAGCCTCGGGGATTCAGCTAAACAACTTCTGACAATTAGCGGCTCCTTGTCTTCGTCGTCGTTGTAGGTGAATACAGTAGTCGGTAAGTGACTCCAGTGTACCCACTGGCCCTTTGAATAGACGGCTAAAATCAGTCGTTAACTTGAGCCAGTTGTCGATAGGGATGTTTAAACGATTCAAAATGGTTGTTGTGCCGGCAGTAATGTGGCCGCGCTTGTCGTGGCGGATAATGCGTCCGGTATCATCGACCAGTTGCAGATAATCTTTGGCTTCAAAGTGCAATCCTTGTGGCATGTTCAGCCGTTCATTGCCGACAAAGGGTAACAGCTCAGGTGTGTTTTCGCCCTGCATCGCGGCCCGTATCCATCGTTGAATACTGGTATAGTCTGAGTCTTCCGGGGTTTTGGCTATTCCCGCGCGAATAGGGTTCAAGTCAACATAAGCCATGCAGGCCAATATGGCTGCATCATCCAATAGCGCCTGGGATTTGAAGCGGCCTTCCCAGAAGCGACCGCTGCATCCGTCTTCCCGATTGGCCTGTCTGGCAATAGGTTCATTGAGCGCACGCATAAACCAACTGATATCCATCAAACGTTGGCGATAGACTTCAGTGGTTTGTTGCAGGGTGAGATATTCAATATCAGAAAGTGTTTCACCGCGCAGAAAACGCTGGGATAACAGGGTTCCACTGTAAAGCAGATGCCAACGCTGTAAAACCTGCTCCAATGTCCATTCAGTGGCGGTTTTCAAGTCAACTCTGAGCACCAAATGCAGATGATTGGACATGACTGCATAGGCACACAAGTCAATGGAAAAGACTGCCGCCAGTTCCAATAGACGGGATTCAACCCAATCGCGGCGATGTTCATAGCTCTTGCCCGAATAGTCATCAACGCCACATAGAAAGGCGCGACGGACACAGCGGGAGATGCAGTGATAGAAGGGAGTGTCCTCAAGACTGACTTGAGCATATCTTGGCCTCGGCATGGCATCCTTTCCTTTTCAAAGGCTCCATTCAAGCCTAGACAAGGAGCCAACAATCTGCCAAAAATTATGGGTGTCTCCATTTTGACAATAAAAATTATGGGTGTCTCCATTTTGTTTAATAAAAAGTGTGTTAGCTTTAGACATGTCGGCCTCCAGTGATTGTTTGCCTATTGGATCAACAAACAGTGTGGCTCTGGTTTAACTAATCCACGAGAAAACACGGAGGCCGACACCTGCACAGGGAATCATTATGTCTAGTTTTCTTAATCGACACACTTGGCTAACTTGCTGAGCTTCATATAGAATACCGAAAAAATTTTAAGGTAAGCAGTTGTGATAGAAGATGTTCCGTCTTTCCTAGCTGGTATTAGCAGTTGGTTAATTAATGAAGGAGCTTGGTTTTTTCCGTTAGCTCTATTGGTTACGAATTTCACTTTTAAATGTTTTGTGAACAACCGACCTGATAAGATTGACTTTTGTCAGTGTGTTGTGGCTTTGCCTGCAGAGATTAAGGTTATCGCTTGCTCTTTTGTTTTTGCTGCTGCAGTTAGTTCTGCGAGCGAGCCGACTATGGCGTTTGGTTTACAGATTGTTGGACTGGTATTCTTGATTGTCTTGGGAGCTTCAATCGGAGCGTACAACTATTGTGAAGCAAATAAAGCTACAAGCCTTGAGGGGCCTGTGTTCTGGTATGTGTTGCTTTCCCTTGGTGTTGCATACGTGATGCTAGATACTTCAATTGATTTTATGAAACATACGGTGAGCTAAATGGAAATCGTTCAAATATTCTCAGAGTCTTTAATATCTAGCTTTCCGGCATTCCTAATATTGGCTTTTTCAGTTGTATGCGTAAAAGCATTGATGCGTCAATATTTGGAGATGAAAGAAAAATATGAGTATAAGAGTGATAGATATCGTCAAGATATTGAAGTTCGAATTTCTGAATTAACCCAAGAAATACAGTCATCAAAGAAAAGATTCGAGTCAGTCAATCATCTTGTTTTAGACGGTAACACTTCGAAAAATGGTGTCCTTAGTCAACTCGGCATAAATTTATCTGGTGTTGAGACTCGGCCAAATTCAGTATTTGTTTTGACTCCTTTTAACTCTAGGTTTGATGATGACTACCAAACAGTACGTGATTTTTTTGTAGACCATGGGTATCAGTGTAATCGTGGAGATGATGTAAAAGTTACTCATAACGTACTCGGACATATCATTAAAGAAATGGCTAGCGCTGAGCTTGTAGTTGCAAACATATCCGGTCGTAACCCAAATGTTTTTTACGAGCTCGGAATAGCTCATGCTTTAGGTAAAGAAGTAATCATTATTGCGCAAAACTCAAAAGATATAACTTTTGATGTTTCTCAAGGTCAAGTTGTCATATACAAGGACAGCAATCACCTTAGAGAATCTTTGAATAAATGGTTGGTATCAATACTTAAGAATAAGTAACAAAAACTAACAAAGCATTTAAGAGTGATTCCCAACGCTTGGAATTTTTCATTCCATCGTTGGGTTTCGTGTTTAAGGCGCAACGGTTTAGTCTTAGTTGTAGCGTTGCTCACACCTTAATGCGGCGCTGGATGATCCCCTCATAATTCGGGCCTCCCAGAGGTGTTAACCAGTTTAAGAAATTCACCCCAAGCCCAGCGAAAATGCGATTCTTTGATTGAGTATTCCGGACGTCGTCTCACTTCTTTGCCGAGCCTGAGCACAGATAGCACGTTTCTGTCACGTATCGTATTGGCTTGAAACCTCCGCTGCCATCCCAGATGCCTGGCTGCCAGACCGATGCACCAAAGCAGGATTTCTGCCAACAAAGCTATCAGCAACAACACATCATAACGGCGTGGACAACGACTGCGGCTTTGTCTGAGTCCCATGCCGTATTGGGGACTTTTGAGGTCGCGAAAGGTACCTTTCCCCCGAATTTCAGACACGATGGAGGTCGAACAAAGTTCGATTGGAGAGAAATATCTTGGAGCCTCGGGGGTTCAGCTAAACAGCTTCTGACAATTAGCGAGTTTATCTAACTAAAAGGTGTCTGGAAAACTAGTGGCGATTCATAACGCTACAGCAGAGTTGCTTGAAACTCACAGCAAGCAACTCTGCGATAGTAGCCTTGGTTTCAACCAAGCTGCGCCCAAGCCTTATTAACTTCTTCGGCGATGATTTCAATGCCGCGGCGCATCAACTCGGGTTGTTGCACATAATTCATCCGAATACACTCACCGGCGTGTGGCCACTCTTCGGCCAGTCCGAAGAAGAAGTACTCTCCGGGCACCACCAACACGCCCCTGGCTTTCAGGCGTCGATAAAGTTCCATGGCACTGATGGGCAGGCCTTCAAACCAGAGCCAGAGGAAAATCGCGCCCTCGGGTTTATGAATTCTGAACCTGGGGTCCGGCAGAGCCTGTTGCAACATGGCCACGGTTTGCTGCGCCCGCTGCAGATAGAAAGGCCGCACCACTTCATTACCGAGCCGCAGCATATCACCACGGGCTATCATCTCTGTCGCCATCGCCGGGCCCATGCTGCCCGGTGCCAGTGAGATAATACCGTTGATATTGGTCAGCGCCTGGGTGATGGCTTGGTTGGCTATCACTATGCCGCAGCGCAGCCCCGGCAGCCCCAGCTTGGAGAGACTCATGCACAACACTGTGTTGTCGTTCCAGAAAGGAGTCACATCCTCAAACAGAATATTGGGGAAAGGTGAACCATAGGCGCAGTCGAGGATCAGCGGGATCCCATGCGCTCTTGCCAGCTTATCCAGCTTATCAACCTCTTCATCGGTCAGCACATTGCCCGTGGGGTTGGTCGGCCGCGAAACACAAATGGCGCCGATATCGGCATCGACTTTAAGCCTTTCAAAGTCGATGTGATATTTGAACAAGCCGCCATCCAGCTTGGTAATTTCCGGCTTGAAGGTACGAAACAGTTCATCTTCCAGACCGGCATCACTGTAGCCGATATACTCAGGGGCCAGCGGCAGTAAGATCTTGCGTTTTTGCCCCTCGGCAGTGGTACCGGCAAACAGGTTGAACAGCGCGAAAAACGAGCTCTGGCTGCCGTTGGTGAGACTGATATTGTTTTTGGTCAGCGACCAACCGTAGGTATCGTTAAGCAGCTTGGCCAAAGCGCTGAGAAAGGCATCTTTTCCCTGCGGGCCATCATAGTTGGTCATGGCCGCGAGCAACTCGCCCTTGGCCAACATATCGGCACTAAGCTCGGTAAAATAGTCCAGCATGGAGGGAATGGCCGCCGGGTTACCGCCCCCCAGCATAATCGCCCCCGGAGTGCGTAGCCCTTCGTTGAGATCATCCATCAACTGGGTGATACCTGTATAACGGTTAAACTTGTCGCCAAACTTGGAAAACTGCATTACTTCTATCCGCAGACTCATATCAAGAAACAGAACTTATTTAGTAACAGGAACCGCGGCAGATTACACCTTAAAAGTTTTTTAGTTGCGTGATACAACTCAATATTTGCCAAGCTTAAATGGCTGCAAACGCCCCGAATAAGAGTTACATGGTCATTTGAGAGCAGATTTTTGTGCGCCAGCGAACATTTCGCCGACATCGACTTGTTGATCCATTATCCGGGGCACACACTTAAAAACAGGAGAAGCAGCCAGAGGAGCAGCGGGTGTCAGCCTCAAAACTGAGTGAACTAAAGCAGCAACAGCAGAGTCTGTTAGAGCAGGAATTGATGCGGGAGCAAGCCGGTTCCCTGGGCGTTGCCGGCAAGACACTGGAGCAGGCATTGCAGGATTATCAGCGCCACCATCACCTGTCACCGAGAAAGAAAGCCGAATACGTTAGGGTGGTGGCCGATGCCGTCTATAACCTGATGTTGACCCGGGAGCTACTCGGCTTTGTCGACGGCAATCTTGAGTGGGTTTGCGGCCAGTATGACATTCCGGATGCCGTGCTACAGCATATGGCCTTGAGCTGAAAAGCATCAAGGCCAGCTTGGGGCAAGGAAGGTGCGAACCACGCCTTGCATCCAAGCCCATAAGCCGACGCAGAGCACACATGGGACTTGTTCGCACCTTCCCCAACTCACCAGGGAGAGTTGGGTCGCAGCCACAGGTGCACTGTCACTTCATCCCTGTCGTGGTAGAGATGTTTACAAGCCAGCTTAAACTCTGTGATGCCGTTTTCTTTGAGAATGGCCTGCATATTTTCCAATATGGTGCTCACCTCTTTGTAACGGCTCTTCATCGGCAGTTTCAGGTTAAAGATAGCCTCTTTGAACCAGCCATTGATGGCCCAGGCTTCCATCAGCTCGGCCACCCTGGCCGGCTTTTCCACCATGTCACACACCAGCCAATAGATGTTCTTGCGCTTGGGCTCAAAACGGAAACCATCGGCCTGGAAGTGAGCCACCTGGCCGGTTTCCATCAAACCTGCATCCATGGGGCCGTTGTCGACGGCCGATACAAACATGCCGCGACGCACCAACTGATAGGTCCAGCCGCCGGGACAGGCGCCGAGATCTACGGCGTTGAGACCGCTGCGTAAACGTTCCTCCCGCTGCGGCTCGGGAATAAAGTGATTAAAGGCCTCATCCAGTTTCAAAGTCGAGCGGCTGGGCGCATCGGCGGGAAACTTAAGTCTGGGGATCCCCATAAAAAACGGTGACGAGTTATGGCTGTAGGAATAACCGGCAAACGCCTTGCCCGGTGCCACAAAGCACACATGGATTATCGGCCGCTTGGGGTTTTCCTTGGCCAGCAGAGTACCACTCTGTTTCAGCGACTGACGCAGCGGCACGGTAAACTTGCGGCAGAAGGTCAGCAGCTCTTTGGCTTCGTTGGTATCCGGGGTTTCGACCCTGAGTTCACCGCCCTTGCTAACATCTTCAAGCGCGGCGGTAATTGGCCCTACCCTGTCTTCCGGAGGCAGGTCGCTGAGCAGATCGCCGCAGACAAACATCTGCCGGGCAAAGATCAATGAGTCCAGCGCCAGTTCCTGTGCCAGGGTGTCGGCTTCCCCTTCGGCAAAACATTGAAAGATCACATAGGCATCGTTGTTATTGGCCTTGACGAAACCACCGACATTGAGCAGTGCCGCCCGATTTTGGATCTCGGCCGCGCACTCTTTTTCGTAGCCGGCACGACAAAACAGAAACAGGTTGTTCATTGGTATTTCCAAACAGTGAATCTTACCGGAAAGCCTCCGGCAACTGGCGAAGGCGCGAGTATACCATAGCATTGCGCGCAGGAGTTGCCTGACTCGGTGAGAATGAAAGCCGAGCATGCGAGGATTGCAAGAAAGCTCAGACTAAATAGAGCTTGGCCTGCAGCACAGACCGGCCCATTCCCCCTGCCCTTCGGCAATTGGGAATAGAACACCCGCCACTTGGGCGGGTGTTTACCTGAGCATACCTGCGGACTATCTCTTTAAATAGCCATCTCTTTAAATAGCTATCTCTCTAGAGGGCTATCTCTTCAGGTGACAGTTTTAAGCAAACAATGGCTCTATTAAACCAGCCTCAGAGCCCGGTTTCGTCCATGCGGTGGCGCCATACCGCTGCCGCCAATAATAGCCAGCCCACCAGGAAGCAGCTGCCGCCGAGAGGGGTTACCATGCCCAACCACTTGGTGCCTGTCAGAGCATACAGATACAGCGAGCCGGAGAACATAAAGATCCCGGCGATAAACAGCCCCGCCGCCCAGTCAATCAGACGCGACTTGAACCAGTGACCGGCAAAGGCCAGGGTTATCAAACCAAAGGTGTGATAGAACTGATATTCCACCCCCAGGTTGAATATGGCGATCAACTCGGCAGGTGCAATGGTCTTGAGTCCATGGGCGCCAAAAGCTCCCAGAGCAACGGCAAAGAAACCACTGATGGCCGCCAGTAACAATAACCCCTTACGCATAACTAACTCCCGATAAATAAAAGTGATTCTTTCACGGCATCCTGCAGGTTAGCCTTAAGATCCGTTCCGGACGACTTGCGCGGCACAAAACTATGATCTCCGTCGGTAATAAAGCGTACTTTGGCCTGCTCGGGCAGCGCCCAGGAGGCCAACTGCTCGCGCTTGCCGAAGCTGTCGCGCTCGCCCTGCAAAATAAGCAGAGGCGAGGCACACTCCCACAAGGGCTCAAGTCTGGGCTCGGTTTTCTTCGGCGGCAAAAACGGATAACCAAGACAGATAACGCCGCTGGGGGTCATCGCCAGTTTATCATTGGCCGCCAAGATGGCCGCCATCCGCCCGCCCATGGATTTGCCCATCAAAAATAGTCGCTTGGGCGCAAACTCGGCAACCGCTGCTGCCAAGGTCTGCTCGAAGGACTGCAACAACACCGGAGCCCGGTCCGGCGGGCGCCGCTTGCCATCCTCGCCGCGCTTGACCATGTAAGGAAAGTTAAACCTCAGCACGCTCGGGCCGCTGGCGGCCAACAGCGCGGCATAATCCGCCATAAAGTCGCTGTGCATATCGGCACCGGCGCCGTGGGCGAATAACACCAGAGTGTCACTGTCCTTACCTTTATCCAGCAGCCAGTTAGTATTCAAATTCATCATCAGCCCTGTTCGAAGATACAATAATTTTCATGCTTGGATTCGAATAAACCACAATATTAAATACCGTACTTTCCTGACAAATCAATTTATTAAAAAATAGCGTTAAAAAACGACCAAGCGGTAATTATATATCTCTTACCCATACCGTTTTTACATGTTCTTTCAATAAATCAATCACACTTTGATGAATAAACACCAAGCCAAAGTCCTCTTCCAGTTTAAATATTAACCTTTGTTCCACAGGAATATTTTCCAGTTTAGAAAAATCGAACTCTGTCGAATCAGTATCTAACCAATTCAACTTACCAAATTGCTTTTCTTTATCCGTCAATCTGTACGTCTGCTGGATATAAGGCATTCGATAGTTGTCATATACCTCGAGTTGTTCATCCGAAGGTTGACTTGGCGAATTGTCAACACGAGCATCCAGCCATTCAACACCATGCTGCACCAATGGCTCCAGTTTGGATGCTATATCACCAATAATGAACAGCTTTGGAGAAAAGGTCATTTCCAATAACAGATCCGGTGCTGCAGCACCTACTGGTGCAGGTGTTTGTTGGAATGGGAAAGTATCCATATTTTGTTTAGTGAGTATCGAGTATTCATCTTTCACTTACTATTATCTCCTTGGTGCTTCATCATCGACATCAAACTTAAAAGCGGTCAGTCCACAAGCTAACCCCTGTCGAGCGACAATATACAATTCATCATATATTTCTGAAGAAAAGAAAAAGCTGTTGGTGCCTTTAACCCTAAAAATATGCCTGCGGTTCATAGGGTAGGTTTCGAGTTTTTCCCGGTCCAGATATAATTTTTGAACTAGAACGGAATGAAACGACTCTCTCTCTTCAAGAGGCACATCATAACCATGTTCTTTGGGATCGTAATGTTCAACAAAAGATTCAATATTTGACTTTTCTTGATCCAATACATCCAACTCGTTATTTATCGCGATAATATATCGCTGCTGAGTCGACAGACCATCCATGCACTGTAATTTATTGGGTAAAAAAGCGACGCCATATGGGTCAAAGCTCATAAAAACGTCTGCTATAGGTTTGGTAACGCTTAAATCCCCTGAATTTGTGATATCGAAAACAGCTTCTGAATAACTGTCTTCATCCTCCCAAATAACCGCACTCAATGCGCTCACTGGAATGTAGTCCATGTCTTCGTACAGGTGCCCTCTGTTATCAGAGCAACTAAACATGGCATCACTCTCTTCAGTGTTTTCGTTTATATAAGCCAGTTCCATCAAAGTTCCCTATAAACTGCAAGCTTTCACTTCTTTGTAGTGCCTTCCTGTATATGCAGAGAAACGTGTTACCGACTTATCCCGGCAACAATTCACTACGTGACTCCTCGGCAAACATATCCAGCATCCATTCGCGGAACGCGACAATTTTACCTAACTCGGCATGCTTTTGCTGGCACACCAGATAATAGGCATCTTTGCTGACCAGAACCTCCTGGAACGGACAGACCAAACGCCCGGCCTTGATGTCGGGGCGGGCGAGCACGCTGTAGCCCAGAGCTACCCCCTGGCCATGGGCCGCCGCCTGCAGTACCAGAGATGAGTGGCTGAATATCGGCCCCTGGTTCACATTGACATCCGTTACGCCGCATTGGCGGAACCAGGCCTGCCAGTCATGACGGCTCATATCGTGCAGCAGGGTATGATATTTAAGATCGGCGGGCTTTTCCAATGGCTTGGGGCCGTTGAGCAGCATTGGCGAGCAGACGGGGATCAACACTTCGTTGCGCAGTTTGTCGGCCCTGAGCCCGGGCCAGTTACCCTGACCATAGTAAATTGCCACATCCACATCGTCTGACAGGGAACTGAAATCGGCATCCACCGCCTTGATCCGCACATCGATATCGGGATTCTTCTCGCTGAATTTCGCCAGACGCGGCACCAGCCACTGAATGGCAAAGCTGGGCGACATGCTGACAGTCAAGGAACCCACGGCGCTACGGGCCAACAGCCTGTCGGTGGCATCCGACAGTTGAGTAAAAATATCCTTGATATCGAGGAAGTAGCTTTGCCCTTCTTCGGTCAGCAGCAGCGAGCGGTTCTTTCGGCGAAATAATTTTAATCCCAGAAAGTCTTCCAGCGCCTTGATCTGATGACTCACTGCGGCCTGGGTAACGAACAGTTCTTCGGCGGCGCGGGTAAAGCTCAAATGCCTTGCTGCTGCCTCGAACGCCTTAACCGCATTCAGCGGAGGAAGTCGTTTTGACATAGTGATCCACTTCTCATTTTTTAATTAGTTTTTCTAATCCAGATTGTTACATTTTATCGTTTGTTAAAGCCAGCGATTTTGATTAAATTTCACGCCGAAAGTTGAATATTCAGACAATCTCTGAGCAGTCGAAGGGAAGGTCTGACACTGGCACTCAGTGCCCGTTCTCACCCGGAGGCATCCCATGTTGAACTTTAAATCCGCTTTTGTGCTCCTGCTGCTCGGCATGAGTAGCAGCGCAGTAGCCGCGGAGAGCCTTTCTGCGCCAACGCAAGCTCGCCCTCTACCAAGAGTTGCTGTCGAAGCACCAGCTGTGCAGATAGACTTTAAACTGCTTGAGCAAGAGCTGAGCCGTAACATTGCCGCCAACAGCGAAGAGCTCAGAACCCAGGCGTTGGACGAGCCGACACTGCTGTTGGCAGAAGATGCTGCAGCCAGCAAGTTAGAGGCTCAGCTTAACTGAGCCCCAAAGGATTTCGCTGAACGTCAGCAGCAAAAAGCCGCATCGAAAGATGCGGCTTTTTGTTTATCAGGGGCGATAAACCTTGACGTTACCGTGCCCTTGCTCCTGAAGGTAGAGTGCCTGTAGTTTACTCATGACGCCCCGTTCACAGTAGAGCAAATAGGTCTTACTGCTATCAAGCTCTGCAAAGGCACTGGCCAGCTTGAAGAACGGGATATGAACTATCTCGGCGCCCTCAAGTTGCAGCGGCTTGCTCTCTTCCTCTTCCGGCGCCCTGATATCCAGCACCACTTCGCCTTGGCCGACACTGGCGACGGTTTCGGTTTCCGTTACTTTAGTATCCATGTCGGTTGCTATCTCCCGAATATCCATAACCACGGCATCGGCAATAATCCGGTCCAGCAGATCTTCGGAAAACTTGGTTTCCTCGGCCTCAACCTTGGACAACACTGCCTTGACTGTGGGTTTTTGTGAAATCACACCGCAGTATTCAGGCATAGACTTGGCAAAGTCTTCTGTACCTATCTTGCGGCTCTCGTTGATGATGTCCTGCTTGTCCATGGTGATCAAAGGTCTGAGGATCAGGGTATCGACACAACGGTCAATCACATTGAGGTTGGTCAGGGTTTGGCTGGATACTTGCCCCAAGCTCTCGCCTGTGACCAGCGCCTGAATTCCCATACGCTCTGCCACTCTGGCGGCGGCGCGCATCATCATCCGCTTGAGTATGACACCCATCAAGCCGTTGTCTATGCGCTCGAGAATTTCGGCCACTACGGGCTCAAAAGGAACGGTCACAAACTTAACTTTATGCGACTCGCCATAGGTCTTCCACAAATGGTGTGCCACCTGCTTAACCCCGATTTCGTGCTGGGCACCGCCCAGGTTGAAGAAGCAGTAGTGGGTACGGGAACCCTTCTTGATAAATTGGAAACTGGACACCCCGGAGTCAAAACCGCCGGAGATCAGGGACAGCACATCTTCCTGAGTGGCAATCGGGAACCCACCAAGGCCAGGGATCTTTCTCTCTACCAGGTAGAGCTTATCGTTGTTGATCTCCAAATGAATAGTCATATCCGGGTTTTTGAGGCGCACACCTGCCGCTTCGGTAAACTGGTTAAGGCCACCACCTACGTAACGCTCAACATCCTGCGAACTGAAGTCGTGCTTGCCACTGCGCTTGGCGCGGACACAGAAGGTCTTACCCGCCAGTTCATCGGCATACACCTTGAGTGCCTGTTGGTAGATATCATCAACGGTTTCAAAACTGTATTCATTGACCTGACTGATGGTGGATATTCCGGGAATACAGGCCAAACGTTCGGCAAAAACTTGTTTTAGATGGGGTTTGTCTTTGGGAACCTGCACCATAATCCGATCCCACTGGCGGGTAACGGCAGCGTCTTCATCCACTTTCTTGAGCACATTGCGGATATTGGACTCGAGCATCTTGGTAAAACGCATTCTTACCGGTTTGCTCTTCATCATGATTTCTGGATACAGCTTTACGATAAACTTCATGGGGATCCCGAGGAAAAAAATTTCAAACAGCAATCGTGGGATTATAACAAAGACCCGCTAACTGGCACAGAGATTTGCCACTCCAAAGCCGAGTCCAGCTTACAGAAGCATAAAAAAAGCAGCCGTTTTCAGGCTGCTTTTTCTATACCAAAGTCATTAAAGATTGGGATCGACTTCAATCTCGTCAGACTCTTTGGGCTTGCCCTGCTCGATAGCGATCTCCACCCTGCGGTTACGGGCGCGATTCTCAGGCGAATTATTGGGCACCAGAGGCTCAGTCGAGGCCATGCCTACCACTTTCATTCTGCTGGCATCGAAACCGGGCACTTTAATCAATTCATGCGCCACGGCCACCGCTCGCTGGCTGGACAGGTCCCAATTGGAGCTGTAAAGCTCATTACTTATCGTCATATCATCGGTATGTCCGGAGACTGTAATGATCCCGGGCACATCCTTGAGTAGCTCGCCCACCGCCTGCACTACCGGTTTGAATCTGGGCTGCAGGAAACCCGAACCTGAGGCAAAGGCGCCCTTCTCCCGAATACGGATGATAATCTGCTGTCCCAGAGACTCGATTTCAATAGCGCCGTCCACTATCTCTTTATTGAGCGCCTCGGCCATCTTCTTGACCTGCTCGTTAATCTGCTCCTGAGCCGCTTGCTGCGCCTGGGTCTTCTGATCCTCGGCCTGCTCCTGCGCCGTAGCTGAAGCCTCGCCGCCCCGTTGTTCGCCCCTTTGCTGCTGCACGCCGCCGGCGCTATCGTCATCCCCTTCCTGATACTCAAGGATCTGCTGGGTCATCTCATTGGTTTGCTGGTTGATGATCTCAATCGGAGTGGGGTCCGGGCGTCCGGGACGAAACTCCAGTGCAATCACAGAGGTACCTTTGGGAATATCTTTCACTTCGACCTTGTTCTGCACCCCGAAGGCGTATTTCATCGAGCCGGCTATCTGTTTGAACTTCATTACGTCCATTTCAGAAAAAGCCAGCAGCAACACGAAGAAACACATCAACAATGACATCAGATCGGCAAAAGTCGCCAACCACAGTGGTGCGCCGGGTGGCGGACAATCACACTTTGGCTTTTTGGCCATAGTGCTACTCCCCGTCCGTTGTATCTATCTTACGCTGCTTCTCAGACAGGTAATTCTTGAGGAAGCCCTCAATCACTCTAGGATTCTGACCATCCTGAATCGCCAGTACCGCGTCCATTATCAGGTTGCGGTTGAGCATCTCTTCATTCATCCGCAGCGCCAACTTATCAGCAATAGGGATCGCCACCATGTTAGCGAGTATCGCCCCATACAAGGTGGTCAACAAGGCCACCGCCATCGCCGGACCGATAGACTTGGGGTCATCCATGTTGGACAGCATGGCCACCAAACCTATCAGGGTACCTATCATCCCCATGGCCGGCGCCACATCACCAAAAGCCCGGAAAATACTGATCCCCGCCTTATGGCGCTCTTCGGTCAGTTGAATATCTTTCTCCAGCGCCTCACGCACCACATCGCCATCGTGACCGTCCACCAGCATGTCGACCGCTTTTTGCATAAAACTATTGGAAATTTGCGCCTCTTCCAGCGCCAGAAAGCCCCCCTTCCGGGCGGCATCAGCCATGGTGACCGACTGCTCAATCAACTCTTCGGGCTTGTCCAATTTGAACATGAACGCCTTGACAGCAATCTTAACCGCACCCAAAAACTGTTTGAGGTTGAACTTCATCATCACCACAAACAATGAGCCCACGAACACAATAAGTACTGATGGCACGTCAATAAAAATAGCAATGCCGCCACTACTGACCATTGCCATGATAATAAAAGCAAACGCTCCTATCAGTCCTATAAGGGTTGCTAAATCCACAGTGGCTCCTCACCTCTCAAGCAGACCCGACACAGTGTGGCCGGGATCTCTACTCCATACAAGCCGATCCGTCCCAAAGGGTGATATAGGATCTTGGCTATTCGCAGGAGATGAATATGATTATTTTCAACAGTTTCTATTTTGAGTTATCGGACAGGGCTTAGGCAAGTTTAGGAAGATTTTAATTTTTCCCCAAAAAAAGCAGCAACAAAGCGTGCTATTGAGCAAATAACGGGCGCTTCAATTTGACCCTCATCGCGCCCTGATATACCTTGTGTCACGCTGAGTACAATGCCAAGACACCTGCTGCCAAGCGCCTCTTTTTTGAACTCCCGCACCATGAAAATCAGGTCGCAGGAAAGGACCGGCAATCAAGGTGCACCAAGGAAACCAATGTGGCTAAAAAACCCGAAAATCTGAGTTTTGAAGAATCACTCAACGAGCTGGAACGCATAGTTGCCGAGCTGGAACGCGGTGAAGTGTCGCTGGACGATGCACTCAAACAGTTCGAACGCGGTATAGGCCTGGTGCGCAGCAGCCAGGCTAAACTCGAACAAGCGCAACAAAAAGTTGCCATTCTATTGGCCCAAGATCCGCAGGCGCCATTAAGTCCATTTGATGTTGAGGGTGAGTAAGTGTTAACCCAAGCTATCTCTCACTACCAACAAAGAGTCAACCAACATATCAATGCCGTTTTGGATGCCTTGGATGATACAGACACCAGGCTCAAGGCAGCTATGCGACATGGAGCCCTGCTGGGCGGTAAACGTATTCGACCGTTTTTGGTCTACTCCGTAGGTGAAATGCTCGGTGTTCCGCTGAAACGTCTCGACAACTGCGCCGCGGCGATTGAGTGTATCCATGCTTACTCGCTGATCCATGACGATCTGCCAGCCATGGATGACGATGCCCTGCGCCGTGGTCAACCGACTGTACATATCGCCTTTGACGAGGCCACCGCCATTTTGGCCGGTGATGCCTTGCAAACCTTGGCCTTTGAGCTTATCAGCAACGACATTGAAGGTCTCAGTGACCGCCAACACTTGCGCTTGGTACAAGCGCTGGCCAAGGCCTCCGGCTACCAAGGAATGTGCGGTGGTCAGGCGCAAGATCTCAATGCCACAGACAAAGAGATCTCGCTTGAGCAGCTCACCGCCCTGCACAGATTAAAGACGGGAGCCCTGATCCGCTGCGCCGTCGAGTTTGCGGTCATTGCCGCCGATATCGATGATAATGAAAGGTTGGCACTGCTGGAATATGCCGATGCCATAGGTCTGGCATTCCAAGTACAGGATGACATTCTCGATATCATAGGCAGCACGGAAGAGCTGGGTAAGCCCCAGGGGTCGGATCTCGATGCCAATAAGAGTACTTACCCACGATTATTAGGGCTCGATGGCGCTAAGGCCACAGCCCAAAAACTGCTGGAAGATGCACTATCAGCGCTGGCCAAATTGCCATACAATAGCCAGTTAATTGCCGAATTCGCCCGCTATATCGTTGAGCGAAGAGTATAAAAAGAGACAAAGTATCTCGTTATGAGTCTGGATATCACTCAATTTCCTGTGCTGGCACAGGCCAATACCCCGGAAGAGTTGCGTCAACTTCCACAGAGTCTGCTTCCTCAGTTGGCCGACGAACTCAGGGCGTTTTTATTAAAATCTGTGGGCATGTCTAGCGGTCACTTTGCATCCGGCTTAGGCACGGTCGAACTGACCGTGGCGCTACATTATGTCTATAACACCCCGTTTGACCGCCTGGTCTGGGATGTGGGTCATCAAGCCTACCCGCATAAGATCCTAACCGGTCGTCGCGAACGAATGCCTTCCATCCGCCAAAAAGGCGGCCTGCATCCCTTTCCCTGGCGGGAAGAGAGTGAATACGACACCTTCAGTGTCGGCCACTCCGGCACCTCGATTTCCGCCGCACTGGCTATGGCGGTCGCCGCCGATAAAGAACAAGCCGGCCGTAAAGTGGTGGCCGTGATAGGCGATGGCGCCATGACGGGCGGCATGGTGTTTGAAGCCATGAACCACGCTGGCGATCTGCACAAAGACATGCTGATGGTGCTCAACGACAACGAGATGTCCATCTCGGAAAACGTCGGCGCCCTCAACAACCACCTGGCACAACTGATGTCCGGCCGCTTCTACACCACGATACGTGAAGGCGGCAAGAAGGTACTCAAGGGCATGCCCGTCATCAAAGAGATGGCGCGCCGCACCGAGGAACACCTTAAAGGCATGGTGGTGCCGGGAACTCTGTTTGAAGAGCTGGGATTCAACTACATAGGCCCTATCGATGGCCATGATGTGGATGCTCTGGTGGAAACCCTGCGTAACATGCGCAGCCTTAAGGGGCCACAAGTGCTGCATATCATGACCAAGAAAGGCAAAGGTTATGAGCCAGCGGAGAAAGATCCCATCGGCTGGCATGCGGTGCCCAAGTTTGACCCTTCGCAGTTTTGCAAACCGGCCACCAAGCCGGGGAAACCCAGTTTTTCCCAAGTGTTTGGCAAATGGCTGTGCGACATCGCCGCCAAGGATGACAAGGTACTGGGGATCACCCCGGCCATGCGCGAAGGCTCTGGCATGGTGGAGTTCTCCCAAAGATTCCCCGAACAATACTTCGATGCCGCCATCGCCGAGCAACATGCAGTCACCTTAGGCGCTGGCTTTGCCTGTGAAGGCTATAAGCCGGTCGTGGCCATTTACTCCACCTTCCTGCAGCGCGGCTATGATCAGTTGATCCACGATGTGGCATTGCAGCGCCTGCCAGTACTGTTTGCCATTGACCGCGGCGGCATTGTGGGCGCCGATGGCCCTACCCATCAGGGCGCCTTCGATCTCAGCTACCTGCGCTGCGTACCCAACATGGTGATAATGGCGCCATCCGATGAAAACGAGTGTCGGCAGATGCTTTACACCGGCTACTG
Organism: Shewanella carassii; assembly: GCF_002777975.1. Taxonomy (GTDB): domain Bacteria; phylum Pseudomonadota; class Gammaproteobacteria; order Enterobacterales; family Shewanellaceae; genus Shewanella; species Shewanella carassii. The sequence goes on from NZ_NGVS01000004.1 coordinate 17,945, forward strand.
CTACGATAAGGGCCCAAGCGCAGTGCGCTACCCTCGCGGCAGTGCGACCGGCGCCGAGCAGGTTGAAGAGATGACGGCGATGGCGATAGGTAAAGGCCTTGTCAGACGTCAAGGCAAACAGATAGCCATTCTCAACTTCGGCACTACCCTAGCTGCCAGCCTGGAAGCTGCCGAAAGCCTGGATGCCACAGTTGCCGATATGCGCTTTGTTAAACCCTTGGATGAAGATTTGATCAAGGAACTGGCCGCCAATCATGACTTGCTGGTAACAGTGGAAGAAAACGCCATCATGGGCGGTGCGGGCAGTGGCGTGCTCGAGTATCTGGCCAGCCAGGGGATCTGTAAGCCTGTGCTGCAAATTGGTCTGCCGGATGAATTTATCAAACACGGCTCACCGGAAGAGATACTGACTGAGCTCAAGCTGGATGCCAGTGGTATTCTCGAGCAGATCCAAAACCGTCTCGCATAGGGTAAGCATCCGCTATCATTAAAAAAACCGCCTCAGGGCGGTTTTTTTGCTTCTCCGACCACAGGAAAGCCAGCTAGAGTTAAACTGAAGTAGCCGAGCCGTGTCTGCAAAATGATACCTTGGCATTCTCTTATGATTCTGGACTTTAGCAAAGGAGGCGCCGTGCCGGAAAGTAGGGCTTTGGTGTTGGGGGGCGGTGGTGCTAGGGCGGCCTATCAGGTGGGAGTGCTCAAGGCATTGGTGCAGTTTTATCCCCGCAATCACGCCATTCCATTCAAGATTGTTTGCGGCACTTCGGCCGGAGCCATCAATGGCACCGCCATCGCTACCCACGCCTCCTGCTTTCACCTGGGACTGAGAAAACTGGAATGGATCTGGCGTAATATCCACACAGAGCGAGTCTACCGCGCCTCCAATACCGGCGTGCTGGCACACCTGGCCAAGATGGCCCTTCGTGGCATGCAGGGAGATCTGGTCAATACCGACGCCGGCAGTTTGCTGGATAATGAACCCTTGCGGCAACTGCTCAATGAGCTGATTAACTTCGAGCGAATCGATCGCAACATCCGCGGTGGCTCCCTGATGGCACTGAGCATTGACACCTCCTGCTACAACAGCTCCCGCTCCGTGACCTTCTTCCAGGCGAATAAGGAACTTGAGAACTGGCAAAGAGCCAGACGCAGTGGCGAGCGCACCCGGCTACACACAGAGCACCTGATGGCCAGCTCCGCCATTCCTTTGGTGTTCCCATCGATTAAGCTATCTCAGTCCTACTATGGCGATGGTTCAGTGCATCAACTGGCGCCGCTGTCCAGCCCGATACATCTGGGCGCCAAGCGGATCATGGTGATCAACTTAGACAGCCCGCATAAGAACACCCCCGTTGAGTTGGATTATCATCCCAAGACGGCCACCATTGCCGGTCATCTGCTGGATACCATCTTTTCCGATACCCTGAACTCAGATCTGGAACGACTCAGACGCATCAATAGCACTCTGGCGCTGGTGCCGGAACAGAGCCGCCAACAGTTGGATCTACGGCCGATTGATACCTTGGTGATTAAACCCAGTGAAGATCTCAGCGAGCTGGCCAAGCGTTACTATCAAGAGATGCCCTTCGCCATTCGCCGGCTGCTGGCCTTGATCGGTATAGACAGCCAGTCGGACACCAGTATTGTGTCCTATCTGCTGTTTGAGAACGCCTACACAGGCGCCCTAATAGATTTGGGTTATCAGGACGCCATGTGCCAGATTGATGAATTGAAAGACTTTTTCGATATCAGTTGAGCATGAGTCAGGCGAAAAAGATAAGTAGGGCCAGCACCAGCAACACTGAGACCAGAGTCACGGCAAAGGTTGGTGTGGAGCCTTGCGCCCGTTCATTGGCGGTCACGGCCCCCTGCTGTAAACCATAGGAATCGCTCTCAGAGCTGTCGACTGTGGTTTGCACTATGTGGTGGCGCTGAAACGGAATAAAGGGCTGGTTTGGGTCACCGACATAAAGACGCACTTCCCCCGTTTCACTTCGGCTCACCAGCGGCGGCAGTATGGTCAGCGCATCCAACTGATAATCCAGGGTCAAATCTTTCAGTTGGACAAGCGTGTAGCCCAGCGCCTTGGCTTGTTCCTGCAAGGCGGCCGACATCTCGTAGCTGGCCAGCTCGGCGTCGAGAACTACCAGCTTACCGGGTTTGCCATCGGGCTGTTGCCACAGACAGTCGGCCAGCCAGATCCCCTTGAGTGAGGCGTAACGGGCAAACAGTGCTTCCACCAGCTCCCAGGCATCGGCCTCTCCGGTGAGCCAAGGGCTGATCTCCACATTGTTGACCCGCAGCACGCAGTCTTCACCATTGAAGCGCGCCGCCATATAGCTCAGGTAGGCTTGCTGATCTTCCACCGGCAGCACGAGTTTGCCCGCCAGCTCCAGCAACAGCACCTCATTGACATGAGCGGTCAGAATAAGCCGTTGCCAATGCATGGGTTTGAAATAGTAATCCGCCGGTTGTTTAAGATTCTCTGCAAGCACCCGGCTCGCCTCCTGCTCATCCATCATGGGAAGGTAGGCATAACAATGACTGGCCTGTTCATTGCCATCGATATTCACCGGCAGGATCAGCGGCACATCACCATCACGGCAAAACAGCAGCTGCTGGGTAGAAGTCAAAATCTCAAACAGTTCCTCGAACGAGATATCGAGGCCATCTTTACTGTCATGGGTCACGGTTGCCAACTCCTTGTAGGTCACTCGGGTTTGCGCTTATTCAGGAAAAGTCGCTGCAATATGCAGCCAAGCAGTCCTTCCCGGCATTCAGCTCCACAAAGGTCGCAGAGTACCCCATTTAACGTGCAAATAAAACCAACGCCAGCGGCCGGGCAATCAGCCTTGAAGCAAAATAACTTCGGCTTTCTCCACCCTTCTGGGCTTGCCGCGAATAAGCAAGGTATCACCGGCGCGGAACTGCCAATCTTCATCCGGCGGCTCGTACTCCCTGCCGCCGCGGCGCACAGCTCTCAGTTCCACCCTGAGCTGTTGCCAGGGGATCTCGGCACTGAATTTTCCCACGGCACTGGCGCCTCTTGGCAAAGCCACTGCATGCAGTAATTCGAGGGAGAAGTCGGCTTCCTCACCGGAAAAGAAACCGTGCAGATACTGATAATGATTGCGCCGCTCCGACTCCAGCCGTTTGAGGATCCGCGACAAAGGGACCCCTGACTGATACAACACCTGAGATACCAGCATCAAGCTGCCTTCCAGAGTTTCCGGAATGACCTGACTGGCACCGGCCTGCTCCAATTGTTCAAGCTCGCTGTCATCCCGGGTGCGCACCATGATCCGCGCCTCGGGTGCCAGTTGCCTACACAGCACCAAGGCCTCTTCCAACTGCGGCTGCTCGCAAAAGGTCAGCACTATACTCTTGGCGTGGCGCACATTGGCTTGTTTGAGCAAACTGCGTTTACAAGCATCGCCGAAATACACAGGCTCTCCGGCCCGGCGCGCCTCGGCAACCCGGGAGGGATCCCGATCGAGGGCAATAAAAGGGATAGCTTCGGCCTTGAGAAACCGCCCTATGGTCTGCCCAACCCGGCCATAACCCAACAGCAGAACCAGATCTTGCTGGGGATCCAAAGGCGGCAGGTTTTCCGCCGGTTCCGGCTTGGGTTTAAGGCCCTGCAACAGCCTGGCTATGTCTATGCTATGACGCACCAATGCCGGCGCCAGTGCCATCGACAGTACGGCAACCATCACCAAAGTGTTACTGACGCTGGGGGCCAACAATTGATAACTCACCGCCAGAGCCAGCACCACAAATGAAAACTCCCCCACCTGTGCCAAACTGAGGCCGGTGGACATGGCCACCCGAAACGGCTCTTTAACCAGCCTCAGCAAAGCAAAGACAATAGCCGTCTTACCGACTATCACCGCCAACAGCAACAGTAAAATTTGCCACCAATAGGCCAGCACCAGACTGAAGTCGAGCAACATACCTATGGAGATAAAGAACAGCCCCATCAAGAGATCCCGAAACGGGCGAATATCCGCCTCCAACTGGCGCCGGTACTGGCTCTCCCCCAGAAGCATCCCTGCCATAAAGGCCCCCAATGCCATGGACAATCCCAGCCACTGAGTAAAGGCGCCGGTCAAGAGCGCTACCACTAGAGTCGACAACACAAACAGCTCGTTGGAGCGGGAGCGGGCGACTTCATCAAACAGTTTGGGCAGAGCCCACTTACCAAAAGCCATCAGCACAATAAAGGCCAGGATCCCCTTTCCCAGAGCGGTCCCAAGCTGCAGGACAGTCAAAGGCTCGCTGCCATCGGCAAGCAAAGGCAGCAGAATAAGCAAAGGCACCACCGCCAGGTCCTGGAACAGCAACACACTGACCGACAGTTCGCCATGGCGGCGCTTGAGCCAGCCTTTGTCGTTGAGCAGTTTCAGCACTATGGCGGTGGAAGACAAGGCTGTCACTGAACCTATCACCAGCGCCTGAGTCACGTCGCTGATAAAGAGTAATCCGGCCCCCATGGCCAGCAAGGTGGTCAATACCACCTGAGCACTGCCGAGGCCAAATACAGTGCGGCGCATGGCCCAGAGCCTGGGTACAGAAAACTCCAGTCCCAGGGTAAACATGAGTAGCACCACCCCAAGTTCGGCCACCGACTGCATCTGGTGCTGCGAAAACCAATTGAATCCGGAAGGACCGCTGATAACCCCCGTCAGCAGGTAGGCCAGAATAGCGGGCAAGCCTATACGCCTGAGCAAGGCTATCGCCGCTATGGCAATAACCAGCATCAAAAGGATCTGGATAAAGAATCCATGTTCCATGCGCACTCTCCCCGTTGGCAAATGGTTCAATTGATAATTTTGTCGGCGTCAAATACTTGTCACCCCAATATGCAAGTTGACATCAGCAAGCTTAACTCAATGAGATCTATATACAAATCAGACAAAAGCCTATCAGGCACGCATTTTGCATTGTAACAGTCGTGAAAGGTTTTACCTTATTGGAGTATTTATGATGGACTTCGGTCTGGCAACAGAGTTTTACCCTGAAGACTATCGGTATCTGTCTGATCAACCTCGGACTATCCGCCCAAAAACGGATCTACTGCAGGCGATTCAACGATTACATGCCAGTCTCAACCCTCGGACAGTGTTTGCCTGCTATGGCAAACTGCTGCAACAATATTTGCCGGTGTTGGGAGTGCAGTTGCGCTTGAAAGGGCATCTGTTTTATTGGGGACGTACCTCTCAAAGCATGATCAGCCGAGAGTTCTCCAGTAAGTTGGGAACAGCCAAGTTATGTTATCGTCTGCAAAGGCCTCTAACGCCATTCGAGCAGACTGAGCTTGCACAAATTGAGGCTCTCTTGTCGCAACCTCTGCTTAACGCCATCGCTTATTCAGAGATGTCGGAACAGGCGATGTATGATTCCCTGACAGAGCTTGGCAACCGCCACTATTTTGGTCAGTGTATCCGTACTTCGCTCGCCAGAGCAGGACGAGCTCACAGCCCAATATCTTTGGTAGTGCTTGATCTGGATAATTTCAAGCAGCTCAACGACACCCTTGGCCATAAATTCGGTGACAGAGTACTCAGCAAATTTGGCAAACTACTTAAGAGTGGCATACGTAATGCTGATCAGGCCTTTCGCATCGGTGGCGACGAGTTTGTAGTTTTAGTGGAAGGTAATCTTGAGTCGGCAGTACGTATGAGCGAACGCTTACTCGAGATGCTCGCCAAAGAGTCTTTGTTTATCCGTCACAGTGTCGCTTGCAGCATAGGCATAGCCGTCTGGAGTGCCGGCATGAATCAGGATCAACTGTTCGAACAGGCAGACCGTGCTCTATATCGCGCCAAAGCTGCCGGTCGTAACAGATATTGTATCGCCACACGCGACTGAGAACATCAATAATCAAAAGTCCGGGGCTCTCACTGAGTCAGTGAGATCGCGGCAATAAACTACGACACAGAACTCCAGAGAGCTATTGGTTCTCTGGCAATGGCGACCGCCCCTAACGGGCAGTTCCAAGTTAAAACGCGAGTCCACTTCCAGTATTCCGACCATCAAAGCGACTCTTGTGATAGCGGCAGCTCGACATGACCCAGCCATAAAATAGCAACCAACAATTCCCGATAAGGCCTGTCTACTCTTCCAAGCACTCTAGAGACTCTTACCTATGATTATGTATAGACAAAGATGTTCGCCTGACGCTAGGTTCACCAGAGGGAAAAGACAGATAGCAAAACGCCCTGCGATTGCAGGGCGTCTTACTTCTTTGCTATTTGGTGCGCATGGAAGGAGTCGAACCTCCGACCGCCTGGTTCGTAGCCAGGTACTCTATCCAGCTGAGCTACATGCGCTTAATCCGGAACTCAGAAAGCTTGGCTTTCAAAGTATAGTAAAGAATGGCGGAGAAGGAGGGATTCGAACCCTCGATGGGAGATAAAGCCCATACTCCCTTAGCAGGGGAGCGCCTTCGGCCACTCGGCCACCTCTCCGCGTAAATTGGTGCGCATGGAACGAGTCGAACCTCCGACCGCCTGGTTCGTAGCCAGGTACTCTATCCAGCTGAGCTACATGCGCTTAATCCGGAACTCAGAAAGCTTGGCTTTCAAAGTATAGTAAAGAATGGCGGAGAAGGAGGGATTCGAACCCTCGATGGGAGATAAAGCCCATACTCCCTTAGCAGGGGAGCGCCTTCGGCCACTCGGCCACCTCTCCGCGTAAATTGGTGCGCATGGAAGGAGTCGAACCTCCGACCGCCTGGTTCGTAGCCAGGTACTCTATCCAGCTGAGCTACATGCGCTTAATCCGGAACTCAGAAAGCTTGGCTTTCAAAGTATAGTAAAGAATGGCGGAGAAGGAGGGATTCGAACCCTCGATGGGAGATAAAGCCCATACTCCCTTAGCAGGGGAGCGCCTTCGGCCACTCGGCCACCTCTCCGCGTAAATTGGTGCGCATGGAAGGAGTCGAACCTCCGACCGCCTGGTTCGTAGCCAGGTACTCTATCCAGCTGAGCTACATGCGCTTAAACCGGAACTCAGAAAGCTTGGCTTTCAAAGTATAGTAAAGAATGGCGGAGAAGGAGGGATTCGAACCCTCGATGGGAGATAAAGCCCATACTCCCTTAGCAGGGGAGCGCCTTCGGCCACTCGGCCACCTCTCCGCGTAAATTGGTGCGCATGGAAGGAGTCGAACCTCCGACCGCCTGGTTCGTAGCCAGGTACTCTATCCAGCTGAGCTACATGCGCTTAAATTCATTGCGTATTTTAATTGATATCTGGTGCGCATGGAAGGAGTCGAACCTCCGACCGCCTGGTTCGTAGCCAGGTACTCTATCCAGCTGAGCTACATGCGCTTTCAGATAATCAATTTTCTTAGCAGACTCTAGGGTTTCAGATGGTGCGCATGGAAGGAGTCGAACCTCCGACCGCCTGGTTCGTAGCCAGGTACTCTATCCAGCTGAGCTACATGCGCTTGATCATCTTGAAAAACTAAAGCAGGAATGGTGCGCATGGAAGGAGTCGAACCTCCGACCGCCTGGTTCGTAGCCAGGTACTCTATCCAGCTGAGCTACATGCGCAAATGACATTCTTTACTGCTAAAACGGAAAATGGTGCGCATGGAAGGAGTCGAACCTCCGACCGCCTGGTTCGTAGCCAGGTACTCTATCCAGCTGAGCTACATGCGCATATGACATTCTTTACTGCTAAAACGGAAAATGGTGCGCATGGAAGGAGTCGAACCTCCGACCGCCTGGTTCGTAGCCAGGTACTCTATCCAGCTGAGCTACATGCGCATATTTTACGTTAAGAAATGGCGGAGAAGGAGGGATTCGAACCCTCGATGGGAGATAAAGCCCATACTCCCTTAGCAGGGGAGCGCCTTCGGCCACTCGGCCACCTCTCCGTTTCTTGGCGCACATATTACTGTTTGAAGAAAATAAGTCAAACCCTTTTTCCGAAACCTTTTCCGTTTGTCCTGTTTTTAATCACATCACCTAAATAACGCGCAAATCCTGTGCTATCAAGGGTTTTCAGGCGCCAGAAAATAAAAAAGCCAGTTTAAAAACTGACTCTTCTATTCCTGACGGAGGTTCACTTTGTGTCGCCTCAGAAGTTACCACCTTCAGAAGGGGTTCCGGTTTTCTCAGACTGAATACGCTGATAAATCTCTTCACGGTGCACAGAAACTTCTTTGGGTGCATTCACACCTATACGTACCTGATTCCCCTTCACACCCAGCACTGTCACTGTGACCTCGTCACCAATCATCAGTGTTTCGCCAACACGACGAGTCAAAATCAGCATTCGATTGCTCCTCTAGTTTCCATATCTTCTACACACGGCGCTCATCCGTCGTAACCATTATTATAAGGTGAGCTTAGTACAAATTAATAGTATTCAATACTAAATCCGTTGTTTAATTACACCTTATTTAGTTCAAAAGCGTGATGTAGAACCCGAACTGCCCTGTGTAAATCCGATTCATCTATTACCAAAGACAGCTTTATCTCTGATGTTGCCATCAACTTAACATGAATTCCTTCATTCCCCAAGATATCAAACACCTTGGCGGTTGCCTCTGCTCTTCGATGCACGCCTGCACCTATCACAGAGACCTTTGCCAGGGCTTTTTCAAACACCAATGGCCCGAGCAATGTTCCAAGTTCAGGTGCATCGAGCGCCTTTAACGCCCACGGGAGCCTACTGGAATCCAAAGTAAAGCTGACACTATTTTCGGTACCGGCTTTGGTTACCAGATCCACTTCAATGCCGTTTTCGGCCAACAGTGAAAATACTGCCGCAAAGGGATCAGATGAGTCATCGGTGCGGCTCAAACTCAGCATCGCCTGCCCTTTACTGCAAGCAATACCCGCTACTTGATTACGCTTGTCTTCACAGGCATCGAAACGGATCAGTGTGCCACTACCGGGCTCAAAGCTGGAAAGTACCCGTAATGGAACCCGAAAGCGCTCGGCATAAGACACGGAATCCGGATGTAACACCTTGGCGCCCAACCGAGCCATCTCCAGCATCTCTTCGAAGCTGATGGCATCGAGCTTCTGAGCGCTCGGCTCGATATTGGGATCTGTGGTATAGACACCGGCCACATCGGTAAAAATTTGACATTCCTGCGCCTTAAGCGCCGCAGCCAAAGCCACCGCCGTGGTATCCGAGCCACCACGACCAAGAGTGGTCACTTCCCCGAATTGATCCCGCCCCTGGAAGCCGGCCACTATCGGGATAATTCCCTGCGCCAGCAACTCCTGCAGGTATTGAACATCCACTCGTTCGATACTGGCACGGCCAAACTGACTATTGGTATGGATTTGCACCTGAGCTGCATTGAGCGACTTGGCCTTGACACCACGTTTTGCCAGTGCCATCGCCATCAGCGCAATACTCACCTGTTCGCCAGTGGAGACCAGCATATCCATTTCCCGCGCCGAGGCTTCAGGGTCAATCTGCCCCGCCAGCGCGAACAGGCGGTTGGTTTCACCGGCCATGGCGGAGAGCACCAACACCTGATGCTCGCCGCTCAGTTGCGCCTTGGCAACCTGCTCGGCAATCACCTCGATGCGCTCAATGGAGCCTACCGAGGTGCCGCCGAACTTCTTGACATACAGTCGCTCGTTACTGCCTGAACGTACTTCTTGTGTCACATAGACCTCGTTGGTGGCGAAATTATGCCAGACGTTCAGTCAGCCAGGGCGTTACCGATGCCAATGCCTGAGGCAAGTTGGCAACTTCACTACCACCGGCTTGGGCCATATCGGGACGGCCACCGCCCTTGCCACCAACCTGCGCAGCCACCATGGCCACCAATTCACCGGCCTTCACCTTAGCGGTCAGGTCTTTAGTCACCCCGGCGATAAGATTTACTTTGTCGCCATGGGCCAGCCCCAGCACCACTACGCCAGACTGCAGCTTCTGCTTGAGCTCATCTTGCAGACCACGTAGAGAGCCTGGGTCAATGCCTTCGACCTGTTTCACCAAAACCTTAACTCCGGCAATCTCTTGCGCATCGGCAACCATATCGGCGCTGGCAGCGGCAGCCAGTTTATCTTTAAGCTGAGCAACCTCTTTTTCCAGTTGACGACTACGCTCCAACTGCGCCTTGAGCTTGGCGACCACTGAGTGACTGTCAGCCTTCAATAAGTTAGCGGCATCACTCAACTCTTGCTGTTGCTCGGCCACGAAGGCCATGGCGGCAGCACCGGTTACCGCTTCAATACGGCGAATACCGGCGGCAATACCGCCTTCTGATGTGATCTTGAACAGACCTATGTCACCGGTGCGCCCCACATGGGTACCACCACAAAGCTCGATCGAGAAGTCACCCATGGTCACAACCCGAACCTGAGCATCGTATTTCTCACCAAACAGGGCCATGGCGCCCTTGGCTTTGGCCTGCTCTATGTCCATCTCAGCCGTTTTCAGTTCGTGGTTACGACGGATCTGGGTATTGACCATCTCCTCAACCGCCTTGAGCTCTTCAGGCTTAACCGCTTCAAAGTGAGAGAAGTCGAAACGCAAACGATCAGGCTCCACCAAAGAACCTTTCTGGGTTACATGCTCACCCAATACTTGACGCAGTGCGGCGTGCAGCAGATGAGTCACAGAATGGTTCAGCTGGGTGCGATGGCGCAGTTTCTTATCGACTTGCGCAAGTAACTCCTGACCCAGCGTCAGTTTGCCTTGGCTCAGTTGGCCGATATGACCTGTGGCCTGAGCATACTTTTGGGTGTCACTCACCTCAAACAGCAGACCTTCGGCTGTCAATTGGCCCTTATCACCAACCTGACCACCCGATTCGCCATAGAATGGGGTTTTGTCCAGGACGATAACCGCTTGCTGACCGGCTTCCAGAGTGTCGACCGCCTGACCATCGACATAGATGCCGATAACCTTGCCGTTGCCGCTGAGTTCACTGTAACCGCAGAACTCACTGTCGGCATCAATCTTCAGCCCGGCGTTGTAATCGGCACCAAATTGACCGGCGGCCTGAGCCCGACTACGCTGCTCGGCCATCGCCGCATCAAAACCATCTTCATCGACTTTGATATTACGCTCGCGGCAAACATCGGCGGTCAGATCCATAGGGAACCCATAGGTGTCGTAGAGCTTGAATACGGTTTCACCATCCAGGGTGTCGCCCTTGAGCTCAGACAGAGCCGCATCCAGAATCCCCAGACCACGCTCAAGTGTACGGGCAAACTGTTCTTCTTCGGCTTTCAGCGCCTTTTCTACTATGTTTTGGGTCGCCTTCAGGCCTTTGGCAGCATCACCCATCACATCAATTAAGGCAGGCACCAACTTGTAGAAGAAGGTGTCGGTAGCGCCCAACTTGTTACCATGTCGCACGGCGCGGCGAATGATACGCCGTAGCACATAACCCCGGCCTTCATTGGACGGCATCACGCCATCGGCAACCAAAAAGGCACAAGAACGTATGTGGTCGGCAATAACCCGCAGGGATTTATTTTCCAAATCAGTCACGCCGATGATCTCGGCCGTCTTGGCAATCAGAGTGCGGAATACGTCAATTTCATAGTTGGAATGCACACCTTGCAAAATGGCGGCAATACGTTCGATACCCATCCCCGTATCGACTGATGGCTTGGGCAGAGGCTCCATTACACCATCGGCCTGACGGTTGTACTGCATGAAGACTATGTTCCAGATCTCAATAAATCTGTCACCATCCTCTTCCGGTGTACCTGGGCGGCCGCCAGGGATATGGTCACCGTGATCATAGAAAATTTCAGTACAAGGACCACAAGGGCCTGTATCACCCATCTGCCAGAAGTTGTCTGAAGCATAAGGTGCGCCCTTGTTGTCGCCGATACGGATAATGTCCTCGGCAGGAACCCCTATCTGCTTGTTCCAGATGTCAAAGGCTTCATCGTCAGATTGATAAACGGTAACGCACAGACGTTCCTTGGGCAGCTTGAGCTCTTCAGTCAAGAAGGTCCAGGCGAAGCGAATGGCATCTTCTTTGAAGTAATCACCGAAGCTAAAGTTACCCAGCATCTCAAAGAAGGTGTGATGACGGGCCGTATAACCCACGTTATCCAGGTCGTTATGTTTACCACCGGCGCGAACACAACGCTGCGAGGTAGTGGCGCGGCTGTAACTGCGCTTATCCATTCCGAGGAACACATCTTTAAACTGGTTCATCCCGGCGTTGGTAAATAGCAGAGTGGGGTCATTGCCTGGCACCAGTGAACTACTGTCGACTACCTGATGGCCATTCTTGCGGAAAAACTCCAGGAAAGCACTTCTGAGTGCTGCTGTGGTTTGATACATATATCGTCCTGAGTTGCTTAAGCCTGAATAATGTAGAAAAAGTGGTCTAAAGGCGTAAATCGCCCGGCCACTCAAGCGTTCTTTTGCCAAGCATTATAAGCATGCAGCGCCAGAATACCAATTAGATTGCGCAGGGTATGACGCCTGATACAGCCGGGATACAGAGAGTATTCTCGACATTAACAGAAACTAGATTACCGGAACCTCCAAATACGTTTTCTATAGGCATTGGATAACGCTGCGAGAACAAAAATGTAAAGCGACAAGGAGGATATGAAGCGGGTTAACAGAACCTGTCAATATCTGTGACAAACACTACAACAAGTATTTGAGTTGTGAGCCACTATCGAGTGCAAACACCGGCTTTAAACATAAGAGGAGTGAAGATAGTCTTTAAAACGCCGTCAATTCGGATATTTTATTTACAGACATATAGTTGTGGAAGAGACTGTTGCAGGAGGGGCTAAGTCAGTCGTAAGGGTCATATTCAAGGGCGTATGCCACTTGATCATAACTAAAGCCCTGCCCCATCAAGTGACGAATTCGACGAGCCTTTTCTTTCATATCATCAGCGGGACTATCGCCGAATTTTTTCAGCGCGCGCGTGCGGGCCAAGGCAAACCAGTCACAATCACTGGCATCCAAAACCTGCTCAATACATTGTTTATTTAAGCCCTTTTGCATCAGTGCCTGACGCACTTTTCCCGGGCCGTGGGCCTTGGCAATATGGCTGCGCAGCAAGGCTGCCGCGAAACGCTGATCATCAATAAAACCTTTGGCTTCCAGACCATCCAAAGTCTGTTCAACTTCCGGCAACTCAAAGCCCTTGTCCAGCAAGCGGCTCTTGAGTTGCTCGCGGCCATAGTCGCGGCGCGCCAATAGCGCGACCGCAACATCCATTACCGACTGGCTCAGAAGACTTCTCCGGTTTCCAGATCGACATTGCCTTCACCTGTCTCGGCGCTGGCAGGTGCTGCTTCTGCTTTGCTGAGCAGTTTGGCGCGCAGTGCCGCTTCGATTTCGGCAGCCACTTCAGGATTTTCCTTGAGGAACTTACCGGCATTGGCGCGGCCTTGACCTATCTTGTCACCTTTGTAGCTGTACCAGGCGCCGGATTTTTCCACCAGCTTGTGGGCTACGCCCAGGTCAACCAACTCACCGGTACGGTTGATCCCCTGACCATAGAGAATTTGGAAGTCGGCTTGTTTGAAGGGGGCGGCAATCTTGTTCTTAACCACTTTAACCCGAGTTTCGTTACCAACAACCTCGTCGCCCTCTTTGATAGCGCCAGTACGGCGGATATCGAGACGAACAGAGGCGTAGAACTTAAGGGCGTTACCACCTGTGGTGGTTTCAGGGTTACCAAACATGACCCCTATCTTCATCCGGATCTGGTTGATGAAGATAAGCAGAGTATTGGACTGCTTGAGGTTACCGGCCAGCTTACGCATTGCCTGACTCATCATTCGGGCCGCCAGACCCATGTGAGAATCACCGATTTCACCTTCGATTTCAGCCTTGGGAGTCAGAGCCGCCACTGAGTCAACAATGATGACATCAACGGCGCCACTGCGAGTCAGCGCATCACAGATCTCCAGCGCCTGTTCACCAGTATCAGGTTGAGAACACAGGAGGTTATCGATATCCACGCCCAGCTTCTTGGCGTAGATAGGATCCAGTGCGTGTTCGGCATCGATAAAGGCACACACTTTGCCTTCACGCTGCGCCGCGGCAATCACTTCCAGTGTCAGGGTTGTTTTACCAGAAGATTCAGGACCATAGATCTCAACGATACGGCCCATTGGCAGACCGCCGGCCCCCAGAGCCACGTCCAGAGAAAGCGAACCGGTAGAGATGGTTTCGACATCCATGGTTCTGTCTTCACCCAGCTTCATGATAGAACCTTTACCGAACTGCTTCTCTATCTGTCCCAGAACTGCGTTCAGCGCCTTCTCTTTGTTTGGATCTATTTTCATTCCTGTTCCCTCTTGATTGCGGCGCAATGCGCCGCCTGAAATCTATGTTGCCGCTCCTTTTAAGAGCTTTGGCGTCAATACCAATCTGTCACCTAGTATACTGTACAATCATACAGTATCAAGTGCTGGTGATAATTTATTTAAAGGCCGCTTGCGGATCAATCACTTGTGACCGAAAGCATAAAATTTACCCGCCCACGACTGGTTCAGTGATGAATAACTGATACTATTGGCGCCATTGTCAAAAGGGCAACCGCTCTTGGAAACACAGTCAAGGATACATCTGAAAGCTCCCATGAATGCAGTGATCACGCCTATGGATAACCCGGATTTGGAAAAACACACCCCGATGATGCGCCAGTATCTGTCGATGAAAGCGCAGCATGCCGAAATGCTGCTGTTTTATCGCATGGGGGACTTTTACGAGCTGTTTTATGATGATGCCAAAAAAGCCTCCGAGCTCTTGGGTATCTCACTAACTGCCAGGGGCAAGAGTGGCGGCGATCCTATTCCTATGGCGGGTATTCCCTATCATGCGGTGGAAGGTTATCTCGCCAAGCTGGTGCAGCTCGGTGAGTCGGTTGCCATCTGTGAGCAGATTGGTGACCCGGCCACGTCCAAAGGGCCGGTCGAGCGCAAAGTGGTGCGCATAGTGACTCCCGGAACCCTCACCGATGAAGCGCTGCTGCAAGAACGTCAGGATAACCTACTGGCCGCCGTCTACGAAGGCAAGAACGGTTTTGGCTACGCCACCTTGGATGTGGCCTCCGGCCGTTTTGTGATTGCCGAGCTGGCCACGCTTGAATCATTGGAGGCAGAGCTGCAACGCACCAAACCGGCCGAGCTGCTCTACAGCGAAGACTTTTCCCAACAAAGCCTGATTGCCGGCATCAAGGGCAAACGCCGTCGTCCCGAGTGGGAGTTTGACTTGGATACCAGCATGCGATTGTTGCTGGATCAGTTTGGCACCAAAGATTTGCGTGGTTTTGGCATAACAGACGCCAGGCTGTCACTGCAGGCCGCCGGCTGCCTGATGCAGTATGTCAAAGATACCCAGCGCACCGCTCTGCCCCATATCAATGCCATTACCCGCTTTAACCAGAGCGACAGCATAGTGTTGGATGCCGCCACCCGGCGGAATCTGGAACTGACGGTGAACCTTGCCGGTGGCCGGGACAATACTTTGGCTTCGGTACTGGATGCAACCGCCACCCCCATGGGCAGCAGGATGTTACAGCGCTGGATCCATCAGCCACTCAGAGACCATCAACAGATTGGCCTGCGGCAAACCGCTGTGGCAGAGTTGATTGCCAGCGGCCTGTTCGAGCCGTTGCATGACGACCTAAAGGCGCTCGGTGATGTGGAGCGGATCATGGCGCGCCTGGCCCTGAGAAGCGCCCGCCCGAGAGACTTTGCCCGTCTGCGACAAGCGCTGGCGCTGTTGCCGCAACTGCAGCAACTATTGGCAAACACCCAAAGCCCCGAGCTTGGACGTTTGAAACACCAGCTCAGTGAATTCCCTGAAGAACTCGCTCTGCTGGAGCGGGCCATTGTCGACAACCCACCGGTACTGATTCGTGATGGCGGCGTGATCCGCGATGGTTATCATGCCGAACTGGATGAATGGCGCCGCCTTAGTGAAGGCGCCAGTGACTACCTGCAACAGTTGGAAGTCAGGGAAAAAGAGCAAACGGGAATAGCCACCCTGAAAGTCGGTTTCAACCGGGTACACGGCTACTATATCGAAGTTTCCCGCGGCCAGTCGGCGCTGGTGCCTCTGAGCTACCAAAGACGCCAGACATTGAAAAACACCGAGCGCTATATCATCCCAGAACTGAAAGAGTATGAAGAGAAAGTACTCTCCAGTCAGGGCAAGGCGCTGGCACTGGAAAAGCAGCTTTGGGATGAGCTGTTCGATCTCCTGCTACCCAAGCTCAGCGAGTTGCAGGCCTTTGCCATGGCGGCGGCCGAGTTGGATGTACTGAGCAACTTTGCCGAGCGGGCCGACAGCCTCAACTACCACCAACCGGAGTTGAGCGATAAGCCGGGCATACATATTGAAGCCGGGCGTCACCCAGTAGTTGAACGGGTCAGCCAGGCTCCCTTTATCGCCAACCCGGTAACCCTTAACCCTGAGCGTAAAATGTTGGTGGTCACAGGCCCCAATATGGGGGGGAAGTCCACTTACATGCGTCAGGTGGCGCTGATCACCCTGATGGCGCATATCGGCAGCTTTGTGCCGGCAGATAAGGCAATTCTGGGGCCTGTTGACAGGATCTTCACCCGTATCGGCGCCTCGGACGATCTGGCCTCGGGCCGCTCCACCTTTATGGTGGAAATGACAGAAACGGCCAATATTCTCCACAATGCGACCGCAGAGAGTCTGGTGCTGATGGATGAGATTGGCCGCGGCACCTCCACCTATGACGGCTTGTCACTGGCCTGGTCAGCGGCAGAATATCTGGCCCAGCGACTCGGCGCCATGACACTGTTTGCCACCCATTACTTCGAGCTGACTCAGTTGGCAGAGTTGATGCCCCAGGTTGCCAATGTGCATCTGGATGCCATGGAGCATGGCGACAGCATAGTCTTTATGCACGCAGTGCAGGAAGGAGCCGCCAGCAAGAGCTATGGTTTGCAGGTTGCTTCACTGGCCGGTGTTCCAGCCTCGGTGATCAAGGCCGCCAAATTGAAACTGCAGCAACTTGAAAGTCGCGATCACGGTCAAGAGCCCCATGTTCAGGCACAGGCCACACTGCAACTGGAAACACCGCCATCTGAGCTTGAACTTCTGCTTGGCAGGCTGAACCCGGATGAACTCAGCCCAAGAGAGGCGCTGGACTTAATCTATAAACTCAAGGCGTTGGCAAACTAAGCCCGCTACTCTGGCTATCGCTGTGGCTTGGAAATACACGAAAGAAGGGGCGCAATGCGTCCCTTCTTTTTTACAAAGGATGGTAAGTTGCTTTAGACCTTGAACAGGGCCTCTACTGACAACCCCTGAGAGGAGAGTATGTCGCGCAGGCGTTTCAATGCCTCCACCTGAATTTGCCGCACTCTTTCACGGGTCAGGCCAATTTCCGAGCCCACATCTTCTAGAGTAGAAGGCTCATATCCCAGTAGGCCAAAGCGTCTGGCAAGCACTTCCCTTTGCTTGGTATTGAGCTCATTGAGCCACTTAACCACTGAGTTGGAAATGTCTTCTTCCTGCACTTGGGCATCTGGTGTCATATCATCATCGTCTGCCAACACATCGAGCAGGGCCTTGTCGTTGTCACCGCCTATCGGGGTGTCGACCGAGGTAATCCTCTCATTCAGCTTCAGCATCTTGCTGACATCGCTGCTCGGCAGTTCCAGCTTTTCGGCTATCTCTTCGGCTGTGGGTTCATGATCCAGCTTATGGGCCAACTCCCGGGCAGTACGCAGATACACATTGAGCTCTTTCACCACATGAATAGGCAGACGTATAGTACGGGTCTGATTCATTATGGCTCGCTCAATGGTCTGGCGGATCCACCAAGTGGCGTAAGTGGAGAAACGGAAACCGCGCTCGGGGTCGAACTTCTCTACAGCACGGATCAGACCAAGATTGCCTTCTTCAATCAGATCCAAAAGCGCCAAGCCACGGTTGTTGTAACGACGGGCTATTTTGACCACGAGGCGTAAATTACTTTCGATCATGCGGTTGCGTGATTTTTCACAACCTTTGAGGGCCTTGCGCGAGAAAAAGACCTCTTCTTCCGCACTCAGCAAGGGGGAAAATCCGATTTCACTCAGATAAAGTTGGGTCGCGTCTAAGTTTTTTTGCAGGTCATCCTGAACCATTTCGGCCAGAGCTTCTTCCTTCTTTGACGCCACTTCCGTGTCGTTTACGGATAAATCTACAAGCTCTTCCACGGGTGCGCTAGCATTTTTGCGGCTCATAATATTCTCTCCCAAACCTTAACAAACTAATTTACATCGCTTTTTATCCTCCATATGCCAACTTTGGCTCCCAAACAATCAGCGTTTGGGTAAATAATTAAGTGGATTAACAGACTGACCATGGTAGCGGATCTCAAAGTGCAGCATGACCTGGTTGGTGCCTGTACTTCCCATCTTCGCAACAGTCTGCCCGGCGGACACATGCTGCTTTTCCTTGACCAAGATCTTATCGGCGTGGGCGTAAGCACTGAGATAGTCATCACTATGCTTGATAATGACGAGGTTTCCATAACCCCGCAAAGCATTACCCGCATAGACTACCCGACCATCGGCAGTGGCTTTAATAATATCGCCTCGGTTGCCGGCTATCTTGATTCCTTTATTTCCCTGCTCTTTGGCTGAGAAAGTGCCAATCACCCGGCCATTGACCGGCCATATCCAGCGACTGACTTTGTCCGGCAGCGTCGAACTCGGCTTGTGGACAACATGGTTAACATTCTGTTTACCATTGGATACAGGGTAAGCAGACTTTGGTTTGGGATCAAGTGTTTTTTTCGGCTTATTTTGCTTAGCTTGAGCAACGGCTTTTTTTTGCGTAATAGTCTGTTTCTTATATATTTTATCTTTTGGCTTTTGCGGCTTTGGTTTGGAGTTTTTACTCAAATTCACTTGCGAATTTGACTTAACATTTTTGTGACGTTCAAGAATAAGTACTTGACCCGGGTAGATGGTATAGGTTTTATCAAGCTGATTGAGCTTGGCTATCTGCGCATAGTCTTTGCCTGCTCCCCAAGCGATAGAGTAGAGGGTATCCCCCTTTCTCACCGTATAGGTATTGGAGCGAATCGAACCTCTCTCTATGGCCGGTCTTTGCACGCCATAAACAGACTCAACCGGAGCCGGACGGTGAGCCTGAAAGCTGCATCCAGAAACCAGGGTAACCAATAGCACTGAGCCAAGACGCCCAAAAAAAGACGCCTTTCGTTGTAAAAGCTGGCTGGAATGCAATGGGCTCAAGAAGACTCCTGCATGCTTTAATGGCTATTAGGCCAAACCGCCACTGATCAAGGGAACAAACTTCACCGCTTCGATCACTTGGGAAATAAACTGTCCCCTTTCCCGGCGGATCTTCAGCAGCTGTTGATTTTCATCACCGACGGGGATCATCAATATCCCCCCCTCAGCCAACTGTTCCAGTAAGGCGGTGGGGATGTCAGAGGCTGCCGCTGTCACCATGATGGCATCGAAGGGTGCCCTGTTGGGCCAGCCTTGCCAGCCATCACCGTATTTGAAGTGGACATTATGCAGATCCAGACGCTTGAGGCGTTGCCTAGCCTGGATTTGTAAGCTTTTGATCCTCTCGACGGTAAAAAGTTCAGGTACCAACTGCGCCAGTACCGCCGCCTGATACCCGGAACCGGTACCAATTTCAAGCACCTTGGTAGGATTATGCTCCAGTAGTAACTCGGTCATTCTCGCCACAATATAAGGCTGGGATATAGTCTGGCCCGAACCTATAGGGAGAGCAGTGTTTTCGTAAGCCTTGTGCGCCAAAGCGCCATCAAGAAACAACTCTCTGGGGGTTTGGGCCACCACCTGCAACAGACCCGGGTGACGGATCCCCGCTTCCTGCAGTTTTCTGGTTAAGTTCAGTGCCGATGTGGAGGCTACCCGGGTCATAGTTTTTCTATCCAGTGTTGCAATTGCGAAAGCTGCCGATAGGCGGTTAAATCTACAGTTAATGGGGTGATGGACACATATCCCTGAGACACAGCATAAAAATCTGTGTCTTCACCCACATCCAGTTCAATCCCGGGGGGCCCCAACCAAAATACCTCGCGGCCATGAGGATCTCTGGCTCTGACCATACCCTCAGCCTTATGGCGGGCGCCGAGCCGAGTAACCCGTATCCCCTTGATTTCATCGAGAGGCAGATCCGGCACATTGATATTGAGGATCTGATCCGAGGCAATGGGATGCTTCTTAAGCCCCATAATGATCTTCACCGCATAGGCCGCCGCAGTGTCATAATGCGTAAACTCACGCCCCACCAAAGATACGGCCACCGCCGGTAACCCCAGAAAACGCCCTTCCATCGCCGCCGCCACTGTGCCTGAATAGAGGGTATCGTCTCCCATATTGGCACCGGCATTGATCCCCGAGACTACCATGTCGGGTTCGCCTTCATAGAGCTCACGAATCGCCAGATGAACGCAATCGGTCGGCGTGCCGTTTACCGAGATGTAGCCATTGTCTAACTTATTAATCCTTAAGGGGTTCGTCAAGGTTAAAGAGTTACTGGCACCGGAGCAGTTGCGATCCGGTGCCACAGTGAGCACTTCGGCAACGGCTGACAAGGCTTCCGATAGGGCACGGATCCCAGGTGCCGTTACCCCATCATCGTTACTGACCAAGATTTTCATGCAGGGTTTCCTTCCTGAGCCGCCTGGCGCTCACGCCACAGACGTTCGGTCACATCATCATAGTCGAGCAGTTCCCGCAGCACTGAGGTTGCAAAGCTGCCCGCAGGAAGGCTGAACTCCAGCTCCAAAATGTCCGGCTCGATAAATTGGTACTTCATCCCCTCGGGACGCAGCAACAGTGGTCTCCTTTCCTGCTCGAGCCCGGCTTTTTCTAGGCCTTCACAATCGGCGCTGTATTCGGCCAGCACCTGAGTCTCAAAAGCCAAGGCATCGGCACTGCTGAGTGGCTGCCCCCTACCCCACATGGGCGCCGACAACAAAATATCTTTTTCTGCCAGCCTTTGTTGCAACACCTCATCCCAGCGCTCGGCAACAAAGAAGCTGCGGCTGCCGGCCAGCATGACACAATCACCGTCCAGACACTCAAGCCCATGGTTCGCCAGGCGCTGAGAGACCAGTTGATTGAACAATAATGAGCGCAGCGACGACAGGTAGATAGAGCGCTTGTTTCTATCTTTCACCTTGCGCCCCTGCAGCATCTGCCGCGCCATTTCTATGTTACGGCCGTTGTGACCAAAGCGCTGTTCACCGAAATAGTTGGGTACGCCGCTCTCGGCAATCGACTCCAGCCGCTGCAATACATCTTCCGGCTGGGTTATCTGGCGCAGAACCAGTTTGAAACGGTTACCGGAAAGCGCACCAATACGCAGCTTCTTGTTATGACGCGCCGCACTCAATACCGTGATGGACTCGCTATTGAGGCTCAGCCAATCCGGCATTTCCTTGCCCGGAATTCGTACGCCGAACCACTGCTCTGTGATGGCATTCTTATCCTTCTGACCGGCAAAGGTCACCTCTTTGGGATGCACCTTGGCCAATTTGGCCAGCATCTCGGCCACCTGAACCGTATTCAGGCCATCCTTACGAATATGCAGCAGATGGTGCTCACCCTCGCCCGAGGGCAGAAAAGGCAGTATTTCCTGCACCTGAAAATCGCTGTTGCTGGTGCGCATATCGCCTTTGGAGAGCGGCTTGCCATAGAGAAAGTGTAATGAATTCATCTTATTTGAATCTTTTCCTGTAAATGAGTCGGTATTACATACCGAACATCAGCACCACGGCTTCTACCGCAATGCCTTCACTGCGGCCGGTAAAGCCGAGTTTTTCTGTCGTGGTTGCCTTGACGTTGATGGAGTCAAGATCTGTGTGCAGATCTTCGGCCAACATCTGTCGAATGGCTTCAATATGCGGCGCCATCTTGGGCGCCTGGGCAATAATGGTCACATCCAGGTTGCCGAGACGAAAGCCCTTGTCCAGTGCCAGGCGGTAACAATGACGCAGCAGCACCCGGCTGTCGGCTCCCTTGAATTCGGCATCTGTATCGGGGAAGTGTTTACCTATGTCACCAAGCGCCATGGCGCCGAGTATCGCATCTGAAATCGCGTGCAATACCACATCACCATCCGAGTGCGCCAACAGGCCTGTGTGATACGGTACTTCCACCCCACCAAGGACCAAGGGCGGCTCACCACCGAATTTATGTACATCAAAACCGTGTCCAATACGTATATTCATTGCTTGTTCCTGTATTTAGTTGCCCCGCTGATGCGCCAGATAAAGCGCCGCCAGTGGTAAGTCGTCCGGATGGGTTACCTTGATATTGTCACTGCGGCCGCTGATAAGCGCCGGGTGTACTCCGCGCCACTCCATCGCCGAGGCTTCGTCTGTCACCAGCACACCGGCGGCCAGCGCGGCTTTCAGTGCCTCGGTCAAAGTAAGCAGTGGAAACAGCTGCGGCGTTAGCGCATGCCAGAGTGCTTCTCTGGCAACCGTTTCACTGATGCAGCCATCAATGCCGCTGCGTTTCATGGTATCGCGCACCGGCGCTGCCAGTATCGCCCCTTGTGGATATTGTTTCCGTGAAGCAAGCAGCTTATCAATGTCGCCATGGGTCAAGCAGGGTCTGGCAGCATCATGCACCAAGGCCCAGGTATTGGCAGGCAATGGCTTGTCGGCAACCAGACTCTCAAGCGCCGCCAACACCGAATCGGCGCGCTCTTTACCGCCAGTGACAGTCTCCAACTTGGGATGACTGGCCACAGAGAGTTTGCCAAAGAAGCTATCTTCCGGATTCAGCGCCACTATCACCCTTGAAATACCACTGTGGCTCAGCAAAACCTTGAGGGTTTGCTCCAAAATGCAGGAGCCAGCGAGCGGCAGATACTGCTTGGGACAGTCGGCGCCCATGCGACTGCCTATTCCCGCTGCTGGCACTATGGCAATCACTGGTTCATCACTGGGGAGCCCGGCCGCTATGGCTCGGGAGGAATTAGATTCGCTCATGGATATCCGTTATGTTGAAATTGGGCCGTTACTGATTGGCCAAAGACATAGAACGCTGTTCACCACCAACAACCCGGTAAAAGGTTTCACCCTTCTTGATTAACCCCAATTCATTGCGGGCGCGCTCTTCCAGGGCTTCGGTACCGCTGCGAAGATCGCGGATCTCCTCTTTCAATACCTGGTTACGCTCTTCGAGCTTGGCATTGCTGTCATTTTGAGCCGCTATCTGCTGCTCAAGATGAAAGTACTCCGGCAGACTGTTTTCTCCCAGCCAAAGACGATATTGCAGTAGCCCCAGCAGCAAGACGATGACAAAAAGCAGTCGTTTCATGGTGATAAATTCAGCTCATGCCCTAAAAATACGATTAGTGTTGATAGTACAACAAAAAAGGCCACCAAGTGGTGCTTTTTAATGTTGTTAGAAATCAGCTACTTACTTTTAATATCAATGATTTAGGGAGATTTAATTCCCGAAGAAAACCGCCAAAAACCACCTATTTGGGGCAAATTGTGGACATTGGCCTAAAAGTGATAGCGTCTTGCAAGTGGTCAGGCGCAAGATGCGCATAGGCCATGGTTTGCTCGATTGTGCTATGACCAAGGATTTTTTGTAATGTCAAAATATTCCCCCCGTTCATAACAAAATGGCTGGCATAGGTGTGTCGTAGCACATGCGCAGCCTGCCATTTTGGCAATTCGAAGCCTAAACTCTGAATGACTTGTCGAAACTCAAGATATGACACATCAAACAGTTGACCACTTTTGCCATTATATATTTCTTTAAACAATTCTGCAGTGATAGGGATCGTGCGATTTTTACCGTTCTTGGTGTCCACAAAAGTGACTTTCCCACTGGCGAGCTGACTACCTTTTAAGTTAGCCGCCTCGCTCCATCGTGCTCCAGTTTCGATACAAATCTTGGCGACTTTTAGCGCATCCCCCTGTAAATTGTCTAGCAGCGTTTGGATCTCTTCTACCGATAAAAAACCCATTTCTCTCGCCCTAACCTTCATCTTGGTTAACCCTTTTAGCGGGTTTTCACCATGAAAGTCATCAGCCTTAATCGCTACCGTAAACACACTGCTCAATAACATTTGGTCACGGTTAATGGTGTTGGCACTCGTTCCAGCAGCCGTTAGCAGATGGCGATACTCTAACCACTGCGGTCTGCCGAACTGATAAACCTTCAAGTAGTTGAGCAATCTATCAATACGCTTTAAACGCCTAAAGTCACGATCACCACTTTTTAAGTATTGGCCGTGACGTAAGTACCAGGACTCGATCATCTCCGTGAGCGACCTATTATCACGCGGTTTATCAATCCAGCCGTTACTATTTCGAGTTGAGACAACCCAGCGTTCATATTGCTGCGCTTCCGCTTTTGTCTTAAACACCTTGCGGTAGCGTTTGCCATTTCGTCCTTGGGGACGAACATCGACACGGTAACCACCGTCAATTTTGATAATACTCATAGCAATTAACCCATCAAAGCGCGTCGATTAAAAGAAACTAGCTGATCATCAAGAACTCTGAAGCCACTGAGGTGTCGCTTGATGTCGAGCCTTCTCCACGCATGCTCTATAGCATTTTTCCGGTGAAAACCACTTTGCCAACGATGGTGCAATTACCATTGATTTCGACAAATTTATTTGGCCAGTCGGGGTTGAGTGCTTTGAGGTACTTTTTGCTGCCGTCGAGGATCAATTGCTTAAAAGTGGCTTGGTTGTCGTCATCAAGTCGCGCGACTACATAGCTACCACTATCGGGTTGAATTTCGGGGTCGACATACAGCAAATCACCTGGCTTAAAGTCGGGTAACATGCTTTCGCCTTCCACTTTGACGATAAACGAACGTGCACTGCACTTTATTGGACAGGGGTAAAGCTCCACATCAAAAGGCGACACCTCTTTGATTTCCGTCCATGCTCCCGCCTGCACCATGCTGATCAATGGCAAGTAATTCCCCGCTGCCGCCACCACTGTGGCGTTATCTATTTGTCCAATTCCAAAACGTAAAAACTCGGGCGTAGTCTGTAATGCCTCCGCTAACTGTTCGATATTTCTAGGATTTTTAGTCACGCCTGCTTCAATTTTTTGCAAAGCAGTTTGACTCGTCATTGCCCTTTCAGCGACCTGGACCTGAGTTAAACCAAGTTGAATGCGCCTTTTTTTTATTCTCTCTGAAATATCCATATATCCCCTAAAAGATCAGTTAGTTAAGTAAATCCAAGCTTACTACAAACAACTTTTATTCATTATTAAAACTTTTAAGGATATTTACAAAGGCCTTAAATTCGTATTTAATGCGCCTAAAAGTAATAATTAACCGTTTAAAGGATACCCATGAGTGCTGTAGAGAAGGCCGTAAGAATCATCGGTGGACAAACTGCAACCGCAAAGCAGCTCGGTATTGGTCAAAGCCACGTTTGGAAATGGCTCAATGTTTTTAAGCAAGCGCCAGCCAAGTACGTAAAAAAGCTTTCAGCATTGACCAACAACGAAGTCACGGTAGAGGAGCTACTCGCCGACCACGAAAACAATCTGAAAAACAAGGACGAGCGCGAATGAACGGGAACCAACACAACACAAACAACCGCAGCACGGTGATTTTGCAACCCGATATGTTGCCACTGACATTAAACGCCTATGCCAGCCGGACAGGCCAAACGCTAAAGGCGGTGCAACACCAAGTGGCATCCGGTTTTTTACCAACCATGCGTATTGCGGGCAGCAAGCTGATTTATGTCAATCAGGCGCAGATGGTGATGTCGTCACTAGATGCTGCTGGTTGGAATGTCATTACTCCAAGTAAGAAATACTCCCTCTAAGGAAGCCTCTCATGGAAATCATCGTTCGCCCATTTGGAGCAAAAACAGAGAACTTGGTCAGCCGCAATATCGCGGTACCTAAGTACATGCAAGGACAAATCATTTCCAAGCCTATGACTCCCGAACGTTTCTCCCGCAACCGTTGGATCGTTGGCAAGTTGCGCGAAAAGCACTTTGGCAAGGGGGCTAGATGATCACGGCGCAAACAGTCATCAACATCAACCGCAATGTGCCGGCCACGCCGATTATCCGCTCATTCTGGTTACGCCAACACGAAACCTACAGGGATATAACGACACAGTTGGTTGACCGGGACGAACAAGAAGCCGCGCAGCGGACCAACGAAGTGGCCAAGGCTTACTACGACTTGTGGCTGAATTCAGCACCCGGTCAGCCCTACTCCAAGCGTTGACCCTACCGACTCAGCCTAATTTACCGACACGTTAATTGTTTCTAGGGGTAGAAAATGATTAATCACACAGCACCAAGTTCAGTTTGTATCAGCCTCGGCTCCATTTTCAGAAAGGTTCGCGCCATGCGAGGCATGAGCGCATCACAAGCCGGGCAGTTGGCGCAACTTCCTACTGATGAATGGCTACGTTTTGAGTTGGGGATGCCCACTCGTCAGCCTGTTTCCTATACCGCATTGCTCAATGTAGCCCTGGTGCTGAGATTCCGTATCTCTGCCATTTCCATATTCAACGCATAAACGAGAAGATCATGACCTCACCTTATTTCCAAATTGACCGTCAGCGGGCCTTGTGTGCCGCCCAATACTGGCTGACTCACAATGCCATTGTTCTTGATACCGAAACCACAGGCCTGGAATGGGGCTGTGAAGTCGTTGAAGTGGCCGCGGTAGAAGTCGCGACCGGGAATGTCTTGATGAACACGCTGGTAAAACCCACTCGCCCGATCCCGGCCGAAGCTGAGGCCATTCACCATATCAGCAATGAGATGGTGGCCGACATGCCTGGTATGGATGACGTTATCCGAGACATCAATATGATGTTGGCTGGACGCCATGTGGTGGCTTACAACGCCGCATTTGACCGCAAGATGCTGATGTCATCACTGACCGCCTATCCCGACGATGAACTGCACTTCGGCTTGAGTATCAATAAAGGTCCATTGGCCTGGCATTGCGGCATGTTGACCTATGCGGCATTCAAGGGAGATTGGAATCACAGCCACGGTGATTACCGGTGGCACTCATTGGTGAACGCCGCCAAGCAGCAAGGTATTTCCATTCCTGGTAACCCACACCGGGCTTTATATGACTGCATGCTCACGCGTGAACTCATTCTCAAAATGGCTGAGGCCGCATGATGACTGCTTATGCCAAGGCGTTGGTTCAATACGCTGCACAATTCGGCCGCTTGAGTGAGGAAGAAGCTGAGCAGCGTCTGGACACTTGGTTGGCGCCATCTTGGCGTTACCGTTCAACACCACCTGCAGCAGGAACATGGGTGGTTTCGGAACTGACTGATACCGATGATTAATCCCGTCAGCGTTAAACGCCGTCCCTATTCTTTAGATCAGTTACCTGAGCCTGGTTCAGCCCATTGGTATGCCGAACGCACCGATGTTATGGATGATTGGCAGGTTGACCTCTGGCAACCTTTGGCCGGTAGACGCCGTCACCTAGTCAATACCGAATTACTTTATCGCCCCCTTTTTGAGCGACAAACGCCGCTCGCGGGGCCAGAGTTCATCCGTGAATTACTCGCACCACTGCCACACCGCATTCGCAACAAGCTACAGCAGGATTACCACCGCGCCGGGGCAAATGCCAATGCTCTGGAGCAGTTGCAACAAAGCGTTAAGCAATTGCTGGCGGTATGGAAAAGCTATCCGTTTCACCATTTACCCTACCTGCAAGCCGTTCGCGGCAGTGAACACGATGATGAACCATTGCTCCCAAGGCGCAATAACTCGGCACCCCGTCAAAAGTCGCCAGTGAGTGATATCACCTACTTCGATGTCCTCGCGGGTAAAGCGCCCGCGGAAGTAGACAATAGCGAGCCACAGGAAACGACATCGCATCACTCCCCGTTTCGGGGTTATGAGTGTTTACGCCAGCGCAAGTCCAAGCGGCTGCAGACTCTGGCCAACAACATTACCAATAACATCATGCAAGCCGTTAAAGCCGCTGCCGACAGTCAGGCAGAGAATGCTTTCGAGGCGGCCTATGATGCTGCGGCGGCTATGTGCCAACAATGGGGTGTCATTCCACCCTATTGGGGCGCAGTAAAACGCGACCATATTGAAACAGCAGCTGAGTGCGGCATTTTGCGGATGACTTGTCCCAAATGGTGGGGGCGTCAATTAGCCAGGCTGCGGGATATGTGCTGCGAGCACATGAACATCACCGCAGGGTTGGTCAACCCTGACCGCCCTTATGTAAGTGAAGAAGCGTTTCAAGAATGGACTGTGCAACAACGCACGGCCATGAACTGGCTTGAAAACACTATGATCGAAAATGACGAAGGCGTCATTTTGCCATTGATAGAAGCCGCAATGGCCGGCAATGCCAACCCATCTAATCGACTGGTAGAGCTAATCGTGCGGGCCAAGGGACTGGAAGAAATGGCTGATGAAGCGGGCATGAAGGGGTTTATGGTGACGCTGACCTGCCCAAGCCGCTTTCACCGGGTATCAACCAAATGGCACTTAGGCAGCCCACGTGAAGCACAGCAATACCTGGTGGGCCAGTTTGCCAAAATTCGCTCTGCGCTCAAGTACCGTGATATCGCAATGACCGGCCTACGCGTTGCCGAGCCACACAAAGACGGTACCCCACACTGGCACCTGGTGTGCTTTATTCACCCACAGCATGAAGCCGATTTCAAAGCCATATTTCATAAGTATGCCTTTCAAATCGACGGCAACGAGCCAGGGGCCGAGGCCCACCGACTGATTATTGATCCAATAGACAAGACCCGCGGCAGCGCCGTTGGCTATGTCATCAAGTACCTGTCCAAAAACATCGCAGGCGAGCACATGCAGGGCGAACTGGACTTTGAAACCGGCGCCCAAGTCGCCGACAGCGCACAGTGGGCTACCGCCTGGGCCAGCCGGCACCGCCTGCGCCAGTTTCAATTTTACGGCACTCAATCCGTACAGATATGGCGGGAGCTGCGCCGCCTTAAAAGTGGGCCACAGTCACCGGAAATTGAAGCCGCCCGCGCCGCGGCTTGCAGCTCAGACTGGAAAACCTTTGAAGAAGCGATGACCCAGGCCCAACTGAGACTCAGCTACGACATCACCGAATGCGGCAATGAGTATGGCGAAGCCGTCAAGCGCATTCAGGGACTTGAGGGCATCGCTTTTGGTCGTGCTCGGATGTTGGTTACACGAGGTGAGCGCTGGAAGCTGCGCAGTGCCACCGATGCAGAAAAAGACGCAGTCAACACCTTGAAGCGCCAACGCGCTGCCCTTTTTGACAGCGAAAAGGCCAAACCCAAAGAAGAACGGCTATCCCGTAAAGCCTTGAAAGAGATCATGCCCAAGTGGCGCCAGCCTCAAAACAGTGAACTTTCGCTGTTGTCTGGTGCTTTTGCTCTTCCTTGGACTTGTAGGAATAAGTGTACAGACCCCGCTGCAGCTGAGTTGCCACCGCGTCTGAAAACCGCATTACGCCACATAGGGATCACCCATCCGGAAGATATTGACCGGCTATTACATAAGGGGCAAACCCTGGTGAACGATGAAGGGGAACAATGGTGGGTCGATGATGGGCAATTGCGTTACTCACCACCACGATATCGTGCCATTCAAGGCATCCCCCTGGCCGATTTGGTACAAACCATGGAGGAACAACACAAGCATGAACATGCTCATCCAGGGCAATGAGTCGCCGGCCAGAATAGCGATCCTGCTGGCCCTGACCAATATCCGCTCTGACGCCATAAGAGGTGGGTTAACTGACTACTTTTGCAAAGGCTTCAGCATCAATAATGCTGCAGCCTTTAACCGTCTCGACAGCGCCAACTTACGCCGAGCCATCGCCAGGCTTAACCAAGTGGCCGGCTTAATCGAACAATTGAACGGCTTAGCACTACCCAATCAGGAGAACCCATGCGCATAACTTGCCGAACCTGCGGACAAAAAGCCATTATCCAAAGCACCAAGGATGCAATCCCCGGTTATGCCAAGATGTACTGCACCTGCACAAATCCCCACTGTGGTCATACGTTCGTGGCGACCTGGTCACATCAACACACGCTCAACCCCGGGCTGCAATCAACATCCGAGGCGATGGTCAACCTGGTGCGTTCATTGGAGCCTCAACAACGGGCCAAAATTATCAAGCAATTGCAGCTGATTTAACCTTTTCAGTCGGTCAAGAGGTAGTGCCCAAAAGGGCTAACGGGTATACTGTACATAAAAACAGTATCCATCTTTTAATGACCGAATTTCGTTGTATCCGTTGTACCAAATTGCTGGCCCGTATCCAGGGCCAACTCGCGGACATAGAAATCAAATGTCCTCGATGTAAACACCTTAACCAGAGCGCCAAGAGCACCCAGCCTGGTAATGTTAATGACTTCCAACCTAACACTGCTTCACGGTGATTGCCTCACCGAACTGACTAAACTGCCCGACAATAGCGTTGACCTGATTGTGACCGACCCGCCTTACTTTCAAGTCAAGCCGGATGCCTGGGATAATCAATGGCCTGATGTAGAAAGCTTTCTGGCCTGGCTTGATAGCGTCAGCGCCGAGTTGTGGCGTGTCCTGAAACCAGCCGGCACCCTCTACCTATTTTGCGGCCCCAAGTTGGCAGCCGACACCGAGTTACTACTCAGAAGCCGTTTCAATATCCTGAACCACATAGTGTGGGCCAAGCCTTCCGGCCCCTGGAACCGCACCCGTAAAAGTGAGCTGCGCTCCTACTTCCGAGCAACTGAGCGCATTATTATGTGCGAGCACTACGGCGCGGAAGGCTTCGCCAAGGGCCGCAGTGGCTACTATGAAAAGTGCAAAGCGCTGCGCCAGCATGTCTTTGCTCCCTTGATTAACTACTTCCAGGAAGAAAGGGCCCGCGCCGGCGTCAGCAACAAGGAGATCAATCAAGCCACCGGAACCCAGATGGCCAGCCATTGGTTTACCGCTTCACAATGGCAATTACCCAATGCTGAGCAGTATCAAAAGCTGCAGGCCTTGTTTACTAAAAAGGCGCTGGAGCGGGACTATGACACGCTGGAAACTGAGTTTGTGGCGCTGCAGCGACAATACCAAGGTTTGGCACAAGAGTTTGATGACTTGAAAGCACAGTACCAGCACTTACGCCGGCCATTCAGGGTATCCAAGGATGTACCGTTTACCGATGTTTGGCACTACCCCGCTGTGCCCTACTACCCAGGCAAACATCCCTGTGAAAAACCCGCAGCCATGCTCGAGCACATCATTAATGCCAGCAGTCGCCCCGGAGACGTTGTCTTGGATTGCTTTATGGGTTCAGGCTCTACCGGAAAAGCCTGCAAGGCACTGGGTCGGCACTTCATCGGGGTAGAGTTGAATGAAGATTTACTCAACCGTATTAGAACCACACTGACGTAAGTATCGATGGTGATAAGACTGTCGATCCTTCTAGCTTATGCTCCGGCATCGTTTTTTGCTTTAAATTTATTCATACAGTATCGACTTCTCAAATACTGCATAAATAACTGCCTATTAAAAACCCAATCAATACTGTAGTTTTGCTACGATATTTGATATCGTAGCAAAAAACAACTATTGAGGGAGTCAGGATGATTTCAGGGTTAAAAGGTGGAAATTGTATTCTTAGCTCTATGGCAAAAGAGAGAGTTAAGAGTGGCATTTTAGATCAAGCGCAAATAGTGGGCTTTAAGAGTGAGTATACAGTAGTTTTTAACGGTGAGGAGTGGAATGGTGAACCACTTGTATTGAGTAGTTCTAGGCAACCTTATGAAGCTCGTATATTTAAGAGTTTAGACGGTGCTATCGCTGAGTTAATTAGGATTGGCCTTACCGAAGCATCTATTAAAATCATACTAAAATCAGATAACGATTAATAGTAATTCATTTATTTTGGAATGAAAATGAACATAAAAAAAGAGACCGTATATTCAAATATAGAAACTGCAAACAGTAAGCAGCTAACAATTCTCAAGAAGTACTTCCCCAATTGCTTTGATCGTGATGGTAACTTCATTCAAGAACGAATGCTTGAGGTTGTAAATAAAAGTGAAATTGAATTATCGAAAGAAAGTTACTCACTAAACTGGCTGGGTAAGTCATACTCACGCCTGTTAGCGAACCTGCCACCTAAAACTCTAATTCATGCAGATGCTAAGCACAACTCTCTAGAAAAAAATAAAGATAGTAAAAACTTGCTTATCAAAGGGGACAATCTTGAGATTTTAAAACATCTAGTTAATGCCTATAGTGAGAAGGTTAAGATGATATATATCGATCCTCCTTACAATACTGGAAAAGACGGCTTTACATACCAAGATAATCGTAACTTTACCAAAGAACAGTTGTCTGAGCTGGCAGGAATCAGCCTTGATGAAGCATCAAGAATATTAGAATTTACTGACAAAAACTCTAGTAGTCATAGTGCTTGGCTAACTTTTATGTATCCTCGACTGTATGTTGCGAGAGAATTTTTGACTGACGATGGAGTAGTGTTCATTTCTATCGATGATAATGAACAATCACAGTTGAAACTCCTATGCGATGAAGTTTTTGGTGAAGCAAACTATGTCGGAACAATTATTTGGAAAAATGTCACTGACAATAACCCTTCTAACATAGCAATTGAACATGAATATATAATTGTATACTCAAAACAGAAGTCCCTACTTGCTAACGAATGGAAATCAAATTTATCTGATGTTAAGGATCTGCTTATACGCGTGGGTGAAGAGTTCAATTCAAAATATCAAAACCCTGAAGAACTTCAATCAGCATACACTACTTGGTATCGAGAAAATAAAAGCGAGCTATGGCCATTAGAAAACTATAAGTTTATTGATAAACATGGAGTTTACTCTGGCGAAAGAGGTGTACATAACCCTGGTAAAGAAGGATACAGGTATGACATCATTCACCCTACGACTAGAAAACCTTGTAAACAACCATTGATGGGATACAGGTTTCCAGAAGAATCCATGAATAGAATGATTTCTGAAGGCCGTATTATTTTTGGTGAAACGGAAGATAAACTTGTAGAGATCAAAGTTTACGCAAAAGACTATAAACAAAAATTGAGCTCAGTTTTTCATTTGGATGGTCGAGCGGGTGCAAATGAGCTTAAATCTCTATTCCCAGATGTGGTCAAAGCATTTACTAACCCAAAAACAACAAAACTAATTGAAGAGTTGATTTCATTTTCTTGTAAAGACGATGGCATTGTTATGGACTTTTTCTCTGGTTCAGGAACAACAGCAAATGCTGTTTTAAACTTAAACAGTCGTATTAATAGTAGATTTCAATTTATTAGCGTTCAGCTTGACGAAGAAATTGGGCATGATACTGAGTTATATAAAAAAGGATATAGAACGGTTTTTGATGTTACAAAAACTCGCATAATTAGAGCTTCTGAAGTTATTAATAGAAATTGTAAAAACAATAATCTAGACCTTGGTTTCAAGATCTTTGAAACAGTTGATGACTTCCGAGTAGAAGACGATGAAAAAGAACTATCACTAGTCAACTTCACAATGTTTGACGATGTCCTTCTTACTGATGAACAATACTATACCTTACTTACTACGTGGGCTCTCTATGATGGTTGCGAATTAACAACCCCAATCTACGATATAGATTTGGATGGATATATCGCACATCTCTGCGATAGACGTTTATATATGATTGCTCCAGAGTTTAGTAGCAATGCACTTAGAGCTTTACTTCATAGACTAGATGACACTGAAGATAAAGATTTTTATCCAAACAAGATCGTTTACTATTCAAATAATTTCGATAGTGTTAAACAAATGGAATTGAACGAAGCACTGAAGAACTACGCAAATAAAAAATCTATCGAAATTGACGTGGTGGTACGTAACTAATGAGCAAAGGATTTACTTTTGAAAAGAACCTACCACACCAAAAAGCAGGTGTCGATGCAGTTCTTAATATGTTTATTGGTGCAGAGCCTCAACAAGCTGATGATCATAGCATCAGAATGTTAGCAAACGCTAAACTTTCAATAACCAAGCAACAGCTTCGCTCAAACATCAAAGCAATTCACGAGTTTAACGGAATCGAGCACAGCAAAGAGTATTACAATGAAAACAGTAATGTTATTGACGTATCAATGGAAACGGGAACAGGTAAAACTTACACCTATACCAAAACAATGTTTGAGTTAAACAAAACCTTTGGTATCAATAAGTTTATTGTCATTGTACCTACTCTTTCTATCAAAGCCGGCACTGTAAACTTTCTTAAAAGTGATGCACTCAAAGACCACTTTCGAGAAACAGAGCGGGAACTTAAAACGTATGTGGTAGAGAGCAAAAAGTCCTCTAATAAAAATACAAAATCTTATATGCCTCAGGCCATTCACGATTTTGTTGAAGCAAACAATTACAATAAGAAATACATCCACGTAATGGTGATTAACTCAGGAATGGTGAATTCACCATCTTTGACTGAAGTGTATGACCGTGGTTTGTTAGATAATAGATATAACACGCCAATTCAGGCTATAAGTGCGGTAAACCCATTTGTTATTATTGATGAGCCTCATAAGTTTCCGAAAGCTAAGACCACGTGGAAAAATATTGAGAAGTTTAATGCGCAATACATCATTCGTTATGGTGCAACATTCAATGAAGAGTATGAAAACCTTGTCTATCGATTGACCGCCGTTGATGCATTCAATGATGACCTCGTTAAAGGTGTCAATGCGTTCATTGAAGAAATGGTGGGAGATGATACTGCCAGTTTAACACTTAAAAAGTCTACAACTATTGAAGCATCCTTTGAGTTGAATGAAAATGGTTCAAAAACTATTGTCAAAGTTGGAAAAGGTGAATCTTTAGCAAAAACTCACCCTGAAATTCATGACTTATACATTGAGTCGATGAATACAAAGATGGTTGTACTCAGCAATGGTATTGAGTTGAAAGTTAATGAATCAATTAACCCTTACTCATACTCTGATACACTTGAAGACAATATGATGCGTAGAGCGATTAAAGAGCATTTCAAGGTCGAAAGAGAAATGCTAACACAACGCCCTCGAATTAAGCCATTAACCTTGTTTTTTATTGACGACATTGAGGGATACCGTGATGGAAATAATATCTCTGGCAGCTTGAAAACCAAGTTCGAGGAGTGGACGTTAGCTGAAGCAAAGGCACTACTAAAAACAGAAACAGATAAGTTCTATAAACGATATTTAGAGAAAACTATCGCTGATATAAGCAGTGTTCACGGTGGTTACTTCTCAAAGGATAATAGTGATAAAGATGAAAAAATAGAGCAAGAGATTAATGAAATTCTGCACGATAAAGAGCTACTTCTATCGCTAGATAATCCTAGACGTTTTATTTTCTCTAAGTGGACCCTTCGAGAAGGGTGGGATAATCCAAATATCTTTACGCTTTGTAAATTACGCTCAAGTGGTAGTACAACATCGAAGCTTCAAGAAGTCGGACGTGGTCTACGTTTGCCAGTCAATGAGTATATGGCTCGTGTGAATGGTGAGTTTAGACTGAATTACTTTGTTGATTTTACAGAAAAAGATTTTGTCGAGTCCTTAGTGCAAGAAGTGAATCAAACGTCTTTCAAAGAAACAGTTCCATCTAAATTGACTCAAGAACTAGAAGATAAAATATTATCGAAATACCCTAACCTTGAAGCGCTCGACTTGATGATAGTTCTGCTTGAGAAAGGGATTATAGACAAAAGTAAAAACTTACTTGGAGCGACTGCTTATACGCAATTAAAAGAGTCTTATCCTGAAGCTTTCCCAAGTGGCATTAAAAAAGGCAAAATCAAAGTAGCAACAGAAGGCAAGAGTCGTTCAAAAATGCGTATTGGTAAGTTTGATGAACTTAAAAAACTATGGGAAGTCATCAATCAGAAAGCCATTCTAGAATACAAAATAGCTAGTGAGAAAGATTTTCTAAACCTTTTTACCAAATACTTACTTGAACAGTCAGATAAGTTTAAAAAAACAGGTGTACAAACACGTATTGAAAAAATTTACATGAGTAACAATACTGCCATGTCAAAAACGATTTTTGGTGATGATGATGACTTCACTAAGTTCTGTACTATGACATACAAAGAGTTTATTAATACCTTATCAAAAACGGCTCTAATCAAGCCATCTACACTGCACAGAGCTTTTGTGTCAGTACAAGATATAATTAACATTACCGATTACTTGAACATTCAGACAATCAGAAAAATTAAATCTGGCTTTAGTAAATTCTTGTTACATAACTCATTTAACAAGTTTGGCCTTGGCTATAACATCATATCTAACAGTCTGCACCCAACTAAATTTACTGATGAAAATGGTCAACCTCGAGAAAATGTTGCAGCAAGCGATCTCGGTATCCATTCAGATTACTCTTTGACGCCTTTAGACACTTATCTCTTTGAAGATGTTTTTTACGATTCTGAACTTGAGAAACGTAATATCACCGATGGTGAAATTGAATCTGTATCGGTCTTTACTAAGCTTCCTAAAAATTCAATAAAGATCCCTGTATCTGGTGGTTACACTTACTCACCTGATTTTGCTTACGTGGTAAAAACTAGCAAGGGTGAATACTTGAACTTTATTATAGAAACAAAGAATATTGAAGGGAAAGAGAACCTTAGAAAAGAAGAAGAGCGTAAGATTGAGCACGCTAAGGAACTTTTCAACCAGATCAGTAAAGAAGTGAAAGTAGAATTTAAAACTCAGTTTGCAGGTGATGTGATTTATGAATTAATCAAGCAAGCGACCACAACAAGAGTTTAACTATCCGAAGGGAGGCTCAAGGCCTCCCTATTCAATACTTGACATCAAGCATACCTTTTGATGATATCAAGCGTCAGTTGGTAATCTATTCATCAGGCCCTTCATTAGAGAAAAGAGTGGTATTATGCCGAGTTTGCTGTGGCGCTGACCAACTTGGGGATCCATGCTGGAATGGAGCTGCCAGTTGTTGACCCATTCATCCCCCAGGGGTTGGTGTGGGTGAAACCCAATTAAGGTTCACGCACACTCAGTGATCCCAGCTTAGCCAAGTCGGGGTCACTGTTGATAAACTCCACAATATCACGCGCCAGTGGCAGCACTTCATTGCTCTGATAGACATCATTGGTTTTGAGGGGATCCCCAAGCCCTGCCGCGCCCTGGGGAATAATCCCCGCCATCCCGGCCGGAAAGCGGTTGGCCGTCAACACATCCTGGGCGCTGATATTCTTGGCGCTGGCAAACTGATCTTTGGAAGAAAAGTCACCAATGGGGATCACCTGGATCCCCTTCTCTTTGCCATCCGGGATATTGATAAACATA
Source organism: Shewanella carassii (assembly GCF_002777975.1). Classification (GTDB taxonomy): domain Bacteria; phylum Pseudomonadota; class Gammaproteobacteria; order Enterobacterales; family Shewanellaceae; genus Shewanella; species Shewanella carassii. The sequence continues at coordinate 55,224 of NZ_NGVS01000004.1, forward strand.
TTGCGAAAGTTACCCGCCCCCTTACTGCGAGCCAGGGCGCTTTCTATCGCCTTCTTGTCCGGATCACTGAGTTTCGGATCTGACGCGTACAGCAAGTAACCCATGTGGGCGCCGTTCTTGTAGTAGCGCCGCTTGAACAGCGTGGCATCGGTATTGAGCATGGCGGATTGCAGACCACCGATATAATCCGGCATGCCATACACTTGCTGCATCGGATCATACTGCGGCAAAAAGGCCACATTCTCGGCCCGATATGGCCGGGCGGTAACATGCCCGTACACATCCTCTTCCAGGTACTTGAAGTGCCCATCCGGGCAGCGGCGTAAATAGTGGGTCGACAGCGGATAGGCCTCCACGACACCGCTGGCTCGATTGCGGATTTTCAATAAGGCCATATCGCCAAACAGCAGGTAGTTGTGAATAGCCGGCCCCAGGACATTGCGGGTCAGTTTTCCCTTGGTCTGAATGGCGTTCAAAATCATATTGCGCCGCGCCAGCAGTACCGGCCCTTGGTAGGCATTGCCATTGGCAACCTGATACAGCAGTTTGCGGTCAAGCGGCGGCTCATAGTATCCAAACTCTTCATTGAGGCGAACGCCGGCCATGTCGGTCAGCCAGGTATCCTTGAGCAGCCTCTCGGCACTGCCAAATGAAAACGCCATCACACTGTCTTGCTGCTCGGCGCCGGCGTCACTCAGTAAATTTTCCATTCACTCTTTCTCTCTATTTCGTTGTTCAAAGGCTCTTTACTACAGGCATGAGCCAGCGCAAAAAAGTCATCTGCATGCCCGGTTTCCTGGGTGCGGTTGGCGGCAAAGGTCACGCTGTTACCGCTGCGGGTCACCACCCGGCGTATCGCCAAAAACGACAGCGCAATGTCTTTGTAATCGGCATCCCACAGCAGCCGTTTTTCATCCACCAAATCCACCATCTTGAACACCAGGGAGTTTTTCGACTCGATGGAGTAGTGAAACCCCATGGTGATCCCCGGATATTTCTCATAAACCAAGTCGTAGACATCCCGGCCAATGCCGGTCATGTCGATACCAATGTGGGTAACTCGGTACTTGCCGCACATCTTGAAGATTTGCTGCGCCTGGTACTTGGCGGACATCCCCTTAAGGCGTACCCGCTCCAGTAAGCGATGCGGGGACTTGGGCGTTTCAGGCGGCGCAATCGCCACCAATGAGGCCGGATCCGTGGTGCGGCTCGGGTCATAACCAATCCACACCGCCTTTTCCCCGAACGGCCGCGGCGTATGCCAGGCAACATCCCGCCAAAGAGCCGAATCTGTCATGCAGTGCATGATTTTGTTGAGGGTAAAAATGGCGTTGGCGCTGCTGACAAACACGCACATGAACAGGTTTTGAAATTCCAGCTCAGAGCGCTCGTTACGCAGCTGCTCAAGGTCAACCAGGTCAAAGCCCTGGGCGACCGCATCTTCCATGGTGATGACATAGCGCCACTGCCCATCGGGGCATAAACGACCGCCATCGCGGTATTCATCAAAGGTGGGAAAGGGGACGGTTTTACGCTTAGGGTCATTGCCCTTCCATTCATCCCCGGTCCAGAACGGATAAGCCGGATGCTCTTCACTGGAAGGCGTGGAGAAGTAGGTCAGGCGCCAGTGCTTATGGGTCGCAATCGCACTGGATACCTTCTTCACCTTGGCAAAGTCGCGGATCCAAAAATACTCATCGGTGTAGAGGTGGCCGGAGTAGCTCTGCGCGGTATTGGAGTTGGTGCCCAGGAAACGCAGCGTGGCTTTTCCTTTGGCGGTATGCAGCACAATCGGATTGCCCGACAGCTCGATATTGAACAGCTCATGGGCAATTTTGATGATGTAAGTACGAAAGACCTCAGCCTGTGCCCGGCTGGCTGACAGGAAGATTTGGTCATCACCGGTCAACACAGCCTGCATAAAGGCTTCGCCGGCGCAGTAGTATGTCCAGCCCACCTGCCGTGATTTCAGAATATTGCGGATCCGCTGGTGCAGGTTGTCGTGCATCCGTCTTTGGAACGGGTACAGGCACGCCAGCCACTTCTCCAGATCTGCTTCACTCAGCGAGGTGACATCATTCTTTATCGGACGGCCGCGGCGTTTACTTTTCGGTTTGTCATCACTGCTACCCGGCCCCGGGCTGATAGCCTGCTGACTCGCCTCGCTCTGGGCGGTGCTTTTTAACTTGGCGGCGACCAGCTTCAAGTGCCGGTCAATCAGCAGCTCCAGCTCTTTCACCTGCAGGCTGTTCTTGACCGGTATATCCAGCAGCGACTGCACCCGGCGCTCGATACTCTCCAGCAAGCCGAACTCATGCAGTTGCTCTGCCCAGGCATATTTGGAGATCCAGGCGTAAACCGTACTGCGCGGCAAGTTCAGCTCCCGGGCGATTTCATCCGGGGTGCGGTGCATCAGAAAAAGGCGGCGGGCGGCGTGACGGATTTCTTCGTTGTAGGCCATGACTGCATTAGTGGGGAACAGATGCGGCCATCATAGGGGGCCAAACTCCCGGTCCAATGCGCTTTTATTCCGGGCTATTCCGCGATGGTCAATATCGGAATAAGCCGGGATTGACGCGCATGCGTCGCCTGCTGACTGCGCCTATCCTGAGCCAAATTTCAGGATGAGCACCACCATGCCGCAATCAACTCTCAGCACAGATTGGATCCGGGTATGCACCTCCGGCACCACCGCCGATAAACGTCCGCTGGACGCGCAGGTGCTGCTGGATATTGCCGCCAACTATGATCCCGCTTTGTATGAAGCCCGTATTTATCCGGTGCATCTATACGAGTGGAGCTATGACCGCTCCCCGGTAGGTGATGTGCTGGCCATTAAGGCTGAGCCATTCGGTGACAAGACCGCGATTTACGCCAAGCTGCGCCCTTCCAGTGACATGCTGCGTCTCAATGAGCGCCAGCAGCTTTGCTATATGTCGCTGGAGATTGACCCCGATTTCTCTGATACCGGCAAGCCTTACCTGGTCGGTGCCGCCCTTACCGATCAGCCGGCTTGCCTTGGTCTTGAACGCATCCAATTAAGCAGCCAGCAGCAACGCCTGGCGGTCACTGAGCAGTTGCCTATTGAGCTGGCCACGCTAGCTCCCAAACCCGAGCCGGGCGTATTTGCCCGCCTGGCGCAATCCCTGAGCCAATTCCGGCACCACCCGGAAACACCCAAACCCTCTCAAACGGAAGTCACTATGCCTGATCCCGATAACAATGCCCTGACTCAGCTCTCCGAGCAGATGAACCAGGCATTGACCCTGTTAAGTAAACTCGCCGCCGCGCCATCACAGCCGGCACCGAAAGCCGAAGATGACACCCAAGACACCGACACGCACGGCGATGAACTCACCCAGCTCAAAGCGCGTCTGGCCGAGCTGGAAAGTGAAAACCAGGCGCTGAAAAGCACCGGTGAGCAAGTCACCCAACTGGCTGGACAGCTGGCGCAAATGCAACAGCAGATAGTACAGCTGGGCGCCATTCCCGGCGGCCAAAAGCCCAACCCTGCCGGCATCACCGGCGCTGATGACTATGAGGATGTGGTGTAATGAGTAAGACCACGCGCACTGAGCATTGCCTCAATCAGTACACCCTGGCCATTCAAAAGGCCTATGGGATCAATGACGCCACCAAGCAGTTCAGTCTATCGGAGCCGATGGAGATCAAGCTGCGGCAGAAGATCCTCGAATCCGATGCATTCCTCAAAGAGCTGTCTCTGCTGGATGTAGACCAAATCCAGGGCCAGGTTATTGATGTCGGTACCGGCACCTTGATGACCGGCCGCGGTGACAATGCCCGTTTCCGTGCCTACCCGGGTAAAGACGGGATCAAGTATGAGCTGGTCGAAACCGACTCCTGCTGGGCCGTCACCTGGGCCGAGTTGGCGGTATGGGGCAACAGCGGTACTGAAGGCCAGTTCATCAAGTTGATGACCAACAACGCCAACAAGAACTTTGCCCTGGACATGCTGAAAATCGGTTTCAACGGCATCAAGGTCGCCCGCCCTACCGCACCGAGCACTTATCCGCTGGGCCAGGACGTTAACAAAGGCTGGCAGCAGTTCGTGAAAGAACGCGCCCCGGAGCAGATTGTCACCACCCCGGTTTATCTGGATGCCGGCGGCAAAGGGACATACAAGAACCTCGATTCCATGGTGCAGGACCTTATCAATAGCCAAATCGATCCTGTCTACCAGAACGACCCGAATCTGGTGGTTTTGGTGGGGCGTGATCTGGTCAGCGCCGAGCAACACCGTCTGCTGGAAGCGGCTGATACCCCCACAGAGCACAAGGCCGCCCAGAGCCTGGCCAAGACCATTGCCGGTCGCAAAGCCTACGTGCCGCCGTTTTTCCCTGGGAAACGGGTGGTGGTGACCTTCCTGAAGAACTTGCAGATCCTGACTCAGAAAGGCTCTCGCCGCCGCAAGGCCGCTGACAATGAAGATCGGATGCAGTTCGAGTCCAGCTACTGGCGTATGGAAGGTTATGCCGTTGGTCGCCTGGAAGCCTACGCCTCCTTTGACGAGTCGGCAGTGACCATTGGCCCCAATCCGGACGCCCCGCAAGCCGCCCCGGCCTCGCTGACGCTGGATGCCAAGGAGCCCAAGGAACCCAAGGAACCCAAGGAACAAGAGTCCGGCGCCGATGCGCAAGCCAATACTAAAGCCGGCAGCAAAGATAAAGAGGCAACCGGCAATGGCCCGGCCTCAACCGCCGATGTCGCGGCCTCGCTGGTGTCGGAGTAAAACATGATTTCCCCTGCCGCCGATTGGCGAGAACAGCAAACCTTTGTGTCGGCGCCGAGCCTCGGTACCGACAACGGCACTCTGCACCGGCAGTTTGATGAAGATATCCGCTTCATCAAACAACTCAGTCGCCAGGAAGACCGTCAGGCATATAAACGGGACACGCTGCTGCCCCGCTATCTGCCGGAAGTGGAGCGCTATTTGGCGGCGGGGAAAGTCTATGTCCACACCATCTTTGTGCAATGCATCATCTGGCTGTTTGACACTGAGCAGTTTGATCTGGCCCTGGCCTATGCCGGCACCGCCATCAAACAGGGGCAACCCAGCCCGTTCAGGCGGCCACTGTGCGTATTTGCCGCCGACACCATCTATCAATGGGCCGAGCGTCAATTCGAGGCCCGGCAACCGATAGATCCCTATTTTGCGATAGTCCTGAGCCACATGCGCAGTGACTGGCGATTACCCGAGGCGCTGTGTGCCCGCTACTGCAAACTGGCCGGCCAATATGTGCTGAGCCAAGCGGCAGACAACGGTTTACCAAGCCATATCCATGACCGCCAAACACTGGAAACCGCCCTCAAGCTGTTTGAAATGGCCCATCAGGAGTATCCCAAAATCGGGGTCAAAACCCTGATAACCCGTATTCAGATGCGTCTTAACGCCCTGAATAACCAATGACTACCCCACGCGGGGCGGTCGGGGACAATCCATTGCCATTGAGTTCACTCAATCACCCAATGTGTTTATCCCGGCTGCACCGCACCCATTAAAGGCGCTGATATGTTCAACGGTAATCCCACCACCCAAGTGGAACAAACCATCACCAATAACGGCTTTTGGCCGGACTTGTCGGTGAGCGAGTTTCAGCGCCTTCGAAAACTGCCGGCAGAGCTGGCCGGCGAAGTGATGGCGGCCGCGCTGCTGAATGCGGCAACGCACACCAACAGCCTGCTCGCACATAAGACGGTGCATTGGCAGCACCTTGGGATCACATCGGCCAATGATATTCCCGGCTTGCAACTCAGTGGCAGCAGTTGGGCTGCCGAGTGTTACCGGCACGCGGTTCATGCCCGCGCCAAGGCGCTGTTACTGCCCGAGTTTGCCTCCGTTGTTCAACGCAGCGAAGCCAACAACGCCTATGAGCAAGAGCGGGAACCCAGGGCCACGCTAATGACAGAGGCGGATTCCCACATTAACCGCCTGCTTGATTGCAGCGATGTCAGGGTGACGCTGATATGAGTACCGGCTATTTGCACCGCGCCCTGACGCAGTCGTTATTGGCGCACCTTCCGGCCACCTTGCATCACCAGGTTGAAAGCTGGATGGAGCCGGCCGCGCTGGTACTCGCTCCCAAAGATGAAGGCAACGGCCTACGCCTGGCGCACTTTATCTATACCAGCGCCATTCACATGGAAGATGTGCCCTTTGCCTTGGTTGATACCGCCAGTTTGTTTGCCCAGGTAGGCGCCTGGGTGATGGAGCACGACAGTGACCGCGACATGCTCAGCCCTGAAGAGCAGCAAATTCGCATTGATACCAACAAGGTCGATGACAACAAAATCGACATTGATATCGATGTGATGCTGTGTGAAGCCATGCATCTGATCCCGGACACCCAAGGCCCGGTGCTATTGGATAACCGCCGCTGGCGCCTGGACGTGCCGCCACTGTATGTGGCTGAAAGTATCCAGGTGGTGACTGAGCTGGAGACCAGCGATGGCAAGTGATGCACCTATCCTCAACCTGGATAAATTGCTGATGCAACTCCAAGCCATGCAATTGACCAAAGGGCAACGCACCAAGCTGACTCAACGGCTCGGGCGAGCAGCCCTGCGAGCCAACGCCGCCCATATTCGCCGAGGCCAAACGCCACAGGGGCGATCTTGGCAACCTATCAAGCGCCATAAACCCAAAAAGCGCCAGTTGGTGGGTATGGGGCGTTATCTCAGTTACCGGGTGCAAGGGGATGAAGTGGAGATCAGCTTCAAACACCGCATCCGGCGAATGATTGCCCATCAGCACCACCACGGGATGATCCAGCAACGCACCGCCAAACAAGCCGCTCGCATGTATCGACGCCGCAATGACGGCCCGCCAAGCCCCAAACTGGCAAAGGCCCTCAAGCACGCCGGCTACACCATCCGTCATAAAAATGGCCGGGGGATAGCGCAAGACAAAGCGCCATCCATTAAATGGATCCGCACCCATCTATCCGAGCGCCAGGCCGTCACCATCTTGAAACGCCTGACCGGCCGCCGCGCCAAATTGCGCTGGACGATAAAGGTTCCCGCCAGGCAGCTGCTGTCCACTCATGACGATGTCGTCATGGCTGAGCTGCAGCGCTTCTTACTCAATCCACAGGACTGACTATGTATCCAACTATTAACGTGAGTTTACTCAATCAGGCCCAAGGGCCGGCCACCGAGATTGAACGGCATTTGCTGTTCATCGGCAGCTGTCCGGCGGCGTCTGAAAAAAACGTACTGCTCAATGCCAATACCCAGACTGATTTTGATCAACTGCTTGGCGCCGCAGACAGTGCGTTGAAAACCCAGCTGCAGGCCGCCATGCTCAACGGCGGCCAGAACTGGACCGCCGGTGTCTGGGCACTCGATGCCGACACCACCTGGGAGCAAGCCGCCAGGCTGGCGCAGAAAACCGGCTCTTTTGAAGGGATTGTCTATTGCGATCCGGTCAGTGACAAAGCCGTACTGACCCAAGCACAGAGCTTGCACAGCGAACTGGTAGCCAAGTGGGCGCGCTGGTCATTTGTGATGCTCAATCTTCGCGGCCTACTCACCGAAGAAGTCAGCAGCAAAAGCAGCAAAGCCGCCCCGGTAACAGAAACCTGGGCCCAGTACCTCGCTGCCATGACGGCGCTGCAAGATGGCGTTAAAGCCGAGGCGGTGATGCTGGTTCCCCCCACCCATGGTAACAACCTGGGCTGTCTGGCCGGGCGCCTGTGCAATCGCAGTGTCACCGTTGCCGATAGTCCGATGCGTGTCAAAACCGGCGCCTTGGTTGGCCTCGGTGCCCCAGTCAAGGACAGTGAAGGGCAAGAAGTTGACAGCGCCACCCTGCAGGCCATGGAAAAGAGCCGCCTCAATGTGATCGCCACATTCCCGGATTATGACGGAGTGTATTGGGCCGATGGCCGCACCCTGGATGCAGAAGGCGGTGACTTTCAGGTCATTGAACATCTGCGGGTCTTGATGAAAGCCGCTCGCCGGGTTCGACTTCTGGCCATTCCCAGTATTGCCGACCGCAGCGTCAACTCTTCGCCCAGCTCAATGGCTGCCGCTAAAAGCCAGTTCGCCGCCCCCCTGCGGGAAATGGCGAAAAGCACCACCATTGCCGGCACCCCTTTCCCGGGTGAAATCCAGCCTCCCGGTGATGACGCTATCACCCTCAACTGGCTATCACACGAGCACTTGCAACTGTTCGTCAAAGCCACGCCCTGGAACAGCCCCAAAGCTATCAGCATCGGCGTCATGCTGTACTTGAGTCATTAAGGAGCAACCGATGAGCATGAAACTCTCTGCAATGGCCTTCGATATTCGCGTAGGCAGTCACTTGGTGATGGTAGACAACATGAGTGTCAGCATCACCGACAACACACAAGTCGCCATGACTCGCGGAGTCACCGATGGCTTTACCCTCGGCACCTCGGAAGCCGCGGTCACCCTGGAGCTGGATTCGGTGCAGTTTGCCATTCTGACCGAAGCCGCCAAGGCGGCCGGCAGTTGGCAAGATCTGGAGCCCTTTGACATCGACTGCTTCGGCAAAGCGTTCAAGCAAGAGCAACACCTGGAGCTGTTCGGCGTCAAGCTCAAACTCACCGACTTGCTCAACATTGATACCAGCAACGCCGACAAGAACAAACACAGTCTGGAAGGCTTTGTCTCCTCGCCGGACTTCATCAAGATTGATGGCGTCCCCTACCTCAGCCAATTCACGACGAGGGACTTTTAATGGCAGCGAATGTCATCACCCTGCTCAATCTGGAAGAAGGCCGCAAGCTCAAACCCTACTACTGCAAAGAGGGGTTCCCGACCATCGGCATCGGTTTTCGGATTGGCCCGAAAGGCGCGCCGCTTGAACACTACACCTTTGAGCTAAATGACCGCACCTGCAACGCCTGGCTGGCCTCTTTGGTGGATGAACTCACCGAGAAGACCTATCGCCACCCGTTGATCAACGCCGCCATGTGCAACTGCAACCATGCCCGCCAAGCCGTGTTGCTGTCGATGGCTTATCAAATGGGCCTCACCGGCCTTGGTCATTTCAAACAGATGCTGACAGCCATCGCGGACAACCGCTGGACCGATGCAGGCCACGCCATGCTGGACAGTCTCTGGGCATTGCAAACCCCTGAACGGGCCGAGCGTCACCGCCAGCAAATGGTCAGTGGTCAGTGGCTGAAGGAATACGGAGGTGATTATGTGGGATAAGGTCAAAAGCCTGATTGGTAATGCCGCGCCGCTGATTGGCAGCTTGCTCGGCGGCCGTTACGGCGAAAAGGTCGGCAGTCTGATTGCCGGCGCCCTGGGCGTCGAAGATAAACCCGAGGCCATCGAGTCCGCACTCAGGGCGCACCCCGAACTGCTGCTGGAGCTGCAAAAGCTGGAGCATGAGCACCGCTCTCAGTTGACCCAATTGCAGATGGCCGAACTGACCGAAGCGGCCAACAGCGAAGCCAGGCGCATTGCCGACATTCAGCACGCCCGGGAAGAGCACAAAGATCACCCCATGGTGTCCGTGGTCACCTTGGTGTTTCTGGCCATCACCTCTTATCTGGTCTGGGTCGTGGTTGGCACTGTCATTCCCCCGGAAAACCGGGATCTGGCGGTGTTTATTTTCGGGCAGATCATCGGTTTCACCGGCGCCGCCGTTAATTTCTGGCTCGGCGCCAACCCCAAAAACAGCATCTTTAGAAAAGGAAAACCATGAGCATTGGCCTGCTTGATTTTGTCAGCGTGTTGCTGGCAGTCCTGAGCATCATCGTCGCCATCGTGGTGCCTGTCGCCCGGCATCACACCAAGCAGATGGAGCTTATTCGCGAAGCCATAGAGCAAAACCGTCAGCAAATGCACGAATTTAAAGCCCTGGTGCATGAGCACTACAGCAAAAAACAAGATCTGGAGCTGTGGGCGCAGCGCATTGATGAACGCATCGATCAAGGCTTCGCCCACATCAAAGAAATTCTCGAACTGAAAACCCGGAGACACCCATGAAAAAGCAACTCACACTCACAGTCCAAGACACTGACTACACCTTCTTGGTGACCACTGCGGCCTATAACCGCCTGGTGAACGCCAGCCCCAACAACCCATCCGGCGCGGTGATCCAGTTTCTGGAATCCACCGTGATAGCGGATCACAAGGCGACGCTGCAAACCTTGATGGATGAACAACCCGCCGCACCACAGAGCATGGGTGAGGTCTTGGTCAAGCACTTTGCGCCCCGTGTCGAGGTGACACTAAAAAAATAACCGCTGCCGCTGAGCAGCTGGAACGTAACCCCTTGGGGCAGTTGTTGGCGCTCAGGCGCCACTATCTGCCCGGCGAGGATGACAGCGACGACAACCTGGCCATGGCCATGTGGTTGGACAAACGTCACTGGCAACTGAGCAGCACCAGTACCGCCGCCGGCATTGGCAAGGCATTTACCGGGAAATAAATGAGCACCCGCAACGAAGAACTCAAAGTCAACATCAGCCTCAGTGATCGCCTCAGTGCCGGCCTCGGCAAAGTCGGTGGTCACCTGGAGCAGTTGAACCAAAAGGCCACTGAGTTTCAGACTCAGCTGCGGGGCAACTTTGATGACTTGATGGCCGGTGCCGGCGCCGCGATTGCCGCAGGCGCCGGTGTTTATGCTGCCGTGGCGCCCGGCGTGGAGCTGGAGCGGCAACTCAAAACCCTGCAAGGGCTTGGCCTGGACGGTGAGTTGGATACACTGCGGCAAAGCGCCCAGGCATTTAACCGCGAGTTTGGCCTGGCCAGCAGCGAGTTTGTCGGTCATGCCCGCACCGTCAAACGGGCGATAGGCGAAGTCAATGAGTCCGAGTTGGCGGGAATAACCGCCGCCACAGCCAAACTCAGCATGTCGACCGAGTCCGATGTGCAAGCGGTCAGCAAGTATTTAGGCCGGCTGTATCATACCTACCAGGACGAAGCCGAGCGCATCGGCAAAGTCGACTTTGTCTCCAACCTGGCAAACATGAATGCCGTGGCCGCCCGCACGTTTGGGGTGACAGCAGATGAAATGGCCGGCGCCATGGAATCCATCTCGTCACTGGCCAAGAACTACCGCATCAGCTTGCCCGAGCAAATTGCGGTTGTCGGGGCGCTGCAGGCCGAGTTTACCGAGTCGGATGCCGCCTCTTTCTATGAAGCCTTTATCCGTGAAGGCAGCAAACTCAGCGAGCTGGGGATCAACACCCTCGATGCCAAAGGGCAAATGCGCCCCATCCTGGATATTTTGGATCAGGTCAAAGCCCGCTTTGGTGAGTTGGACGCCACCGAGTTTGAACTGCTGGATGAGAAAGCCGGCGATGCGGCGATGGTCATTCAGACCCTGCTGCGCCAGGGGAATACCTTTCGCAAAGCGCTTGGCGAAATGCAAGCGCCCGGTACCCAGGCGCTTGATGCGCTGGCCGCGTCCCACACCGACACCTTAAAGCAACTGAGCGGCAGTTGGCGTTCACTGCAAGAATCCTTGAGCCAGGCGGTGTTGCCCACCGTCAACCGAGTCGCCAGTGGTTTTATCTGGCTGCTTGATGGCATCAGTAACCTTGCCGAGCAATACCCTACCCTGACCACAGTGGTATTGGTTGGCGTGACAGGGTTTACCGCACTGACCGCCACCATCAGTGCCGGCAGTGCGGCTCTGGCGATGATGCGCACCGGCGCGGCGGCCCTATCCCCAGTGCTGGCCTTGCTCAATGGTACGCTTGGCAAACTCACGCTCTCCACGCAGGCGTTTAGCCTCAGCACCCTGATAAGTACCACCCGCACCAAGGCGCTGGCTGCTGCGCAGTGGGCGCTGAACCTGCCATTCAAGGCGATGCTGTTTACCTTCGGTAATCTGGCCGGCGCGCAGCTGTGGCTTACCAGTACTTACACGGCGCTGACAACGGCCATTCAAGGCATGACAGTGGCCAGTTTGCGCCAGGCCGCAGCCACCAAGATTGTGGCGGCCGGCCAAGCCATGCTGAACCTGCTGATGGCAGTCAACCCGGTTGGCCTGCTGATAGCGGCCCTGGCAATTGGGGCCATCATGGTGATCCGCTACTGGGAGCCGATAAAGTCTTTCTTTACCGGCTTTGTTGAAGGGCTGCGCTCAAGCGGGGTATTCGAGGCATTCGAGCCGATGGCCCAGCTCTTTGGCTGGATGTGGGATAAGGTCAAAGCCATTGGCAGTGTTATCTATGACTGGGTCAAACCCATTCAATACGCCAATGACGAGTTGCAGGGATTTGCCGGTACCGGCAAAGAAGTCGGCGCCATGGTGGGCAATTTCCTGGCGGCCATCGGCCGCACCCTAAGCTCGCTGTTTACCTCTGTGATTGAGCTGCTCAATCATATCCCTGGTATCGATATTGAGTTGCCAAAGCCTGAGCTGCCGGAGGCACCACCCCTGGTATCCACTGCGGTGACCGAACTCACCCAGCGCACCGAGGGCGAGAACAACCCGGTGCCATGGTCAGGGCTTTTAGCCAAGAGCATGCCCCAGCCTGTGACGCCAACCGTCACGCCGTTGCTGGCACCTCCTGTTGATGCGCCGCTCTCCCAAGCCAAGCCGATTGTCAGCGCCCCAATGCCGCCGTTGTTGCAGCACACTGCGCCCAGCAAAGCGGCCGCACCGACTCAGGTCGCCATTGAGGCATCGCTGTCAACCATGCAACCCATTAACCAAATCATCACGCCGCCACAGCCGAGCAGCCCACCACTGGCCACCCTGTATCCCTCACCTGCCCAAGGGCCGCAGACCAGCCACAGCGTGCAGACCGGGGATATTCATATTCACCGGCCATTGCCTGAGTTCAGTCTGCTGGGCCTGGATGAAGAGAGGATTTTGACCATTGGATAAATACCTTGATCTGAAAATTGATGATGGCGGCCTGGTGATGGATGACGGTCAACAGCCGCAGCATATTGCCAACGTGCCATCCATCGCCCAGGACATTAAGCACACCATCATGGAATCGGGCCTTGCTCGCAAGCTGCTGGGGAACCGCAGCCGCGCAGAACGCGCCGATGTCCTGACCGAAATCGAACTCCTGGTGGAGGAAGATTTGCGCTTGCAAGCCGGCAGCATCTGGATAACCGAGCACAGCCCGGAGCGCTACGTGCTGGAAGCCGTCACCTTGGAACAAGCACGCATTACCCTGGAGCTGACACCATGACACCCCAAATAGACTTTAAACAGGCTTTGGCCGATTCCGGTATTCCCACCACCGAGGAAGCGGTCACCTCGGCGCTGGAGCACACCGTCAAAGAGGCCGGCAGCCAAATCGCCAACGACCGCACTATGTCGCCATTCTGGCGCCTTATCAAAGCGGTGGTGGTCACCCCGACCCTGTGGCTGATAAACACCTTGGTCGCCGGGCACGTTTTGCCGGCCATGTTTGTATCAACGGCCAAAGGGTTTTATCTGGAGCTCAAGGGCCGGGACGTTGATGTGAGTCGATTGCCGGCAACCACGCTGAAGGGCTACCTGACCTTTGTCAAAAGCGCCCCGCAGCAGGCGGTGACGGTTGCCGCCGGCACTATTGTGGAAACCCTGCCGATTGACGGCAAAATATTGGCCGTCAAAACCAGCCAGACTGCCACTTTGGCCGCGGGCGTGGCCTCTGGCTTAATCGAATGCGAAGCCACAGAGCCAGGACAGGGACACAATCTGCCTTCAGGGTACTTCAACCGCTTGATCACCCCGATTGAGGGCATTGCCCAAGTCAGCAACGCCCCGGATTGGATAGTTCGCCCCGGGCAAGCCGAAGAAACCGATGAAGCGCTGGCACTGCGGATCCGTAATCGCTACGGCGCTGCCGGTCACTATCATATTGATGCTGTCTATCGGGATGTGGTTGCGCAAGCGGCGGGGATCCGCGTGGACTACATGGTATTTGAGCACGATGCGCCGCGTGGCCCGGGCACAGCCAACTGTTACATTTTCATGCCGGTCGGCGAAGTCCCGAGCGCCGTGCTTGATAAGGTCAATCAGCATATTGCCGCCGGCTTTCACGGCCATGGTGATGACTTGCAGGTGTTTGCCATGCCGACCGTCCCTCATACCCTGAGCGGTCACTTTTGGCCGTCCCCGCATGCCGCCGAGCAAGACAAAGCGCGCCTGGGCCAGGAACTGGAGCAACGTATTCAAGCCGCCTTTCGTCAACATGACGGCTTTGGGTCTATCACCCGGGTCTGGCCGATGAGCACCTTCAGCATGTCACAGCTGATCACCGAGCTGCACCAATCACTGCCGGCCCTGGGCGGGATCCATTTTGACCAAGGGGACATCACCAGCGCCCGCACCCTGCCCATCCTTGACAGCCTCACCCTGGAGAAACGCGACAGTGGAACACGATAAACATGCCCCTAAACTCCCGGCCACCTGCGCCCCTTGGTGGATGGACGGTAAAACCTTGCCACACGAGCCGAAAGAGCCGGCCTTTTTGGTCAAAGGTCTGCATCAGTTTTGGCAACGCCTTAAGCATTGGCTGCTATGGCCGCTGTCACAGCAAGATCCCCAAACCTGCCATGAGCGATTACTCAGGCTGTTGGCTTGGGAGCGCAGCGTCAGCCGCCTGGAGGGTGAGCCTTTAGCGCTTTATCGCCTGCGGGTGAAATACGCCTGGGAAAACTATCAGGATGCCGGCAGCGCCGCGGGCTTTAAACGTATCTTTGAGCGCTTGGGATTGGGTCAGGTCAAGGTCAAAGAGCGCCTGCCAGACACGGATTGGGATGTCATTCACATTGAGCTGACCGACAACGCCATCAGTGAAAACCAGGCGCTGGTCGCCGCCGTAATCCGCCTCTATGGCCGCACTTGCCGCCGCTACCGTTATGAAGTGACGTATCCGGTCAGCATGATCATTCGTGCGGACGCCATGCACCTTGAGCACCAGGTGTATATCGCCAGCTATTCAGTGAGAAATCCATGAGCCAAAACATTATCCCCAGCGTCTTTGAGGCGTACCGAACTCAGTGTGAATTGTCCGGCCAAAGCGTGGTCCTGGATGAGATCCTGCTGGCCAATATTCCGGGCTTGGATCCCAACGCCCCCGTCGACCGAAACCAGGTGGAATGCCAGCCGCAATGGATTGTGCATCGCCAGGCCCCGACTCAAGTCGGCGCCCTCAACCACAACGCTATCGCCTATGCACTGGTACTCGATACCCGCGTGGGCGACTTTGCCTTTAACGCGATATTTCTGACTAACAAAGCCAGTGGCACCATCGGAATGGCGATTTACAAGGGAATGGAGCACAAGTTTGCTTCTACCGAAAGCCAAACCGGCAACAGTTTGGTCAAGACCTTGGTCATGGCCTATGACGGCGCGGCACAAGCCACCCATTTGCAGGTAGACGCCAGCACCTGGATGGTGGATTACCAGCAACGCTTTGCCGGGTTAATGCAGGATGATGCCAAAGCCAATCAGGATATTTACGGCCCTGCGGCCTTTCTCGGCCAAGGCTTTGCCCCTATTCATCAGGACGGGCAATGGTATTGCGAAGCCGGCGCAGGTTATGTCGATGGCCTGCGAGTCCACACGCCGGACAGAATAGCCATCGGCGGCAGCGGGCCAATGTTGGTGCTTGATCTCTGGCAAGCCGGCACCGCCACCGGCGCCTGGGAAACCCGCTTTACGCTGCAACACCTCACCAGCGTGCCGGCGCCCTACACCGATGAACAAGGCTTCAAACATCATTTCGCGCTACTGGCACGATGGGAAGGTGAACAATGGCGGGATGCCCGTCTTAAAGGCGGATTGGAGCAGCATCTGCTGGATGCCGATCCCCACAGCCAGTACCTGCAGAAAAGCCAGATCAGTCAGGCGACCGATTTGGACAGCGCCGTCCATGTTCCCAGCTCGGCCGCACTGGCGATGTTGAAAAAGCGGCTCGACTATTCGGTGGCCCTGGGACAAGGGGCGGTCACAGACATGGGGCCGTGGAGCGCCGCCAGTGGCAAGTACCCTGCCAAGCCCTACATTACCGATGATCAAGGCCAGGGCCGTCTGGTATCGGCTTTTTGGTTTGTGACCGCCGGCGGCACTGTCAATGGAGTGCAATACAGCGCCGGCGACAAGCTCAACTACAGCCCGCGTGAAGATGCGTTTTTCAAAACCGATAACACAGAGTCCGTCACCTCAGTAAATGGCCGCATGGGCGCGGTGACCTTCACCCTCAATGACTTAACCGGCATTGCCGGCAACAGCGCCAAACTGGAAGGCAAGAGCAAAGCCCAAGTTATCGCAGAAGCCCGCAGCGGCCTGGCATCCAGCAGTCACACCCATGATGACCGTTATTTGGGGCTGGCGGCCAAAGCGGCAGACAGCGCCAAACTGGAAGGCAAAACCAAGGCCCAAGTGGTGAGCGAGGCTCGCAGTGGTCTGTCAGTCAACGGCCACACCCACGATGACCGCTACTTTACCGAAGCCGAGGCCAATAGCCGTTTTTTGGGGAAAACCGCCAGGGCTGCCGATAGCACATTGCTGGAAGGTCGAACCAAAGCCCAAGTGGTAAGCGAGGCCCGCAGTGGCCTATCTGCCAACGGTCACACCCACGATGACCGCTACTATACCGAAGCCGAGGCCAATAGCCGTTTTCAACCCAAAGGCAGCTATCTGCCAACCACAGGCAAGGCAGTAGACAGTGCCAAACTGGAAGGCCGCACCAAAGCCCAGGTTATCGCAGAAGCCCGCAGCGGCTTAGCCACTGGCTCACATACTCACCCATGGTCACAAATATCTTCCCGGCCCATCTTCAGTGCCGGCAATGTTCGCGCTCAAGGCTTGTCATCACCGCTGGTGATTAGTCATACATCAGGCCCCATCCTCACCGTTGCCAGCCATACCCAAACGCTGGAGTTAAGCGTCAACGTTGTTGGCCAGGTGGATAACACATGGAACGAGGTTCGCCCGGTACACTTTGAACTGGATATTTTGGCCGGCAATACCAAAATCGGTACCGCCTACGCTTACCAAACCCTGACCTGGGTAGAAAAAAAGTTTGCCCTCAATTTCCATTGGGCAGGCCTGGTCGGCAACTACCGCGGCAAAGCGATAACCCTATCAATGCGTTGCATGAAAGGCTACAAGATGTCGAGTCAAGGCGGGACACTCTGCATGAAACAATACCCGGCGAACTGATGGCCGCTAACCTTCAAGAGGAACCGCACCCCATGTACCTGCTGACGCTCCCTCAAGGGGATACGCCGCCCAACATTCAAGCCGGAGCCAGCCTGGCACTGCTGCCGCCCGGTGAGTACCGGCTGTATTTCATGGCCCTGTTTGCTCACAGCCTGGCAACGCTCCAGCAAAAAGCGCACGCCTTTCAGCAACTGCGGGGATTTGCCTGGTGGCAGACCGATACCTTGCGCCTGCTGGATGCGGTCAGTCAGGACAAGTTTCATCTGCCGGTGCGCCCTCCTAACGGATACTGGCGGCAAACACCGCTTCCAGCCAGCCAATGGCAACGTAAGCAGCTTTTCAGCACTAATGCACTCAATGCCATGACGGCAACACCTGAGCCGCTTAAAAACGCGCTGGTGAGTTTTCGCCGCAGTTGGGACAGTGCCAGGCAAACCCATGAGCGCATTCTCAAGCAGCCGCCTCAGCAAGGAGAGCTATGGGGGCGTAAAGCAAGCGGTTCGCCGGCCATGCTGCAGCAAACTATCACCCAATGGGTTTTGCCCCCTTACCGCCATGTCATCGCCTGCTGCCTGGTCAGCCCCGAGCCTTTGGAAGAGTACGAGCAACTATGTCAGTGATGTTAACCCTCGATGGTGAAGCCATCAGCCTGGACAACATGAAGGTCGCCGTGAGCGCCAATCTGGCTGACACCGATGTGTCCGGCCGCAGTGCGCAAACGGTTACCGCCGAACAAGGCAACAAGGCGATAGAACTGAAGATCACCGGCACGTTGAAATTCACCGCCGAGTCAGTGGCCACCCGATTGTTTGAATTGTCGCGCATGACGGAAAAAGACGGCAGTCGCAAAGTCTTTCGCATCGGTAACGGCACCGCCCGCGTCGTCAAATGCCGCTTGGTGAAGTTTGCCGGCCAATTGAGCCTGACGGAGCAAAGCAACCTGCTGGCCTGGCAAGTGGCATTCTCACTGAAAGAAGTGCGCAGCGTTGCCGAACAGCAAGAGCTGCGCACCATGCAGCAGCCCCAAGCCTCGCAACAACTCAACCAGGCACAGTTCAGCCAGGCATTGGCGGCATCCAATAAGGTCGCGCTATGAAGTTAGAGCAGCAGTTGATCATCAAAGGTGAGAGCAAGCCGTTAACCTCAATCAAAGCGGTGCTCAGTCAAGGCACCGCGGGACGGGCCATTATCACCCTGGCCTCACCGGTACCCATCGGCACCTTGGTATCCATCGCCCTGGGATACGACAAGCCGCGAACCTGGTTTACCGGCTATGTGGATGCCGTGGAAACACTCACCGCGCAACATCACCGGATCATATTGCGAGAGCCGGCCGCCATCCTCGCCGGCGCCCTGCCGCTGTCACTGACCCATCCCACGCTTAAACAGGTGCTGGACAATATCGCCGCCCAAACAGGCCTGGTGCTGTATTGCACTGAGCAGGCGGCGGTTACGCAAATCGCCAACCTGACTCACCAAGGCACAGGCTACAGTCTATTGGCGCAGCTGGGGGTGATGTTCGGGCTTGAGGATTACACCTGGTACAGCCAACCCGATGGCAGCATCTGGCTTGGCAGTTGGCCGGATTGTCACTGGGCCAGCCGCCCTATCTCAGTAACACCCAAACTGTACTGCGGTGAGAAGGCCGCCACCGGCGTGCAAATTCCGATGTTGCCCGCCATTCGGCCGGAAAGTCAGGTCAATGGAAAACGTATCTCGCAACTGATGTTTGATGGCGAGCAACTGACGCTGCAATGGAAGCATCCCGAAAGCCAAACCCAGCGGGAAATGAAACAGCAGTTTCCCGAACTCGGGACACAGACCCACCTGGCACAACTCGGGCGCGTGGTGGCTATCTGTGAACCCGTCAAAGCCGGCCATCAGCAAACCCCATATCGGCCAGCGCTTGGGGTCGATGTGCAATTGCTCAACCCGGACGGCAGTGATAACAAGCGGGTACCGGTATTTCAGAACGTGCCCCTGCCCGGCTCACTCCACCATGGCCAAGGGCAGTTTGCCTTTGCCCAGCCCGGGAGCATTGTGGAACTCGGGTTTGCGTTTGGGCATAGCCACCGCCCGTTTGTGCGCACCATTCTTGGGCTGGATTGGTCTATGCCTGGGGTGAGCAATGGCGACTATCTGTGCCAATTCAACGAAGGGCTGCACCGTATCGACAGTGGCGGCAGCCAGCAGCTGCACACAGAGCAGCAAATGACACTGTCCAGCCAAGCGATGACCATCAGCAGCGATAACCAATCACAGCGCCTTGGTGCCCATCAAAGACTGACGGAAGGAGATGATATTGAGCAAGCACTGGGTCAGCGCCATATCGCCGCGAACTGGCTCACGCTGCTGGGCCTAACCGGTACCGGGATTGCAACAGAGCAAAACCATGAAGTCATCGCCGGCGAAAACCTGCTGGAAACCATTGGTAAACTGCGAAAGTCGATTGCCGCCAAGCATTGGGCAGGGAGTGAGGAAACCAACATCTACCAGCTACTGCTGCAACTCATGAACGTGGTGGAAGCGATTGCCAAAACCGCCGCGGCTCATACCCACCCAACCGGAAAGGAAGGCACCCCAACGGGCAAACCGCAACAAGCCGGCGACTTCAGTGGCCAAAGCGGTCAAGCCAAAACCCTGCAAGACACACTAACCCCTCTGATTTAGCGCAAACATCCAAAACAACGTCTACACTCTTCGTTGTGCCCAGGTAGGCGACTCCTGTCATCATCCTTTCGAAAGAAGGGATGCCTAATCCGCTCTGCCTGAGCACGACTGTACCCAAGCCTTGGCCCTACTCTGGGCCTTTTTTGTGCGTATACAGCCCTGCATCGCCTCTTGTGTCCACGGTAGTATTTTGTCGTGTGTATTCGCACGCCACGTCATCGCCGGAATTTTTCACGAAATCCGCACAACTCCCCCCACCACCGCGGGTTTTGCGATAGAAAAATTTTACAGAAAAAATTTGTCCAGTTTTTGGGAAGAAAAACAGCGCACAAGCGGCCGCTGGCGGAGCAAAGGGATTGTATAAAACTGGATTTTTGTCTTGGTTTTTACCGTTTTGTCCAACAATTAATGATCGCAACGATCTGAGGGCGAAACGCCAACTCATTGAATAGTAATGGGGAAACACCAATTTACACGGCAAGATAGCAAAATAAAGAGAAGATCAAAGATCGAAGTGCTCGAGCATAAACCAAGGGGCTACAGGGCTTAGCAAGCTAATTAACAAAAACTAATTTAATAAATTACTGTGCTTTGAGGAAGCCATTTTCAGTGTGGTCATTTAGAGCAGTGTCATGCGACAAAGGTAAACGGCTTTGCTAGCACCGAGTAGTCGCTAAAGTGACACAGTATTCGATTGCTGTGGGGGATTGGTTCGACAGGCATTAGCGCACTAAATTTGAAGCAAAACTTTACCCGGTATAGAGAGATACGTGACGCCATATTTTCGCAAACAGAAATCAGGTTAAAGCAGTCTCATGGGCACCACCAAAAAAAGACTATCCACTTAGGGACAGTCTTTTTGCCTAAAGGTGTGGTCAAGAGGTGGTCAACACAAAAACAAAAACCAATAAAATCAATACATTATACAACAAAAAAGGCCACCAAGTGGCGGCCTTTTGAAACTGGAGGCGAAAATTACGCCTGACCTTTGATCTCACTCAGGCCGCGGTAGGCTGCCTTGGCGCCCAGTTGCTCTTCAATACGCAGCAACTGGTTGTACTTGGCAACACGGTCAGAGCGGCACAGAGAACCTGTCTTGATCTGGCCGGCTGCGGTACCTACTGCCAAGTCGGCAATGGTCGCATCTTCAGTTTCACCTGAGCGGTGAGAGATAACGGCAGTGTAACCGGCTTCTTTGGCCATACGGATAGCGGCCAGAGTCTCTGTCAGAGAACCTATCTGGTTGAACTTGATCAGAATCGAGTTGGCAACACCCTGCTCGATACCACGAGACAGGATCTTGGTGTTGGTCACGAACAGGTCATCACCCACTAGTTGGATCTTGTCGCCGAGGATCTTGGTCTGGTAAGCCCAGCCGTCCCAGTCAGACTCATCCAAGCCATCTTCGATAGAAACGATAGGATACTGCTCGGTCAATGACTTGAGGAAGTCAGAGAAACCGTTGGAATCGAATACCTTGCCTTCACCGGCCAGGTCATACTTACCATCTTTGTAGAACTCGGAAGCGGCACAGTCCAGCGCCAGAGTCACATCAGTACCCAGTTTGTAGCCAGCAGCTTCAACGGCTTCTTTGATAACCGCCAGGGCATCGGCATTGGATGACAAGTTAGGCGCAAAACCACCTTCGTCGCCCACGGCAGTGTTCAGGCCCTTGGACTGGAGCACCTTCTTCAGGTTGTGGAAGATTTCAGCGCCCATACGCAGGGCTTCGCGGAAGCTCTTGGCACCGACTGGCTGTACCATGAATTCTTGAATATCGACGTTGTTGTCGGCATGCTCGCCACCGTTCAAGATGTTCATCATAGGAACCGGCATGCTGTACTGGCCAGGAGTCCCGTTCAGTTCAGCGATGTGAGCGTAAAGTGGCATACCCTTGAAGGCAGCAGCGGCCTTGGCGGCAGCCAAAGACACTGCCAGAATGGCGTTGGCGCCCAGCTTGTCTTTGTTTTCGGTGCCGTCCAGCGCGATCATAATGCCATCCAGCTCGGCTTGAGCCGTGGCATCTTTACCCAGCAGAGCTTCACGGATAGGACCGTTCACGTTGTCAACAGCCTTGAGCACACCTTTACCCAGATAGCGGGCCTTGTCACCATCACGCAATTCCAGCGCTTCACGGCTACCGGTAGAAGCGCCTGATGGAGCGGCTGCCATACCGATGAAACCACCTTCCAGATGCACTTCAGCTTCTACAGTGGGGTTACCGCGAGAATCCATGATTTCGCGTCCAATGACGTTAATGATCTTAGCCATAATGTCCTCGATTAAAGTTAAAGAAAAAACCCATACCCATCTGAGCGTTCAGCGTCTCTCATATGGGTATTGAACTCTCACTCTTTATCTCTGTTTAACGCCTGCAGAGATAAAAAAGCCGGAGCTGCCTAAACAGTCCGGCTCTTCTAGTTTAACCCAGATTACGCTTTTGGTAAGTACTGGCGGCGGCGACAAAACCTTCAAACAGAGGGTGACCGTCGCGAGGTGTTGAGGTAAATTCCGGATGGAACTGACCGGCAACAAACCAAGGATGCGCCGGGATCTCGATCATCTCGACCAGTTTACGATCGGAAGATAAGCCACTGAACACCAGGCCAGCTTTTTCCAGACGCTCGCGGAAGGCGTTGTTCACTTCGTAACGATGACGGTGACGCTCGATACAGGTGTTGCTCTTGTATGCGGCAGCGGCTTTAGTGCCTTCAATCAGATGACACAACTGAGCGCCAAGACGCATAGTACCACCCAGATCTGAGGCCTCGTCACGCTGCTCCAGATTGCCTTCTTCATCAACCCATTCGGTGATCAGACCCACAACAGGGAAAGGTGTTTCCTTGTTGAACTCGGTAGAATGCGCACCTTCCATGCCGGCGACATGACGGGCGAATTCAATCAGGGCAACCTGCATACCCAGACAGATACCGAAGTAAGGCAGTTCGTTTTCGCGGGCATACTGAGCGGCAAGGATCTTACCTTCAACACCACGCTCACCAAAGCCGCCAGGAACCAGAATGCCGTCCAGGCCTTCCAGTACTTCAACGCCTTTGACTTCAACAGTCTGGGAGTCGATATACTTGATGTTCACTGAAACCCGGTTTTTAAGGCCAGCATGCTTCAGCGCTTCGTTGACAGACTTATAGGCATCCGGCAGTTCGATGTACTTGCCGACCATACCTATGGTCACTTCATTGTTTGGATTGGCTTCCTGATAAACCACGTTTTCCCATTCGGACAGGTCGGCTTCAGGGCAGCTCAGGCCAAAACGCTTGACGACCAGCTCATCCAGCCCTTGTGAGCGCAGCAACGCCGGGATCTTGTAGATGGAATCCACGTCTTTAAGGGAGATAACCGCCCGCTCTTCAACGTTACAGAACAGGGAGATCTTAGCTCGCTCTGTGGCTGGAATGGCGCGGTCGCCACGGCAAACCAGAATATCCGGCGCAATACCGATAGAACGCAGCTCTTTAACTGAATGCTGAGTCGGCTTGGTTTTCACTTCCTGAGCAGGACCGATAAAAGGCACCAGAGTCAGGTGCATAAACAAACTGCGCTCACGGCCCAGTTCAACACCCAGCTGACGGATAGACTCGAGGAAAGGCAGAGATTCGATATCACCCACAGTACCACCGATTTCAACGATGGCAACATCATGGCCTTCACCGCCTTCGAGGACTTTTTCCTTGATGGCGTTGGTGATGTGTGGGATCACCTGAATAGTGGCACCCAGGTAGTCACCACGACGCTCCTTGCGCAGCACTTCCTCGTAGATACGACCTGTAGTGAAGTTGTTGCGACGGTTCATCTTGGTACGGATGAAACGCTCGTAGTGGCCCAAGTCCAGATCTGTCTCTGCGCCGTCCTCAGTGACAAACACTTCCCCGTGTTGGGTTGGGCTCATGGTTCCCGGATCAACGTTGATGTAAGGATCCAGCTTCATGATGGTTACATTCAGGCCTCTGGCCTCTAAAATTGCTGCGAGCGATGCCGCTGCAATGCCTTTACCTAGTGATGAAACAACGCCACCAGTAACGAAGATATACCTTGTAGTCATGCTGAACCTGAGAAAAAAGAATGATAAATAGGTGCTCGAATGAAAGCACCAGGACGGGGCGACAGTATATCAAAGCCACCGCCATTTACCAAACAGGAATAACGATAATTTTTACAATGGCGCCCCATTCGGGCAATTTTAATCCAGGTGCCGCCTTTGCTCAATTTTCACCGCGCTCTTCACGCTTCACCTGATCCCAATAAGCGTCCAGTGCCTGCAGATCATGTTCTGCAAACGGCTTGCCGCTGGCATTGGCTTTTTGCTCGACGGCGCGAAAACGCCGTTCAAACTTGTTATTGGCCCCTCTGAGGGCCTGCTCGGGGTCCACCCCCAAGTGGCGCGCCAGATTCACCGCAGCAAACAGCAAATCGCCCACCTCATCCTCAACCCTGGCCTTATCCGGCGTGGCTTGACGCGCTTCGTGCAACACTTCTTCAATCTCTTCCTGTACCTTATCGACCACAGGCTCAAGCTCGGGCCAATCAAAGCCTACCCGGGCGACCCGCTTTTGGATCTTACCCGCCCGCGTTAACGCCGGCAGCGCCTTGGGAATATCATCCAGCACTGAGTGCAGCTCGCGCCCGGCGCGCTCTGCCGCCTTGATACGCTCCCAGTTGTTCTTGGCATCCGGCGCCGAGTCAAAACTCAAGTCGGTATCGGCGGCAAACACATGGGGATGACGACTGGTAAGCTTGTTACATATCCGCTCAAGCACAGTGGCGAAATCAAACCAGCCCTTTTCCTTACCAAGCTGACAATAGAACACCACCTGAAACAGCAGATCGCCAAGCTCAGAAGGTAACTCTTGCCAGTCGCGGCTTTCTATGGCGTCGGCCACTTCATAGGCTTCTTCCAGGGTGTAGGGCACTATGGAGTCAAAATCCTGCGCCCTGTCCCAGGGACAACCCAGCTCAGGATCCCTGAGCTTTGCCATAATCTCAAGCAATGCATTGATATCTGCCGCCACTGCCGCTACTCCTTTGTTGCTAATACGCTTACCAATCCAACGACTCTTTGATAAGTCTTAAAAAACAGCAGGACGCAACCTATGCGTCCTGTTTTTCGTGTCACTCGAATACCAGTCAGGCCTCAGAGCCTGCGGGCTTCTATCACTCCGTCTACCTGGGTCAACTTGGAGATAACCCTAGATAAACCGTCTAGGTTATAAAGCTCCATCTCAAGTTCAATGGCCGCAGTCTGGTTCTTGAGATCCGATGAGGAACTCATCGCCAGCACATTGGACTTTTCCGCCGCCAGCACAGAGGTGAGATCCCGCAGCAAACCGGTTCTGTCGTTGGCGACCACTCGAATACGGATTTTGTAGCCGCCGGAGTAGTTTTCGCCCCAGACCACATCCACTACCCGTTCGGGATGGGCACGCATCAGTTCCTTGACCTGCTCACAATCGGCTCTGTGCACCGAAATACCGCGTCCCTTGGTAATAAAACCGAAAATCTCATCACCGGGCACCGGCTGACAGCAGCGCGCCAGATGGCTCATCAGATTACCGACACCATTGACCTCTATCTGGCCGCGATTGGCGCCTATGGGTTTCTGCTGACCTTTCTTGACCAGCTCTTCCACCGCTTCTTCGTCAGAAGGCTCCTGGGTCCTGAGTCGGCTCTGTACATGATTGACCACTTGGTTGAGACGCACATCGCCGCCACCTATGGCCGCCAACAGGTCATCCATGTTGGTCATGTTGAAGCGCTCAATGGCGCTGCCGACATCCTTGAGTGTTAGCCCCACCCGCGCCAGTTCGGCTTCCAGCATCTCGCGTCCGGCCACCAGGTTCTTGTCTCTGTCCTGCTGCTTAAACCAGTGTTGGATCTTGCTGCGGGCTCTGGAGGTCTTGATATAACCCAGGTTGGGGTTAAGCCAATCCCGCTTCGGATTGGGATGCTTGGAGGTGATAATTTCGATGCGCTCACCGGTTTCCACCTGGTAGGTGAACGGCACTATGCGGCCATCGACCTTGGCGCCAATACACTTGTGGCCCACCTGGGAGTGGATATAGTAGGCAAAGTCCAGCACGGTTGAGCCAGCTGGCAAGTCCACCACTTCGCCGGACGGGGTAAACACATAGACCCTGTCTTCGAAGACCTGAGCCCGGATCTCCTCCACCAGGTTGCCGCTCTCGACCACATCTTCCTGCCATTGCAAAATCTTGCGCAGCCAGTTGATCTTCTCTTCGTAGCCACTCTGTTTGCCGGAGTGATTGCCCTCTTTATATTTCCAGTGAGCCGCCACCCCGAGCTCGGCATCTTCATGCATCTGCTGGGTGCGAATTTGGATTTCGACTGTTTTGCCCTCCGGCCCCACCACCACAGTGTGAATCGACTGATAGCCGTTGGGTTTGGGGTTGGCAATATAGTCGTCAAACTCTCTGGGAATATGGTGCCAAAGGGTATGCACTACACCGAGCGCACCGTAGCAGTCCTGCAGCCGGTCGGTGACGATTCGCACCGCACGCACGTCAAACAGCTCGTCAAATTTAAGCTGCTTACCACGCATCTTGCGCCAGATGGAGTAGATATGTTTGGGGCGGCCATAGACCTTGGCACGAATGTCTTCTTCATCCAGCCGCGTTTGCAACTGATTGACAAAGTTGTCGATAAAGACTTCACGGTCCAGGCGCTTGCCATCCAGCTGCTTGGCAATCTCTTTATAGGTCTCGGGATGCAGATAACGAAACGAGATATCCTCCAGCTCCCACTTGAGCTGACCTATGCCCAAACGGTTGGCCAGTGGCGCGTAGATGTCGGCAATTTCCCGGGCCAGCAATACCCGGGTTTCTTCATCGTCGTTTTTCACGGCCCGCAGCAGACATACCCGCTCGGCCAGTTTAATCACCACGGCGCGAACATCTTCCACCATGGCCAGCAACATCTTGCGGATATTGTCGATTTGCGGTTCGCTGCTGCGGCTGTCATTGCCCACCTTGAGTGCGCCTATGGCATCCATGGTCTTGACGCTGTTGACCAAGGTAGCCAACTCGGGGCCAAAGTCTTCGGTGAGCTTAGCTTCATCGACTATGCCCACCTCGAAAAACACAAATAAGATGGCCGCCTGCAGGGTTTCGATATCCATGTTGAGCGGCGCGAGGATCTCTATCATCTCCCGCGCCTTAGCCTGCAGCTCGGCTTTGGGACGCTTGCACTTACCCATAGGCAGTGCTTCCACCTTGGCTATCAGCGCCAACAAACGCCCGGCATCGGCGGAGTCGGCCACATAACGATTAACCCACTCATCCAGATTAAAATCAGGATCCTTAAAGTGTGCTTCGCGAACAGATACCATCTCACCTTCCTTTAGTGTCCGATTAACAGACTCAACAAGACTCCCTATCTTGAGCATACCCGATGGGATGTCAAACCCCCGTGAGTACCTTTATTGATAAAATTGACTCGATAGACAATAAAAGCATCAATTCCGCACAAACAAGGCCATGGCTTCGGTGTGATGGGTCTGGGGGAACATGTCCAACACAGTGAGGCGCTCTAGGCGATAACCTTGCTCGAGCAGCAACACGCTGTCCCGCGCCAGGCTCGCCGGATTGCAAGAGACATACACTACTCGCTCTGGCGCGATGTTTTTCAGATAAGAAAGCGTCTCATAGGCACCGGCCCGGGCGGGATCCAGCAACAGTTTATCCACCTTGCCAAGCCAGGGCTCGGCCGAGAGGTCGGCGCTGAGATCGGCGCAAAAGAACTTCACACCTTCAAGCCCTGCCTGTTTGGCATTTTGTCTGGCCTGCTCAACCATGGCGGGCACGCCCTCGACACCTGTGACCCTGGCGCCGCTGGCCGCCAGCGGTAGGCTGAAGTTACCCATGCCGCAGAAGAGATCCAATATGTGCTCGCCGTCCTTGGGTTGCAGCCAATCTATGGCCTTGGCCACCATGGCGCGGTTTACTTCACCGTTGACCTGAATAAAATTCCCCGGATTAAACTTAAGCGTCAGCTCTTTGCCATCAACGCCAGGCAAGCGGTAGCTTGGCTGATTGCCCGTAAGGTACTCACACTCGCCCTGATTGTCCTGCAGCACCAACTGCAATCCTTGCTGCTCGGCAAAGGCCTTGAGCTTTTCCTTGTCTTTATTCACCAGTGACCGAGTGATACGCAGCACAGCATAACGACCGGCTTCGGTTTCAATCAGCTCCACATGACCAAGCTGAGCCACGCCCTGCAGGTGAGCTAGTTGCGCCGCCAACGGCTTTATCAGTTCCGACAACGAAGCCGCCAATACAGGACACTCGCCAATGGCCACCACCTTGCTGCTGGACTTGGCCCTGAACCCCAGGGTGAATTCGCGACTTTGTTTGTCATACCAGGTCGCCAGTCTGGCCTTGCGTCTATAATGCCAAGGGGCAGATACCAGTTCATCAATAGCGGGTAATTCGGATAGACCCGAGAGTTTAGCAAACAGCTCGGCTAATGCTCGCTGCTTATGCTGCCGCTGGCTCAAATCTGACAGATGTTGCAGATCGCAACCACCGCAAAGCGCATAATGGGGGCATTGGGGCTCGACTCGTTCAGGAGAGGTCTGGCTGATACGGATGAGTTTACCCCTGGCGTAATTCTTTTTTTGTTCGGTGAGCTGCACCTCGGCGCTCTCACCAGGCAACAAGCCGGGAATAAACACTACCTTGCCCTGATATTGACCGATCCCGGCACCCTGATGATCCAGTCCGGAAGCCGTGAGAGACAGTTTTACGGAGACTTTTTTGGATCTGTTTGGTTTTTCTCTAAAAAATTGTGCCATCTAGGCCCCTGAAACAATAAAAAACTGGCAAAGACGCCGGAATATCTGGCAGTCTATCTATAGCCGTAAACAAACTAGCTGGAATACCTATACCGCCCATGAACAGTGCGAATAACATGACCAAGTACAGCCTCAGATCCTGGGTGCTGGTATTGGCCCTGGCCCCTACCATTTTGGTCGGTATTCTTCTGGGCAGTTACTTTACCATAAATCGTTTTTATGAGCTTGAAGATACGCTCATAGAACAGGGCAGCAATATCATAGAGCCACTGGCCATCGCCAGTGAGGTAGGCCTAGCGGCCAATAACCGCGAGGCCACTAAACGCCTGCTCGCCGCGGCTCAGCTCAACAAGTCGACCCTGGTGAAATCCATCGCCATCTTTGATGCCGACAACCAGCTGTTTGTCACCTCCCACTATCACAAAGACTTTGAGATCATGCGCTACAAGGGCGCCATCTCGGATCTGGCCCGCACCGAATACGATCAAGTAGGTGACAGTCTGGTATTGAGAGCGCCGATTTTCGCCGCTGGCAGCCTGCTGGCGGTAGACGATGCTCCCGGCGCCAATGAGAAACCTCTGGGTTATATCTCTTTGCTGCTCAACAAGGAAAAGGCGCTGCTAGAACAGCACAGAGCCGCGGTGGCGGCTTTTATCATAGTGCTGATTGGGGTACAGCTGAATCTGCTGTTTACCTTCCGTCTGGTTAAGAATGTGACTCAGCCAATCACAGACATGGTGCGGGTGGTGGCCAAAATCCGCGAGGGTAAGCTGGATACCCGATTAAAGGGTAACCTTATCGGTGAGCTGGATCTGCTCAAACGGGGGATCAACGCCATGGCGGGTTCCCTATCTGAATATCATGAGGAAATGCAGCAGAATATCGATCAGGCGACCTCAGACCTCAGAGAAACCCTGGAGCAGATTGAGATCCAAAACGTCGAACTGGACTTGGCCAAGAAACGAGCATTGGAAGCCAGTCGGATAAAATCCGAGTTTTTGGCCAACATGTCCCACGAACTGAGAACGCCGCTCAATGGCGTGATAGGTTTTGCCCGTCAGCTACTGAAAACGCCGCTACATGCCAGTCAGATGGAATATATCCGCACCATTGAACGCAGCGCCAACAACCTGCTCAGCATCATCAACGATATTCTCGACTTCTCCAAGTTGGAAGCCGGGAAGATGGTGCTGGAAACTATGCCGTTCGCCCTCAGGGAAACCCTGGATGACACCCTAATGCTGCTCGCCGGCTCCGCCCATGAAAAAGGGCTGGAACTTGTGGTGGATGTGGCCCCTCAAGTGCCGGATGCCGTCAGCGGCGACGCCATGCGGGTCAGTCAGATCATCACCAATCTGGTGGGCAATGCCATCAAGTTTACCGATCAGGGTAGCGTGCTGCTAAAAGTGGATATCAGCGATCTTAAAGAGGACAAACTGCTATTACACTGTGAGGTGTCAGATACGGGTATCGGCATTGAGGAGAGTCAGCAGGAACTGCTATTCCAGGCGTTCGGCCAGGCCGATTCATCTATCTCCCGCCGCTTCGGCGGTACCGGCCTTGGGCTGGTGATCACCAAGCGTCTCATTAACCAGATGGGAGGTAAGATAGGCTTCAGTTCCCGAGTGGGCAAAGGCTCCACCTTCTGGTTTACCCTGCCGCTGATGACCAGCCAGTTCCCGATAGGTGAGCCGCTGCCACTGGAGCAGCTCAGAGGCAAGACGGTATTACTTTTTGAACCCAGACCCTTGACCCGCTCTGTGCTCAACCGCCGCTTGTTACATTGGCAGATGCAGGTCAACAGTGTTCACACTGTGCCGCAATTGGAAGCCGAACTTGCTCAAGACAAGGCGCATTTCGACTATGTGCTGCTCGGCTGTCACGGCTTCGATGGCCCGACTCAGTTGCAGGCAGTGCTCAAGAGTGCCAGACAAGTGACCGAGGCCCTTATTGCGCTGTTCGACTGTCATGATCAAGAGGCACTGGAGCGCTATATTCGCCCTGTTGTAGACCTTGTTCTGAGCATTCCTGCCAGCGAATACCTGATGGCACGCAACATGATTTATCTGCCACAGGAATCTGAACTCAAGCCCGCCCTGCCTAAACTGGTCGAGCCGCAGCAGCGCCACAAGCTCAATGTGCTGGCAGTGGATGATAACCCGGCCAACCTCAAGCTGATTGACACCCTGCTCGATGAACTGGTCACTGGGGTGACCACAGCCAGTAATGGCGAGCAGGCAGTGAATCTGGCCAAACAGCGCAGCTTTGATTTGATCTTTATGGATATCCAGATGCCGGGAACCGATGGCATTACCGCCACCCGGCTCATTCGTCAGGACTCGTTGAACCGCAATACCCCTATCATTGCGGTAACCGCCCACGCCATCAATGAGGAGCGCGAGCGGATCCTCAATAGCGGCATGGATGGCTACCTGCCTAAGCCTATCGATGAAGCCGCACTGAAAGGAGTGATCAGTCGCTGGCTCACCCGGCCCAAGTTTACCCATTTTGACCAGCACACCCTCAACTGGGAGCTGTGTCTGACCCAGGCCAATCAGAAACAGGATCTGGCGCTGGATATGCTCAGAATGCTAATTGACTCCATGCCGGACACCACCAGCGACATCCAGGAATCGCTGGAGCAGGATGACGCCGCAAAAATGCAGTCCTGTGTCCACAAACTGCACGGTGCCTGTTGCTACTGCGGCGTACCGACATTGCAAAAACTCTGTCAAACCGTGGAAGGCGGTCTCAAACAAGGCAGCAGCATTGCCGAGCTGGAGCCAGAAATACTGGAGTTACTTGATGAGTTAACTAAGGTAGAATCTGCGGCGAAACAAGTGATATCCCAACTTTCGATGGATTTAACCGATGACAACTAAACCGGGCTTCTTTAAACGCCTAAAGGCGCTGGAACTGCCACAAAAGAAACTCTTTGCCGTGGCGCTGTGCCAGCGTATGTACCCCAACTACCAACTGTTTTCCGAGGTGTGTGAATTCGGCGATCCTCAGGTATTGGATACAGTGCTCAACCTGCTGTGGCAGTCTTTATATGACCGCAAACTCAAGCTGAACCTTGAGCTGCAGATGGCAAAACTGGAAGAAAACACCCCGGAGCCGACCCAATTCGATGCCTATGGAGTCTACCCGGCGATGGATGCCGTCGTGGCACTCAGCTCCCTGCTGAGCGCACTGGAAAGCAAGGTGGAAGACGACATCACCAATATCTCCAAGCTATCATCCGGTACCGTGGCCCACTATATTGAAGCCATAGCCGATCCCGAATTGGACGGTGAAGCATTGGACGATTTTGTCTTCAGCCATGAAGTGATGCAGGAAGAGCGCGAGTTGCAGGCATCCTTGCTGGAAATAATCGAAGAAAACCCGCAGATAACCGCGGAGTTTGTCAAAGCACTGCGCAAAGAAATCGTCATGAGCGGCGTATCCAACATAGGGATCAGCGCTCAATAAGATGCGTAAGCTGGTTTATCGTGGCTATATCCTTAGCAATACCGACGGCCTCACCGACAGCTGGACCCTGACCATAGGCCAGACCAGCCGTACCGGCTCTTTGTTTGAGTTAAGAAGGCAGATCAATTTCTTTGAAGAGTTGGGGATATTGCCACAGCCGAAAATTGCTGCCGCAACAGACACCGAAACAGCCGCCAATAAACCACTGCAGACCGGTAGCCAAAAGGCTCCAGCGGCTTCCCGCAAAGCTACAGATGGAAAAGCCACTGAAGGAAAAACCAAAGAGAGAAAAGCGGGAAAAGGCGGCGCAGGGGGAAAAAGCGCCAGTAAAGGCTCACAGCGAAAAAACACTTCCCCCAAAGGCCGTAAGTCATAGCAAGGACTGGGAAATCGTCCGTCACGCTATTATCCTACCCAAGCGACTCCCAAGAGACACAGCCGCACTACTTCTTTCTGCATAAAGGTCAGCCAAAAGGCCACACAGATGTGGCCTTTTGATTTATCAAATCCAGGTTTAACAGCCCAGTCCTAGACTTAACTACTCAGCAGCTCACGGGCATTGGCCAGAGTATTGCTGGTGATGGTATCGCCACCAAGCAGCCGAGCCAGCTCCTGTACCCGCTGCTCTTTATCCAGTGCCACCATAGAGGTTTCAGTACCACTGCCCTTGGCATGTTTGGCAACAAACATATGCTGATGGCCGTTACCTGCCACCTGCGGCAGATGAGTCACACACAACACCTGGGTCGATTCTCCTAGGGTGCGCAACATGCGGCCCACCACGGCAGCCGTTGGTCCGGAAATCCCCACGTCCACCTCGTCAAAAATCAGTGTCGGGGTGGCCACCTTACGGGCGGTTATCACCTGAATACCCAGGCCGATCCGGGAAAGCTCGCCCCCCGAGGCCACCTTGGCCAGACTCTGCAGTGGCTGCCCCGGGTTGGTGGTCACCAGAAACTCTACCCTGTCACTGCCGTTGACCGACATCTGCTCAGGGCTGAACTCCACCGCTATGCTGAACTTGCCCTTGGGCATATTGAGTTCATGGATGGAAGCCGTGACCAACTTGTCCAACTCTTTGGCGTAGCGGCTGCGACTCTGACTGAGTTTTTGCGCCTGGGTCAGATAATTCTGTTTGCTAGCTTCCAATTGCTGCTCTATCTCTTCGAGCTTCTGCTCATCTGAGTCGAGGCTCCCCAGTTCGGCCAGCAACTGCTGATGGTGTTGATACAACTCTGAGGGCATCACCTGATGCTTGCGCGCCAGTTGCATCGCCTTGGAAAGTCGCGCCTCCAGCATGGCAAAGTGTTCAGGGTCCAACTCGAGCTTGTCCAGATAGCGCTGCAGCTCGCTGCTGCTTTCCTGCACCTGGATCAGGGCATCGTTGAGCATGCCGCCGACATTGGCCAGCTCAGAGTCGACACTCTCCAGCTCGGCACTGATATGCACTGCCCGGTTCAGCAATGACTCTATGTTGGCCTCTTCGCCCTCACTGAGCAGCATCAAGGCCAACTGACAGGACTCGATCAGCGCCGTACTGTTAGCCAGACGCTTGTGCTCCTGCTCTATTTCGGCAAATTCATGCTCCCCGAGGGCAAAGTCGTTGAGTTCTTCCACCTGATAACTGAGTAACTGCTTGCGGGCAATTCTCTCCTGCTGCGACAGCACCAATTGCCGCAGTTCCTGCTCGATTTGGCGATAACGCTGATAGGCACTGCTGACACTATCGAGCAACAGCTTATGATTGGCATAGCTGTCCAGCAGGTAAAGTTGCTGCTCTGTCTTGAGCATGGCGTGATGAGCATGCTGGCCGTGGATCCCCACCAGCAAGGGCCCCAAAGCCTTGAGCTGAGTCAGCGGCACAGGGTTACCATTGATATAGGCGCGGGAACGGCCATCGCTGCCTATAGTGCGCCTGAGAATACATTCATCTTCGAGTTCGAGATCATTATCTTCCAGCCAACGCTTGGCCAGAGGGACATCCGCCAGGGAGAAACGGGCACTAACTTCTGTCTTGCTGGCACCGGGGCGTACACTGGCGGCATCGGCCCGGTTGCCGAGACAAAGCCCCAGGGCATCGATGGCAATGGATTTACCCGCCCCGGTCTCGCCGGTAATACTGGTCATTCCCGGACGGAAGTCCAGCTCCAGAAAACGCACTATGGCAAAGTTATTGATGCTGAGTTGGCAAAGCATAATGAATTCCCAAAACACTGTATTGATAAACAGTATATACTGATTTTTTATACAGTAAATATCTGTCGATTAATTATTCCCTGTGTTGTTCCCTAGACAGCCCATGCCGCTATCAAAGGCAAACTGATAAAGGTGATCAGCGTCCCCACTAATATCCCCTGGGCACTGACCCCGGCCTTGGTGTCATAACGCTGCGCCAGTAAGTATACACTCGCTGCCGTAGGCAAGGCCGCAAGGATAACGCCCATCTGCAGATTGGTGCCGCTGATCCCCATGGCTTTCAATAATAGATAAGCCAGCAGAGGTTGCAGTAGTAGCTTGCAGGCGTTGATACCAAAGAGCTCGGCCAACTGCCAAGGCCCAGGTAAGCGAGTAGCGCCGCGAACCCGGGTCGCCTTGGCCAACACCATACCTATGGCAAACAGGGCACAGGGGCTGGAGGTGGCGCCTATCTGACTTATCATCATCGCTATCCCATCCGGCAGAGCCATACCGGAAGCCGAGACAGCAACGCCCAGGGCGCTGCCGATAACAATCGGGTTTTTCGCCAGCGCTTCAACAATAATCAACAAGGGATGCGCCTTATTTTCTGTATCTCTGGCGAGCTCCAACGACACCAGGGCGATGGCAAACATCACCACAGACAACAGGCTGGCAATGGCCGCCGCAGCCAGCGCCAACTGGTTTCCCGGGTAGACTATCATCATCATAGGGATGCCGATAAAGGCGGTATTGCCGAAGGTGGCATTCAAGGCGCGAATCGCCCCTACCCCCTGACCGGCCCTGAAACAACCGGAAATCAGCAGCACCAGCAGATAGGTCAGCATCATTGCCACACTGAAACCGATGATGAAATGCCACTGGAAGATCTCCTCGAAAGAAGTTCTTGCCAGCACTATCATCATAATGGCCGGAAAAGCTATGTAATAAACATATTGGTTGAGAGCGGCGTCCGTACCATCCGGCAGGATTTTGCTTTTCTGTACCAGTGAACCTGCGAGCATAATGCCAAACACAGAGATCAGCGGAGTAATGATTCCAGTCATACTTCTTCCATTTTGCTGACTTTGGCTGTCGTACTCCCGCCGGGGATCTGCGAAAATGGCGGGGAATTCTGTATCTTGCCTGCCCTTATCAGTACAGCTAAGTAAGTTCGGCAGAGACGCCGACAAGTTACCACAGCCGTTTTCTGCCAGCCATTGCGCTATGGTCGTAGACATCGGCAGACAAGCGTTTTAAACATATCCTTGGCACATTGAGGAACAGCAAT
The DNA here is from genome assembly GCF_002777975.1 of Shewanella carassii. Taxonomy (GTDB): domain Bacteria; phylum Pseudomonadota; class Gammaproteobacteria; order Enterobacterales; family Shewanellaceae; genus Shewanella; species Shewanella carassii. Next base: position 90,780 of record NZ_NGVS01000004.1, read on the forward strand.
GAGTGACAATCAGGCTCCCGAACTGCAACTGCTCTACTTGTTTGTACATCTGGTCAATGCTGGCAGTTTCTCCCAGGCCGCCAAAGTACTGAATATGCCGGTGGCCACCGTCAGCCGCAAACTAGCCAAGCTGGAATCTGTGCTGGATAAACAACTGCTGATGCGCACCACCCGCAAACTGCGGTTGACCGAAGAGGGACTGGAGTTGTTCCAACGCTATCAGCAACTGATAGCCCAGTTTGATGCCCTGGCCAGCGGCACCTGCGCCGACAAGCCCGAAGGCACCCTGAGAATTGCCGCTCCCATCTCGATTATCTCTATGATATTCATCGAGACACTGAACGAATTTTGCGAGTGCTACCCGGATATCAAGCTGCATATCGCCCAAAGTAACGAGGTGGTGGATCTCATCGATAAAGGCATAGATGTTGCCATAGTCGGCGGCACCCAGCCGGACTCCTCCTGGGTTTCCTGCTCTCTTGGAGTATTGGATTATCGCCTGGTGGCTTCCCCCGGGTATCTTCGAAAGGCGCCGGTATTCAATCATCCGCAGCAGCTTAGTCAACATAAGGTGATCAAGGTCTGGCCTCTGTTCAACTGGTCGCTGCGCCATCCCGATGGCGATGCCTTCTATTATGACGGCCCGGCCAACCTGACCCTGACGGATCTCCACGGTGCCATCCGCGCAACCTTGAATGACGGCGGCATTCTTTACGGCCCAGAGCTCTTTTGCAAACAGGAGTTGAAAGATGGTCGGCTACAGGTATTGCTGCCGGAGTGGAAAGGAGAAAAACGGCGTATTTCCCTGCTCTATCATCAACGCAGCCAGCAACCACTCAAGGTAAAACTCTTTATCGAGTTCATGCAGCAGCGCGCCCCTGCGCTATTTTCCATGGACTGAAACGCAAAAAAGCCCGCGATGCGGGCTTTTCTTCGAAGGGGTATGTCTTACAGACGGATACCAGCCTTCTCCAGGTCTTTGGCAATCACACTTCTTGGCAGTGCAACATAACCGTCTTTCTCAACAACCTGCTGACCCTGCTTGGACAGAACATAGCGGACAAACTCGCGCTGCATGGGTGACAGCTCTTTGTTTGGATGCTTGTTGATGTAAACGTAGAGGTAGCGTGACAGTGGGTAAGTACCGCTGGCCGCGTTCTCTGGCGTTGCAGCGATATAGTCGTCACCCTTCTTCGACAGAGCCACGGCTTTCACACCGGCAGTCTTGTAACCTATACCTGAGTAACCGATAGCGTTCAGCGACTGAGATACAGACTGCACCACTGAGGCGCTGCCTGGCTGCTCGTTCACGTTGGCTTTGAAGTCACCCTTACACAGGGCTTTCTTCTTGAAGTAACCGTAAGTACCGGATACTGAGTTACGGCCGTACAGCTGAATGTCTTTGGCAGACCAGCTTCCGTCCAGACCGGCATCACCCCAGCGAGTGATATCGCTGCCACCACACTTGTGGGTAGAGGAGAAGATAGCATCAACTTGCTCTATGCTCAGACCCTTGATTGGGTTGTCCTTGTGCACAAAGACCGCCAGGGCATCGATGGCTACACGAATCGCAGTAGGCTTGTAACCATAGTGCTTTTCAAACGCTTCTTCTTCGTTTGGCTTCATCTTGCGGCTCATTGGGCCGAACTGAGAAGTCCCTTCGGTCAGGGCTGGAGGCGCAGTTGAAGAACCGGCAGCCTGGATCTGGATGTTGACGTTAGGGTACATCTGTTTGAATTCTTCCGCCCACAGAGTCATCATGTTGGCCAGAGTGTCAGAGCCGACGGAAGACAAGTTACCGGAAACACCACTTGTTTTCTCGTAGGTTGGCAGTGACTGATCGATAGCAGCCATTGATGCTGCAGAGAATACACCAGCGGCCGTAAGGGTTACTGCGCCGACAAGCTGTTTCAATTTCATTATTTGCTCCAGTTTTTACCGAACTTGGTTTCTAAAACGCAGCCAGTATCAATTGCCACAATGACAAGTCTATGACTTAAAAATGACAGTTGCATGACAAGCCAAAATAAATACGTTGTAACTGGGTATCGAAAATAACGGCCTGAAAATAACGGCCAGCCAGGTCTTGAAGCCATTTCGGCATAAAGGATCCTCGATTGACCATGTTGCACCGGCAGTTTCCTAAAGCCTTTGCTTAATCATGACCGTGAGATTGCCATTTGCCACAGGCTTGAAAAAGAGTGCACAAAGCCTTTTCCCGATAGACAGCAAAAAGGAGCCAAAGGCTCCTTAATAGGGTTAATGCAGTCAAACGCGTCAGGAAGCTTGCTGCTCCAGTAGATGCTGCGGGATCACAAAGCTGAAGGTACTGCCCTTGCCAAGCTCACTGGCCACCTTGAGTTCGCTGTGGTGATGACTGAGGGCGTGTTTCACTATCGCCAGCCCCAGACCACTGCCACCGGTTTGCCGCGAGCGGGCACTGTCGACCCGATAGAAGCGTTCTGTCAGGCGACTGATATGCTGCGGTGCAATCCCTTCACCACTGTCTTTAACACTGAACATGGCGCCGGTTGCCACCCGTTGCCAGCGCACCTCAATACTGCCGCCCGGCTCTGTGTAGCGTATGGCGTTGGACAACAGATTGGAGCAGGCACTGCGCAGCTGCAACTCATTGCCATGGGTATTGAGTCCTGGTTCGGCATAGAAGCTCAGTTGGTAGCGACCACGGGAGAGCGCTTCGCCCTCCTCTTTTAAGGTGGTCATCAACTGCTGCATATCCACAGTGTGTTCCAGGTTAATATCGGCGGCATCTTCAATCCGCGACAACGCCAACAACTGCTCCACCATGGATTGCATCCTGCCGGTCTGCTGTTGCATCAACTCCAGCGCCTTGACATTGGGGGAGTCGGGTTCGGCCATGCTCTGCATCATCTCAAGATACCCCTGCAGCACAGTGAGCGGTGTTTTCAGCTCATGGGAGACGTTGGCAACAAACTCCTTGCGCATTCCCTCGAGTTGCCTAACCCGGGTGATATCCCGGGCAATCAGCAACAGCTGCCTGTCGCCATAGGCCATCAAGCGCACTTCCAGCAGACGCTTATCCGAAACCGGGGACGGCAGCTCCAGCGGCTCCTTGTAATGGCCCTTTTTCAAATAGGCCGAAAAGTCGGGATGCCGGATAAGGTTATCTATTCGCTGACCATTATCCTGCGGCCAGACAAAGCCGAGCAGCAGCTGCGCCAACTTGTTACACCAGAGGATATTATGATCTGAATCGAGCACCACGGCCGCATCGGGAAGCGCTTCGGCCCCCTGGCGAAACCTTCCTAACAGCCCGGCCAACTGACTCACCCGCTTGCGGTTTTTGCCCTGCAGGCGATAGATGCCGTTGAATACCCCTTCCCAACTGCCACTGCCCTGTGGCGGCGTTAAGCGGCGATCGCGCCACAACCAGTAATTGAGCCGAATAAGCTGGCGATAGTGCCAACCCAATAATAGAAAAGCGCCCAGACACAGTACCAAGAGCAACTGACCAAGCAGCAACCCAAGCAGCAGACAAGCCGCCAGGTACAGCATCAGACGGGAAAACAGCCGATAACCCGAATAGGAATCAAACATAGAAAATGCCCAGGCAAAAGGCCGATGGTTGCACAAGATAACGCAAAACCCGGCCCATGCCCATTGTTACCCCGCTAGATACGGGTAGAGAAGCGGTAACCTGCGCCGCGAACCGTTTGGATCAGTTTATCGTGCCCGGACAGCTCCACGGCTTTCCTTAAGCGACGAATATGCACATCCACAGTTCTATCTTCGACATAGACATTGGTGCCCCAGACATTGTCCAGCAACTGCTCACGGCTGTAGACCCGTTCCGGGTGAGTCATAAAGAAGTGCAGCAAACGAAACTCGGTCGGCCCCATCTCCAGCACAGAATCCCCCACTGTGACCCTATGGCTGACAGGATCCAGGGTCAGGCCCTGTACATCTATGGTTTCTTCCAGGCGGGTTGGCGCGGCGCGTCTGAGAACCGCCTTGATGCGGGCCACCAACTCCTTGGGGGAAAACGGTTTGGTAATATAGTCATCGGCGCCCACTTCCAGGCCTTTGACCTTGTCCTCTTCCTCACCGCGGGCAGTGAGCATGATAATAGGGATCTGACGGGTAAACTCATCTTGCTTCAATCGCTTGGCAAACTGAATACCGCTGCCGCCGGGAAACATCCAGTCCAGCAGAATAAGATCCGGATAAGGTTCCTTGAGCAGTGCCAACGCAGAATCAAAGTCCTCGGCGGCACTGGTGGTGTACCCGTGTTGTTCCATAACAAAAGTCAGCATCTCACGGATAGCCAACTCATCTTCTACTATTAAAATCCTTGCAGTCATAACGGTTTCTGTCAGTGAATTTCCACGTGGCCATTATTGGACAGTTTTATTACAAAATGATGAAAAGAGTCGACCATTACGTCTTTAACGGCGCTATTTTGTCACAATTATCCCGATTAAACACTTGAAACTGGAATGAAAAGCTTACCCAATAGCCGTTATTGACCGCCACGAGCAACAATCTCACCGCAGCTGAATTTAGATTACAAGTCTACAACAAACAATAAGTTAGCCTTAACTTAACCAAGTACTGCCGCGGCTCCCTGTTAGGCCGGGCGCGAATTATCTTTCAGGTACACGGCACTGACACAATTTCCAGACGACTGTTTTCACACTGCAGGAACACGCCCTAGAGCCGTTCGACTAAGTTGGCTGGATTCATCCGCAAAAGGCAAAGGCAAAATCCAACAGCAGCGCGACAAAAGCGACCTCCATACGCCTCCTGACTACAAACAGTGCAAACAAAAAGGAGGCCCAAGGCCTCCTTCGCTGCAGCTGTGGTCGTTTAGAACTTGTGTTCCAGACCAACACCTATGTACTTGTCATCATCGCCCATATCTTCCATGGAGCGATTGGTGTAGAAGGCAAACAGCTTGGTCGGCTTACCCAGCTTGTAGTCGGCACCGATAGACCAGGAATCACCCTTGTCTTCCATGTCCTGCCACTGACCTTTGAGGGTCACTGCGTCAATCTTGTAAGCCGCGCTCAGCAGGTAACCATTCTTGCTGTCACCGTCCACTGACTTTTCTTCCTGCTGGTACATACCGCCCAGGATGAAGTTGGCCAGTTTGGCCTGTACTGTGGCGCGCAGAACATCGTAGCCCTTAACTTCTGAGTCGTAGGCGACAGAGGCGAATACTGCGCTCTTTTTCAGATCCTTGTCACCGTACATGGCAGCGACAGAGAAACCATCTTCACCGCCTTGTGACTTGGCGGCTTCTGCTGCGTAAGTGGCACCGACTTTAAAACCACCGAATGAAGGCGACAGGTAAGTCACAGTTTGCTCGATACGGTTTTCACCCTTGAACAGGCTCTTGAGGTCGCCTGACAGGTCGTTGAACTGGTCTACTTTACCTTGAGACACTTTCAGCATGGTGTCGTTACGACCCACAGAAATGGCACCGAAGTTACCCTTCAAACCAACAAACTGGTTACGGGCCAGGAAGTTGTCTTTGGCATCATCGCCTGTGTCTACTTCGTATTCCACTGTGTAGAATGCTGCTAGGTCGTTACCCAGATCGAATTCGCCCTTCACGCCAAAACGAGAGGCATTGCTCTGAACCGTAGTTTCAGAATCATCAGCACCGGCCTCGTCGTTGGACTGAACAGTAACATTCAGCTTGCCGTAAACGGTCAGCGGCTCGGCTGCATGGGCAGAGGCCAGAGAGACTGAAGCGATAGCTGAAGCGAGTAGTGTTTTGCAAAATGCGTTCATCATTAATTCCTTTCGACGTTCTCTTCGTCTTGGTTATTGGTTTGGAACGAGCGAAAGTGTGCAACGAGTCTGTTGCAGTTTTATTTCATCTTTTAACTTGCTGGCTTCATTGGCATCAAAGACCTGCCCAGCCACCGGTAAAAGCCCGTCACTACAGGGCCTCGCGGCAAGCAAAGGGCTATATGACATTTTGATTAAATCTGCCCAGAGCGAAAAAATCTGTGCTAGCAGGGCGGGTTTACCTAGAGGAATTCATGCCTTACACTGCGGCTTTATTTTTCAAAGAGCGCCTGTCATGTGGTTTAAAAATCTCACCGTATATCGTTTCAACAAACCATTTTCCACCGATATAGAGGCACTGGAGACGGCCCTTGAGGGCTTCACCTTTTCTCCCTGCTCCAGTCAGGACATCAGCAAGTTCGGTTTTTCCAAGGCTTTGGGCAAACTGGGGCACACCCTGGTTCACAGCGCCAACAACCGCCACCTTATCTGCGCCACCAAAGAGGAGAAGCTGCTGCCTTCTCAGGTCATCAAGGAAGCGCTGGAAGAAAAGGTGTCGCTGCTGGAAGAGGAAGAAAACCGCAAGCTGACCAAGAAAGAGAAAGATGCGCTCAAGGATGAAATCACCACCACTCTGTTGCCAAGAGCCTTCTCCCGTCGCAGCCAAATCAAGGCACTGTTGCTGCTGGATGAGCAACTGATCCTGGTAGACAGCTCCAGCGCCGCCAAGGCCGAAGAACTGCTGGCCTTGCTGCGTAAAGCGCTCGGCAGCCTGCCTGTGGTGCCAATGAGCACCAAGACACCGATTGAAGTGCAAATGACCGAATGGCTCAAGCAAGGCAATGCCCCAGCCCCCTTCACCATTCAGGATGAAGCCGAGCTCAAGTCTGCCGCCGATGATGGTGCAACCGTGCGCTTCAAGCAGCAGGATCTGGGCGAAGAGGAAGTACTGGCTCACCTAGAAACCGGCAAGCAGGTGCATAAACTGGCACTGCACTTCGGTCAGTCCATCGCCTTTGTGCTGCAATCCGATGCCGGACTGCGTCGCCTCAAGTTCTCGGAAGAGTTCCGCGCCGCCACCGATGATGTTGCCGGTGAGGATCCACTGGCCAAACTGGACGCCGACTTTGAGCTGATGAGCAGCGAACTGGTCGCGCTGATGCTAGCTCTGGTCGATGCCTTGGGCGGCGTTGAAGACAGCCTGTAACCCCTATCTCCGAGTAACAAGGCCCCTGCGCTGAGATAAAATAAGCGCCATAAAAAACGCCGGCACACCTGAAGATGCGCCGGCGTTTTCTGGACAATCAGATTCAGGAGTTATCAGACTCAGGACTTATAGTTACCCTGAGCGTCAAACGGCCAGTCTATGCCGAGCCAGGCCTTGAAGAAGGCTTTCTGGGCGCGGCTGACGCTTTCCTTAGGCTTAATTTGCAGCTTGCCGGATTGCTCTGAGGCCAGAGTCACACGCCGCTCTATGAGCTTATCGTCGTGGAACAGGGTCACAGTCCACTCATCACCTGCGTCAAAGTCGGCCAAACGTTTGGCGTAACCTTCGGCGCTGACTTTCAAGCCATTGATAGCCAGCAGCTGATCGCCGGCGACTATGCCCGCCTGCCAAGCCGGACCACCGCGCTCAACACTTTGCAACACCAAAGAGCCGGAAGTGAGTGTCATACCGGCAAAGGCCTGCTCCTTACTGTCTTTGCCGTAGGCGGTCTTAAGCCCTGCCTGACTCAGCAGTTTGTCAAAGTCCAGCACCAAGGGGGCATTGACATGGCTCTGCCACCAAGACTCATAGTCCTTGCCGGATAGGTTTTTCAAAATACGTTTCACATCCGTGACATTGTATCCCTTGGGGACCTTATGCTCACGATAGAGACTCCGGTGCACATCCCGGTAGGACACCTCTTTGTCTGTGTCCTGCAGCAGTGAGAAGTCCAGTGCCAGCGAAGTCAAATAACCTTCGGAGTAGATGTTCACACTGTGGTTGATGGCGTAATCGCCGCCTGTGCTGACCCACTGACCGGCACTGGCCTCGGCCACCGACTGAATTTCCCGCCCCGGTTTATGCTGATTGGCATTGACTCGCTTGGCCAGGTCCTCCATAAACTCTTTCGGCGTCATGATCCCGGCACGCAACAACAACTGGTTTTGAAAATAGCTGGTAGAGCCTTCCGCCATCCATAACAGCTCAGTCATATTCTCCTGCTGATAGTCGTAGGGCACCAGTCCCTCCGGGCGGTAGGCCTTGACGTTCCAGGTATGAATAAACTCATGGGAAGCCGTGCTGATAAAACGCAGGTAATCTTGGCGCTCACGGAAGTTGAATCTGGGCAGCTGGATAATGGTTGAGTTCAAATGTTCGGTGGCGCCGCGGGCCCCCGAGGTGGCGTGCACCATATAAACATAACGCTCAAAGGGATAGTCATCCCAAATGGCCGCAGCCGTAGCGGACAACTTACCCAGATCGGCCTCTATCTGCTCCAGGTCATAGTTGCCCTCGCCCCAAACCACCAGTTCATATTGTTTGCCGTCGGCCTTGAAGGCGCGATGCTGACTGAGCCCGGTTTCAATCGGCGAGTCGACCAATACATCATAGTTGGCGGCCACAAACGAATGGGGCTTATCAGCCGCTGCCATTCCTGAGTAACTGCGCCAGTCGGCAGGTACATCCAGTGTTACCTTAAGCGGCTCTTGGCGAAACTCGGGGCTGTAGATGAATACGCCGCTGGCATCCAGAAACGCATGGCTGGCATCAATATGCCTGACTCTTTGCCCCAACTCGTTGGCATAGAGTTGATAGCTGACGGTGACCGCTGTTGGCTTGGACAAAACCACAGTCCATTCACCGCTGGCACTGCGCTTCCAAGGCAGGCTGTTGCCCTGCTCGTCCGTGGCATGAAAACGGCGAACCCCGTCCGCCAGCGGCAATACCTGATACTTGCCGGTACGCCAAACCGGCAGATTGACCTTGAGCTGTTGCCCTGAATGTTGCGGGAAAGTGACCTTGACCTGAGCCAGGTGATGCTCCGGGCTTTTAAGATCTATCTGATAATCGACGTCAGCCCAGGCTGAAGATGCCATGCCCAGAGTTGTCAGTAGGGAGGAGTAAGATATGATTGACAAAACAGCGGATTTCACTCGTAATTCCTTCTTATGTCATTGTTGTTATAAAATCGGTCGAGTATAACAATATCGGGATAGTCACCTCACCCTTTGCTAATAAAAGCTAACAATTAAGTCCCCGCAGAATGGGACAGAGGCAAATTTATGTATTTTTTCAGGGTTATCTTCATCGCATCCATGCTGCTTTTAGGCATGGCACATGCCGATGAGCTGGAAGAGATAGAGATAACATTCAGAGAGCATCCAACCAAACTGTACCTCTCAGTGACTGACGATTTACCCCAGTCATTGATTTTTTCCTCTGTCGAGCAGTTTACATCCCGAGCACTGGAGCTGGGTTACTCCCCGGAACAACTGATGAGCAAACTCATCTTATTGACCCGGTTAAATATGGATATTCAAATTCGCGCACCAGGCAAACTTGAACAAGCGCAGCAGTTGATCGAACAACTGAAAACCGTGGCCCGCAGCGATTATGAAAAAGCGGCGCTCAATAACCTCGAAGCCCGATATATCGGTCGAGTTCAACAAGCGTACCAACAAACAGTAACCCTTAATAACCAAGCGCTTGAGCTCTTGAGTGAAGCCCAGGACAAACGCAGCCAACTGCTCAAATATGTCATTTATGAAGACCTTGGCATAGTCAACTTGATCATCAAGCAAGAACAGTTGGCTCTGAATGCATTCAATCAACTCAGGGAAACGGCCTATCAATTACGCAATGACTATCTGATAGCCGAGGCAGAATCGGCCTTGGGTAAGTACTACAACCGCAAGGGTGAACAAACCAAGTCATTGCAGCATTACACCGAGGCTTTTCGGCTCGCCAGCCGCTTCAACCAGCCTAATCAAAAAGCGATGTTGCAGCTAAATCTGGCCAAGTTGTACCGCGATCTGCAACAGAAAGATGAGGCTCTCGAATTTGCCCACGGCGCCGCCGATGCCTTTAAGGCTTTGGGCTCAGGCTCTTATCTATCGAGCGCCATGACAGTTATCGCCATGGTGTATGCCAACAACGGCGAATGGAACAAGGCGATAGACTATTACCTTAATGCCCAGCAAATAGATGCCGAGCTGAAAAACTTTACCGCCCAGGGACTGAATTTTCACAATTTGGGAGAGGCCTACTTCCATTTGAACGACCATCGAGTCGCCCTCGACTACCTGTTTCAAGCCAACGAGATATTCAAAGAGCGGAAGAGTAATCATTATCTGATTTACAACGAAATGCTCATAGCGCAAGTTGCCCATGCCATAAAGGATTGGCCCTTGACGATGCAACATGCCCAAGAAGCACTGCGTTTAGCCAAACAGTTGGAATTACAGCAAGAGCAGATAGAAGCCCTCGGCTACCAGACCGATGCCTACCAGGCCCAAGGCCGCTTTCAGCAAGCGCTTGCGACTCAGACAGAAAGCATTAAAATACATAACGCTTTGTTAGAGAAAGATAAAAATACAGGTTCGGACATCAAATCCTCAGCGCTTACCGAGCAAAGATTAAAACTTGCATTGGGACAGTTGCGGCAAGAGCAACAGCAACAATTGGCAACCCTGCATACCCGCAACGCTTTGTTGGCCGGAGGGACAATACTCTGTCTGGTATTGCTGGGCTTATTGCTGCAGCAATCCAAACTACGCAGACAGATGCTTAGAAACAACAATGTTCAACAATCGACAATGTTGTTGGACCCGATGACGGGTTTACCTGGTTATCGGTCACTACTGAAGAAAATAGCAACAAAACCCAAAGGCTTGGCTCTGCTGGCACTAGAGCAAGATTTCGATAGTGACATAAGGCTTGGAAACAGCTTGGCTGCCCCTAGGCTAGAGCGGTTGGCAAATGACATTACCGAGCTGACTCATGCCGATGTATTTCTGCTCAGGCCGGGACTTTTTGCCTTGGTTTTGGACTATGAAACCAGTGCAAGGCAAATTCACCAGCAACTTGCGGCAGCGTTTCAGAAAGAAAACGTCAAATGGGCTCTCGGATTCATCCCATTACCGCTGCTGGCTAACCCCGATGTCCGTCTGTCTGCCGAAACCTTGTTTGAAACAACACAATTGGCGTTAGCCGGAGCCATGAGCCTTAAAGATAATCAAGGCCACTACGTTGGTTTCAGTACCCTGGATTTTACTCCGGCGGCCATATTTTCTGCCCCACTCTATCTGCAACTGCAAAAGAGTATAATCCGCGGCTTAATCCGAATAGAAACCAACGGAGAAAAAGATAAAATTGATTGGCCGGAGTCGCAATTACAATCAAAAATCGACCCAATGCCAATTATTTGATCTGAACGACAAAACTTTGTCGCAACAACGAGATGGCGAATTTGCACTCCTGACAGATTGCTATACCATTTAATAGTGTCTGAAACGGTTGTCACGAAATTTCAGTCATTTATACCCCTACAATGGATTCGATCCCGCATCGAAGGAAAGTTACAGGAATGAAGGACTCAAACGCAACGGTGTCGCAACTAGGTGTTCTCAAGCAGAAACTGAATTCCACCAAAGCCGCGTTAGATGAAATGAATGAAGACAGGAACGCCAAACTGCAGGCGTTACTGCAATTTATTGGCCATCTCAGCCTGGCCTGCAAAGGGCAAAACCTAGAGCTAGACAACAAACTGGCCAAACTCAGGCATAACCTGGGCACCTATGAACGCATAGATGAAGTGTTACCGGATCTGGTCGAAGTCGAACGATTGCTCAAGAAGCAATACCACCATGTAATGGGCCAGCTCGAAGAGGGCCGCTCTAGTCTGAGCAAGTTCAGTCGCCAACTGCAACGAGTCGATTCCATGCCAGAGCGCCTCAAGAAAGAGGTCAGCTATTTCAAACAGGAGCTGGGCAAACCTTTCCATACCGTCTGGGACTATATTCCCAAGGTCGAACAGTTGGTGGGCTTCTACGAGCAACTGCTTTGCAGTCAATTCGAAGCCGAATCCCCCATTGCGGTAATGCCCAAACACAGGCAACTGGGCCACGAGCTGGCGCAGATGATCTCCAACATAGAGTTTCGCAAAGATCAACGCGATCAGGTATTGGTGATCAAAGAGCAGCTGGCATCACCCGACATTGATATCGATACCCTGCTGGAAGCCTATCAAACAATACTCTCGCTGCTTTTAGACAACATCGCCCGCGAAAAAACCGCTTCGCAGGAGTTTCTGTTTGCCCTCAACGACGCCTTGAGCGCCGTGCGCGAAGTGGTCAGCGACTCCTACAACCAATCCCAGCGCAGCCATCAGCTTAAGAGTCAACTGAATCGAGAGATCAACACCCAAGTCGACAGCGTGGGGGAGTCGCTGGTGGATATCGAAGATATTACCGAACTCAAACAGCAGATCAGCGAGCAACTGGCCGCCATTCGCGCCAGCCTGGCCCGCAAAGAAGCGCTGGAGCAAAGAGAACAGGCACTGCTGCGTAAGTCGATGGAAACCATGCGCAAAGAGCTCAATGACCTCACAAGTGAAGCCTCCACTTACAAGGAAAGATTATTCGAGCAGCAAAAGCTCAACATGCTCGATACCCTCACCCAGCTGCCCAACCGTGCGGCCATGGAGGAGCGGATGGAGCAGGAATACCGTCACTTCCAGCGCAACAAACAACCCTTATGGCTGGCAGTCGCCGACATAGATCACTTCAAATCCATCAACGACAGCTTTGGCCATACCACAGGAGATAAGACACTGCAGGTCATCGCCATGGCGTTGAAAAACTCTTTGCGTGATACTGAATTTGTTGCCCGCTATGGCGGTGAAGAATTTGTACTCATTATCCCCGATGTCTCACCCAAGGACATAGAACAGCTATTGAACAGAGTGCGCGAAAAAATTAAAAATATTCCGTTTAAATTTAAAAATCAGCGTATTACAGTTACAGTATCCATAGGGGCCGCACAAATCATTGATGGCGAACACATTCAGGAAACCTTCGAACGCGCCGATGCCGCCCTCTATAAGGCCAAACATGAAAGCCGTGACAGAGTCATTATAGATTGACAACAATGACTCCTGTTTACGCTCAAGGAGTCATCATGATAGTCAGGATCAGTCCCCGCGGCAGTATGGATCAACTGTCGCAACTGGAGGCGGATCGCCTCAAACAAAGTGCCAAGAGTGATCTTTACCAACTCTACCGTAACTGCTCTTTAGCCGTATTGGCCTCTGGGCAACAGACTGACAATGCCAAGGAGCTGTTTGAACAATTTCAGGACTTTGAAATCAATGTATTGCGCCGGGAGCGAGGCATCAAGCTGGAACTTATCAATCCTCCAGCATGTGCCTTTGTCGATGAGCAGATCATAGTCGGCATTCAGGAGCATCTGTTTGCCGTACTCAGGGACATCATCTACGTCAGCAACAAGTACGATGGCCTGAAACACATCAACCTCACCAACGCCAGCCATATCACCAATGTGGTGTTCGATATTCTGAGAAACGCCAGAGCCATTCCACCGATGCAGGATCCCAATGTGGTGGTTTGTTGGGGCGGCCACTCGATAAACGATACCGAATACAGATACACCAAAGAGGTGGGCTACCAGTTGGGGCTAAGAATGCTGGATATCTGTACCGGTTGCGGGCCGGGAGCCATGAAGGGGCCAATGAAAGGCGCCGCTATCGGTCATGCCAAGCAGCGTATTCATAACGCCCGTTACATAGGCCTGACCGAGCCGAGCATTATCGCCGCCGAACCGCCCAACCAAATCGTCAATGAACTGGTGATTCTGCCGGATATTGAAAAACGCCTGGAGGCCTTTGTGCGTCTGGGGCACGGTATCGTCATTTTCCCCGGCGGTGCCGGCACCGCAGAAGAACTACTGTATCTTCTGGGTATCTTGCTCAATCGTGAAAATGCCGATATTCCCTTCCCGCTGGTGCTCTCAGGCCCCAAAGAAAGCGAAGCCTATTTCCGCGAAATCGATGCCTTTATCGGCGCCACCCTTGGCGAGCAGGCGCAGCAGAAATACCAAATCATCATAGATGATGCGCCTCAGGTCGCACGCGTCATGCGAGCGGGTATGGAAGAGGTAAAATGTCATCGCAAAAAAACCGGCGATGCCTACCAATACCAGTGGAGTCTCAAGATAGAACCTGAATTCCAACTGCCCTTTGTGCCCACTCATGAAGTGATGGAAAACCTCAACCTGCACTTCCAGAGCAATAAAGCTGAACTGGCAGCCAACCTGCGCAAGGCATTTTCAGGTATAGTGGCCGGTAATGTTAAGGCTAACACCATGAAAAACATCGAACGCTTGGGCCCCTTCAAGTTAAAAGGAGACCCTGAGTTGATGGCTTTGATGGATAAATTACTGGGCGCCTTTGTCAGCCAACAAAGAATGAAGTTGCCGGGCTCTGCTTATGTGCCCTGTTATCAAATAATGAAATGAACCGATTACTGATTATCGATGGCATGAATCTGGTGCGCCGCCTACATGCGGCGCAGCCGGATGATGCCGACATGCAAGGGCTGACCGAACGCAGCCGCAATGCTTGCCAGAAGCTTATTCGCCAGCACAGTCCTACCCATGTGGCCATTGTCTGGGACGGCGATGAAGAATCCTGGCGCAAACGCCTGTATCCGGATTACAAGAAAGGCCGCAAGCCTATGCCCCAAGCCTTGGCCGATGGCCTGCCGGCACTGAAACAGGCATTGGCCGAAGCGGGAATAGGCTCCATCAATGCGCTATCGGAAGCCGATGATGTTATCGCCACCTTGGCCAGCAAGTTGTGCCTGCACGGTGGTGAGGCGATTATCGTCTCTACCGACAAGGGCTTTTGCCAGCTGAGGTTACCGCGTTTACTGCTGTGGGATCATTTCAATGGCGCCGCCATGGATATTGCCGCACTGGAGCAAAAACTCGGCATAGAGCAGAGCCAGCTGCTGGACTTTATGGCCCTCAGCGGCGACAGTGGCAATAAGATCCCCGGCATCCAGGGAATAGGTCCCAAGACGGCCGGCGAATTGCTCAGAAGCTTTCGCACCCTGGCCAATGTCTACAATGCGCTCGATACTTTGGGCGCCAAGCAAGCCAAAAAGCTAACCGAAGGCAAGGAGATGGCGCGCCTCAGCTATCGGTTGGCAAAACTGCGCACGGATCTCGAACTTAATATTCGCTTGAACCAGTATAGAGTCAAAGAAAGCGAAGACTCTCAGCGCTCAACTTAAACAATAAAATGGAAAAAACGTATGAAAGGTAAGGCCCCTGTGATTATCGGCAGCATCTTTATCGCCTATCTGCTCTTCGTTGCCGTGGTTATTCTCTTCTATGAGCCCAAGCCGGAAGAGATGAGCTGGGAAGACAGGCAAGCCTATAACCAGTCTATGGTTTCCGAGCTGCAACTGGGGCAAACACTGGAACAAACCATGGAAACCCTGGGTAGAGCCGATTTCAGCGAAGCCATGCAAACCCATGGTCAGTCGCTGCAAGTGCTCTTCTACCGCACCCAGCATGTCAAATCAGACGGCAAGACCACCAAAGATGAGTGCACCCCACTGTTATTCAAAGATGGTCGACTCCAGGCCTGGGGCGAGGATACTTACCAGCAATATCTGCAGCACCCCCTGCAGGAGCAATCTCCCCCCAATAGCAACTAGCCAAGCGAAGCAAAAGGCCAAATATCGAGACTGAGACGAGTTGCGGCGCCACCACCAAAGCCAAAGTCCTTTATAGCCTCCGCTGTTGAAGCACAACCGCCCGACAACATGCTTCTCTCTCCAAGCCCACTCCAGCTGCATCAAGCGGCGCTGCGCAATAGTCTTGCCGACAGCCCCCGGCCCTGTGATAAAATCACCGCTATGAATTACGCAGGGCACCTTAGGTTGTATGTCATGCGTTGACTAAAGCCTGCATAGCAGGATAACAATTCCGAGGTAATACAAGGCAATGGCCTTAATCATTGATGACAGCTGCATTAACTGCGACATGTGTGAGCCAGAGTGCCCCAATCAAGCCATCACTATGGGTGAAGAGATCTACGAGATAGATCCTGCGCGCTGCACCGAATGTGTTGGCCACTATGACAATCCCACCTGTGTTTCTGTCTGCCCTATCGACTGTATCGACAAGGATCCCGAACATCAGGAAACCCAAGATGAACTGCTGGTAAAATACGCCCAACTGACCGGTAAGCTATAAGGATAAAATGATGAAAACAATACTGCTTATTGCTGCATTACTCAGCCTTGGCGCCTGTGCCGAACTCAAGGAAACCGGCCGCTCTATAGGTCATACAACTAAAGAAGTCACCAAAGAGATAGGCCACACCACTCGGGATGTGACCCGAGAAATCGGCCACGCTTCCCGTGATGCCGCCAAGTCAGTCAAGGAAGAACTGCAAGATTGACTGTACTGGCGCGGCTCAGCCTCCTGCCAGCCAATTATCAAGCTGCGTTCGCTCGCATGCCGTGAGGCACGGGCAAACCGGCTTGATTGACATTGACGAAGACCATCTTATCTATGCTGACTATCGGTGCCAGATTCAATTTATTACGCACTTCGCAGCGAATGGTGATCGAGGTATGACCCAGACTGATAAGCTCGAGGCCGAACTCAATCACATCACCAAGCTTGGCCGGGGTCATAAAGTTAATTTCCGAGATAAGTTTGGTCACATGGCTGACACTCTTCATCTGACAAGCGGCGAAGATGGCCGCCTCCTCATCAATCCAGCTCATTAGCTGGCCGCCGAACAGGGCTCCCGCCGGGTTGAGATGCTCGTGTTTAACCAAACGCCGACTGTAGTATTTCATGTTTATGTCCTCGTGTTCGCCTGTGATTGGAATTCTCACTTGAACTAAAGCAAATTGGACACCAAACTTTCAATCATTACAATTCAATAAGTTACATAACACTTTGCGAGTAAATGCCATTACGATGCACCAGAAACACGCCTGCTGCACCGCAATGGTTCGAGCTCAAACCTGGCTGAGCACCCGCTTGAAGGCCAGCAAAGTCTTGTCGATATCGGCGGCGCTAATATCTTTGTGGGTCACCAAGCGTAGCTGTCGGGCACCGCTGATGCGCACTCCCTCTTGTAGCAAGCCTTTGACCAACGCCTGGATATCCACCTCTTCGGCCAGAGTGGCAAACACCATATTGGTTTGTACCTGGCTCATATCCAAGGTTAACTCTTGCAACTGACTCAAACCTTCAGCCAAAGCCCTGGCATTGGCATGATCTTCTGCCAGACGTGCCACCTGCTCGGTTAATGCCAGCTCGGCTGCCGCGGCCAAAATACCGGCCTGGCGCATCCCACCACCCAGCATCTTCCGCCAGCGACGCGCCTTATGAATAAGCCTCTCATCCCCCAGTAATAAAGAGCCAACCGGCGCAGCCAACCCCTTGGAGAGACAGAGGGATACCGAGTCGAAATATTGAGTTATATCGGCTATCTCCAGCCCCTGCGCCACAGCGGCATTGGCCACCCGAGCGCCATCGAGATGGATTTTCAAACCGTGATTGAACGCCAGTTGCTGCGCCTTGGCCAGATATTCCTGCGGCAATACCTTGCCGCCTATGGTGTTTTCCAGGCTCAAGAGGCGAGTGCGGGCAAAGTGAAAATCATCGGGTTTAATGGCGGCGCGAATATCTTCAAGCGCTATGCTGCCATCGGCCTGATTATTCAGTGGTTGAGGCTGAATACTGCCAAGCACGGCCGCACCACCGCCTTCAAACTTATAGTTATGAGCTTGTTGGCCACACAGATATTCATCACCCCGCTCACAGTGGGACATGAGCGCCAGCAGGTTGGCTTGAGTGCCAGAGCTGGTAAACAAGGCAGAGTCAAAACCGAACATCTCGGCGGCCATGGCTTCGAGGCGGTTAACCGTAGGGTCATCGCCATAAACATCATCCCCTACCTGCGCGGTCGCCATGGCTTGGCGCATCGCGGCAGTAGGTTGGGTCACAGTATCACTTCTGAAATCTATCATCTCTCCCCCAATTCACTTTCCTTGCCCGTTAACTGACACCATTTGGGCCAGAGCACTCTAGCGCTCTCCAACCCAGCTGTACAGCACCCACGAAACCGCCCCTCAGTTAACTTAGATTTTTATCAAGTTCAACGGCTAAACAAATCCAAACAAATTGAGAACAAGCAAAACCCAAAATGACACAGTAATATTCATGAACTTTTGTTTAAAAATTCCATTTGAATCATAAAAATATAGAATCTTTATTATTTAGATGAAATTTTGAGATAAATAAAACTAATCCAAATTTTTAATTAAAATCGCTGTTAAAGCGGTTTTCTTTACGGCAAAATTCAGATCCTTTGTGATTTTGATACGAATACTATGCAAGAAGCTCAGTTTATCGCCATACTCTGGCTGATTGGTGTACTGGCCGAAGCAATGACCGGCGCATTGGCGGCGGGAAGAAAACAGATGGATCTCTTTGGCGTAGTCATAGTGGGCTGTGCCACCGCCATAGGGGGCGGCACGCTCAGAGATATGTTGCTGGGTAACTATCCGCTGATCTGGGTAGAAAACTGGCATTATCTGCTGGCCATTGGCTTTGCTTCGCTGCTGACAGTGATTATCGCACCCGTAATGCGCTATTTGTCGAAACTGTTTCTGGCAATCGATGCGCTTGGCCTGGCGGTATTTTCGATTGTCGGAGCCCAAAAGACACTGCTGCTGGGCTTCAGCCCTGTGGTCGCCGTAGTGATGGGAGTGATTACCGGAGCATTTGGCGGTATTATTCGCGACATTCTCTGTAATCAAATGCCGCTCATCTTCCGCAAAGAGTTATATGCAGTGATCTCTATCATCACCGCGGGACTCTACGTGGTTCTATCGCAATGGCAATTGCCGGAATGGATCAATCTCAGTCTGTGTCTCACTCTGGGATTCAGTTTGCGGATGCTGGCTATCAAGTACCACTGGGCCATGCCAACCTTCGACTATCAAACCGGATCAGATCCACATCCGGACTGACCGAACCGCATCACCAGGGTTATTCAACATAGCAAACGCCGGCTCATAAGCCGGCGTTTTGACATTCAGCCCTGATTGATTGCCTTCAGGGCTTTGAGCGCTGCATCGTAATCAGGGTGGTGAGACACATCTGCCACCAGCTCACGATACTTAAGCTTACCACTGGCATCTATGATAAATATCGCTCTGGCCAATAAACCACGATTAGGGATCAGCAAACCATATTTATTGCCAAAGTCACGCCAAACCGAATCAGACAGCACTTTGATTTTATGGACATCCTCCACTTTGCAGAAACGCTTCTGAGCAAAGGGTAAATCCTCACTGATTGTCAACATGACGACAGAGTCATCAAACTTGCCAAACTCTTTATTGAATCTCTTGGTCTGCAAGGCACAAACGCCGGTATCCAAACTGGGAACCGCGCTGATAAGCACTGTCTTGCCCTTGAAGTCACTTAAGGTCACTGGGGCAAACTGGTCATCCACGACCTTAAAACCGGGGGCCGCCTGGTTGAGTTCAGGCAACTTCCCCATCAGGGTGACACGTTCGCCCCCCATTTTGACCTCGGCCGCCACGTTTCCTTCTGCCGCGTTAGCCGTGGCACTTGCCAGAGCCAATACCCACACAGCACTCCACTTTGTCAATTTCAGCATAGTTTTGTTTCCTTGAGGTAAATTCACCACTACGAATATACCATCGCAGGTAAAAAAGTGAGCCTCGGAGCGGTAATAATGACCATCATTGCCAACGCCGCGACGCGTGCAGACTCAGCCGCTAAGGTGCCATTGCAGTTTCCAGTTGATGGCTGCAGGCGCCCCAAGGGTCAGGGCCAATCGATAACCCGGCTCCATATGGCCAAGCCAACTCTGCCATCGGGTGTTTTCCTTAGGCTTTAACAAAAGCCCACGGCGCATCGAAGCAATCTCGGCAGGCCGCTCGGCCGAGCATGCTTCCCCGGAACTCAAGTCGAACGCAAACCCATCAAGCGGCTGCGCCAACCCCTTGCCGGTCGCCTTGATATAAGACTCTTTCAAGGCCCAGAGGTCGAAAAACGCCTCTCGCCGCGCGGCATCATCCAGATTTCGTAACTGCTGCAGCTCAAAAGGCGCAAAATAGTGGCGCATCACAGTATCGATAGCCGTGCGCATCCGTAAACGCTCTATATCGACGCCAAGCTGCAACTCAGGGGAAGGATGTTTCAGCAATGCCAACAGCAGCCAATCACCGCTGTGACTGAGGTTAAAATGCAGCTGAGTCTGTTGAAACTGCTCATCACAAAGGCGCGGCTTACCCTGGGGACCATAATCGAAACACCACTCCCGGGCTGCAAGCGGCGCTTGAGTACTCAGGGTCTTTCTCAGCAAGGCGCGACTTGTTATTGCCCGTTGCTTTACCTCTTTATGGCTTATTCGGGCAAACTTTTCCCGCTCGGCCGGCGTCAGGCACAGCGCCAGATCTTTGAGTTTTAAAGGCTCACTCGGGCGTAAGGGATACAAAAAGAGCTGCACGGCGTTGATGGGAGGCTCCAAAACCAAGGGGGAGTAGGCTATTTTGCCCTGGCCTCCCCCTCGGTCTCAAGTGCTAATCATTCATGTTTTGCTGATTCATTTTATCGACATAGGCTCTCGCCTCTTCCCGCTCTCTTTCCCGCTGCTGGGCGGTTGTACAGCGGCGGTTGGGAATATTGCTGCCGGTGACCCTAACCCGATCGCAGCGGTATCCCTGTTCATCGAGTCTTTGTTGACGGGCCGCGTCCTCTGGCGACAACTCGGCGGTCGTGGCACTGGTACCACTGCAACCGGCGCCAAGTACTGTAAACAAGGCCGCACTCGCCATTCCCAATAGATTATTTTTTGTTAAATACACCTGACACTCTCCATTTCTGTTGCTGATGCCAGTTCATCCAGCTGCCCTAAAGGCAGATACCCAGGTTGTAACATAAGCTGCAATATAAGCGGCAACAGATCACAGGGGATTAGGGATAAATAGGTATCAGATATCCATTTTTACAGCACAAAAAACCAAAACAACCAAGTTATATCAATTTAAAAACAAATCAACAACAAGTCATTCCGGACTCATTTGCGAGTAAGAGCCTTAAAACAAAAGCAGGATTTTCAGTCCCAGATGATTGTATCGAGTGGCAGGCACTGGTAATCTGCTTCACCTGTTACTGAAATAACAGCCTGACGCTCAGTATTGTGGAAGTTTGCAACCATAGCAGACAGGCGAGAAAGGAAGCCCAAGGGCCCAGTCCCAGCTGATTATGAAGCAAACTCAAACCGGAAAACGGCGCCATCGCAATGCCACCACCACCCCGGAAATGCGCCGCTTTATCCAGGAGTCGGAGCTCAATGTCAGCCAACTGGCACGGTTACTGAATATCAGTGAAGCAACCGTTCGCAAGTGGCGTAAACGCGAGTCGACCCAGGATCAATCCCATACCCCGCATCATCTGAATACTACCCTGAGCGATATTCAGGAATATGTGGTTGTCGGACTGCGTTGGCAGCTCAAGCTGCCATTGGACAGGCTGTTGCAAGTCACCCAAGAGTTTATCAATCCCCATGTTTCGCGCTCCGGGCTGGCCCGCTGTCTGAAACGCCACGGCGCGTCCCGGCTCGACAATATTGATGCTGCGCACTCGCTGCCGCCGAAACACTTCAATAAGCTGCCGGTCTACAGCGGCAGCAAGATGCAAACCTACACCCTCAACAGCCAAACGCTCGCCGATGCGTTGATGCTGCCCAGTACCGATGAACACACTGTGGTTCAGGTCGAAGCCATGAGTATTCCCATTGGCCAACAGACCCATTCGGTACTCATAGGGATGGATCCCGTCAGCGGCTGGGTCTATGTCGACATCTATCAGGATGACGACACCCACGCCGCCGACCGCTACATAGCCTACGTCCTCAAGCGTGCCCCGTTTGCACTGCGCCGCTTGCTGGTACGCAACTATCATATTTTCCAATCCAGGTTTCCCGCTGCCGCCAAGGCAGGGCGCAAACCCAGGCCGCAACTTGCAGCCACCAATGGAGATGCTCAATGAGCCAAGCACAAGCCTCTCAGATAGACAAACGCCTCAACAAAAGGCTGAAAGACACGCCGATTGCCATAGTCGGCATGGCGAGCCTGTTTGCCGGCAGCCGTTATCTGAACCAGTTTTGGGATCTGATCTGCGACAAGATAGATGCCATCACCCAAGTGCCCGCCGACCGCTGGCAAGTGGCCGACTATTTTGACCCCGACAAGAAAGCCGCCGACAAGAGTTACTGCAAGCGCGGCGGCTTTATCCCGGAAGTGGATTTCAACCCCATGGAGTTTGGTCTGCCGCCTAATATCCTCGAACTGACCGACACCTCGCAGCTGCTGTCGCTGGTGGTAGCCAAAGAGGTGTTGGAGGATGCAGGTATCCATGAAGGCTCGGACTATGACCGCGACCGCATCGGTATCACCTTGGGGATTGGCGGTGGCCAGAAGATCAGCCAAAGCCTCAATGCCAGGCTGCAATACCCTGTGCTGAAAAAGGTGTTTCGCGAGAGTGGCGTCAGTGAGCAGGACAGCGAAATGCTGATCCGCAAATTCCAGGACCAATATATACACTGGGAGGAAAACTCCTTCCCGGGGTCACTCGGCAATGTTATCGCCGGTCGGATTGCCAACCGTTTCGATCTCGGCGGCATGAACTGTGTGGTCGACGCCGCCTGTGCCGGCTCTCTGGCGGCAATGCGAATGGCGCTCACCGAGCTGACCGAAGGCCGCAGCGATATGATGCTCACCGGAGGCGTCTGCACCGACAACTCCGCCTATATGTACATGAGCTTCTCCAAGACCCCGGCCTTTACCAGCGACGAGCAGATAAAGCCGTTCGACGCCGACTCCCGCGGCATGATGATAGGCGAAGGCATAGGCATGGTGGCGCTGAAACGCCTGGATGATGCCGAACGCGACGGTGACCGCATCTATGCGGTGATCAAAGGGGTTGGCGCCTCCAGCGATGGCAAGTTCAAGAGCATTTACGCGCCGCGCCCCGAAGGCCAGGCCAAGGCGCTGCGGCGGGCCTACGATGATGCCGGGTTCCCGCCCCATACTCTGGGCCTGATGGAAGCCCACGGCACAGGTACGGCCGCCGGTGATGTGGCCGAATTCAGCGGCCTCAACGCCGTAATGAGTCAGGATAATCCTGAGCTGCAGCACATTGCGCTGGGTTCAATCAAGTCCCAGGTGGGCCATACCAAGTCGACCGCCGGCACCGCCGGGGTGATCAAGGCGGCATTGGCACTGCATCACAAGGTGTTGCCGCCCACCATCAATGTAAAGCAGCCCAATCCCAAGATGGCAGTGGAGCAATCGCCCTTCTATCTCAACACTCAAACCCGCCCCTGGATGCCAAGAACCGACGGTACACCGAGGCGCGCCGCCGTCAGCTCCTTTGGCTTTGGTGGCACCAACTTCCACCTGGTATTGGAAGAGCACAGCCCCGAATTACCCAAGCAACCCGCTCGCCTGAGACGCACGCCTTTGCCGCTGCTGTTTTGCGCTCCGGACAAACCGGCGCTAGTTCAAGAGATAACCGCTCTGCTCAAGACGCTGGAGTCAGATGCCCATGACGACCTTGAAACCCTGTGCGCGCCCTATCGCCTCGGCAGCCAGACACAGGTACAAGGCCCCAGGCTGGGACTCCTTGCCTGCGACACCATAGAGCTGCAGCAAAAGCTGCTACAGGCCTTGAACAAGCTGCAAAGCACGGCTGAAGAACAGCCGCAAACCCGTTGGCAACATCAGGGAGTCGAGTACCGCAGTGGGCCTTTGACTGAGGCCAAGACCGCCGCCCTGTTTGCCGGTCAAGGCAGTCAGTATCTCCAGATGGGCTCTGGGCTAACCCAGCTCTATCCCGAGCTTCGCGCCGAATTTGCCGCCGCCGACCGTGAGTTTTCCCGCCAGGGCATAGCCGACAAGTACGGCATGGGCCCCTTGTCGGCGCGGGTGTTCCCGATAGCCAAATTCTCGCCCCAGGCCAACAAAGAGGATGAACTGGCACTGGCCAATACCCGCTTTGCCCAAAGCGCCATTGGCGCCCTCGGCATGGGGCAGTTTACTCTGTTTTGCCAGGCCGGATTCCAGGCGGATATGCTGGCCGGTCACAGCTTTGGTGAGCTGTCGGCGCTACGCGCCGCTGGTGCCTTGAGCCGTGAGAGCTATTACGCGCTGGCCTTCGCCCGAGGCGATGCCATGGCCAGTGTCCCCGAAGATAAAGATCCGGGCGCCATGAGCGCCGTTATCCTGCCTTCAGCCGCTGAGCGCAATACGCTCGAGCAACTGTTGCAGACTGAACCCGAGGTGCAGATAGCCAATATCAACAGCCCGGTTCAGCTTGTGATTGCCGGCGCGAGTGAAGCGGTGGCCCGGCTCAACCTCAAGCTGAACGAGGCAGGTTTGCGCGCCATAGCGCTGCCGGTATCCGGTGCCTTCCACACTCCGCTGGTGGCCCATGCGCAGCAACCCTTTGCCGAGGCGATTGCCCACCAGGGCTTGAGCGATGCGAAAACGCCTCTGTATGTCAATGCCACAGGTGACAAGCTGGCACAGGATGCCGAAAGCCTCAGAGCCAACCTGGAGCAGCATATGCTCAAGCAGGTGCGCTTCAGTGAGCAGATAGAGAGCATGTACCGGGACGGCGCCAGAATATTTGTCGAGTTTGGCCCGAAAAACACCCTGGCCAGGTTGGCACAAGCCACCTTGGGCGATCGCGCTGCCGAATGCCTGTTCCTGTCGCTGGACAACCCAAGCTGTATCGATTCACTGGCCGCCGACACTGAGCTGAAGCAAGCCCTGCTCAGCCTGGCATTGGCGGGCCTGCCTCTGACAGATCCCGATGCCTATCGCGCCGTACAAACCCAGGCCAAACACAAGGCCTCACCGATGACAATCAAGCTCGGTGCCAGTAACTATATCAGCCCGGCGACCGCCCAGAAGATGGCGGCCTCACTCAAAGAGGGCCGGGTCAGTCAACAGACAAAAATAGTCGAGAAAGTCGTGGAAAAAATCGTCGAGATCCCAGTAGCGGCCGCAAGCCAGAACCCGAGTCAACCGAGCCAAGCTACAGCGCCACAAGCTGCAAACGGCCTCCCAGCAAACAGCGGCAGCGGATTACAGCAGTTTTTCAGCGCCCAGCAACAGTTGGCCGAGCTGCATCAGCAGTTTCTGAATATCCCACTGCAATATGGCAACAGTGTGCAGCAACTGCTCGCCGAGCAAGTAAAACTGGCGACGGCTGGCAAAGCGATTCCTGACAGCCTCAATCAGACCCTGGCCATGTTCCACCAGCACCAGGCCGAGACTTTAAAGATCCACAACGACTTTATTCAGTCGCAAAATCTCGGCGCCCAGCAGTTGTTGCAACAACTTCAGGGCGGCGCTGTGTTACCAAATTCTGTGTTGCCCAATGCTGTTTTGCCCAATATAGAGCAGGCCCAAGCAGCACCAGTGTCTGTGCCAGTGCCCGCCCAGGCTGCAGCGCCTGTAACTCACGCCGCAGCGCCAGTCAAAGCAGCGAGCACGCCCCAGCAACCAAGCCAAGTGCTACAGAGTCGGCCTCAAGCTCCAGCCCCAGCAGTAGCCGTAACCACAGCCAAGCCAAGCACAGGTGTCGAAGAGCTGATGTTACAAGTGGTGGCCGACAAAACCGGCTACCCCACAGAAATGCTCGAGCTGGGGATGGATATGGAAGCCGATCTTGGTATCGATTCCATCAAACGGGTGGAGATCTTGGGCACAGTACAAGATGAATTGCCTGAGCTGCCGCCGCTGGACGCCGCAACCTTGAGTGAATGCCGCACTCTGGGACAGATCGTCGATTATCTGCAGCAAAGCGCCGGTGTGGATTCCAGTGTGCAACCCGAGCCAATTCAGCCAAGCCCAGCCCTGTCAAACACAGCTAGTGATGTGACGGCACTGATGCTGCAGGTGGTGGCCGACAAGACAGGCTATCCCACAGAGATGCTGGAGCTGGGGATGGATATGGAAGCCGATCTCGGTATCGATTCCATCAAGCGGGTGGAAATTCTCGGCACAGTGCAGGATGCCTTGCCTGAGCTGCCACAGTTGGACGCCGCCACCCTAAGCGAATGCCGCACCCTGGGGCAGATTGTCGACTATCTGCAGCAAAGCGCCGGAGTGAACACCAGTGTTCAGCCACCCCGGGCTCAATCAAATGCAGCTCAATCAAACACTGCTCATGCAAATCAGAATGATGTCACGGCACTGATGCTGCAAGTGGTGGCCGACAAGACCGGCTACCCGGCCGAAATGCTCGAGCTGGGGATGGATATGGAAGCCGATCTTGGTATCGATTCCATCAAACGGGTGGAGATCTTGGGCACAGTACAAGATGAATTGCCTGAGCTGCCGCCGCTGGACGCCGCAACCTTGAGTGAATGCCGCACTCTGGGACAGATCGTCGATTATCTGCAGCAAAGCGCCGGTGTGGATTCCAGTGTGCAACCCGAGCCAATTCAGCCAAGCCCAGCCCTGTCAAACACAGCTAGTGATGTGACGGCACTGATGCTGCAGGTGGTGGCCGACAAGACAGGCTATCCCACAGAGATGCTGGAGCTGGGGATGGATATGGAAGCCGATCTCGGTATCGATTCCATCAAGCGGGTGGAAATTCTCGGCACAGTGCAGGATGCCTTGCCTGAGCTGCCACAGTTGGACGCCGCCACCCTAAGCGAATGCCGCACCCTGGGGCAGATTGTCGACTATCTGCAGCAAAGCGCCGGAGTGAACACCAGTGTTCAGCCACCCCGGGCTCAATCAAATGCAGCTCAATCAAACACTGCTCATGCAAATCAGAATGATGTCACGGCACTGATGCTGCAAGTGGTGGCCGACAAGACCGGCTACCCGGCCGAAATGCTCGAGCTGGGGATGGATATGGAAGCCGATCTTGGTATCGATTCCATCAAACGGGTGGAGATCTTGGGCACAGTACAAGATGAATTGCCTGAGCTGCCGCCGCTGGACGCCGCAACTCTAAGTGAATGCCGCACCCTGGGGCAAATTGTCGACTATCTGCAGCAAAGCGCCGGAGTGAATTCAAGCGTTCAGCCAAGCCCGATTCAATCAAACACAGCTAGTGATGTGACGGCACTGATGCTGCAAGTGGTGGCTGAGAAGACCGGCTACCCGGCCGAAATGCTCGAGCTGGGGATGGATATGGAGGCCGATCTTGGTATCGATTCCATCAAGCGGGTGGAGATCTTGGGCACAGTACAAGATGAATTGCCTGAGCTGCCGCCGCTGGACGCCGCAACTCTAAGTGAATGCCGCACCCTGGGGCAAATTGTCGACTATCTGCAGCAAAGCGCCGGAGTGAATTCAAGCGTTCAGCCAAGCCCGATTCAATCAAACACAGCTAGTGATGTGACGGCACTGATGCTGCAAGTGGTGGCTGAGAAGACCGGCTACCCGGCCGAAATGCTCGAGCTGGGGATGGATATGGAGGCCGATCTTGGTATCGATTCCATCAAGCGGGTGGAAATTCTCGGCACAGTGCAGGACCAATTGCCTGAGCTGCCGCCTCTGGATGCCGCCACCTTAAGCGAATGCCGCACCCTGGGGCAGATAGTCGATTATCTGCAGCAAAGCGCCGGAGTGGATTCAAGCGCGCAGCCTGAGCCAGTTTCAAATCAGAGTGATATCACGGCAATCATGCTGCAGGTAGTGGCTGAGAAGACCGGCTACCCGGCCGAAATGCTTGAGCTGGGGATGGATATGGAGGCCGATCTTGGTATCGATTCCATCAAGCGGGTGGAAATTCTCGGCACAGTGCAGGACCAATTGCCTGAGCTGCCGCCTCTGGATGCCGCCACCTTAAGCGAATGCCGCACCCTGGGGCAGATAGTCGATTATCTGCAGCAAAGCGCCGGAGTGGATTCAAGCGCGCAGCCTGAGCCAGTTTCAAATCAGAGTGATATCACGGCAATCATGCTGCAGGTAGTGGCTGAGAAGACCGGCTACCCGGCCGAAATGCTTGAGCTGGGGATGGATATGGAGGCCGATCTTGGTATCGATTCCATCAAGCGGGTGGAAATTCTCGGCACAGTGCAGGACCAATTGCCTGAGCTGCCGCCTCTGGATGCCGCCACCTTAAGCGAATGCCGCACCCTGGGGCAGATAGTCGATTATCTGCAGCAAAGCGCCGGAGTGGATTCAAGCGCGCAGCCTGAGCCAGTTTCAAATCAGAGTGATATCACGGCAATCATGCTGCAGGTAGTGGCTGAGAAGACCGGCTACCCGGCCGAAATGCTTGAGCTGGGGATGGATATGGAGGCCGATCTCGGTATCGATTCCATCAAGCGGGTGGAAATTCTCGGCACAGTGCAGGACCAATTGCCAGAGCTGCCACAGCTGGACGCCGCAAGCTTAAGCGAATGCCGCACCCTGGGGCAGATCATAGATTGTTTTGCCGGTTCAAACGCTGAGCATGCCGCCGAGCCGCTAACCCAAACCGATGAGACGCCAAACACTCAGCCGAGTGTGGCCTTGCCGCCCCATTCGGGAGTCAGCCTAAAAAAGCTGCCGGCGGCAGATAGATTCTCAGGCGCAAGCGCCGAGGCTCTGTTTGCCGCGAACAGCTGTGCGCTGCTGCTCGATGACGGCCACAACGCCGGAGTCCTGGCCAAGAAACTGACCGACAGTGGCATCAGTGTCACTCTGGTGCGCCCGGCGGCAACCGATTCGCAATCGGCGCTGGATAGCAAGCTGCCAATCCTGACTCTGACCAGCAATGATGATGCCGGAGTCAAGGCGCTCATCGCCGGGCTCAAACAGCAAGTGGCCATCTATATCCATCTGCAGCCACAACTGCCGCGGGAACAACTCGAGGAGTTGATGCCGCTCAGCATCACGGCCAAGACTCAGGTACAACTGAGCTTCCTGTTCGCCAAGCATTTGAGCCCAACCTGGCAAGCGCCGACAAAAGGCCGCCGCGCCTTTATCACTGTGGCGCGCATGGATGGTCAGCTGGGTTTCAGCGGTCAGCCCTGTGAATTGAATCAGAGCGCCCTGTTTGGCTTAACCAAGACCCTGGCGCAGGAATGGCCTCAGGTGCATTGCCGCGCGTTGGATCTTGCTCCTGAGCTTGATGCCTCGGCGCTGGCCTCGCAAGTCATGGATGCGCTCTACAGCCCGAGTCAGGATCCGTTGGAGTGGGGCAAAAGCGCCGCCGGTAGAGTGACCCTGGTAGCGACTTCGGCCGATGACCAGAATGCTGCCGATACAAGCCTGGCGCCATGCAGACTCGATAGTTCAGATAAAATACTGGTGACCGGGGGCGCAAAAGGCGTCACCCTGGACTGTGCCCTGGCGCTGGCCCACCAAAGTGGCAGTCACTTTATTCTCGCCGGTCGCAGCAAGGCCTTGGCATTGGAAGCCTTTCCCGATTGGGCCAAGGGGCTTGAGAGCGGTCAGCTAAAAGCAGCCGCAATCACTGCGCTAATGGCCAGGGGGCAAAAGCCCTCGCCCAAGGAAGTGGAAGCCCTGATAAAACCTCTGGTCAACGCGCTTGAGATTCACGCAGCGCTCAAGCGCTTTGAGGCCATAGGTGCCAGCGCCGAATACCTGAGCCTGGATGTCAGTAACCCGGATGTGGTCGCATCCACACTGGCGCCCATTCAAGCATTGGCGCCTATCAGCGGGCTGATTCACGGCGCCGGGGTGTTGGCCGATAAACACATCGCCGACAAGACCCTCGCCGAACTCGAATTGGTTACAGGCACCAAGGTTGGCGGCCTCTCCGCCTTGCTCAGTACCTTGGCGCCAAACAAAAAGGCCGCCAAGCACTTAAAACTGTTGGCGCTGTTTTCCTCCGCCGCCGGTTTCTACGGCAACACAGGCCAGAGCGACTACGCCATGGCCAATGAAATTCTCAATAAAACCGCTCATCGGCTGCATCATGAGCTGCCAACCACCCGAGTGATCAGTTTCAACTGGGGCCCCTGGGATGGCGGCATGGTCAACGCGGCGCTGAAACAGATGTTTGAGTCCCGCGGCGTCTATGTGATCCCAAGAGAAGCCGGTGCCAAGCTGTTTGCCGAGGCGATTCTGGCCCGCTCGGAGCCGCAGCTGTTGATTGGCTCCAGCATGCAAGGCCCGGGGGGTAAACAAGGCCTGAACCACACAGATGCGCCAGAGGCCCAAGCTAGCCCGCAAACCCTGAGTCGCAGCATCAAGCGCCAGGAGCTGGCGCTGCTGGAAGATCACTGCATTGGCGGCAATCCGGTATGGCCGACTGTCTGCGCGCTCCAGTGGATGCTGCAAAGTGCCCAGAGCCTCTTTGGCGGCGATTGGCGCGCCGTGGACTATAAGCTGCTCAAAGGCGTGGTGTTTGACAGTGATGAAAAGCGATTGCAGCTCAACCTGACTCTGGGAACCGATGGCGAGCTGCAGGCGAGCATCAGCTGTGATGAGCGGCCTCAGTACCAGGCGACCCTGCTGCCGTTAATACAGCAGCCGTTAATACAGCAGCCCGCCAGTCAGCCACTGACACATGTTTCTATGCCCGAAACAGGTGAAAGTGGGCCCGAGATCGGCGAAGGTGAGCTCCAAGTGCGTCAAGGCAGTGAGCTTTATCACAGCGGCGCCCTGTTCCATGGCCCGCAGCTGCAGGCCATTACTGAGGTGCTGCAGTTTGACGATCAAGGGCTTAGCTGCCGATACCGGCTACCGGAAGCCGCATCGAGCGAAGATCGCGCCCTGATCCAGCAAGACGCACTGCTGCAGGCCATGTTGATCTGGGCCCGGCTCAAATACGATGCCGCCAGCCTGCCCTCTTCCCTGGCGGCGCTCTGGCAAAACGCCCTACTACCTGAAAATGACACCGGCCTTATTCGCCTGCAGGTGACCAAGCACTCCAGCCGTCAGCTCAGCGCCGATCTGGCCCTGTTCAACGCCGAGGGCCAGCTGCAAACCGGGCTGGAAAATGCCAAGGTCACCATTAGCAAGGGGCTCAACGCCGCCTTTGAACCGGCCAAAGCCGCCACAGCTAATAGAGAAAGGCCTTGAGCAAAGCGATAGGCCCTATGCCTCACATTGGAGTAAAGCCAGCTGAGTCTGCGGCCGAAAAGCCGCTGCGGCTGGCGCTGTGCCTGGTCGAAGAGGAGCAAAGCCTGGCGCCCAAGCTTAGGGCTGCCTTGCGCACTATCGCGTTTGATAACAATCAGGTTCCCGACTGGCCTTGGCTGGTGGCCGAGGTCAAGGCCGGGGCAAGCCTGAGCCTGGTGCTGCCATCAAAGCAGCGGCTATTGCTGCTAAGCGCAGTCGATGCGGCGCAAGCAAGACTGCATCCCCAAGCCTTGCTGCAGGCCTTAAGCCATGGCGCTCACAAGCCGCAGCAGCTTCTTAAGCAGGCCTGGCAGCAGGCAAAACGCCCGGAGATAGAAGAAAGGGACACTCTGTTTCTGGAGCAATCGCTGGAACTTGAGCCGTTATGCCTGCAACTGGAGGCATTTGCCAAGCGGCGCCTGGCGCAGAAAATGGCGGGATTGCCTTTTCAAGGCAAGTCTCTGGCGCTGGCCAGTAACTCCCCGGCTATGGCGCTGATCCTCAGCCAAGGCACAGCCTTGAGCGGTTATTGCGATAAAACAGCCTTGAGCGGTTCTTGTGATAAAACAGCCCTGAGCGGTTCTTGCGATAAAACAACCCTGAGCAGCTCTTATGACAAAAAAGCCCTGAGCGACTCTTGCCTGAACAGCTCTGGTGTGAGCGGCTTGGCTTCTGGAAAAAAATTAACCTCAAGCCTTTGCCCCCAAGGAGCGCCCTGGCTTTTGCCACTGACCTTGATTGCCAACCCAAAGACTCTGCTCAGTGAGGCGCAAACTGCGCTGCAGCAGGCCCAAAGTCGCCTGAGCCAATCGATGAACGCAGATGCTCTGGCGCGCAGGCTGACGGATGAATTAAAAACCCTGGAGCAGAGCTTTTCAGGCACAGCGCCCGAGGGCGGCGAATACTATTCGCTGGTGCTTATTGGCCGAGATGCCACCGAGCTTATTGCCGAGAGCGAATTGCTCATGGGTCAGCTTCAAAAAATAACGTCTTTGGCCGAACTGCCAGAGCTTGAGCTTATTACGCCAAATGGCAGCGTTTTTTGCGCCAAGCCACTGGGCCCTGCTCGCCTCTGCTTTGTCTACCCGGGTGTCGGCACGGCTTACCATGGCATGCTCAGCGCCTTAAAACAGGCCTTTCCCAACAGTTATGCCGATTTTGAGGCCGCGGCAACAGCCGAAAATGTCGCCCTATCCACCCTGCTGCCAACAGCCTTGAGCGATGCTTCCAAAGAAACAACCTTGAGCGATAAAGCAGAGGCCGCACCCAGTCCGGCGCCAACAATGACACTCGCCGAGCAGGCCGTTGCCGGGGTCGGCGCCAGTGTGCTGCTGACGCAGATACTGCGGCGGGAGTTCAAGCTCCGCCCAGCCTTTGCCATCGGCTACTCCATGGGCGAAGCGGCCATGTTTGCCGCCAATGGCGTCTGGGACAAGCCTTTTGCTTTGGTTAAACCTACGCTGGAAAGCCGGATTTTCTCAGAGCAGATCTCGGGCGCGCTCACAGCCGTGCGCCAGGAGTGGCAACTCGATGCCAGAGATGCCATCTGCTGGAACAGTTTTCTGCTGCGCATTGATACAGGCAGCATCACGCCATTATTGCAAAACCCGGCTTACTCGCGGGTCTACCTCGCCATACGTCAGGGGCCTAGCTGCGTGCTGGCCGGGGATGAGGCTCAGTGCCGGGCACTGATAAAGTCCCTTGGCAAACGCGGCGTTGCCGCCAACCGGGTCACCGCCATGCACACACCGGCGGCCCTGCGTGTAAAGCCAGAATTGACCGACTTTTATGACAGACCACTCTCGGGCGAGCTTGAACAGCCGCAGCCCATCTATATCAGCGCCGGCAGCGAGCAGCCGCTCAAACCTGCCAGGCTTGAGCGCCAGCAGATAGCCGAGACCATAGCGACTTGTTTCAGCCAGCCACTCAATCTGGAGTCGCTGCTGCAACGGGCCCGAAAACATGGCGCGCAGCTGTTTCTGGAGGTCGGCGCCGACAGCCAAACCAGCAGCATTATCCAGGCGATGGCCGGAAAACAGCTCTCCAGCGATATCAAGGCCTTTGGCTGCGATCGCAAGCATAGCGGCGCCGCCGACAACAAAGCATTACTCAAGGCCCTGGCTCGACTCATCAGCCACAGGGTCCCACTGGCCACAGCGGCGCTGTATCCACAGCTTGCCCGGCCCGATAAACTTAGTGACGTGAGAAAGTGAGAACAGAGTGACAAGTAAACAAGCCGAGCCCATCGCCATAGTTGGCATGGCCGCCCGCTTCCCGGGCTGTGAGGATCTGGACGCCTTCTGGCAACTGCTCAGTGAAGGCCGGGATGCCATCAGCTCTCTGAATGACAGCCAATTGGGCGCCAGAGTCAGCGATTATCAAGGCGCAAAAGGCCAAAGCGACCGTTTCTATTGTGATCAGGGCGGTTATATTCGCCAGCTAAACTTCTCGCCCGAGGGCTATGCCAGATCAGCGGATGAAATGGCAACGGGTGCCCAAACCTGGGATCAGCACCTGTTGTGGGCACTCGATTGCGCCCGCAAGGCCCTGCAAAGCGCCGGGCTAACCCCAGCGCAAAACGCTTCCGACTTGGCGCGCTGCGGCGCCGTGATGGGCACGCTTTCGTTCCCGACCCGAGCTTCCAACAAGGCCTTTTTGCCGCTGTATCATCACAGTGTCGATACGGCGCTGCGACGGCGTTTCCCCGGCATGCCGCCATTGGCGTCAGCCATAGATGCGGGAACAGACGCAAATACCGGCCCAGGCACAGATGCAAGCATTCGCCATTGGGATACGGATATCGCCGCCCAGGGCTCTGAACTGCTGTGCGATTGCCTGGGCCTTGGCGGCCCCAGCCTGAGCCTGGATGCCGCCTGCGCCAGCTCAGTCTATGCATTGCGCCTGGCCTGCGACTATCTCAGTAACCACAGCGCCGATGTGATGTTGGCCGGTGCCGTCAGCGGTGCCGATCCCTTCTTTATCCATATGGGCTTTTCCATTTTCCAGGCCTTCCCCGAGTCGGGCCAAAGCGCCCCGCTGGATAACCATTCCGGCGGCCTGTTTGCCGGTGAAGGCTGCGGCGTATTGGTGCTCAAGCGCCTGAGCGATGCCCAAAGGGATGGCGATAACATTCACGGCATAATCAGAGGCACAGGGCTTTCCAACGATGGTCGCGGCCAGTTTGTCTTAAGCCCCGCCAGCAAGGGCCAGGTACTGGCGTTTGAACGGGCATCCGAGGCGGCAAATATCGCGCCATCCCAGGTGGAGGTGATTGAGTGCCACGCCACGGGCACGCCTCTGGGTGACAAGGTGGAACTCAGCTCCATGGAGCAGTTTTTCGGCCCCCGTCTGGAAGGCTGTGCCGCGCCTAAAATCGGCTCGGTCAAGTCCAATCTCAGCCACTTGCTGACCGCTGCCGGTATGGCAGGCATCATCAAGTTACTGCTGTCGATGAAACACAAGCTGTTACCTGCCTCGGTGAGAATATCGGCGCCACTGAGCTCGCCCACCGGCGTGTTTGGCGAGCACAATATAGTGCGCAGCGCCATCCCCTGGCCGACCAAAGCGGGCAATCCCGGCTCGGTTGCCGGGGTGTCTGTGTTCGGATTCGGAGGCTGTAACGCCCACTTGCTGCTCACAGGGCCAGATGCTGCCAAAGAGTTTATTCCAGCCAAACCTTCGCCGGGAACGGCTGAACACAAGGGCGCTGACGGCCTGGCGATTGA
This sequence comes from Shewanella carassii, assembly GCF_002777975.1. Lineage (GTDB taxonomy): Bacteria > Pseudomonadota > Gammaproteobacteria > Enterobacterales > Shewanellaceae > Shewanella > Shewanella carassii. Next base: position 125,465 of record NZ_NGVS01000004.1, read on the forward strand.
GGGCGCCGCCGCGCATTTCGGCGCCGCCGACTCGCTCGAGACGCTTGCCAAACTGATAGCCAAAGGGCAAACGGCCACCAGAGCGCTGCCACCCAAACGCTGGAAAGGCCTGGAGCGCAACCGCTCTTTGCTCTCCAGCATGGGGCTTGAACAGGCTCCCAATGGCGGCTACATAGACGAATTTGAACTGGATTTCCTCAAATTCCGCCTGCCGCCCCATCCGGGAGATAGACTGGTGGCGCAGCAATTACTGCTGCTCAAGGTAGCCGATGATGCGATTCGCGATGCCCATCTGCCCATGGGTGGCCGGGTGGCTGTGTTGGTCGCCATGGAAACCGAGCTTGAGCTGCATCAGTTCCGCGGCAGGGTTAATCTGCATAGCCAGATTAGCCAGAGCCTTAACGATGCCGGCATCACCTTAAGCCAAGATGAGTATCTCGAACTCGAGCGTTTGGCGATGGACAGCGTTTTGCCCAGCGCCAGCCTCAATCAATACACCAGCTATATAGGCAACATCATGGCCTCCCGGGTCGCCTCCCAATGGGATTTCAACGGCCCGGCTTTCAGTATTTCGGCCGCCGAGTTATCGGTTCCCCGGGCGTTGGAAGTCGCCGCCAATCTCTGCCGCACCGAGGCGTTGGACGCCGTAGTAGTGGCCGCGGTGGATCTCGCCGGCAGCGCCGAGCGGGTATTGCACTCGGGCAAGCGTCTGCAGCAGCTTGGACTGTTACCGGGTGAAGGCGCCGGCGCCTTGGTGCTGAAGCCGTCAGTTGCGCATCAAAGCGGCCGCTACGGCGCCCTGACAGAGCTGAGCTTCAAGCCGTTTTCATCAGTGGAATTAACAGCTACTGAGACTCTCTCTGCGGCAGACTCAAGGGAGCAAGCACTTTGCCGGGACGCACAGCCTGAAGTAGATGAGCACAGCCCCAGCTTCAAGGCTTTTCGTCGTCTCGCGGCCACCAGCCACAGCGCCGTCTCGCGTATGGGGCACAGCTTTGCCGCCGCCGGGATGGCCAGTTTGCTGCACTCGCTGCTGCGCCTGACCCAGGATAGGGATAAAGATTCCCACACCCTGCTGATAGATGGTGAGCGCCGCTGCGCCGCGGTTAATTTGCAACAGTCGGCGGAGCAAAAGGCGCGCCTGCAACAGGCGCTCCGCACGCAGAATAAAAAGAACCGTCAAGGGGCCAGTGAAAAGCCCAGTCCAAAGATAGCCGACACAAATGTTCGCCAGCTGTGGCAAACCATCACCCTTGGCGGTGACGCCATAGAGCAGCATATCGCCACCGCCGAGCTTAAACACGAGACCGGCATTCGCCAAAAGCTTGCCCAGGCAAAGAACACTCAAGCCCAAGCCGCGCCGGTAATACACACCAGCAACCAACAAGTTAACAGTGAACTCACTCAGGAGCTCAGCCCGGTGAACAATCAGCACGCCCCATCAGCTCTCAGACAATCCGTGCCCGGCGATAAAATTGCGGCCGCACCCCATAGAGCCGCTACCGAAGCGCACCTGCAGGCACTGGCAGATAATCAACGGCTGGCACGTGAAGCGCATCAGGCCTTTCTCAAGAGTCGTGAAACCGGACTGGCACTGGCCAGCGCCCTCTTGGGCGCCGGAGCTGCGGCCGAAAACTGCTTAAGCGCCGAAAATATCGGCTCAGAAGACAAGCGCTCGACAGCCCAAAACTCCGCCTCAGTAGCACCTTTGCCAGCGCGCACGCCCAATGACTCGGTCCAAACGGCTGCAGAAGCTGTTGCCAAAACCATTACCCCCAAAGCGACATCCCAAGTGCCCAAGGACAAACCCTGTATCTGGAATTATCAGGATCTGGTGCAATACGCCGAGGGCGACATAGCGCCGGTATTCGGCCCCGAGTATGCCGTGATTGACAGCTACCGCCGCCGGGTGCGACTGCCCACCACAGATTATCTGCTGGTCTCCAGGGTGACTAAACTCAATGCCCGTCTTGGCGAATACAAGCCGAGCACCATGACCACGGAGTATGATATTCCCGTGGACGCCCCCTATCTGGTCGATGGCCAGATCCCCTGGGCGGTGGCCGTGGAGTCGGGCCAGTGCGACTTGATGCTGATAAGCTATCTCGGCATAGATCTGGAGAACAAGGGCGAGCGGGTCTACCGTTTGCTCGACTGTACCCTCACCTTCCTCGGCGATCTGCCCCGTGGCGGTGATACCCTGAGATACGACATCTCCATCAATCACTTCGCCCGCAACGGCGATACCCTGCTGTTTTTCTTCTCCTACGAGTGTTTTGTCGGCGAACGTCTGATCCTCAAGATGGACAACGGCTGCGCCGGTTTCTTCACCGATGCCGAGCTGGCCGATGGCAAAGGAGTCATCCGCACCGAAGAGGAGATCAAGGCCCGCAACCTAGCGATGGCGAACAAGCGCCAATTCCAGCCCTTGATCCACTGTAAACAACAGATATTTGATTATCAGCGGATGAGGCAACTGCTGAGCGGTGATATCGGCGCCTGCTTTGGCCCTTCACATGACTTGGGTTACCGCCAAGCCTCGCTGTGTTTTGCCTCGGAAAAGTTCCTGATGATCGAAGAGGTCAGCAGAGTTGAGTCAAGTGGCGGCGCCTGGGGCCTGGGTCTGGTTGAAGGGCACAAGCAACTGGAGCCGGATCACTGGTATTTCCCCTGTCATTTCAAGGACGATCAGGTGATGGCCGGCTCCTTGATGGCCGAGGGCTGCGGTCAGTTGCTGCAGTTCTATATGCTCTATCTTGGCCTGCACAAACACACCCGCAATGGCCGCTTCCAACCACTGGAAAGTGCGCCGCAGAAGGTGCGTTGCCGCGGACAGGTACAGCCGCAATCCAATCGTCTCACCTATCGGATGGAAGTCACCGAAATAGGACTGACCCCCTGTCCCTGGGCCAAGGCTAATATTGAGATCTTGCTCGACGGCAAGGCGGTGGTGGACTTTCAGAATCTGGGCGTCATGCTCAAAGAAGATGAAGACTGTCACAGGTACGCCGATGACAGTGTAGTGAGTGACCAGGAGTACAGCGGAAAGCCGCAACACCCTGCCGCCTCGGCAAGTGATGCTAACGAGGCGCTGAACGCCGGACGCCAGGCGTCCATCAATGCCCCCTTGATGAGCCAGGAAAGCTGCCCGGACTCTCAGCCCATTCACGGCGTGCTCCCGGTCAGGCATGTTCCGGCACCAGTAACGCCGGACTACTCAAATCGCACACCCGATACTGCGCCCTTTACCCCCTGGCACATGTTCGAGTTCGCCACCGGCGATATTGAGAACTGCTTCGGCCCCGACTTTGCCGCCTACCGCGGGCTTATCCCACCGCGCACCCCTTGCGGCGATCTGCAGCTCACCACCAGGGTGACACAGGTGATTGGCAAGCGCGGCGACTTCAAGTCTCCGGCCTCCTGTATCGGCGAATATGAAGTGCCGCCCAAGGCTTGGTACTTCAGTGAAAACAGTCACCCGGCGCATATGCCCTACTCGATTTTGATGGAGATAGCGCTGCAGCCCAACGGTTTTATTTCCGGCTATATGGGCACCACCTTGGGCTATGGCGACACTGAGCTTTTCTTCCGTAACCTCGACGGTAAAGGCACACTGCTGCGCCGGCTTGACCTGCGTGGCAAGACCATCAGCAACGACTCGCGTCTGCTGAGCACTGTCAAGGCGGGCACCAACATCATCCAGAGTTTCAGCTTTGTGCTCAGCGCCGATGGTGAACCCTTCTATAAAGGCGAGGCAGTATTTGGTTACTTCAAGGCCGAGGCGCTGAAAAACCAGTTGGGGCTGGATAACGGCAAGGTGACCGAGCCCTGGGATAAACAGCAGGGGCTTGAGGCCGATGTAAGCTATGATCTTCGCGCTGCCGATTGCGCTCTCTATCATGGTTCTTGGAAGCAAAAACACCTGCGCCTGCCGGGCGGTCGACTCAACTTTGTCGATTCTATCCGCATCTGCCGCCAAGGCGGCCATTCCGGCTTGGGTTACATCTATGGCGAGCGCAAAATCGATGCCGCTGACTGGTTCTTCCGCTTCCATTTCCATCAGGACCCTGTGATGCCGGGCTCGCTCGGAGTGGAAGCCATGCTGGAACTCCTGAGTGCCTTTGCTCTGGACGCCGGGCTTGGAAGCCAATTCAGTAACCCAAGATTCGCCCATTGCCTGAGTCAGGTACAGTGGAAATACCGCGGTCAGATCAATCCCCTGAACCGGCAGATGTCGCTGGAGCTGCATATCACAGCCATAGAAGATACGCCGGACAGAGTCACACTGACAGCCGATGCCTGGCTAGCCAAAGATGGCCTGCGAATTTATGAAATAAAAGATCTGGCTCTGGCCATTGAAGAAGCCTGAACCCTCAGGCAAAGACAACCGAACAGATAATGAGAGCAACAAGATGACAAGCTTCAATTGGCCCTGGGCCCTGAACCCAAATAGTGATGATGTCTTTGCGGCCACGGATAACTGTGCCGTCAACGCAATCAAGGCGCTGGATAAGCCGCTGTTTGTCGCCAGACAAACCAAGGGTGAAATCCTGTTTGCCAATCAGGCGCAGCTTGCCGAGGCGAGTGCTAGCGGCAATACACTGCCGGTTTGTGCCATGGTGCCGCCACTCAGCGCAGCAGCGCTCGGCGATCCGGCCTTTGCTGCCTGCCACAAAGTCAAGTACGCCTATTATGCCGGCGCCATGGCCAACGGTATCGCCTCCGAAGATCTGGTGATTGCCCTCGGCAAGGCCGGCATACTCTGCTCATTCGGCGCCGCCGGTCTGGTGCCCTCCCGGGTGGAAGCCGCCATCGGCCGAATTCAGGCGGCGCTGCCAAGCGGCCCCTACGCCTTTAACCTGATCCACAGCCCCAGCGAACCAGCACTCGAGCAAGGTGCGGTCGAGCTCTATCTCAAACACCGGGTACGCACAGTCGAAGCCTCGGCCTTCCTGGCGCTGACCCCTCACATAGTGAGATATCGGGTGGCCGGACTGAGCCGGGACAGTGACGGCAACACCCTAATCGCCAACAAGGTGATAGCCAAGGTGAGCCGCACCGAAGTCGCCGCCCACTTTATGGCGCCGCCGCCGGAGAAAATCCTCCAGCAGTTGCTGAGTCAGGGATGGATCACTGAACTGCAGGCCGAACTTGCCAGGCAGGTGCCCATGGCCGACGACATTACCGCCGAGGCAGACTCCGGCGGCCATACCGACAATCGTCCTCTGGTTACCCTGCTGCCCACCATTATCGCCTTGCGGGACCAAATGCAGGCAAAATACGCCTACCAAGAACCTATCCGGGTTGGAGCCGGAGGCGGCATAGGCACGCCGGATGCGGCATTGGCGGCCTTCAATATGGGCGCCGCCTTTATCGTTACCGGCTCTATCAATCAGGCCTGTATCGAAGCCGGCGCCAGCGAGCACAGCCGTAAGCTATTGGCGACAGTGGAAATGGCCGATGTCACCATGGCGCCGGCCGCGGATATGTTTGAGATGGGCGTCAAGCTGCAAGTGGTAAAACGCGGCACACTGTTCCCCATGCGGGCCAATAAGCTTTACGAAATTTACAGCCGCTACGACTCGATAGAGGCCATTCCGGCCGATGAGCGCCAAAAACTGGAAACTCAGGTGTTTCGCGCCAATCTGGATGAAATCTGGCAAGGCACGGTTGCCCACTTTATGGCGCGGGATCCCGAACAAATTCGCCGCGCCGAGGGCAATCCAAAGCGCAAGATGGCGCTCATTTTCCGCTGGTATCTGGGGCTATCGAGCCGCTGGTCCAATACAGGGGAAAGCGGTCGGGAGATGGATTACCAGATCTGGGCCGGGCCGGCACTGGGCGCCTTCAACGCCTGGGCCAAGGATAGCTATCTGGATGATTACCGTCAGCGCCGTGCCGTGGACTTGGCACTGCAACTGCTCGTAGGCGCCGCCTATCAAAACCGGGTCAATCAGCTGCGAAGCCAGGGCATAATCCTGCCATCCAGCCTGGGCCATTATCGGCCGCTGAAATCGCTGGACTGAGCAGGATTACGGCTCATCAAAAAAGGTCTTATAGGCCTTTTACCATGCACCGCAAACGGGCACTCTGCCTGTTTGCGGTGCAATTCTGAGTTTTAGTTTGCATTTAGAGGTACAATCATCCGCCTTTATAACTTCCACTCAAACGATAAAAATATAAAATTTTCTTTTTAAATTTAAGGTCTATGCCTATCATAAGTTAACCACATGAGAGGTAGTTTTAGAAAGGGAATTCATGAGAATTAGCACAATATTACTAGCAACAACATCCTCACTGCTTATAGCTAATATAGCTCACGCGGAAATATATAAGTGTAAAATCAATGGCATTACCAGCTACTCTCAATTTCCTTGCGATGAAGGGGACAAATCAAAAGGAACATATCAACCAAATCCCCCAAGCATGACATATAAACCAACAATGCCATTAGCAGAGTATTATTTGGAAAATGAAAAAGTTCCTGTCAACACTATGGATGCCGGGGATGCAATATCCATTTACAATACTCAATGCAATAGAGACTCTTACAGTGGTGTTATTCAGAACATAAGTGCATACTCCACTTATGTTACGACCATTACAGTTGCATTCAAATATTACAAGCTGGGAATGGATAAGAAAATCTGGGATAGACAAACAAAAGTACTAAAACTCCAGCCCGGTAGAAGCACCCTTTTCTCTATTAAGGGAAGAGCTGCGCCGACCTCATATAATATCGATTGTGTTGTATCACGCCATGTTAAGTTTGTTGATAGTACAGTCACGAGATAATCGAAATGGCATCGTGAATTTGGCCATCTAAATAGACAAAGTGATAGATTGACTTCTCGCAAATAGGTGGCGGATATGAAGAATACAAAACCGACATTCAGTGCTGATTTTAAGCTCAGATAATAACGAATTATAGATAGGTGGGCTGCCTGAATACTGTGAAGAACTGGACATCCTTTAGCACAGACGAAAGTCCGCAGTAGTTAGCCGTAAGGCTGATGACTCTGGGGGATAAGCTGCAAATGCAGCTCGCCACCTTCGGTAAGCCCCAAGGATTGCCAGCCGAGATGGCGATAGAAGCCTTCGGCGCGGGTACCCGGCTCGGTACTGAGTTGCAGCTTGCTACAGCCACCGGCGTGGAGCCAGTCAACAGCTTGCTGTAACAGAGCCTTACCTATGCCCTTTCCTGCCGCCTCTTGAGCGATAAAAAGCGCCCAAATTCTGGCATCATCACGGTCGGCGCAGATAAAGCCAAACAGTTGGGTGTCAGTCTCGGCAATCCAGCTTCGCCGCCGGCCGCTCAGGTAACCGAGATAACAGGCATGAGTGATCCGCCCGGGATCCAGCAGGCGATTTTCGCTCACATTCAACCTCAGTGACATCATGGCGGGGATATCGCTCAACCTGGCGGTGCGTATGTTTATGCTCATGCTCGCGCTTGCGGCTAAAAAAACTCTCTTCATAGTGCTCAAAATAGCGCCAATTCAGGATAACAGTCCAGTTCACGTTAGCTTCAGTCAGCGACAGAGGCGTTCTTCCTTGAGCATTGCATTCCAGACAAGCAAGATAAACGGGAAATCGCGACTTTCTTTCAACCCCATCGCCTGCAACTGTATGCGCCCCAAGGCCAGCGCCAGACAACAGGGACAGCAATTGTAAGATGCCTGAATATGCGCTAGGTTTATTCAGTTAATTCAGCCAGATAAATCTGGCAAACGTCAGTACACAAGGATGGTCGCCATGAACGAACAACGCCCCGACTTTATCTACCCTCCCGGCTCAATGCTTATGCACTCTCCTCTGGTGTTAACCCAGGCCGATATGTACGGCTTTTTCCTCAAGGGCAAGCTTGCCAATTTGCAACAGAGTGTCGATCAAACCCTGAACCGGGTCGCCAACAACAAGATGTATTTCAAGGTGTTGTCCCCTTTTGTACTGACAACTTTCACTCAAATCGCCAAGGCTTATTCCAGTGTCGAGGTGGATCGCAACAAGGGGTGGATCCAGGAAACCGATATCATCACCTGGGTGATGGTGGGCAAACAGGCCGGACCGGATTCCGGCGAAATCAGCGAAATCCTGTTTCAGCCGCTGCATATCTGGGTCAATGATGCGATGGCATTGATCAATGGCCGCGAGCTGTTTGGTTATCCCAAATACGCCTGCGAATACCGGATGCCTGGCGTAGATGAGCCGCTGACAGAACTGTCGTTGTCGGCCAAGAGTTTTCAAAAATTTTCCCCGGATGCCGAACTGGCAATGGCACCACTGCTCCAGGTTAAGTGCAAACCGCAGCAGGAGAATGCCCTCTCGCCACTGGAAGCCATAGGCCAAACCTGGGACTTTATTCAGGCCCAAACCGACTTTATTCCCGATCTGGATGCTCTTGGGGCCGAGCAGGTATTCGAACTGCTGTTCAAACCGGCGGTGGAGCAAGTTTTCCTGAAGCAGTTCCCCGACGCTTCCGGCACCAAGGCGGTATATCAGGCACTGCTGCAGGCGCCGGCCAAAGTCAACAAGGTGCATCATCTGTCGCTGCTGGATAACTCCCTGGTGGCCACCGTCTTTGCCAACGACAGCTTCCCGCTGGCCGATACCCTGGGGGTACAACTCGGCGAGCAGCAGGTGTTGCTGCCCTACCATGTGAACTTTGACTTTGAGGTGCCGCCGGGCGAAGTGTTGGTGGATAACTCTATAGTCAAAAAAGAGAAAATTGCCATTCTCGGTGGAGGCGTTGCCGCCATTACCGCGGCCATGTGCCTTACAGAACAACCTGGCTGGCAAAACCGGTACCAGATAGATATCTATCAACAGGGCTGGCGCATTGGTGGCAAGGGAGCCTCCGGGCGCAATGCCGCCATGGGGGATCGTATCGAAGAGCATGGGCTGCATATTTGGTTTGGTTTCTACCAAAATGCCGCCGCTCTGATGCGCAAAGCCTATGAAGAACTGGGGCGAGCGGATGACGCGCCGCTGGCCAGCTTTGTCGAAGCCTTCAAGCCCCATAACTTCATTGTGCTGCAGGAGCAGATAGAAGGTCGCAGCCTGAGCTGGCCCATAGAGTTCCCGCCCATGCCGGGTATCCCCGGCGACAGTACAGAAACCCTGACGCTGTGGAAATTGGTCAAGGCGGCCTTCTACTGGATCCGTCAATGGTTAAAACGGATGGATGAAGTCGATAAGGCCGTGGCCAAGGATAGCCCCAGAGACTGGTTCTCCCGCGACTGGTTTGAACGCCTGAACGATCGCATCGAAGAGGCGCTGGATGACGCCAAAGATAGTCTGGAAACCCTGGGGGACAAGCTGGAGTGCCGCTTCAACCAGCTGATAGGCCAGGAGTGTGACGATCACCACCACGACACTGTCGAGGACGATGGCCTAATCGAGAGTGCCGTCGATATACTGCATCGGCGTCTCAAGCGCCGCTTTGGCGATCACTTGAGTGGCAATGACGAGCTCAGGCGCCTCTACATAGGTGCCGACCTCGGTCTGACCATACTCAAGGGGATGTTTGTCGATGGGGTATTCAAGGGCGGATTCGATGTTATCAACGGCTATGACTACCGCGAATGGCTGCGTCGCCATGGCGCCAGCGAGCGCTACACTGTTGATTCAGCACCGGTCAGGGGCTTCTACGATCTGGTGTTCGCCTACGAGCAGGGCGATTTCTCCCGCCCCAATGTGGAAGCCGGCACCATAATCCGCTCCATGCTGCGAATTGCCCTCTGCTACCAAGGGGGCGTGATGTGGAAAATGCAGGCCGGCATGGGCGACACAGTATTCACCCCCTACTATGAAGTACTGAAACGCCGCGGAGTGAATTTTCACTTCTTCCACCAGGTACAACAGCTGCATTGTCAGGGGCAATCCGTCAGCAGCATAGAGATAATGGAGCAGGCCAGCCTCAAACCCGGACTCAGCGAGTATCAGCCGCTGGTGGATGTCAAAGGACTCGGCTGCTGGCCAAGCGAGCCTCTGCTATCACAACTGGATGAAACTCAAGCCAGATTAATTGCCGAAAACCGGGTCAACCTGGAACACTTCTGGAGTGATTGGCCGCAGCTGTACCAGCAAGAAACCGGCCACGCTCTGCCGGTGAAACAGCTGCGTAAGGGGGTGGATTTTGACAAGGTGATCTTTGGTCTATCCATAGGAGCCGTTCCTCATGTGGCTAAAGAGGTGATGACCCAAAGTCCGGCGCTATCTCAAGCTGTGGCCAAGGTGCAAACCGTGGCGACCCAGGCCTATCAGTTGTGGCTCAACACAGATCTCAACGGCCTTGGCTGGCAGCTTTTTCCGGCTTCCGGCGAAGAGCCTGTGCTGTCGGCCTTCAGCGAACCCTATGACACCTGGGCCAGTATGGATCAATTGATTGACAAAGAAAGCTGGCCGATAGGCCGCGTCAAAAATGCCAGTTACTTCTGCTCGGCGCTGCCGGTTGCCGAATATCCATCCAGAGAGCAGAGTGACTTTAACCAGCAAATGAATGCCGTGGCCAAGTCCGGGGCTCTGGGGCAACTCGAGCATCAAATAGGCAATCTCTGGCCGGAAGCCAAAAATGGCTTTGTCTGGGATTGGCTGCACGATCCGGAGGAACGTCAAGGACAACAGCGCTTTGACAGCCAATACTGGCGTGCCAATGTCGACCCGTCCGAGCGGTATGTGTTGTCGGTGAAAGATAGCTCGCGTTTTCGCATCACCACAGACGGTACTGGGCTGGATAACCTCTATGTCACCGGCGATTGGATAAAAACAGGGCTGAATGTGGGCTGCGTCGAAGCCGCAACCATGGCGGGTATGCACACCTCCAAGGCTATCTGTGGCTATCCGCGCCATATCAAGGGTGAGGAAGACTTCTGATAGGCATCCAGGCGAGATTTAGCCGGTTCGACTCGGCTTTGGACTTGCTCCTGACTGAGCTGCTGACTTAGCCCAGGAATTAGTCCCGAAATTAGCCCCGTGAGTTTAGCGGGGCAGGCCTTCGGCTGCTGCAAGTTGTCTGGAGTGCAGCTCACGGCGACGCAGACTCTTGCACTGATACAAGTCTTTGTCGGCGGCGCGGACCCAATCCTGGATCGTTTCTTTATCTGTACTGGTGGCAGAGCCATGATTGACACAGAGCTCGGCAAAACCTTCACTGGCAATACGCTGCTCCAGCCTCGGCAGTAAGTTCTGCAGTTGCTGCGCCTCGGCTTCCGGCAACAGCAAAGCAAAGTCATCGCCACCGATACGAAAAGGCTTTAACTTGGCCACAGACCAGCTCTTTAGCTCTTCGGCTATCGCCAGCAGCAATCTGTCCCCTTCCCCATGCCCCAGGGTATCATTGACCCGTTTCAGCCCCTCAATATCCAGCAATACCAAGCGGTATCCTGGCTTGGGCATGCCACTACTCAGGCAGGAATCCGCCAGACTCTCATCATAGGCCAAGCGGTTGGCAAGACCTGTAAGGCTATCACTGCGAGCTCGCTCCCAAGCGATACCCAACTTGCGGATATACTCCTGGCGCTCTTCCGACAAGAGTTTGAGCTTGCTTGCCAACGCCAAGGACAACAGCAGAGCATCGGCAGTGCCGCCCAGCAGAGTCGCCAGCTCGGCATATTCAAAGAAATCCGGGGTGATACCCATGTTACCGGGCAATATGATGATTGCCGGCAATAGCAAACAGCTGAAAGCCATAATGAAATAACGTGCCGGCGAGAAGCCTTTCATCAGACAGACATTACCGCAAACTATCGCCAGTCCAATCCAGAGCATGATAAGCACGGAAGCAATAATCGCTGTATAGGACAAAAGCCAGATACTGGTAGGCAGAGCCAGCACACAGGCCCACAACAAGATGCGACTGAGGCGCCAAAGCTTGGGCGAATAAAGAGAAAGCTGCAAAAAATTGTTATAGAACAAGATGTTCAATATTGGCAGACTGATAAAGAACAGGTGGTGCAACTCGAGTTGACGGAACTGAAACAGGTGCACCGGCAAGTGGAAGGTCAAGGCCCAGCCGCAGAAATAGGCCAGCACATAAAGACCGTACCAAAAGAACGCCTTGTCACGGGTGGTAAAGAAGATGAACAGGTTATAGCAGGCGATAAAAATCAAGCCCCCGAGGCATAGCACCACGGCTGTGGCATGCCTGTCGGCACTGAGTCTGTGTTCCCTTTCCGGTGCCAGACGGATCTCGGGTGCCGATGAGTAGTAACGGCTCTCGACCTTGACCACCAGCCAATAATCTATCCCCGGCTTGATGATGAACCGCCTGCCGTAATCAAACAGATACTGATAGTCGGCATCATAGCCAGAGTGGGCTTGTTGCATGCTGCCATCCTGCCCAAGCAGCAGAAGGTCGATGGATTCTATGATGGAGTTGCGTACGTCTATGACCCAAGACTGTTCACGACTGGCCACTTGCAGAGGGTGTACCATCCAGTAACTGCCGCCAGTCAAACTCAGGCTGGTTTCCTGTTGCGCCCGGATCCAAGCCGGAACATCATCGAACGAAGTCGGTGCCAGCTGTTGTGGCTCTGCCTTAAGAATGTAGCTGTTGTCGAGCACCTGAGCGGCCCAGGTACCCGCACTGAACAGAAGCAAAATAGACGCCAGCAGTAGCCTGCAAAGGTAACCTGAGTGTTTATCCATATTGAAGGGCGAACGTTTGTCTGTCGGCAAATCGATTTCCGTCCAAGGCCATGGCCGTATCCTTATCCCTGAGTACACAAACGCCCAAGGCACTGAATCTATTTTTTATTGTTGATGATTTAACTCTATTTCGGTGAACCGCATTTTGCAATCCAGCTCACAGCATTCGTGATAAAATCCTGTCAGGAAATGCCAGTTTGCCACGCTCTGGTGACGAAAAAGTGTAACTTCAGTCTATTCTGACTCTATCCCCCACCAACTTGAGCATTTCTGTAGTGACATCCACTTGGTCATCCAACACTAAAAAGTACCACCCCACAGTATTGCCTGTGCCCCTGATACTCAGATAGTTACCCCAAAACTGCATCCCGGACTTGAGCAAGTTGTCACGACTGGCACGATTCTCTTCTCTAACTGTAGCAAACAATAGCCGGATCCCCATTTCCCGGGCGATTTGGATCCGTTTTTGGGTCAAGGCCGCCGCAATCCCCCGCCGTCTGTACTCAGGATGCACCATTAGATACCCAAGCTCGGCGATATCTCCGTGACCGGCCTTGATCACAGCGCAGCCCACCAGCTCTCCGGTCCCGTTTTGCGCCACTATCACGGCACGGGAGGCCATAAAGGCCTGATGATCCAAGGGGTGAGCATTATCGTCGCGGCTGTCCACCAGAGCACAGGCGGCAGCAATCAGATCTGGACTTTGGGCCAGGGAAAGCGTGATCTCCTGGACAGGATTAGACATAGATACTCCTTTGGTGACTATACTTGGTGGATATGTGCGCTATTGAAAAGGCGCCCCGATAAAACTTAACCTCGGCTTAACCAGGTTAACGTATGGCTACAGGTAAAAGCCGCAATTAGTTCGGGAAGGTGCGAACAGGTCCCATGTGTGCTCTGCGTAGGCTTACAGGCCAGGATGCAAGGCGTGATTCGCAGCAAATGGCCTTAGTCCTTTGCAAGATGCACAACACAGCAGACTGGCCTGTAAGCCACGCCCTTCGGGGCTTACACTGCAACCGGCTCTCTGCGTTATCCGACTTTGACAGGCCCCGGCATGCCTTCAGTCAGATGCCTTGAACGCCAATTGCTGTGTAAGCCAGAGTGCCACGAGGACCTGTTCGCACCTTCCTTATGTTAGCCCCATTAAGGGAGTTTGTGGCAGACAACAAACATAATTCTCTGAGTAACCCCGGGTAACCGGGTAGCTTTCACGCTCCGGAAAACAACAAGAGGAACCAAGATGAACCATAGTATCTCAACTATCGCACTGCTTTGCGGCTCAGGCCTGTTGCTGACTGCCTGTGGCGGCAGCGACAATGATACCCCACCGACACCAACACCCAATACCGCCAAAGTCAGCTTCGCCGTATCTGATGCCCCGGTCGACAGCGCCGAAAAAGTGGTCGTGGCGTTTGACAAAATTGAGCTGGTACGGGAAGGACAGGATAATATCCTCCTCGAGGTCTCCGGGCCTAACGGCGAGGACTACCGCCAACTGGATCTGCTGGAGTATCAAGGCAGCGACAGCGCTCTCATCCTCAGTGATGCAGAGTTGGAAGTCGGCACTTATTCACAGTTGATCCTGCATGTGGATGATACATCTGCAGAGCTCAGCTATGTGATCGACGAAACCGGTCAGGTAGAGCTCAAGCAACCCAGTGATAAACTGCGTTTAGGCAGCTTTGAAGTCGACAGTACCGGCGTTCAGCGCTTCACCATAGAGTTTGACCTGCGCCGCAGCCTGGTGGAAAACAAAAATGGTCAGCGCTATAACCTCAAGCCCCATGGTGTATCCATAGTCAACAACGCGACTGTAGCTTCCTTGTCCGGTGAGGTGGATATCAACCTGTTCAACGCCGGTGAATGTGCTGCCGATAGCGGCAACTTTGTCTACCTCTATCCCGGTCACGATCTGGACCCAGCACTGCTGACCGATAACCTGGATCCGGATGTCAATCAGAATGCCGTACCAGAAGGCGCGGTAGTGCCATATAACTCGGTCGAAGTGGAGTATGAAGCGGGTAACTTCGGCAAATACGCCTTTGGCTTTATTCCCGCCGGGGATTATACAGTAGCTTTCAGTTGCAGCGCGGAAAATGATAACCCAGAACAATATGATGGTCTCGTCATTCCCAACCCTGCCCCTCAGTTGCATCAGGTCACCCTGAGCAATCAAACCGATACAGTGCAAGACTTCAACGCCGTTGTCGCCCAGTAGTTTTCAAAGCATTATGTGAAAGGGAGCCTGTGCTCCCTTTTGTTTTAACAGCTTTTTTCTTTTGAACGCCTTTTCTTTTGAGTGTCTTCTATTGAGCTCACTTTGCAGCAGTGGTCAATGCTGTCACATAAATAGCTAACGACTATAGATACAGCAAGGTTGCCAATCCAAGGAAGGTAAAGAAGCCGACAACATCCGTGACCGTGGTCAGGATCACCGAACCGGAAAGCGCAGCATCCTGATTGAATTTCTGCAATATCATGGGTACCGTCACCCCGGCCAAGGCCGCAACCAGCATATTGACCAAAATGGCTACAGCAATCGTCATACCTATCAGGTTATCGTCAAACCAGAGCCCGGCGACCAAACCTATGAGTACGGCCCAGAGAATGCCGTTGAGCGCCCCGATCCCAAGTTCGTTCTTCATCAAGGAAAACAGGTTACCTATGGATATCTGTCCCATCGCCATGCCGCGGATCATCAGGGTCAATGATTGCGAACCGGCAATCCCGCCCATAGAGGCCACTATCGGCATCAATACCGCCAACGCCACCACTTTTGCCAATACATCCTCGAACAGACCTATGGTGGCAGAGGCCAAAAATGCCGTCAGCAGATTAATCCCGAGCCAAATGGCGCGGCGACGAGCGCCCTTGACGATAGGCGCAAACAGGTCGTCAGACTCATCCATACCGGCCGAGGCCATCAAACGCGCTTCATAGTGTTCACGCACCAAGGCGGTTGCCGTTCGCAGTGTCAAACGGCCGATTAAGGTGCCTTCTTCATCGACCACCGGCAGTTCAATGTCTGAGCTGTGCTCTATCGCTTCGGCCGCCTCTATCAAGGATGAATCTGCCGACAATACCCGGCTGTCCGGCTCGATAAGCGAAATAAGCAGGGTTTGTGGATCCTGGCGGAAAATCTCATAACGACTGACGGTTCCCTGGTAGTGATTATCCTCATCCACCAGATAGAGGTTTTCGCAACAATCCAAGTCAATACGGCGGAAAAAACGTTGCGCCTGTTCCACCCGGCTCTTGTTACTGAGTACCAAGGCCTGATGCTCTGTGTAACGGCCTATTTCATTTTCCGAGTATTGATCATAAAGCTCGTAGCGCTTGCGTTGCCGCTCACCCATTTGCGCCAAAGCGCGGTCGATAAAGCTATCGGGCAGATAATCGCTCCACTCGATCATCTCTTCTGCAGACAGCTGCGCCAGCAACAGATCCACCTCTTCCACCGACATCTGTTTAAGAAGGCTCATCCTGGGTTCGGCACGCATCAAACTGAGCACAGCCGAACGTTCGGCAAAGGCTATCTGATCCCAGCGCTCATAGCGTTCATCCAGCGGCAAGGACTCCAGCAATAAGGCTATCGTGCCAGGTTCCGCCTCTTCGAGGATCTCACCAAAGACCTCGGCCTGAGCATCCCCTTCCAATAACGTTAATTGCTGTACTACCTGCCCTACCTCGGCTTGCGGTTGAAGCTCAGGCTCGGCTGCTGTTTGTGTCACTCAACTCTCCTCTATTTCTCTATGTGTCCTTGGAATAATATTTAGGTTGCGCACAACTAAATTGCGCACCATAAAATCATCTTGTATAGTTAAGCCTCAACCAAGGAGCCACTATGTCTAACTCAATATACGCTATCCCTGTGGAGAATATCCAAGGGCAACAAACGGATCTCAGTGAATTTCAGGGGCGGGTCATGTTACTGGTCAATACCGCCAGTGCCTGTGGCTTTACCCCCCAATATGCCGGATTGGAAAGCCTATATCAGGAATTCAAAGAGCAAGGCCTGGTGGTTCTCGGCTTTCCCTGTAACCAGTTTGGAGCTCAGGAAAAGGGCGATGAGCAGGAGATCCAGTCTTTCTGCGAATTGAATTTCGGGGTTAGCTTTCCACTGTTTGCCAAACTGGAAGTCAATGGTCCCAACGCTCACCCCTTGTTTATGCTGCTTAAGCAACAGGCCCCAGGCGTATTAGGTTCGGAAAGCATTAAATGGAATTTCACCAAGTTTCTGGTTGACCGACACGGCAAAGTCATCAAGCGCTATGCCCCCACGACCAAACCAGAGGCTTTGCGCAAGCAGATTATTCAATTACTAAGAAGCAAATAATCAATTGAAAAATAAAACAATTAAAAATTTATAATTTTTTTTCGAGACAGGGGGAACCAAAACATCATCACAGACTCCAACATAGTGAGCAGTGAATTTACTTTTTCATGTTCATCATTCTCCCTGAGGGGCTTCTAGCGCAGCCCCATTGATCTTCGATAGATCATAAGGCAGTCCTTAATGGCTGCCTTTTTTTATGTCCAATGACCAGGAGTTATCATTTAGCCGCTATGGGTCATGGCAGTCTTGCATAAGCCGCAAAACGTATAATTGAAAAAAAACAATTCAGAAATTGAACTTTCCTCTGTTCTTTGACTCCAAAACAATGAAGCGATTCAACATGTTCATCATCACCTCCCTTGGATGGGAGCCCAAACGCTAGCGCAATGGGTTTTCGTTCTTTGCACCACTTTGTTTTGTACGAATTTGTTTTGTACGACCTTGTATGGCAGCCCCTTGGGTTGCCATTTTTTTATGTTTGGATATCCGCCTTTTCGCAACCGACTGCCCCGCCAGGAACGCTTCAAAAAAATTTTTATCCTGCCGGGAAACTTTTTCGCTAAAACCGACTCTGAATAACAGAACCTTTTTCAAGTGTTTCATCATCACCTCCCTTGGATGGGAGCCCAAATGCTAGCGCAGCGGGTTTTCATTCTTTGCACGACTTTGTATGGCAGCCCCTTGGGTTGCCATTTTTTTTTAGGTTTGGATATCCGCCTTTTCGCAACCGACTGCCCCGCCAGGAACGCCTCAAAAAATTTTTATCCTGCCGGGAAACTTTTTCGCTAAAACCGACTCTGAATAGCAGAACCTTTTTCAAGTGTTTCATCATCACCTCCCTTGGATGGGAGCCCAAATGCTAGCGCAGCGGGTTTTCATTCTTTGCACCACTTAGTTTTGTACGAATTAGTTTTGTACGACCTTATATGGCAGCCCCTTGGGTTGCCATTTTTTTATCCTACAGCTCGACTCATTCGGATAGATAAATAGTTAATGCCAATATTGCCATTCAAGAAAATGAAAATACTGAGTCAAACGCACTGTAAGACCCTAATGTGACAGACTTTTTGGGGTTCTACTGATAGGAGTGAAGCCAATAAAACTGAATTATTTTGCTTGGTGCGGGAACTCGCGGAAAAATAGACAGTCAGAATTAGTGAACAGAGTGTTTCATCATTATCCTCCCTTAAAGATGGTTTCTAGCGCACCATCCAGAGTTTAGATTGAACTCTGACAGCGACCCAAATGGGTCGCTTTTTTTATGTCTCACTTTTGCCACGTATCAGGCCCATTGAGGCGTGGCTTGTGAACTTTGTAAGAGCGTGGTCAGCAGATAGGCTAACTTATCCAGCATCAGCTTCAGCCCTTTGGGCATACTTTGAACATCTATGCCAAGCAGCAAATTTTTAACCTCGAGGCCCAATTCGGTATCGCCTTCTATACTGAGACGTCGCTGAAAGAACAGAGTATCGGGATCTTCCTTGGCGGCGGCGACCAACAAGAGTTCAGCGCTATTGGCACTGAAGGTGACTTCCGGGGCCACGAAAGGCCGCACCTTAAAACCTTGTTCGAAACTGACTTCAAATGCCAATTCCATGTCCTCGACCCGGACCCCAACCCATTGCTCTTCGAGAAAATCTAACTCTCCATCCTTAACTTGCTCACTGAGCAAGACGGTCAAAAGTTGCTGCAACACACTGGCCTTGACGGCAAAAGGAACCAGAGTCAGCGGCTTGCCAACTAACTTGGGTGCCAGAGTGAGAATATCGCGCGCCGCCTTGGCGGTTAAAGCCTTGCGCATCTTGAGTTACTCCTGATAAAAATGCCAAAACTTCAACAGTCTAACCAAGTTTTATATTCATAAACCTGCTTCATATCAATTCTATGGCAGGCAAAGGTCGATAGACTGTAGTTCTGTACACAACAGGGAGAAAGTTAACATGGAACTTCTGTGTCCGGCCGGCAACTTGGCATCACTCAAGGCTGCTCTCAACGCCGGCGCCGATGCCCTCTATCTGGGGCTGAAAGACGACACCAACGCCCGTTCATTTGCTGGGTTGAACTTCACTCCAACCAAGCTGCAACAGGCAGCCAAAGAAGTTAAATCCCAGGGGCGTAAGCTGTATCTGACCATCAATACTTTTCCGCAACCGGGAGAAGAGAAACGTTGGTATCAGGCCGTCGATCTGGCCGCCAATACAGATATTGATGGACTGATCATGGCCGATCTATCTTTGTTGGACTACGCCCACAGCCGTTACCCTCATTTGCGACTGCATCTATCGGTGCAGGCCAGTGCCACCAATCTCGGCGCCTTGGCTCTCTATAAACGTGAATTCAACATTGAGCGCGCCGTGCTCCCCAGGGTGCTCTCCATCAAGCAGGTCAAAGATCTCGCCAAGGCCAGTCCGGTTGACCTGGAGGTCTTTGCCTTTGGCAGTCTGTGTATCATGGCCGAAGGGCGCTGTCAGCTGTCTTCCTACGTGACCGGAGAATCGCCCAACTCAGGTGGTTCCTGCTCACCGGCAAAACACGTGCGCTGGCAGGAAAACCAAGGCTGTCGCCAGACCCGTCTCAACGAAGTCTTAATTGATAGCTCGGGACTGAATGAACAGATGGGTTACCCTGTGGTGTGCAAGGGACGCTACCTGACCGAGGAAGATAGCCAACCAGGGTTCCTGCTGGAGTCCCCCACCAGCCTCAATACCCTGGACTTGTTACCAGAGCTGGCTCAAGCCGGCATAGTGTCACTCAAGATTGAAGGACGTCAGCGCAGCCCCGCCTATGTGGAACAGGTTACCCGGGTTTGGCGTCAGGCGCTGGACACTTATCAGAATGCGCCGGAACAATTCCAATCCAAACCCGAATGGCATGCCGCGCTAGCCAAAGTTTCTGAGGGACAAACCACCACACTGGGTGCCTACGAGCGCAGCTGGCAATAGGACGTTTTCTATGAATATCTCTCTTGGCCCGCTACTCTATTGCTGGCCTAAAGCACAGGTACAAGCCTTCTACCGTGACGTTGCAGACAGCACTATTCCACAGGTTTACTTGGGTGAAGCCGTTTGCAGTCGGCGGCGGCAGATGAAGTTTGCCGATTTTCTGGCCCTGGCCCATGAGCTCAAGGCCGCCGGCAAACAGGTTGTACTGTCAACACTGGCCTTAATAGAGGCACAATCCGAGCTCAAAGAGCTTAAGAAACAACTCGATAATGGCGACTTTCTAATTGAAGCCAATGATATGGCCGCCGTAGGTATGGCGCGAGAGCAGGGACTGCCTTTTGTTTGTGGGGCCAGTATCAACAACTACAACAGAGCTAGCCTGGATAAACTGCATCAGTGGGGTATGCAGCGCTTTGTGATGCCCATTGAGCTGTCAAAGACTTGGCTGCAAAAAGTCATCTCTCCGGCACCGAATTTTGAAATCGAGGTATTGGGTCATGGCTACTTGCCCTTGGCCCACTCGGCCCGTTGTTTTACCGCCCGCCACAAAGGCCTGGCGAAAGATGACTGTCAAACAGTATGTCTTGAGTATCCCAAAGGGCTGCTAGTCCAGACTCAAGAGCAACAGCCGCTATTGCGACTCAACGGCATACAGACTCAGTCGGCAGCCCATTGCGACCTCAGACGGGAAATACCAGAAATGAAACGTTTGGGCGTTGACTGGTTCAGGGTATCACCGGATAGTCATGATTCCATCGCACTGGCGGAATCTTTACAGCTAGATGAAGGGAATGAAATCGATGCTGAAGTCAGCAAAGAAGCCTGTAATGGCTACTGGCACGATGCACCTGGCATGCTCTATCAAAGACTTTGATAAAACTCGGTACTTATGCCCCTTAAGCAAGCTACTAAAAAATCATAGACTCTCAGCCAAAGCTGTAATCTGGCGACCATCAATAAGGACTTTCAACCGGCTCCTGTTCATCGGGAGCCTTTTTTGTGCACAGCAGTAAACACAGGACCCAAATCATAAAGCTACCGACGCCCAACCACTGGAGAAAAGCCGGCCACCAAAAGTCAGGGCGGGGAAATTGCAACACTAACTCATAATAAAAGGGGTTGTCGCCCTCGGTAATACCAAGTTCCAAATACGGTAGGAGTAGAAAGGCGCCCAAGCAGGCACCACTGAGGCTTCCTGGGATCAGAGGCCACAGCGTTGTCCGCCCCATGGGACGTTGCAGCAGGTAAATCAGATAACAACCGACACTGATACAACCAAAGATAAAAAACCACTTCAGCATTAAAGTATGCAGATGATAAACATTGACAGGAAACAGACCAACACCGGCCAACGCCATGCAAGTCAGGCTCAAGCTGATGTACAGGAGGTGACCACTCAACAGGCGAGACAACTGCAAGGTGAATAACCAACAGAGCACCAAACTCAAGCTACCGAAAAACAAGCCGCCATTGAGCAGTACCGCCAATTTTGAATGGCCGTAACTCCCCAGTTCACTCAAGCTGTGGTTAAGCAGGCTGAAGGCTTGCCCATCATTACTCTGATAGCCCCAGATCACCAACCCCAGGCCCAGCAGTATGCCAAAGAGTCCCAGCAAACCAAAGCTCAACGCCATTCTTGCCAGTCTCTGTGTTCTCTGCATGACTGTTATCTGCCCCTGATTAAACTTCTGTTACCTAAGTTACATGCTCCAGTTTTTTTTTTAAAGCCCGGGTTAGACCTTTTTGCGTTACCGATCGCTTATTTACCCGAGTTTAAACTACAAAACCGGTTGTTTGTCGAATTATTGTACCTTGATGCTTTAGCCATTCTTTGCGGCCTTGGAATACCCAGCCGCTGACTTAGGATAACAACTTGAGAAACCAAGATAATGACAGTTCGAAAAACGGCGCCCCCATGAGCAAAAGCAGAATTCACGATAGCAAACTGATAGACAGTGTATTTGCAGAGCTTTCTTCCGGTCTGGACACCGACCATCGAATTTTCAATTTTTATACATATCAATAACCTGCAAACATTTTACCCCTAAAGAAATTGCAAAAAGCACTCACTCAAATAACCACATAAATGTTATGCTTATCACACTTAAAACGATAATAAGGCCTGAATCAACATTGGGCCGCTAACTCTGAGTCTGAATAAAGATGTCCACAAGGAATTCCACCACCACAGACAGGGAAGTCTGTCTGCAATCCACCGATGAACTTATCTCTACTACAGATCTTCGCGGCGTTATCACTTACGTTAACCCCGCTTTTGTCGAGATCTCGGGGTTCTCTGAAACCGAGTTACTGGGTCACAGTCATAATAAGGTTCGCCATCCCGACATGCCCAGGGCAGCCTTTGCCGAAATGTGGCAAAGCCTCAAGGCAGGAAATACCTGGCGGGGATTAGTTAAAAATCGTTGTAAAGACGGGGGATTTTATTGGGTTGATGCCTTCGTATCCCCCATCTTTGAACAGGGAAAAATCATTGGTTATCAATCGGTCAGGGTTAAGCCCAATCAAGAGACTGTCAAGCGGGCCATCAAAATATACGGTCGCCTTAACTTGGGCAAACAGGTCAAAGATCCGCTGACACTGACACAAAAACGCTTGCTTTCGGCACTGATGGCCGGGGCAGGCCTACTGCTCTGTGGTTATATTTGGGGTTGGGGCGTGATGTTGGCTGGCGCCATGTTGATGGCGCTCAATTTGATTATTTTTTATGACGAAGCCTTTCGTATTCCGGCACGATTGATGGCACTCAAGCAAGAATACGACTCTGTGAGTCGCTTCATCTATGCCGGCCAGGATACCTCATCCGTGCTCGAATTCCAGTTACAGCGTAAGGCTGCGATGCTTCAGGGCGTATTGGGCCGGACTCAGGATCAAGCGCTGAAAACCAACGACATTGCCGATCAACTGGTGGTGGCCACCGAGCAGGCCAGAGTCGGCATGGATTTGGAGCAGCAACAGATGCAGCAGATAGCCAGTGCCATTGAAGAGCTGCACGCCACCATCAGTGAGGTGGCCGACAATACTCAAGCAACCTCAAACCGTATAGATCAAGCCTACAGTCTCTGCCGCCAAAGCCGTGATGCGATGCATCAGAATAGCGAACATATACTTCACCTGGCCGATGATGTTGCCAGGGCGGCTTCCAATGCCAAACAACTGAACGATGAAGCACAACAGGTTGCCAATGCCATGTCGGAAATCGATGCCATTGCCGATCAAACCAACTTGCTGGCTCTCAATGCGGCCATAGAAGCGGCCAGAGCCGGTGAACAGGGACGTGGCTTTGCCGTGGTCGCCGATGAGGTCAGAGCCTTGTCCGGCCGTACTCAGCAATCCACCAAGAGTATCTCGGCCAGCATAGAAACCATGTTCAGCATGCTGACCCAGTGGGCCAATGAAATGGAAGCCAGCAGACAGCAGGCACAAGCTTGCGCCACTCAAGCTCTGTCGGCAATGGAATCGATCAACACGGTCAACCAGGGAATGAGTGAAATTCATGATCTCGCCAGACAAAATGCCGTAGCAGCCACCCAGCAAGGGCAAGTGGTACAGGAGATAGCAAGCGGCATCCAGACAATTCACGGCGCCACCAATGATAACTTCAGCGCTCTATGTCAGGTTGAACAAGCCGTATTGCAACTAAAAGCCAGTGCCGACAGGTCGTTGAACCTGAGACAGACCTTCGGATAAAGCTTAACCGGGTTGAGCAACAAATATTTAACCAGCTATTTTTTAAGACTTTTTCATAAGGGACTGCTCAAACAATAATTAAGCAAAGACGAGAAATAACTATGCTGTTGTGATCAAAGAGACAGAACTGACAGCGAATGAATTTACATAGCCACGTTAAGGGGGTAATCTTGCCCCCCTAAATTCGGGGGCGGGTTGCATGAAAATGCATACAAAGCCAATATTGCCCCTGGCGAGTAACTTTGTTACTCATCCATTAGTGTAAATTCAGGGTGTAATAACCGTGGCAGAAGCAAAACAAACCCGCAACATAGCAACCTTACTCACCTTCCTGGTGCCATCCCTGCTCGGCGTCTTACTCTTTATGACGCCTATCAGTTATAACAATGAATTGACCATTCCTGTGGCGGTGTTGGCCGGTGAACTCAAAAGTTTGCTCAATGATTATTTGACCAGCATAATTTGCGCCATAGTGGTATTTACCGCCACGGCCAGTGTGTTGGTGAAACTCCTGCGTCCCGGCTTCGTCCGCCACAGCAAGTTTCTCAATTCTCTATTGAATATCAGCCCTGCCTGGCTCTTGGTTAGAGTGTTGGGAGCAATATTTATCTGCCTGACCTTCTTCCAGGTTGGCCCTGAGATGCTCAGAGCCGATTCCACCGGCGCTTTGGTGATGAATGACCTGTTGCCACTGCTGTTCTGTGTGTTCTTTTTTGCCGGTATGTTCCTGCCTTTATTGCTCAACTTTGGCCTGTTAGAACTCTTCGGTACCTTACTGACCAAATTGATGCGGCCGGTGTTCAACCTGCCGGGGCGCAGCGCCATCGACTGTATGGCTTCCTGGCTCGGCGATGGCAGTGTCGGGATTTTGCTAACCAGTAAGCAGTATGAAAACCGCTTCTACACCCAGCGAGAAGCGGCAGTTATCGGCACCACCTTCTCGGCAGTCTCCATCACCTTTACCCTTGTGGTGCTCACTCAAGTGAAACTGCAAGCGATGTTTGTGCCCTTCTACCTGACGGTCTGTCTGGCCGGCATTGTTGCCGCCATAATAGTGCCCAAGTTGCCGCCGCTGTCGCGCAAGAAAGATGTTTATATTGATGGCAGCCCCAGACAGAAAGGTGATGAGTCGCTGCCCGAAGGTCATAACTCCCTGTCCTGGGGGCTGGATCTGGCGCTTACCAAGGCAGCCAATACCGGCGGGATATTTAAGGTGCTCTCCGAAGGGGTAAAGAATGTCGTCGATATGATCTTCGGTGTACTCCCTGTCGTAATGGCAATAGGTACCATAGCTCTGGTCATCGCCGAATACACCCCGGTATTTGACTATCTTGGCAAGCCTTTTATTCCATTGTTGGAACTGATGCAGATCCCCGAAGCTACCCAAGCCTCCAAGACCATAGTCGTCGGGTTTGCCGATATGTTTATCCCCTCGATTCTGGCCACCAGCATAGAATCCGACATGACACGCTTTGTGATTGCGGCACTATCTGTCACCCAATTGATCTATATGAGTGAAGTAGGTGCCTTGCTTATCGGCAGCAAGATACCGGTGAAAATCTGGGAGTTGTTTGCCATCTTCCTGCTACGAACCCTGGTGACTCTGCCTGTGATTGCCGGGATGGCGCACCTGCTGTTCTAAGGGTAATTTAGCCGAACTTCCCCACAACGGCCGCGACACGCGGCCGTTTTTATTTCTAAGCACTAGAATGTGCTAACAAAATTCGCATTTCGGCCACCAGCATCTACACTGAAAAAAGTTCGTTTTTGAGGCTTTTCGGTGAAAATCTTTGCGTTACTGCTCCTTTTTACGGCACTTTGGTGCCTCGATAGCCTGACGCCGTCATTAGGCTATCGCCCTGTTCTTGAGCAATTTCAGGCCGAAGACGGCTTGTCGATGAACACTGTCAATGACCTCGCCACAGACGATCGTGGTCACCTGTGGATAGCCACCCAGGCCGGACTCAACCGCTTCGATGGCGAACATTTCAGGCTCTACAGTAAGCAGGACGCTCCCTACGGCCCTAGTGGCAATCACATTGAAAGGCTACTGTTTTCAAGCCAGAAGGAGTTGTGGCTGCTGACCTTGAGCGATGGCCTGAATCTTTATCATCCGGACAGTGGCCGCTTTGAAATATTGGGTGCCGAAGCCGATCTGCCGCTGACAGGGATCCGCGAGCTGGCAGAAGACAAGCAAGGCATGCTCTGGCTGCTGATGGATGATGCCAAGGTTTGGCGCTACGACCCCAAACGCCGCCAACGCCTGGATAGCCAGCAGCTTCAGACAAATACCGTTTCACAACTGAGGTTTTATGCAACGCCTTCCGGCGACTTGTATCTTGCAGGAGACTCGCTCTGGCAGCTGGATGACAGCAAGTCCTGGCAACAGGTGACAATATTGCTGCAGTCTGCTCAGGTAGAGTCTCTGATACAGGCCAAGGACGGCAGTTTATGGCTCGCAAGCAAAGGAACGCTCTGGCACTGGTCTTTGGGAACCGAGGCTGTGCCTTACTCCATCAACCAACTTGGCGATGCCGGCATTCGGCATATGGTTTTGGATCCACAGCAACGGCTCTGGTTGGCGGTGGATAAACTCGGTCTGCTGCGGTTTACACCTCAAACCCGGGAGCTTCTTTGGCAACAAAACAGCGATGGCAAGACCATCCAGACGCTGCATCTGGATGACAGCAACCAACTTTGGATAGCGACCAAGGGAGCCGGTCTCGGTAAGCTGGATCTCAATCAGGAAGCGATGGGAAAACTGCTGCCCAACAGTTTCGAGAACCACAACCTGGGTAATGGCGATGTCAGAGCGATTTTTCGCGATCATCAGGGGCAACTCTGGGTCGGCACCGCCAGCGGCCTTTATCAGGCACTGGAGTCTGACTCGGGCAAAATTCAAGGCTTCAAACCCTCGCCGCTGGCAAGCCAACTGCTGGATAAGGCCTTTATCGGCTTTATCAAAGAAGACAGTCAGGGCCGGCTGTGGATTGGCACCCGGGGCGAAGGCTTACTGATCTTCAATGCCGAGCGCGACAGCTATCTGCACTATCGCCATCAGGCCAATGAACCAGGCTCACTGCCGGCCAACACCCTCTACAGTTTAACCTTTGACCAAAGTGGCATTGCCTGGATAGCCACCAAAGAAGCCGGAGTCAGCCGTTATCTAGGTATCGAAAAAGGTTTTGCCGCACCGGATGCCGCGCCGCTGCCCAAAACAGAAACCACTTCGATACTGGAGGATAACGGCGGCAATATCTGGATCACCAGTTACGGTGAAGGCCTATTCAGGCTCAAGCCGAATGGCAGCGTATCTCATTGGTCCACAGATACTGAAGTCCCTCTACCCAGCAAACACCTGTTTTCCATCTACCAACACCCGGATGGACAGTTATGGGTAGCATCCAGCGACGGTGTATTCTCATTCAGCCCGGATAGAGGGCAGTATCAAATGTTTGACCGCCAACACGGCCTGATAGGTGATGTCGCCTACCTGATGCAACATGATGCCGACAACAAGCTCTGGATTGGCAGCGCCAGCGGGCTGTCATGGCTGGATCCCGCAACAGGCACAAGCCGGAATTTTGCTTATGAAGATGGCTTGCAAGCCAACGAGTTCAACTTTGGCGCCGGGTTTCTCGATAGGGACGGTAGCCTGTTTCTCGGCGGTGTAAAAGGCCTCAACCATATTCAGCCCCCCGCTTTACCCGCGAGGAAACCTCCGGCGCAGCCGATCATAGATGAGCTGCAGGCACTGGGGCAGATACAAGAGCACGCACCCAAGCCCTGGAACCGACAGAAACTGGTTCTGGGGGTTGATGCCTTACCCCTGAGTCTCAAATTCCACAGCCCGAACCTGCATCACGCCAGGCATCTTGAGTATCAATACAAACTCGAAGGCATGCAGCAGGAGTGGCTCAATACCCGGGGGGCCAGAACTGCCTTCTTCCCGGCGCTCAAACCCGGTGACTATCGCTTTATGGTCAGAGCCGTGGATATTGACGGCAATACCAGCCCGGCGCAGAGCCTGCAGCTAAGCATAACTCCCAGGCCCTGGCAAAGCCCCTGGGCTTATACTATTTACAGCTTATTGTTGCTGAGCCTGATATTTGGCTTTGCTTATAACAGGTGGCAGAAGTTTATTGAGCAACGAAAACTGCTGCAACAGGTGGCGAGCAGCGAGCAAAAGCTGCAACTGGCACTTATCGGCAGTGGTGATGAGTTTTGGGATTGGGATTTGCAAGCACAGGAAGCCAATCGCAATAACGCATTTCTCTGGTATCCCGAGCCCGAAACCCACCTGAAAGATACGCTGGAGCGCTGTGTCCATCCCGAAGACTTGCCGCTCATCTGGCCCGAGATTGATGCCTGCCTCCATAAAGGCCGGCAAGAATTTGAACTCAGCTATCGCGGCAAGACCCAGGACGACAGCTGGCTTTGGGTACTCAACCGTGGCCGGATCATGGCCAGGGATCAAGAGGGGCGCCCTTTAAGGATTACAGGAACCATCAAGGATATTCAGAAACTGAAAGAAACCGAATCGGCACTGCGTCGCTTCAATCAGGAGTTGGAGCTGAGGGTTAAACAGCGCACAGAAGCACTGCAACAGAGCAATGATGAACTGAACCACACCCTGGAAGAGTTACAACTTGCGCAGTCTGAACTGCTGGATAAGGAGAAAATGGCCACACTTGGTGGTCTGGTTGCCAGCATCACCCATGAAGTCAACACTCCCATAGGTATCTGTGTCACCGCGGCTTCGCATCTGGCGGAGAATGTTAAAGCCTTCAACAAGCGCTTTTACGCCGAGGATGTCGATCAGCAGGATTTCGAACAGTACCAGAGTGAAGTGGCCGACTGCAGCCGACTGATGCTGACCAACCTGGAACGCGCCGCCAAGCTGATCCGCAGCTTCAAACAGCTCTCTGTCGATCAGTCCCATGAAGAACTGCGGGAATTTAACCTGGGGCACTATCTGGATGAGATTTTCCTGTCGCTCAACCCCATGCTGCACCGCTCGCCTCACAAGTACAGCTATCAATGCCCGGCCGACATCACCCTCAACTCCACTCCGGGCGTCTTTTACCAAATTATCAGTAACCTGTTTACCAATTCACTGGTACACGCCTTTCCAGAAGGAAGCGAGGGACGGATGTCGCTCAATGTCAGCCGCACAGATAACGGCATAGAGCTTGTCTACCGTGATGATGGTTGCGGCATGAACACCGAAGTACAGCAGAATATTTTTGTTCCCTTTTTTACTACCAAACGCGGTAAAGGCGGCAGTGGCCTGGGGATGAACATAGTCTATAACCTGGTAACTCAAGTACTTGGCGGCGAGATCCGCCTGATCAGCGCACCGGGTCATGGCAGCGAGTTCCGCATCATACTGCCAAATGATATCGAGGTAAGCTCAGGGGCGTCACAATAAGGTCATCAAGACGTCACTTCAAGGTCAAATAACTGACTTAGAGTCTTTCACAGTCAAACCCGTTTCACTGGTTTTATCCAGGAGCTGCGATGAAAGACAGCAAGTCATTGGTCAACAAACCATCGACATTTCACCCACACTCCCGCCGCGCAGCCGAGTCTGTCATCAAGCTCAACGCCCTCTGGCTCTCGGATATTCACCTGGGCAGCATTGACTGCAAGGCCGAATATCTGCTGCATTTCCTAAACAGCGTTCAGCCCAAGGTGCTGTATCTGGTGGGGGACATAGTCGACATCTGGGCCCTCAAACGCAGGGTATTCTGGCCCGAGAGTCACAACCAACTGCTGCAAAAACTGCTGCAGATGGCACAAAGCGGCATCAAGCTGGTGTATCTGCCCGGCAACCATGATGAACTGTTTAAGGACTACCACCAGCTGCAACTCGCCGACGTCATTATCAGCAAAGAGTACCGACATCAAACCCTGAGCGGCAAAACCCTGCTGATGCTGCATGGTGATCAGTTTGACTCCGAAGTCTGTATCGGCCGCATCACCGCCCGCCTCGGCGATCACCTCTACGATGTCTTGATGTTTCTCAACCGCCAGTTGCACAAGGTTCGCCGCCGTCTCGGTTATCCCTATTGGTCTTTGGCCGGCTTTATCAAGCAAAGAGTCGGCAAGGCTCAACAAGCCATCAACAGTTTTCGCGAAGCCGTGGTGCGTTATGGCCGCAAGCAGAAGGTGGACGGCATCATCTGTGGCCATATTCACCAGCCGGAGCTCACGGAAATGAGCGGCTTTATCTATGCCAATGATGGTGACTGGGTAGAGAACTGCACCCTATTGACTGAAACCCTCGACGGCGAGCTGCAACTCGAGCGCTGGAATGAACAACTGGGCCGGACCGAAGTACTGAAACGCTTCGCCTGGCAGAGACAAGAACAACAAGCTGCTTAAATCAGGTACCCATTATGATGTTTACCGTCGATAAAGTCGTGGAATCCAATCTGCCCAATATCAACAGCAAGCCTTGGCTCGCCAAGCCAACCAAGGCCTTACTGCGTTATCTGCTTAATGAGCGGGAGTGCAATGATATCGCCGGCCAATTCAGTTTTCTCAAGGGCGTGGATTTTGTTGAACAAATGCTGGAAAGCTTTGCCGTCAGCTATACGGTGCCGGACAGTGAGGTGGAAAACATTCCCCATCAGGGCCGGGTCGTTATCTTCGCCAATCATCCAATAGGTTCGCTGGATGCTCTGGTGCTGATAAAACTAATCAGCGAAGTCAGGCCTGACATTAAAGTGGTTGCCAACGAGCTGCTGATGACACTGACGCCACTGCACAACATCCTGCTGCCGGTTCGCAATATGACTGGCGGAACCCCCAGACAACACCTGGAGAAGATCCATCAGCATCTGCGCAGTGAAGGCGCTGTGCTCATCTTTCCATCGGGTGAGGTTTCCCGGCTCAGACCAAGTGGCATTCGCGATACCCAGTGGCAAACCGGCTTCCTGAAGATGGCTATCAGCTGCAATGCGCCGCTGCTGCCCATGTATGTCGATGCCAAGAACTCGGCGACCTTTTACGGCGCTTCCATCTTGTATAAACCTTTGGCTACCCTGCTGTTGGTGAAGGAGATGTTTAAACAAGCCAGTAATACTCTGCCGGTACGTATCGGCGAGCTTATCCCGGCAGAAGCGGTCAGCAGCAGTAACTTCCCGCTCAAAACCCGGGTCAGTCTGCTGAAGAACCATCTCTATCGCATCGGCAAGAATCGTAGCCCACTTTTCAACACCCAGAGCGCCATCGCCCATCCAGAAAAACGTCGTGAGTTGCAGCAGGCTTTACTGCAGTGCGAGCAACTTGGTCAAACTCAGGATGACAAGCAGATTTTCCTCTATCGCCATCAGGGCAGCAGCCCAGTGATGCGGGAAATAGGTCGGCTGCGGGAGCTGGCTTTTCGCGCAGTGGGTGAAGGTACAGGAAAACGCAGAGACATAGACAAATACGACTCCAGTTATCTGCACCTGGTGCTCTGGGATCCCAAGGAGCTGGAAATAGTCGGCGCCTACCGCTTTGCCGAAGTTGCGAACTTGCACAGTGCCGGAGAAAGCCTCTACAGTGAGTCACTGTTTCACTATCAAGCTGAATTTGCACCCTATTTAGCCAAAGGCCTGGAACTCGGCCGCAGCTTTGTACAGCCTAAATATTGGGGGAAGCGCAGTCTCGATTACCTCTGGTACGGCATAGGTGCCTTTCTGGCTCGTCATCCCTGCTACCGCTATCTTTTCGGGCCGGTGACCATAAGCAACCAACTGCCGGCACCAGCCAAGGAGATGTTAGTACACTTCTACCTGCAGCAGTTTCCCTGTAAGACACAACTGGCACAGTCTTTCGCGCCTTTTTGTCTGTCACCTGAGCGCCAGACTGAGCTGGACAAACTCTATATCGATTCAGATTATCAAGACGCGTTTAAACAGCTCAAGCAGACCCTTGCCAGTATGGGCGCCGCTGTGCCAACTCTCTACAAGCAATACGGCGATCTTTGCCAGCCTGATGGGGTGCGCTTCCTCGCCTTTGGAGTGGATGCCGACTTTGCCGACTGTATCGATGGTTTGGTGCTGGTGGACTTGGACAAGCTCAAGTTCAAGAAACGCAGCCGCTATATCGATTGTCATCTGCAGGAGCTCAATCAGCAAGATGAACATGCTCTGAGTTAGCATTATTGACAGGGCTCTGATATAACAAAGGAAAGGTTATGGAGGATCCCTATGCAGCTCTGCATCGCCGATATCATGATCACCCGAGTCGTCACTGTGGAAATGGACGACCGCCTGAGTGTGGCCAAAGAGATATTTCATCATGCAGGCTTTCATCACTTATTGATAGTGAATGATGAAGGCAAGCTGGAAGGCGTCTTGTCCGAGCGTGATCTACTGCGGGCCTTAAGCCCCAATCTTGGCAGCGATACCGCCACTAGCAGAGATCTGGAAACCCTCAATAAGCGGGTGCATCAAGTGATGAGCCGTAATCCTGTAACCGTTGCGCCACATCTAGGCTTGGCCCAGGCATCCAGACTACTGCTGGAGAAAGATATAGGTTCACTGCCGGTACTGGAAAACGGTGAGATTGTCGGCATAGTGACCTGGAAAGATCTATTGCGAGCCTATTGCTGTTAACCACAATAGGCTCAGACTTCATTCAAAGGCTTGGGTGAAAGCTATCTCAGAGTCATCTCATCCAACTTACGAGCCTTTTCAGAGCTGAACTCCTCATTAAGCAACACACATTCGCTGGCTTCCCTGATAAAGTAACGCTTGCCGCTATTATCCTTTAACGACTTACCGCTTAAACGCGCCATCAATAACGGCTGTTTTTCCAAGTCCCAGCGATAAAAGGCGATTTGCTCTCCCTTACTGGTGAGCAAGTGACACTTCACATCCTGCCGCTCGGCGGCTTGGGTTGTTAATAACATACCGGGCAGTAAGAGCAGCAAGCCGTATTTAATTGATTTCATCATTTCCAACACTCCGCAGAAGTGCCCCCCTTGACCCCGGCATCGGTCAAGGTCAGCGTCTTACATTTGCTGTCACGGCTGGCCTGTACTCCTTGCGCCGTCGCGGTCAGGGTAAAACTGCCGGTGCCGCTCGATGCTATGCTGTAATGGCCGTTCTCTGTTATAAAGGGATTGGCATTGAGTCCCAGTTTAGTCATATCCGTGGCATAAGTGCGATTATCCAAATAGTACTGCTCCTGCAGATTGGCCAGTCGCATCAAGGCCGCATGAGCCTCAGAGCGGGTACTCTTGGCAATATACTGGGTATAAGATGGATAAGCGATCGCCGCCAGAATGCCAAGTATCACCACAGTGATCATGACTTCTATCAGGGTAAAACCCACTGCTTTTTTCATCTCTTATCCTACTCATTTACATGGTAATAAATTCGATTGGTCGTTAAACCACTTCCCAGAGAAATTGTTCCTTTACAATCACCATTTTCACACTCTCCCTTCCCTACGCCGATAATATATGCAGTAGGATCCTCATCAGTCTCTGGTTTAGGGACAACTATTTGAGGAGTATCCGGAACTCTTTCCCCAACGTCATAATAAACTTCACTAAAACTGCGAGTTCCCTTATGCAAGCTGAATACATATAAACGACCTTGGCCAGCAAAACCACATATACCGGCATCTAAATCTATATCTGAATTAGCAGGTGGAACAAAAGAAGTAAAGTATACCTTACCATCAAAAATCAATGATGCTGACAATGATTTCTCACCGGAAGAGCTAAAATCATAGAACCATCCCCTTTTGGTTCCGAATACAATATCTTCAGCCTGAGATGTGGGAGCTGATGATGTAACATCATATAAATCATCAATACCCAAAGGTTCTGGGTGGTCGGTTAAGAAAGATTTAGTAACAACATTTCTATCTTGAAAGACATAAAACATATCATTCGTTGCTGTACCAAGGGGGTGAGTTCGATTCCCGCTACCTATAGCTACAGCATCATAAGGGATATTTTGATAACTTAAAGTTCCATCATCACTATGAATATTGTTAAATTGAGTCTGAGCCACGACAGGCTCAACAAAAAACATTCTATCATTAGGTAAACTAGACGTAGCGATAGATGCAAACATAAACACAGACCATTCAGACATAATATTACTAGGCATATCAATTCGCCATATTTGACCACTAACATCTGAAGCGTAGATTCTATCACTCACACCATCATTATTACTATCAATCACTGCAACTTTATTAGGAACACTACTCATCCCTATTGCATTAAACTTCTTAACCAACTCACCAGTAGCTGCATTAATAATATATACCGCATCCCCGCCACCTCCTGAATACGCCATCCCACCACCAACTATTAATACAGGATCACTAACTCCAGGAACTTGAGTAATCACTGGTTCCGACCAAGATTGTCCTAGTTCTTCAAAGCCGTTACTATCAGAGTTTATCATCCATTTGAAAACAGGATTATCTGGATTCGTTATATCTAAAGAGTAATATGAGCTACCTCCTCTCCGCATCCCTAAATAGACCCATGCCTTAGATACTTTACCATCTGAATCAGTTTCAGTATAAGCAACAGGTGATAAATCCATACCATAAACACTATGCTC
The DNA here is from genome assembly GCF_002777975.1 of Shewanella carassii. GTDB lineage: Bacteria > Pseudomonadota > Gammaproteobacteria > Enterobacterales > Shewanellaceae > Shewanella > Shewanella carassii. The sequence goes on from NZ_NGVS01000004.1 coordinate 159,685, forward strand.
TCCAGTTTCATAATTTGTACGTAATTCCGGAACATTGCCCCATAATTCATGTGGTATAAATGCCCATGACTCCTGAACATTACCAATTGAGTAATCGCTGCTTCCTGAATCAGAATCTTTAAACATGTGAACTAAACCTTGGTTTGTACCGATAATTATTCTGACATCCAAGTTCTCCGAACCACTACTACTTGGCTTACTGCCAAAGTTAATTGCCAAAGGTTTGGAGTGGAGAGGGTCTCCCATTATATCTTCTCGAGCTTCTGATGTACTTCCATCACCATCATCATCATCAACATCAACACCATATAACCAGTCTAGATCTGTTTGAGAATAAGTTGTTGCAAAACTAGAGCTTCCGAAATCTATCAAACTACCACCAATATCAGTCTTTATTGATCGATTCTTTAAACTTTTCCTTAAGGTTGGAAGCACTCCACCAGAATTTACCTTATTACCATCCATACTACTTCCAGTGCAAGTATTCCAGTATGTGCATACAGTAGATGCTATATTTCCACTAGAATCAATAGCATTAGCATTACCACCAGGGCCAACAATTTCTCCTAATGAATTAACTTTTAATTTTTTAAGATTACCACTCCATCTAGGTCCCTCTCCAGGTAAAAACATAGCGAAATAGGCAGAGTTATAAGTTTGAGTTTTATCAAAGTTATTACTAGCAATGCTTGGTGAGGTAAACGAAGAGTCTATTGAAAGGATCGATTTCAAAGCATCGTCCATAGCTCCAACGAGGTCTAACCCTGTTTTAGCAACATAGTAACCTTTAGAAACCCCATTATCATTTCTTGGGTTTCCACCTCTAAAAGCAGCCTCTTCCAAGAGAGACGCAGCAACATCTGCTCCGTCAGAAAAACCGATGGTGAATAACCTAACATTTTGCTTATTATCGATCCCTGACGAATCTTTAACTCCTTTCACTAGGTCATTATTATACATGTATGCCGCCAAAGCGGGCAAATAACTTACTTCCACATCACCTTTATTATTGACAAATTCAAACCCAGAATAATCGGCAGTATTACCTGAAGAAGTCAAAGACAAAATCTTGGAATTAGCACTATTATCCAAAGTTGGGGCCCCATCCGTGATGTAAATAACGTATGCGGTATCAGGACATTTTTTAAATGGCGAAGAATAATTGCCTGAAGATATAATACTTGGTGGATTATTCGGAATGTAATCATCGATTTTATAGATACCTTTCCCATTCGCATCTGCATTGCCATATGTTACAGGCCCACCACTAAAGTATTGATATGATTCATACAATGTTTCACATAATGGTGTATTGGTCTGCGCCGGCATATTATTAATCAATGACGTAAGACTAGCCAGATTACCATCGGTCATTTCAGCTATATCGAATACGACTCTACCACCATTTGCATCCCCCTCTTCGGGGTAATTAAGATTAAACACAGCTAAGCCAGCATCAATAGGAATAGCCAAATCTGTAAGAGCAGAAACTAAAGCCTCCTTTGCGACCTCAAGCCTTGTTCCTGTTCCACCACTATTTTTACCATCATCAGTTGTTGTGACCCACTCATACCAAACTAGATAGTGAGCTGTATACAAGGTAACAGGAGACCCCTTACCAAAATCAGTGCCATTTAAACTTTGAGTACGAGCAGCTTCATCCGTACCTAATGTATACATATCTTTTGAATCTATAGGATACCCTAGAGGGAAACTTGCACCTTTCTTATCTTTCCCAGGATTTAAAGCAATTCTATTTAATATATCTTCATAACAGTCAACTATCTGCCCTTGGTTAAACCCCTCATTTTCTGCTAAAGAATACCATTTACCGGAATTCCCTTTCAGCTTAAACTCCCGTAAATAGCCAGTATATTTTCCTCTAGAAATTAATGCATCAGCAGCCAGTTTACAATTATTATTGTCACTATAAAATCTACGGGACTCAGTTGGGTCATCTGGTACCGGCATAGTACTTGTATTATCTATACCTCCAGCATTCCAATATATACCTTTTTCATTAATATACCCCGCATATCCAGCCAGATATTCAGAAAAGCCATCTGCATAAGAGCAAATACCACTTACCTGATCTTCTTCCGAACAGTACGAACTTGTAGCATTTTGATCTTCGGTGGACATGCTTCCAGAATTATCAAAGATAAATAATACTTGCGGACGCTTACCACTTCTTACAGTTGAGTCTATAAGATAAAGCTCTGTATCATCAGCAATAGTAACTCCAGAAACTACAACTATGGCCATCAGAACACTTAATAATATTTTATTAAACATAATTTTAGTTTCCTGTAAGTATTTGCTGCTCGACTCCGGATGCAACCGTTAATGAACCAAGGTCATCACGTCCATAGCTGACGGTGCTTGTTATCTGAAAGCGGCGACAGCTAACTAAATTGGCTCCTGTAGCATTGGAGGTTCTTTGACAACTAACGTCCTTAACACCAGTGTCCGGTAAAGGCGAAATAACTTGCTCACCATAAAATCTGTCCAAATTCACTTCATCTTTAACATTAGCAAATGGGGCTCCAGCGTACTCTGTTATGACCGCCTGCAAACCACCGTCTGCCAAAGCCTTGGCTTCCACTCGCTCGGCACCAGCGCCGGCCATGCGCAGCGATTGACTGGAGTTAACCGCCAGTGCCACACCAATCAAGGTCAAAATAATCAGGAGGATAAGTGCAAAAAACAGTACGATGCCCCGCTGCTGTCTTATCTTCATCGGCCTAATTCCTTATCAACACAGGGTTTTCGAGTACCACTGTGGTCGAAACCACTTTACGGCGGAAGTTATCGCCGTCCCCATTGATGGCTCTGTTGCCGGTTTTATCGCCCAGAGAATATGTCGTGTTATTGGTGTAGCTGTTGTCCACCTCGGGAGAGCGCACCAATAGAAATATCCTCAGGGCCACAATCCGCTGAAACAACTGGTTGTCCCACATCAAATCGGTCACATTCTGCACTGGCATAAAGCTATCAGCAGTATCATCACCATCCTCGTCAAATCCGTAAAGAATGCGCATATTCTCAATACCTTCGACCAAGGGTTCATCGATATTCATCCCTGTACTCGAGAGCGATTTGCGGGTCAAAACAGGTATACCGTTGTTGTCCTTAATAAAATAGACATGGTGTTGGTATTCCCACACCCTTTGGTTTTCAAGACTAGGATCGGTATTTTTAAAAAACACCGCCTGGCTAGCCGTTGTGGCGACCCGAAAACCACTGCTTGCACCTGGAGGGCCCACCAGGCGTTTGATCTGAATTACATCTGTCCCTGTTATCACTGAGTTGACACAGCTCAGCGAACCGGCGCTCACCCCAGCCTCATAGCCCCACAGGCGTCTAAAGTGGGCTGGCTGGCCGTTGGGCAGAGTGGCGTTGTTGAGCCCCTGTCCGATACAATCTGCCCCCACTGCATCATCGACCCGAGCATTGGTGCCCAGTACAAAGTCTGTCCCTGTCATATCACCAAAAAAGCCTACCTGACTCAGATCCGGCACCATGATGGCCAACGCAATACGGCCATTTTCCTGTAACTGATTGAACTGCCCGGTGGTGGTAACATTAGTGGCAGACATACTGAACATGGCAAACAAACCGAGCGCCAGGAAAAGACTGATGACCATGGCCACCATGAGCTCTACCAGAGAAAAACCCGACTGCTTTGAATTTTCCACACTCACCGCCTTAACCTTGATTGATCACTGTCTTGAGGATAAAGACCCGCCGACGCTTACCCAAACTATTGCCGCAGTCGGTCGTTTCATAAGCGGTACCAGCGGTTTCCTGTATGCCACGCCAAGCCATTACAATAGTGACATTGCTGCCATTGACATTCAGACAAGCGGTAGCGCTGTCGAGGCCGCCAACATTCTGGCTGCCGACAGCTTCAGCCGCGCCGGTAAAGAGTTCTTGCCATTGGTAAAGGTCCCAAGCTAATGTCTCGGCAGCATTGCAGGTCACCGTGGCGCCAAGGGCCACGTCGCAGGATTTGGCTGGAGCACTTCCGCCCCCAGAATAGGGGGAGCCGTCATCGTAATTACTCAGCACTGAGTTATTAAGCTTCATCCGATTGAGGATATCATTGGCAAAATAAGCCGCCTGAGTCTGCTGAAATGATTCAAAGCTGGCACGCTTAGCCACTATATGTAGATTAAATATCCCGATAAGCCCTATCACCAAAATGACGAGCGCTACCATAACCTCAATCAGAGAGAATCCCTCTCTCCGTTTTTTCATCCGCGTCAAATCTCCAGACAATGCCATGTTTTTGACAATAAATTCAGCCTATTAGTTCTTTAATATCTTATAGTTAGCTTAAGGCAATGATAATACCTGTTAATGATAGTTGAGTCGAATGTAAATCTCCAGTAACTATGTTCTCTAATAAATTCACGTTTTATAAGAGAAATTTCCCATAAAAAAAAGAGGCTTAAAAAGCCTCTTTTTTAAACCCTGTTCTGCTGTTGTCTATCGCAACTCGGCAGGCACGGCAAATACGGTATCTTCCTTACGCCCTTCAACTTCGGTCACCACGCTCGGAGCCAGTTTGGCTATGGCTTCAACCACCTGTTGCACCAATACTTCCGGTGCAGAGGCTCCGGCGGTAACCGCAACCCTAGCGACGCCATCGAACCACTCCCGTTCAACGTCATCGGCGTTATCCACTAGATAGGCCTGAGTACCGGACTTGAGCGCCAGCTCCCGCAGTCTGTTAGAGTTGGAACTGTTCTTGGAACCAACCACAATCAGTAGGTCTACATCCTGTGCCATCTTACGCACCGCGTCCTGGCGATTTTGGGTGGCGTAGCAGATGTCGTCCTTACGGGGCCCTTCAATCGAAGGGAAGCGCTTCTGCAGCGCGGCAATAATATCCAGGGTATCATCCACCGACAGCGTGGTTTGGGTGACAAAGCAAAGATTGTCGCTATCCTTCACCTGCAGTGCATCCACATCGGCCGGAGACTCTATAAGATAGACGCCTCCATCAGGGTTGTCATACTGCCCCATGGTACCTTCCACTTCGGGATGGCCGGCATGACCGATAAGAATGCACTCAATCCCCTTGCGACTGGCGCGAGTCACCTGCAGATGTACCTTAGTAACCAAAGGACAAGTCGCATCAAACACCTTAAGACCACGACGCTTGGCCTCGTTGCGCACCGCCTGTGACACCCCATGGGCACTGAAAATCACTATGCTGTTATCGGGCACTTGATCCAGTTCGTCGACAAAAATCGCCCCGCGCTGCTTGAGATCTTCAACCACATAACGGTTATGCACCACTTCATGGCGCACATAGATAGGCGGGGAAAAGAGTTCCAACGCCCGCTCGACTATGCTGATGGCCCGGTCGACTCCGGCACAGAAGCCTCTGGGATTGGCCAATAAGATGTTAAGACCGGCAGGTTTTTCTACTGACATATCAAAGCTCCTGCAATACTTCCAGTTCAAAGGTCACCTGATGGCCCGCCAGCGGATGGTTCAGATCCACTGTGACAGAATCACCGACTATCTCCCTCACTATTCCGGGTATTTCACTGCCGCCTGGGCCAGCGAAACTGACGATAACACCGGGTTCCAGCGTCATATCTGCCGGGAATCGGCTGCGATCCAAGTGATGAATGGCATCGGGATTGGACTCGCCGAAAGCATCGGCAGGCGCCAGAGTAAAGCAGTGATTGTCACCAGTTTTCAACTTAAGAAGCTCAGCCTCAAACGCCGGACTCAGACTGCCGTCACCAATATTGAGCCGGGCAGGCTTACCAGACGCCTTTGTACTGTCTGCGGTCGAGCCGTCTTCCAGCAAGATATTCAAGTGACACAAGAGGGATTTCACATCAGACATCAGTTACTCCTTGGCTTCATTCTGCTTGGCAGCGGCCTTGTCTCCGCCGAAAAATGAATCCCAGATGATCAGGACTGCGCCAACACAGATAGCCGAGTCAGCGATATTGAATGCCGGGTAGTGGCTGGTTTTCCAGTAGAAATCGAGAAAATCCACCACAAAGCCATGCATCAGGCGATCAACAAGATTTCCCAGCGCGCCGCCAATCACCAGAGTATATGCCAGGTTTAGGCGCCATAATCCGGCCGATTGCCGTCTAAGCCAAACGGTCAGCAATACACTGAAGCCGACAGCGACGGCGGTAAATAACCAACGCTGCCAGCCACCGGCATCGCTGAGGAAGCTGAAGGCGGCACCATAGTTACGTACATAGGTCAGATTAAAGAAAGGCAACAGCTGCACCGACTCATACAGCTTGAAGTTCCCCAATACCCACTGTTTGGACAGCTGGTCGGCCAAAAAGACCAACACAGCCACCCAATACCAGCGCAGGCCACTCTGTTTCCAGTCTGCGGGCATGTTTATTATCCTCAGGCGAACAGGCGCTGTTCACCCTCTCCTTCGATATTGGTCACACAGCGGCCACACAGCAACGGATGCTCGGCGATCTGGCCAACGTCCTCTCTGTGGTGCCAGCAACGGTCGCACTTGGCCGCTTCTGACTTGGCAACGCTGAGCTTAAGTGATGCCAGCTCAGTTTCACGAGCATCGGCAGGCGCATCGGCGAGCGGCTTAACCACGGCCTTGGAAGTCAGCAGCACAAAGCGCAGTTCATCGCCCAGTTTGGCCAGAGCTTCGGTCAGCGCCGCATCGGCAAACAGAGTCACCTCGGCTTCCAGCGCGCCGCCGATCAGTTTATCGCGGCGGCCCTGCTCCAGCGCCTTGTTGACTTCATCACGAACCTGCAGCAACTGTGCCCAGTATTCATCACTCAGATCTGAGTCCAGCTGAACGGCCTTGAGGCCCTGGAACCACTCTTGAGTAAACACATAGGCGTCACGCTTACCCGGCAGCAACTGCCAGATTTCATCGGCAGTGAAGCTGAGGATAGGGGCAACCCAACGCACCATGGCTTCGGCAATCAGATACAGAGCCGACTGACAGCTGCGACGAGCGTGACCATCTCGCTTGGCGGTGTACTGTCTGTCCTTGATGATATCCAGATAGAAGCTACCCAATTCAACCGAGCAGAATTGCATCAGCTTCTGAGTCACTATGTGGAAGTTATAGGCATCATAGGCTTCCAGCAACTCTTCCTGCAGCTTGGCGGCGCGGCGCACCACCCAACGATCCAGCGCCACCATGTCTTCGATGGCGATCATGTCTGTCTCTGGCTCAAAACCGCTCAGGTTGGCCAACAGGAAGCGGGCGGTGTTACGGATACGGCGATAAGCATCGGCGCTACGGTTGAGGATCTCATCGGATACCGTCATTTCACCGCTGTAGTCGGTAGAAGCCACCCACAGACGCAGAATATCGGCGCCCAGTTTGTTGGTTACCTGCTGTGGTGCAATCACGTTGCCGATGGACTTGGACATCTTGCGGCCCTTGCCATCCACGGTAAAGCCGTGAGTCAGTACCTGTTTGTATGGTGCCTTGCCATTCATGGCGGTTGAGATCATCAGTGATGACATGAACCAACCACGGTGCTGATCCGAGCCTTCCAGGTAGAGGTCAATTTCCTGCCCCTGGAATTCAGGACGGGCGGCAACCACAGAGGAGAAGGTAGAACCTGAGTCATACCAAACATCCAGAGTGTCGGTCACCTTGCGGTACTGGGCCGCATCTTCACCCAAGAGCTCAGACTCATCCAGATCCCACCAGGCTTGAATGCCCTGCTGCTCAATGCGATGAGCAACACGCTCCATCAAGGCCACGCTATCTGGATGAAGTTCTTCCGTATCCTTGTGAACAAACAGAGTGATAGGCACGCCCCAAGTACGCTGACGCGAGATACACCAGTCAGGACGGTTCTCGACCATCTTCTCAATCCGGCTCTGCCCCCAATCCGGGATCCATTGGGTCTGCTCGATTTCACCCATGGCCTTGGTGCGCAGTCCTTTGTTATCCATGGAGATAAACCACTGCGGTGTAGCGCGGAAAATAATAGGTGTCTTGTGGCGCCAGCAGTGAGGGTAGCTGTGACGATAAGCTTCGCGGTGCAGCAAGGCACCTTTTTCCTGCAGCAAGGCGACAACTTCGTCGTTAGCCTTGAACACGTGCTTGCCGGCAAACAGCGGGGTATCCGCCTTGTAAACGCCGTTATCACCTACAGGGTTAGCCACTTCCAGACCGTACTTCTGACCAACCACAAAGTCGTCCTGACCGTGTCCAGGGGCAGTGTGTACCACGCCGGTACCGGATTCGGTGGTTACGTGATCGCCAAGGATCGCCGGCACACTGAAATCATAGAAAGGGTGCTGGAACTGCATCAACTCAAGCTCGCCACCTTTGGTGCGGCCGAGGATCTGATGGCTCTTGACACCATAACGGGCTATACAACTTTCCACCAGGGCTTCGGCCAGAATAACCGCTTGCTTGGCGCCGTCTTCAGACTCAATCTCCACCAGCACATAGTCCAAATCAGGACTCAGTGACAGCGCGCGGTTGGCAGGCAAGGTCCAAGGAGTAGTAGTCCAGATAACCATGGAGACTGGCGCTTGATACTCAGTAACCCCAAAAGCGGCTAGCACTTTAGCCTTGTCCACGGCAGCAAAGGCCACGTCTATAGCCGGTGAAGTCTTGTCTTCATATTCCACTTCGGCTTCGGCCAGGGCAGAACCACAGTCGGTACACCAATGCACCGGCTTAACCCCTTTGTGCAGGTGGCCATTGTCGATCACTTTAGCCAATGAGCGAATGATGTTGGCCTCAGTGCTGAAATCCATGGTCAGGTAAGGTTTGAACCAGTCACCGAGTACGCCGAGACGGATAAAGTCATTGCGCTGACCATCCACCTGTTTGGCGGCATACTTACGGCACTCGTCACGAAACTCAGCGGCAGAGATTTTCTGCCCGGGCTTACCAACTTTCTGTTCTACCTTGAGTTCGATTGGCAGACCATGGCAGTCCCAACCTGGCACATAAGGCGCATCAAACCCAGACAAAGTCTTGGATTTGATAATAATATCCTTGAGGATCTTGTTAACTGAGTGACCAATATGAATATCGCCATTCGCATATGGAGGGCCATCGTGCAGAATGAAAAGCTTGCGGCCAATACGGCTATCACGGATCTGTTGGTACAGATTCTCCTCGGTCCAGCGTTTCAACATCTCTGGCTCGCGATTTGCCAAATTACCACGCATCGGAAACTCGGTTTCCGGCAAATTCAAAGTTGATTTATAGTCGCTCATTGATCCTATACCATTAATTTAGCTAAGAGAGCTCAGCCTGCTTCATTGCTGAGTAAGGCGCGAGCCTCATCAGCGTCATTCATTATTTGTTTCTTAAGTGCCTCAAGGGACTCGAACGGTTTCTCGTCACGGATCTTGGCCACTAATTCCACTTCTACTTTACGCCCGTAGAGGTCACCTTCAAAGTCAAACAGGTGCACTTCCAACTGGCAGTTTTGTCCTTGAACCGTGGGGCGAAAACCCACATTGGCAACGCCATCGTATTGTTCGCTACCATCCCACCAGAGCCTGACCGCAAACACGCCCCTTACAGGAACCACCTTGCGCTTCATCGCAATATTGGCGGTGGGGAATCCCAGCGTCCGACCCAGCTTTTTGCCATGGGCCACCTTACCACTGAGAGTATAGGGATGTCCCAATAAACGTCTGGCCTGTTCAAGATTGCCCTTGGCCAACGCTTCTCTGACCATGGTGGAACTGACCCTATGATCGCCAACCAAGAAGCTCTGAGTACTGACTACCGCAAAACCATGCTGTTCGCCAGCTGCGCGAAGCAGTTCAAAGTTTCCCTGACGCGCCCGTCCAAAACAGAAATCGTCACCGACCACCAGATACTTGACCCCGAGTTTACGCACCAGCAGTTCTTCAACAAACTCCTTGGCCGGCATCTGGGCAAACTTTTGATTGAAGTTGACACACACAAGCCTGTCGATTCCAAGCTCACCCAGCAACCTAACCTTATCACGAAGCAGGCTAAGACGAGCCGGGGCATCCTGGCCTCGAAACAGTTCCTGTGGTTGCGGTTCAAAAGTCATCAGGGTTGCAGGCAAGCCAAAATGACGCGCCTTCTTGACCAGATTGGCTATCACCTCGGCATGGCCCCTGTGTACACCATCAAAGTTACCTATGGTTAGCACACAACCACGATGGGCCGGCAATATATTGTATATTCCGCGAATCAGTTCCATTAAATCAACGACCGCTCAAGCGTAAATTGGCGGATTATATAACAGCTCGGCAGCAGAATCAGCCCTCAGTTCCTGGCTTTGAGACGCCAGGGATGGATCCCAAGCAGCACCAGTGCGATAAAATACCCCAGAGCGCCACCTAAGATCAGGGCAAACAGATGGCTCATTCGTTCAATCAGCGACCAATCCAGCCATTGGGCCTGCTCGGGAGAAAAATAGAGCAACAGGGCCACCATCACGACAGTTGCAAGTAACGTCTTGATAAAAAAGATGATAGTTTGCTTGCTGACTCTGTAAACACCGGCCAGGTGTAAACCGCGATATAACAGGGAGGCATTGAGTAAAGCAGACAGCGAGGTGGCGATGGCCAACCCCACATATCCAAATGGCACGGCAAAAATTATATTGAACCCCATGTTGCTAACCATAGCTATGATGCCATAGCGAACCGGCGTCTTGGTGTCTTGACGAGCATAATATCCAGGTGCCAACACCTTGATCAGCATAAAACTCAATAACCCGGTACCGTAAGCGATCAAAGAATAGGAAGCCATTTCCACATCACTGACCCCAAAGGCGCCACGCATAAAAAGCACCATCAACATCGGCTGAGCCAAGACAATCAGTCCCATCATGGCCGGCAATCCCAACAGTACAATGGCGCGGATGCCCCAGTCCATGGTACGGCCAAATCCCTCCCCCTCGGCATTAACATGTTTCTTGGATAAGGCCGGCAAAATAACGGTAGCAATAGCAATACCAAACAGTCCCAGTGGGAACTCCAACAGACGGTCTGAATAATAGAGCCAACTGATGGAGCCTGTTACCAAAAAACTGGCGATAAAAGTATCCAGCAGCAGGTTAATTTGTGACACAGAAACACCAAATAACGCCGGGATCATCAGGGTGCGGATTTTAACCACCCCGGGATGATTCCAGCCCCAAGAGGGCTTGACCAGAGCTCTCTCTTGCAGCAGAAAAGGAATTTGAAACAGAAACTGGATCACACCACCGAAGAATACCCCCCAGGCCAGACCTATCTCGGGTTTGTCTAGGGTCGGGCTCAGCCACAGAGCCGCCGCAATAATGGCGACATTGAGAAATACCGGAGTAAAAGCCGAAACCGCGAATCGGCCACGGGTATTGAGAATAGAGCCAGCCAAGGCGGTAAAAGTGATAAACCAAAGATAGGGGAAGGTGATCTTCAACATTAACGATGCCAGTTCAAACTTGGCGCCGTCAGGCTCGTCATTGACCCAGGCCATAAACCAACCGGCACCGAACAAAGCTGTCAGTATTGGTGAAGCCAAAACCCCAATCAGAGTCACTACTGTCACCAACAAGCCCAAGGTACCGGCAACCTTAGATAATAAGAGCTTAACCTCTTCGCTGGACTCTTTCTCCTGATATTGGGTTAATACAGGCACAAAGGCCTGAGCAAAGGCCCCTTCTGCAAACAAGCGCCGCAGAAAGTTGGGGATCTTGTTGGCAAAAAAGAATACATCGGCACTGCTGCCTGCGCCCATCAAATTGGCGACTACTACATCCCGTACCAACCCCAAAACACGGGAAATCAAGGTCATGACACTCACTATTGCGCCAGACCGTACCAATTTTTTGCTCAAATATTCCCCCAGAAGACCTCGGCTACCATCTATGGTAACAAGTCTCAAAAATTCCACTTAAGCTCTGTCACATGCCAGCATTTGCTGGTAGAATTGCGCCACATCTTACACGAGTTGGGTTGAGGATCGCCAAATCGGGTTGAATTAATTTATCTTTATGATGGATATTCAATCATTGTCATTGACAAAGTGGTGAAAACCGGGCATTCTCCTCGGCCTTTAAAAGTATCAAATCCAGTTTTTAGGAGTTGCACCTTGGCTAATAGCAAGACTGCAAAGAAGCGCGCGCTTCAATCAGAAAAGCGTCGTCAACACAACGCTAGCCGTCGCTCTATGTTGCGTACCTACGTGAAAAAAGTTATCGCTGCTATCAAAGCTGGCGATCACAAAGCGGCTACTGAAGCTTTCGCTGTTGCACAACCCATTCTTGACCGTATGGCAACCAAAGGCCTGATCCACAAGAACAAGGCTGCCCGTCATAAGGCTCGTCTGAACGCTCGTATCAAAGCACTAGCTGCTTAATTCGATACCAGCATAAAAAAAACCGGCAATTGCCGGTTTTTTTATACCCCAAATTCAATAACATCAATGACAATAGATGTTATTCAACAGCTTGATGATTTCGCGCACTTCTTCACTCTTGAGCGAATAATACACTGTCTGGGCTTCTTTACGGGTAGCCACTAGATTGTCTTTACGCAACCACGCCAGATGCTGAGACAACGCCGACTGGCTCAAGCCCAGTTTCTTGTTCATTTCCCCAACGCACATCTCTCCCTCACTCAGGAGATAGCACAGAATAAATAAACGCCTCTCATTGGCCAGTGCCTTTAATAATACGACGGCATGGTCCGCTCGCTGCTGCATTAACTCTATATTCATGACGAGCCTATTCTCCTAATACAAACTCCGTCCCTAATATAGCCTTGCCTTACGGAGATAGTCGGGACATAAAGCACACTTTTTGTTAGATTGTTTTCAAAAATGGGACGTACCTAATAAAAACAAAGGAAACACATGAAAAACCATCAAACCGCCCTGTTACTTTTCCTACTTATTCCATCACTTATTGGTTGCCAATCGACCATTCCTTCCGATACAAATCAACTGCTTGCAGAATCTTTGCAACAAAAAGCTCTCAGTTCAGATCTCGGTTTCCAAATTGTGGAATCTTTGACAGTAGAAGTCGGTCCTCGCCTCGCAGGCAGCCCCAAAGACGCCATGGCAGTTGCCTGGGCGGAGAAAAAATTGCAGTCATTGGGTTTTGACCGAGTCTATAAGGAAGCGGTGGAAGTCCCGGTATGGGTACGTGGTAAGGCCAGTGCCAGCATAGTGGCGCCCTTCCAGCAACCTCTGGTCATCACGGCCTTAGGAGGGAGTGTTGCTACCCCGGCAGAAGGTATCACGGCCAAGATAGTTCGCTTCGATGACTTAAACGCATTGAAAAATGCCAATCCTGATGATGTTGCCGGGAAAATTGTCTTTATCGATCAAAAAACCGAACGTCACAAAACGGGTAAAGGTTACGGCAAGAGCGTTGGTGGCCGCTCACGAGGCGCTATAGAGGCAGCGCGAAAAGGTGCCTTGGCAATAGTTATCCGTTCGATAGGTACAGACCACGACCGTATGGCCCATACCGGCACCATGCATTATGAAGAAGGCTTAAAGCGGATCCCGGCGGCGGCCATGTCGGCGCCAGATGCCGATCTTATCAACGCCATGCTTAAGCGTTCTGCCGATATCACCCTCGCGTTGAATATGTCTCCCGAAAACAAGGGCAGCGCCATTTCCTATAACGTCATAGCAGAAGTCACCGGCAGTAGTAAGCCAGATGAGATCGTGCTGATTGGGGCTCATCTGGATTCCTGGGATGAAGGCACAGGAGCCATAGATGACGGTGCCGGAGTCGCGATTGTCACCGCGGCCGCTAAGCTTATACAAGATTTGCCGGTAAAACCGGCTCGGACGGTACGAGTCGTGCTCTATGCGGCCGAAGAGCTCGGCTTGGTTGGTGGCAAGGCTTATGCCAAGGCCCACGCGGCAGCGCTGGATAAACACTATATCGCAGCCGAATCGGATTTCGGGGCTGGCCCTATCTACCGCATCGACTTTCAGGTCAATGAACAAGTACTGCCCAAACTACAGCAACTGACCCAAGTGATGCAGCGAAACGGCGTAGCCGCCGGTGACAACAGCGCCTACGGTGGCCCGGATATTTCCATGCTGCCAGCCAGTGGCGTTCCTGTGGCCTCCCTGCGCCAGGATGGTACCGATTACTTCGACTACCACCACACACCCAACGATACCCTGGACAAGATAGATCCCAAGGCGCTGGCACAAAACATTGCGGCCTATGCCCAGTTCGCCTATTTGATGGCACAGTCTGAACTGGAACTGCGACCGCTGCCTGCCAAACAGTAAATCACACGCTTTAGAAGCAAAAAGCCGTTCAACAATGAACGGCTTTCTTATTTCTATATATCAGAAAGGGTTATCAACTCTGCTCTTCCCGCAGGAACACAGGAGTATCGGGGCTAGAATCGGTTTCACTGTAATAATAGCCAGCGCTATTAAATGCCTTTAACCGCTCCAAACTCTGTTCCTCTTGCTCCAACAGGTAGCGAGCCATCATGCCTCTGGCCTTCTTGGCATAAAAGCTGATGACCTTATACTGCCCATTTTTGCAGTCTTTAAACACTGGCGTGATAATACGTCCGGCAATCTGCTTGGGTTTAATCGCTTTGAAGTACTCATTGGAAGCCAAATTCACTACAATATCATCCCCTTGCTGAACCAATGCCTGATTAATGGCATCGGTGATGATATCGCCCCAGAAGGCGTACAGGTTATTGCCCCTGGGATTATTCAAGGAGGTGCCCATTTCCAGCCGATAGGCTTGCATCAAGTCCAGAGGCCTCAACAGGCCATAGAGACCTGACAAAATACGCAGATGCTGCTGGGCTCTTACAACCGTATCAGGCGAAAGAGTGTCGGCATCCAGCCCGGTATAAACATCACCACGGAAAGCGTAGAGTGCTTGCTTGGCATTCTCCGGGGTAAAATCAGGTTGCCACTCGGCGAATCGGGCGGCATTCAAGCCAGCAATCTTGTCACTGACTTTCATCAAAGAAGCAATATTGGCTGGAGTCAGGTCCCGACAAACCTGAATAAGCTCGCTACTATGCTCGAGAAACTGTGGCAGGCTATATTCAGACACTGCCGCAGGGTTGTCATAATCCAGGGTCTTGGCCGGTGAAACCAAAATCAGCATATTCACTCCGTCTAATTGGTATAGAACCAACTATGATACTGGGATGAAATAAAAAAACCACGCACTGATAGCGTGGTTTTTTCGATACTCTTAATCTGGATTACTCTCTGGCCATTAACACTTTTCGCTGCGAACTACAGGTTCGCCAGTCCAGATACCCTCTTCAATATGACCATCGAGTTCAGGGAACTTGCTCTTGTCAAACACAGGCTCTTTGCCTTCACTCAATTGATCGCGGTAATCGTTAATCACTCGCATGGCAACACCTGAAAGCAGTACCAAAGCGATGATATTGACTGTAGCCATCAATCCCATCGAAAGATCGGCCAAATTCCAGACCAAGGTTATTTTCGCTACAGCCCCAAACATCACCATGCCGAGTACGCACAAGCGGAACAGAGGCAACACCTTACGGCTATTATTGGAAAGAAACAGCACATTGGTTTCAGCATAAGAATAGTTGGCGATTATTGAGGTAAAGCAAAACAGTAAAATGGCAAAGGCTACGAAAAAGCCTCCCCAATCTCCAACATGGGTGGTCAATGCCGCTATGGTCAGTTGGATCCCTTTGTCCCCCTCGCCAACATTGACACCACTGAGATCGCCGGCCAACAAGATTATTGCGGCTGTCGCACTACAGATAACAATAGTGTCCATAAACACGCCTATCATCTGCACAAAACCCTGTGATGCTGGGTGATTTGGTGTAGGTGACGCGCTGGCAGCAACGTTGGCAGCGCTACCCATCCCCGCCTCGTTGGAGAACAAACCGCGAGCGATCCCGGACTGCATCGCCTGAGCCACAGTATAAGCTACCCCACCAGCAGCAGCCTCTTGCCAACCGAAGGCGCTGCTGACTATCAGTTTGAGAATGGTCGGCAATTGTTCAATATTCATGCCGACAACGACCAAAGCGATCAGGATATAAGCAAAAGCCATAATGGGTACAACCACCTCAGAGACGCGCGCAACTTTACGCAGCCCCCCCATGATGACCAAACCACTGGCGACCACCAGAAGAATACCTATCCAATAAGTGGCTTTAATATCAAACCAGTAGGCCTCTTTGACATCAAATACAATTTCCAATGCCCCTGTAATGGTATTGGCCTGAACGGCATTGAAAACCAGACCAAAGGCGATGATCAAGAATACGGAGAAGAGGATCCCCATCCAACGCTGTCCAAGTCCCCTTTCCATATAATAAGAGGGACCACCACGAAACTGGTCATCTTTATCTTTTACTTTATAGATCTGAGCCAGAGTCGACTCAATCATGGCCGTAGCCATACCCAAGAGAGCGATGAGCCACATCCAGAATACGGCTCCCGGACCACCGGCGCCTATGGCAACGGCCACCCCGGCCATATTACCGGCACCGACCCTGGCGGCCATGCTGGTACAAAATACCTGAAACGATGACAAGCCACTGTCACAGCCCTGTCTACTGGTAGCCATCACCTTGGCAGAATGTCCTAGGTGAGTGAGCTGAATGAACAAAAGCCTCAGAGTGAAGTACAAGCCAGCGCCCACTAAGGCATAGACCAATAGCTTTCCCCAAAGCAGAGAGTTCAAAAAATCGACTATGGTTTCTATTATCATAATTGTAAGCTTTCCCGTGACAAACTTGGCCTATCATTGACATGATGCCGCCAAGTTTGTGGTTAAGATTCCTTCCTGAATGAAAAAGGATAAGCAGCGACCAGTTTCTTTTCGAATTATCCTACATACACTAAGGTATGCCGGCCGAGCTTGAGGGCGGAGAAAATAGCATAGGATGGCAAAATCACCGCGTGACACGGATCACACTTAACCACTCACGTGACAGCGAATTCACCATAAAAACACCAGAACAGACTAGTGTTATAACTTGAATAACAGGGATTTCACAGGAAATATCTAAAAAACACCAGCTAAACAAACTTTCAAAATTTGGATTTGGGACACATTTTTGTAATAAAACTACAAATATAGTATCCACAAGATAATTTGATTCACTTTTAGCTAGCTCAAGCGAGGCACGATATGACCCAAAAGCAAGAGATAGGTGCACTGAAGAAATTTGTCCGGGCCACCAACTTCCTGGCAACCTCACAAATTTACCTTAAACACAACGTATTGTATAAACGCCCTTTACAACACGGTGATATCAAGCCAAGGCTCTTGGGTCACTGGGGAACCTGTCCGGGGATCAACTTCGTATATGCTAATGTGAATAGATTGATTACCAAGCACAAGCGCCCGTTCCTCTATCTGGTCGGCCCAGGTCACGGTTTCCCGGCAGTTCAAGCCAACCTCTTCCTCGAAGGCTCTCTCAGCCACTTCTATCCAGAAACCATCCCCTACAATGAAACCGGTATTGAAGATATCTGTCGCAAGTTCTCCGCTGCTTACGGCTATCCTTCACATGCCAACCCCGAAGCTCCCGGGCAAATCCTTGAAGGGGGCGAGTTGGGCTACTCCTTGTCTGTCGCCTGGGGAGCCGTGCTGGATAATCCTGACTTGATTGCCGCCGTGCTCGTTGGTGACGGTGAATCTGAAACCGGTCCGCTGGCAGCCTCCTGGTACGCCAACCGTCTGGTCTCTCCAGCCACCAACGGTGCCATACTGCCGATTGTCCATATTAATGGTTACAAGATCTCCGGCCCAACCCGTATGGGACGCATGAGCCATGAAGAGCTGGATCTCGAATTCAGAGGCTTGGGTTATCACCCCATCATAGTGGATAGCGAGCAGGAAGAAGATGTATACCTGCAGATGACCAAAGCGATGGATACGGCTTATGAGATGATCAACGACATCCAGAAACGTGCCCGCAATGGTGAAGATGTCGTCAAGCCTCGTTGGCCGGTGATCTTGATGCGCACCGCCAAAGGCTGGACCGGCGTTCCCGAATATGATGGTAAGAAACTCGAAGGCAACTGTGAGTCTCACCAAGTAATTGTCAATAAGTGTGCCACCGACAAGGGGCATCTGGCCGCATTGGATAACTGGCTCGACAGCTATAAGTTCTCTGAACTCTACTCCATCAATGAGCAGAACCAGATTGTCTTCGACAAAGACATCCAGTCACTATTGCCTCCTGCGGAACTCTGTTGTGGCCGTCAGAAGATGAGCTATGGTGGTGAAGTAGTACGCGCCCTCAGCAATCCCGACCTATCCAAACTGGCTTATGGTCCTGAGGTTCCAAGGGGACACAGAGGCTACTCCATGTTGAAGATGGGCCAGTGGATGCGTGAAGCCTTCCGTCTCAATAAAGACCAACGCAACCTGCGGATCTTCAGCCCTGACGAAACTTACTCCAACCAGCTGCAAGCGGTATTTGAAGCCACAGATCGCGCTTGGCAATGGCCAATTGAAAGCTGGGATGAAGATATGAGCCGCGACGGTCGGGTCATGGAGCTGTTGTCCGAAAACCTATTGTTCGGCATGATGCACGGCTACACTGTCACAGGCCGTCACGCCATGTTCCCTACCTATGAGTCTTTCTCTCAGGTAGTATCCTCCATGGCCGATCAATACTGTAAGTATGTCTATGCCAGCCAAGGGGTTCACTTCCGTAAGCCACTGCCGGCCTGCAACGTGGTGCTTTCCTCTCTGCTGGAACGTCAGGATCACAACGGTTACTCTCACCAGAACCCTTCCTTCCTAGGGGCAATGCTTGAGAAACATCCGAAGATAATCTCGGCTTATCTGCCTGCGGATGCCAACACCACTCTGGTTTACACAGAACGCGCTTTCGCCGACCGCGACAAACTGAACATTCTGGTCGCCGGTAAGAAAGAGCTGCCTCAATGGCTAAGCCTTGACGAAGCCCGCCAACAGGCCAAAGACGGTGTCATGGTGTGGGATTTTGCCTCTGATGAAAATCCGGATGTCGTCCTAGCTGGCTGTGGTGACTATGTGACCCAAGAATGTATGGCGGCGTTGGTACTCATTCGCGAACTGTTGCCAAGAGTACGTATCCGCTTTGTCAGTGTTACTGAATTACACAGTAGCGGTCTGGGTAGCCTCAAATTCCAGGAAAAACCTTGGTTGATGGATGAGATATTTACCGAAAACAAGGGTGTGGTATTTAACTATCACGGCTATCCAAACACCATCAAAAAACTGATCTTCGATTACAAAGGCAGCCATAGATTCAGAATAAAAGGTTATGAAGAAGAAGGTTCAACCACCACACCATTTGATATGGGTGTTCGTAACGGTACCTCTCGCTATCACTTGGTAATCGATATGGCTTACAAGTTATTCCAGCAAGGTGTTATCGATGAAACCCGTCATGTGGCGATCACCACAGATATGCTGCAACGCCTGGTTGACCATAGAAACTATATCAAGGCCAACGGTGTGGATCCTGAGTATATCGAGAACTGGATTTGGACCCGTTAAGCTGAACATCAGCTAAACAAGAAGCAAATAATTTAGTTATCGAATTGTTTGCCAAAATTAAAAAAGCGTCTGCAAACAGGCGCTTTTTCTTTATTCCATATTGTTAAATCCCATTCCAGTTGAATTTTTAAACAATAAAATTCTCTTTGGTTAAGTGGAAAATAGCTTAATTTCAATGGATAATTGAGCCAGCTAGCTAAAACACTAAAGGGATCCCAACATTAAGTGCTAGTCATGTTTCCGATACGGGACATTTGGGTAATCGAATAGCAATGGACTTGGAGAACATGATGAATAAGACATTTAAAGTATTGTTACTTGCATCTGTGATGCCTTTTGCAGCATCAGCAGCAGACGAACTTAGCCCATGGTATGTAGGTGCGGGCTTAGGTGTAAACAACTACGAACCTAACTGTGATCAGAAAACCATGAAAACCTGTGGTGAAGACGATCCATATGCTTGGGACGTATTTGCAGGTTATCTGTTCAACGATTACTTTGGTGTTGAACTGGGTTACCGTGACCTGGGTCGTGCCGAATGGACCGACTATGCCAACAAACTCAATGACGTAGGTGCCAAGGGTGCTACTCTGGGACTGGTCGCTTTCTGGCCTTTCGCCGATAAGTGGAGCCTGTCTGCAGAAGCCGGTGCTATGAACTACCACATTTCCAACAACAGACAATGGGGTAGTGAATACTACAGTGACAGTGGTGTTGCACCTTACTTCGGTGCTGGTATCGGTTATAACATCACAGAGAACCTGAAACTGGCCGCCAAATATCGTCGTTATGAAAACCTCGATGAGGAAAAGTGGAACACTCTGGCGATGGAAAGCAACTATTGGGGTCTTGAACTGAGCTACCGTTTCGGCAGCACTTCAAAACCAGCACCCGTAGTCGCTCCAGTAGTTGTAGAGCCAGTTGACAGCGATAACGATGGTGTCAACGACGATATGGATCAGTGTCCAAACACACCAGCTAACCACCAAGTAGATGCTAATGGTTGCTCTATCTATGTTGAGAAGCTGGAAAAGCTGGAAGTTAAGGCTGAGTTTGATAACAACTCATCTGTACTGAAAGCCGACTCTATGGCTGAAATCCAGAAAGTCGCAGACTTCATGAGCAAGTATCCTAAAGCCGATCTTGAAATCGCTGGCCACGCATCACTGCCAGGCAAAGCCGATTACAACCAGTGGCTGTCTCAGAAACGTGCTGATGCAGTAGCTAAAGTACTGGTTGACCAGTATGGCATCGATGCCAGCCGTATCAGCGCCAAAGGCTACGGTGAAAGCCAACCTCTGATGCAGGGTTCTTCTGCTGAAGCCAACAAGGTGAACCGCCGTATCGAAGCTCACCTGAGCTTTAAAGAAAAAGAAGCTCTGCTGAAATAAGCTGAACTTGTTCGGAAAAGTCGCTGCCTGCAGCGACTTTTTTATTTTCAGCCTTTGTGTCATTAGAATTCCCTTGATTATGGGAGTACACTTCCTCTAATTCAATAACGCTCCTCATTGACATTTATTCACCATTTTTGTAATTTTTTTTCAATCCTGGTTGGAAATGAGAGCAAAATCGCTTTTAATAGCGTTCAGTAATCCCCACGTACCACGTAAGCGGCCGTAATCTGAGAAGGATGTTTTTCATGCCAAACACACTCACGCAACTCAAATCCGTTACAACCATAGTTGCAGATACCGGCGACATTGAAGCTATCAAACTCTATCATCCGCAAGATGCCACCACCAATCCTTCATTGATCCTTAAAGCCTCTCAAATTCCTGAGTATGCCCCATTGATCGATGATGCTATTTCCTGGGCCAAAGCTCAGAGCCAGGATCCGCAGCAACAACTGCAAGACGCCGCAGACAAGCTGGCGGTCAACATTGGGGTGGAAATTCTCAAGCTGGTCCCTGGACGAATTTCAACTGAAGTCGATGCGCGTCTGTCATTCGATAAAGTCGGCTCCATTGCCAAGGCCAACAAACTGGTCAAACTCTATGAAGCAGCCGGTATCGACAAGTCACGAATTCTGATCAAACTGGCGTCGACTTGGGAAGGCATCTGCGCCGCCAAAGAGCTGGAGCAAAATGGTATCAACTGTAACCTGACTCTGTTGTTCAGTTTCGCTCAGGCCAGAGCCTGTGCCGAAGCTGGGGTTTATCTAATTTCCCCCTTCGTTGGCCGCATTCTCGACTGGTATAAAAAAGATACTGGCAAAGAATATAGTGCCAGTGAAGATCCTGGTGTGATCTCAGTGACCCAGATTTACAACTATTACAAACAGCATGGCTATAAGACTGTGGTTATGGGCGCCAGCTTCCGTAATACAGGTGAAATCATTGAGCTAGCCGGCTGTGATCGTCTGACTATAGGCCCTTCTTTACTGGAAGAGTTGGCCAACTCGGACGCCCAGATAGTAACCAAGCTGCAACCAGCCACAGAAATACAAGAGCCCCCTAAGCCACTGACCGAAGCCGAGTTCCGTTGGGAGTTCAACGAAGATCCCATGGCAGTAGAAAAGCTGGCCGAGGGGATTCGGAACTTTGCCATAGATCAGGGTAAACTCGAAGCCATGCTCAAGGCTAAACTGAACTAAAGATCTGTACTGAAATAGACGCTCAGGGACAACTCATGACACATTTGACCGAATCTGCTAGTTGGCAAACTCTCAAGGCCATGAGTGCAAAAATGCCTCATATGCGTGAACTCTTTGCCGACAACCCGCAGCGCTTTGAACAGCTATCGATTAAAGATTGTGGACTGCTGTTGGATTACTCCAAGAACCGTCTCACCGAGGCGGTACAGCAAGAGCTGTTCAGGCTCGCCCGTGAAGCTGGGCTTGAGCAAAAAATAGCAGCTATGTTTGCCGGTGAAACAATCAACACCACAGAGCAACGCGCGGTGTTACACACAGCTCTTAGAGCACCGGCCGATGCGGATATTCGTGTCGATGGCATCAATGTTGTCCCTGAGGTACAACAGACTCTGGCTCAAATGGAAACTTTTGTCGAGGCACTCTATTCGGGTCAATGGCGTGGCTATACCGGCAAGAAGATCACAGATCTTGTCTCCATCGGAATTGGTGGTTCCTTCCTCGGCCCCAAGATTATCTCCGAGGCCCTGCGTCCCTATTGGAACGGTAAGCTAAAGTGTCATTTCGTTGCCAATGTCGATGGCACGGCCATCAGTGAAAAACTGAAAAAGCTGGATCCTGAAACCACCCTATTCCTGATGTCGTCAAAATCCTTTGGCACTCAGGAAACCTTGACCAACACTCTCAGCGCCAGAGAGTGGTTCCTGGCCAAAGGCGGCTCACAGCAGGATATCGGCAAGCACTTTGCGGCAATTACTTCCAACGTCGCCAAGGCAACGGCATTTGGCATAGATGAAGACAATATCTTCCCCATGTGGGATTGGGTTGGCGGGCGCTATTCTCTCTGGTCGGCCATAGGTCTGCCCATAGCCGCCCTGATAGGCATGGATAACTTTAAGGCTCTGTTGGCAGGGGCTAGAGCAATGGATGTACATTTCGCATCCAGGCCTCTAGAGCAGAATATGCCGGTGATCATGGGGCTACTCTCTGTATGGTACAACAACTTCTTCAACGCCCAATCCCATGTGGTGTTGACCTATGATCACTACCTCAGAGGGCTTCCAGCCTATTTCCAGCAGCTGGATATGGAGAGTAACGGCAAGTCCGTCACTCTGGACGGCAATTCAGTGGATTACAATACAGGGCCGGTTATTTGGGGCGGAGAAGGCACCAATGGCCAACACGCCTACCACCAGCTGTTGCACCAAGGTACGGCATTGATCCCGGCTGACTTTATCCTACCATTGCAAAGCCATAATCCTATCGGTGAGCATCACGCTCAGCTGGCATCCAACTGTTTTGGTCAGACCCAGGCGCTGATGCAAGGACGAACCTTCGATGAAGCCTTGGCCGAACTGGCCGACAGCCCACTCTCAGAGGCTGAGAAACAGCTTATTGCCAAACATAAGGTCATGGAAGGCAACAAGCCGAGCAATACCCTGTTGATGGACAAGCTGACCCCAATAACCTTGGGCGCCTTGATTGCTCTTTACGAGCACAGAACCCTGGTTCAGGGCGCTATCTGGGATATTAACTCATTCGATCAATGGGGAGTCGAGTTGGGTAAGGCGTTGGGAAATGAAGTGCTGTCGCGTATCGGAGCAGAACAAGATAGTCAAGATCTCGATGCTTCCAGCAATGCTCTGATCAATATCTTTAGAAAAGCTAAAATCTAGCCAGTTAACCTTGCAAATCAACAGATACCAGCCAGCCCCACTGACTGGTATTTTTTTGTCCGCCATCTTGTCTATGCCTCTTCATTAAAACATCATCTCAATTTAACAAAAAAGAAACATTCTTCTTGCACCCTGTTTGCCAAGTATGATATTTAAATGTTGATAAAACATACAACAACAGGAGGTTGCCATGGATCGTTTGGATTATGGTAGTGCGCTAGACGAAGTCGTTGAAAGACCAAGCCGCTCTCGAAGCTCCAACAAGAAGCGCAAATGGCGTGAAATTGAAGCGCTGAAAGATAAACATCGTCTGTTGAAGGAACTACAGGAGATAGACAACAGTTTTGACTATGATATCGACAGCCTCCTCTAAATATGAGAGACATTAAAAAAGAGCGCTAAGCGCTCTTTTTTAATGTCTGCTTCCCACAAGGTTATCTGTCGGCGGTTTGAATATAGCTTCTCAGTTCGTCGAATAGCTGGTCATCATCGCTGCTGAACAAAGGATCCTCTATCAGCTTCAACTCACACATGCTTTGGATCTTCTGCCAGTCTTCATCCTTCAGGCTCTTGGCAAGCAAAGGAAAGATCTCCCGCTCTTCATACAGCATGTGCTTTTCCTGCAAATCCACATATCCCTTCAATTCAGCAACCAGTTTTTCCTTGGCCACCACCACATCGTTGAGGATCAGGTTGAGTGTCGCCATCAAGGCCGATGAAGCTTCAATCAATTTTTGGTGCTCTTCCTCAAGACGCCGGGTAGGCTCGGTACGGCTCTCCTTAATGAGGAAATAGTCGTAAATGATATCTTCGAGTGGATGATGGCTGTGCTCGGCATAGCCCTGCATATATTCGACAACATCCCGTACCAGATTAAAATTGACGTGCTCACCTTCGGCCAGCTTCAGGTATTTCCCCTTCAGCAACTTCAGCAATATGGCAATATGCTTGTGGTCATTCATCAATCTTTGCAGCATAGGGCACTCCATTTTGAGTCGGGCCTTTCTAAGTAATAGTAGTAAACAGGCCAAATATTACTCAATACTAACCATAGATGTTTTCCGGGGACATGATAAAGATCAAGGAAAATAACCTTCTAAATCAATAATTCATAATTTAGTGACACATATAGCCTTCAATGGCAATCTACACTCAGGCTAGGCACCTCAACAGCCCTGGCTTTCCTCCATCATCACCAGCATCTCTTTGAGAGAGCCACGGATACGATTAAATGCCTCACCGGCAGAGCTGGCTTCACGGAGGTGCCGCTCGACCATTGAGGTAAAATAACTCTCCTGCTCTTCTGTCATGTCCAGCACATGAAAGCTGCTGCGAATTTCAGTAGTGATCCCCGATAAGGTATCGCAAAAGCGCTGATCCTGTTGCTGCATGGAATCACCCAACTGCTTCATCAACAGGTGCAACCTATCCATCACCCGACGCAGCATCTGTTGGCGCTCTATATCCAATACCCTGGCCTCCAATCCTTCGACCACAACGGCAATCACGTCCCTGAGTCGGCCGTACAACACCTCATCCTCGACCGGCATATTCTTGATCAAGAATGACACATGCTTGTCGTTGCACATGGTTCGATTACCAAAGTCATATAGGCGTCCCTGTTTGTCCAAAAGCTCGAAAATATTGGCTTCTATCGGGCTTATCTGGGTGTTGTCCGACACAAAATATTCGGCGCTGTCTGTGCGTATTTCCAGACAGGTATTGAGGTTGAGCTGAGTCATCAACTCAAAAAAAGCATCGGCAAGAGCACGGTAGTTGCTGCAAAGAAAACACTGGCGGAAGAACTGCAACACACAACCATATTGGGACGATTCACTCATGGACTGAAACGCCATGTTTCTCGACATGGACTCAGCCTGCATCAGAGACTGTTTGCGCTGCTGATATTGCGCCACACTGCGAACCTTGGCCAACAGCTCTTTAAGGTCAAAGGGTTTGGCGATGAAATCCACAGCCCCGGCTTCATAGGCCTTGAGACGCTCGTCGAGGGTATTCATACCGGAAACAAACACCACTGACGCCTCCCGCCCCTGTGATTGCAAGTGAGCACATAACTCCACACCGCTGGAATCCGGCAGATTGATATCCATCAGGATAATTTCCGGTGTCGCCGACTCCAACGCCGCCAAATAAGCTGTCGCCGAATCAAACACTTGAACTGAGTAATCATCCTGTAAGACTTCCTCTATCAAAGCCAGATAATCAAGATCGTCATCCACCACCCAGACAGTTAAATTGTCCATAACTCTCCCTTACTGTCATCAGCAAACCTAATTCCCACCTGCTTGAGTGCCAGAATCAATCCTGTCAGATCAAAGGGTTTATGCAGTACCGGAAATGGCATCTCGTCAGCGCTGGAAATCCCTATGTTCTGAATAAAGCCGGAGATCAGCAACACCAGCAGTGAGTGTTTAACATTGAGTTTTTGTGCAAGTTCATAGCCGTTGATACCACCAGGCATCAACACATCTGTGATAAGAAGCTCTGCATCACAACACCGCTGCTCGTAGCGTTGCAACACAGTGAGGGGGTCGTGGAATAACTCTGCCTCTATTCCCAGCAGGTCGCAATAGTCGGCCATCACCTCCAACATTTCTGGCTCATCATCCACGACAATTGCCTTTAAGGGACGCCTGACTCTGGGCAATTCCCCCGTATTGGCACTGAGTTGTGGCTCAGTCGCCAACTTACGACTCTGCGGGAACCATAATCTGAATTCAGTGCCGGCAACTCCCGTGTTCAGGATGGCGATATAACCCTTGGAACGTTTAACAAAACCGTACACCATGGCCAGTCCAAGACCTGTGCCCTTACTCTTGTCCTTGGTGGTGAAGAACGGGTCGAATACCTTGTCCTGAAAGGCTTCAGGAATACCACTGCCGCCATCAATCACACTGATCCATACATAATGCCCGGGCTCCACCTGGGTCTTGCCTACGGCGATCCCGGGTAGATAACCAGTCAAATAGCCACTGCCGGTACGGATCTTGAGTTCTCCCTTGCCCTCCATGGCATCGCGACCATTGAGCAGCAGATTCAATAAGGCGTCTTCCAGCTCCCCTTTGTCGAGCATCACAGGTTTGTTATCCGGTGCCAGCTCAATACTCAGCGTTATTTGACTGGTCAAGGACTTGGCAAACAACTCCTGCAAACCTTCAATCACCTCATTGACCTGGCAAGGCTCGGCATTGAACTGTTCCTGGCGCGAAAACGACAACAGTCTGCGGGTCAGATCTGTGCCTCGCTGGCAGGCCTTAAAGGCGGTATTGAGGTATTTTTCAGCTTTGGGATCAGAGGTTTTAAGCTGCATTAACTCCAGGTTACCCTTCAATACCCCGAGAATATTGTTGAAGTCGTGGGCTATGCCGCCGACCAACTCACCAATGGCTTGCATCTTCTGGGTTCTGGCCACGGCCTGCTGCAACTGATGCTGCTCGCTGTAATCGCGACCTATAACGGCGTATATGCGCCGACTTTGGGAAATACAGTAACAGTTGAGATGCAATAACTCCCTGCCGCCATCGCCCTTATGACACCAAAGTTCCCCGGTATAACTGCCCTTGCGGCGCAACTGTTCCCTAAAAGAGTCACTTTCTTCGCCTTCAAACAACAGGCCGGTTAAATTGGCGC
Source organism: Shewanella carassii (assembly GCF_002777975.1). Classification (GTDB taxonomy): domain Bacteria; phylum Pseudomonadota; class Gammaproteobacteria; order Enterobacterales; family Shewanellaceae; genus Shewanella; species Shewanella carassii. The sequence goes on from NZ_NGVS01000004.1 coordinate 187,083, forward strand.
CCACCAATTCCCGGTTGGCATATAAGGTCACAGCTGTGGCTGCCGGGTTGGCGTAAAGGATGAGTTCTCGCTCAGATTCGAGACTAAACAGCAGTAATAAACTGTCGGCACCGTCTATAACGGCCTTGAAGCAGAGTTCATCCTCTGCCGACTGTGATGAACTGCGGCTGAGCTGACATTGATAGATGGCCCCCACCAAGGGACCGATACTGGCCTGGCATGAGGCCAAAGACTCAAACCAACCGGGAGCCGATGAGTGGAAAAACAGCAATAGTTCTGAATCTTTGATTGGCCAGACGGTAAATTTCAGCCATTGATGAAGCTCTTGTTGGCTCGCTTCTTTGGCCCATTGATTAACACTGCTCCAAAGCGTCAAATAGATAACCGGATCCCGACACCAACAAGTGACTGATTCCGGCATATCGTTGGCGCCCAACTCTGAGCGTTCCACCATCAGCAAAGCCTCTGCCCCTGAGGCATGTACCAGGGTCTGGCACAGGGCCGGCAATACGTCCTGTCCCTGGGTCAAACCCAGTTGCAATTTAGCCAGTTCAATCAGCAGTCGGGACCAGTAGCCAGGGAATTCGGTTTGAGCCTCAGAGGAAAACACGTTAAAGTCCCTTTCCGTTGTTTTTCAGTCATTCAAGCATAGACAAGTTTGCAATATTAGCGACTTATCCAGCTTGCCAAACGCTATAGAGGAGTCTGGGTGACGAGTCAGGAAAGGTGGGTTGGTGCCCATGTCAGCGCCCAGGGTGGTGTGGAAAATGCTCCGCTCAATGCCCACAAGATAGGGGCCAGTGCCTTTGCACTGTTTACCAAGAATCAACGTCGCTGGCAGGCAGCACCTTTAACCGAGCAGTCCATCGCCGCCTTTCAGGAAAACTGCCAACAGTTGGGGTTCAGACCCGAGGCAATTCTGCCCCACGACAGCTATCTGATTAACCTGGGACATCCGGATCCTTTGCTGCTGGAAAAATCCCGCGATGCCTTTGTCGATGAGATGCTTCGCTGCAAACAATTGGGATTAACCTTGCTGAACTTTCATCCTGGCAGCCACTTGCGACAGATAAGTGAAAACCACTGTCTGCGTAACATCAGCGATTCAATCAACCTTGCATTGGCAGCTTGTGATGGCGTCTGTGCCGTCATCGAAAATACCGCAGGACAAGGCTCCAACCTGGGACACAGCTTCGAACAACTGGCGCAGATAATAGATGGGGTTGAGGATAAATCCCGAGTCGGCGTTTGCCTGGATACCGCCCATATGTTTGCCGCAGGTTACGACATTCGTACTCAGGAAAGCTGCCGGGAAAGCTTTGACGCCTTTGGCCGTATCGTGGGCTTTCAATACCTCAAGGGCATGCACCTCAACGACAGCAAGACGGGACTCGGCAGCCGGGTCGACCGCCACGACTCCTTGGGCATGGGCGAAATAGGCAAAACCGCTTTCGAGTATATTCTCGGCCACCCCGCCACCAAGGGGATACCCTTAATATTGGAAACCATACGCCCGGAGATCTGGCCCGAAGAAATTGCCTGGCTGAACAGCCTTAGCCGCTAAACCATCTATTCGCTCTCCGTCGATTAAATCTCCCTACCGTCCCAGTAAAAAAGCCGCATTATTTGCGGCTTTGGGGATAATTGCTGCACTAAATTCAATCCTTGGCAGCCCTATCGACCTCCAAGGGCTGAACCAAGAACTGAGCCAAGGCCTTAGTTCAATACCGCAAACATGTGCTGTTTAAGGCTATCAAAATCGGCTGGCAGAACAGCCGACAGCAGCGGCTTATCTGCCACTCTTTGTAATGCCTGAGGCAGTGGCAGACTGGTGTTCAACTCGCGGTCGACCACATCCTTGAATTTGGCCGGATGCGCGGTTGCCAGAAAGATCCCCTGCTCTTCCTCCTTCAATGACAAACGCAGTGCCTCGGCAGCCACCGCCGCATGAGGCTCGGCCAGATAACCTGTCTGCTCAAGCGCTAACATGGCCTGACGGGTTTGCCCCTCGGACAGCGCCAAGCCGGACAAGTCAGACAGCGGCCATTTCATCTCGGCAAAAATCGCTTCCACTCTGGGCCAGTTGCTCGGCTCGGACACATCCATGGCGTTGGACATGGTCGCAACGGTCTGCCGCGGTGCCCAATCACCAAAACTCAAATAGCGCGGTACAGTATCATTGCTGTTGGTGGCCGCCACAAAGCGCTTGATGGGCAATCCCATGGCTTTGGCCAGCAGACCCGCGGTCAGGTTACCGAAGTTACCACTGGGAACACTGACAACCGGCGCCGATTGATGCTGCTTTCTATGCTGGGCAACCGCTTCAAAGTAATAACAGATCTGCGCCAGCAAGCGGCTGATGTTGATGGAGTTGGCCGAGTTCAGGTGTAAACCGTCACGAATATCACTGTCTTCAAAGGCCTGCTTGACCAAATGCTGACAAGCATCGAAGTCGGCTTCGACCGCAACAGTGTGAATATTGCCGCCCAGAGTGGCAAACATCTTTTCTTGCAACTCACTTATCTTGCCTTTGGGATAGAGCACCATCACCCGCACCTTATCCAGGCCAAAGAAGGCATCGGCCACCGCCGCGCCTGTATCCCCTGAGGTAGCGGTCAAAATAGTCAGAGGCTCTGAGCCGCCAAGCTGGTTGAGACACTGAGCCATAAAACGGGCACCGAAGTCTTTAAAAGCCAAGGTTGGCCCATGAAACAGCTCCAGACAACTGCGCTGCTCATCCACCTGCACCAACGGCAGAGGGAAATTAAACGCCTTCTCCACCAGCTTGTCGACACAGTCCTGCCCCAGCTCATCGGCGAGCCAGGCACCGAGTATCTGTTTGCTGCGCTCGACAAAAGGCAGAGCCAACAGGGCATCGACATCTGCCAGTTTCGGGATCCGGGTTGGGAAAAAGAGCCCTCGGTCCATGCCAAGACCCAGCTTGAGCGCTTCAGTAAAACTTACCCGCTGTGCCGGGTGCTTGAGGTTATAGAGTTCCATATTGATGCCTTAAATTCTTTTTTTGGATGAAAATGCGTTTCAGGACAATATCCGGGTGCCTTGAATATCCAGGCGGCAGATGTGGGCAAAGCCGCCTGCTTCGGTTAAATAGTGTTGCTCCAGGTAGCGTTTGGCCTGCTCGGCGCGGGCCAGATCGCCGCTGATGGAAAACAGGGTTGGGCCGCTGCCGGAAATACCGGTGGCCAACATACCCAGCTCAGACAATCCGCGCCGCGCCGCCAGATACCCGGGGATAGCCTCGGCCCGATAGGGTTCAGCCAACACATCTTTCAACACAGTCAGCGCCAGTGCCTCATCCTGGCGGTAACAGGCATGAACAAAGGCACTGAGATTGCGACCGAATTCTATACAGGTTCCCTTGTCGTATTGGTTCGGCATCAAGGCGCGCATTGCCGCCGTCGACAATGAAATCCCGGGATAGGCCACCAACCAGTACCAGGAATCAAAGGCCGGTAAGGGCTCGCAGATACGCCCGGGTAAATCCAGCATCAGTTGCAATCCACCCAAATAGCAAGGCGCCACGTTGTCATAGTGCACCGAGCCGCTGATCTCCCCTTCAAAACGCCCCATCAACCCCAGCAAGGCCTGCTCATCATAGGGACGGCTGAAATATTCATTGAGACCATAGAGCGCTGCCACCACTGAACTGGCGCTGGAGCCAAGACCACTGCCAACCGGCAGATTCTTGGACAGGGTCAAGGAAACGCCTTGATTGATCCCGGCCTCACCTAGGAAAAACTCGGCGCAGCGATAGACAATATTCTGCTGCGGCTCCTGCGGCAGCTTATGAGCCCAGGGGCCAAGTTGAGTCAGAGAAACGCCGCAAGGCGCGGCGCCCACTGTGACTGTATCCCCCAGTAAACTGCCATCAATGGGTGCCAGTGCGGCGCCCAGCAAATCAAAGCCGACACCGACATTTCCCATAGAGGCGGGCGCATAGACAGTCACGGGGGCATTGGCGGGAATAAACTGACTCATGCGCTGACCTCCCGAGTCCAGTTGAGGGTTCTGAGTAAGTCGGCGAACACCCCGGCAGCCGTCACTTCAGTACCGGCGCCATAGCCTCTGAGCACAAAGGGGATCGGCTGATAGTAGCGGCTGTAGAAAGCCAGCGCATTCTCACCACCTTTGACGCTGAACAGGGGATCATCGGCCGCCACTTCGGCGATACGCACCCTGCAACCTGACTCATCTATCTGGCCGACATAACGCAGGCGTTTACCCTTGGCATGGGCGGCAGCCACTCGCTCGGCAACGGCGGCATCCAGCTGTGGCAGAGCCGCCATAAACTGGGCCACATCGCCTGATGCATCAAAGTCATCCGGCAAGACAGACTCCACCTGAATATCATCCAGCTCCAGCGGCAAGCCCACTTCCCGGGCCAAAATCAACACCTTGCGCGCTACATCCATACCATTGAGATCGTCTCTGGGGTCCGGCTCGGTGAAGCACTTTTCCCGAGCAATGGCCGTGGCCTGTGACAGACTCATCCCCTCATCCAGCATACCGAAGATAAACGACAGCGAACCCGAAAGTATCCCCTGGAAACGTAGCAACTTATCACCGGCAAACAGCAGCTTTTTCAGGTTATCGATAACCGGCAAACCGGCGCCGACATTGGTTTCATAAAGGAACTGGCGCCGCTGGGCCAGCGCGGTTTGCCGCAGCGCGCGGTAAAAAGCCAACTCACGGGTATTGGCCTTCTTGTTGGGTGTCACCACGTGCAAACCGGCATTCATCACATCCAGATAACGGCCGGCAATGACATCCGAAGAGGTGCAATCCAGCAATACAGGATTGAGCAACTGCTGCTCCTTAGCCCAGGCCAACATCTGTGTCAGATCAAAAGCGACGGACGAATCGTTGAGCCTTGACTGCCAATCGGCCAGGGAGATACCGGCGGCGTCGAGCAACATCTTGCCTGAGTTGGCGATGGCGCAAACCCGAATACTGATATGTTGCCCTTTGAGCATGGCTTCCTGCTGTTTTATCTGCTCTAACAAGCCAGCACCTATGTTACCGGCGCCAACCAGGAAGACATCGAGATACTGCTGCACATCGAAAAAGCCCTGGTGACAGGCCGCCACCGCATGACGCGTCTTGCGCTGCTCGACCACGGCAGAAATAGAGCGCTCGGACGAACCCTGGGCAATGGCAATGATATTGACACTGGCCTGGGCCAGAGCCTGAAAGAAGCGCGCGGCCACGCCCTTGTGGGTACGCATGCCGTCACCTATCAGGGATACTATCGCCAGTTGATCCCGCATCTCCAGCGGCTCCAACAGCTCACTCTTGAGCTCAAGTTCAAACTCCTGCTCCAGCGCCCACTTGACTCTGGGGGCATCCAAAGTGGCCACACAGAAACTGATGCTGTACTCGCTGGAGCTTTGAGTGATTAGTGATACCGAAACCTTGGATCTGGCTATGGAGGCTAGAATACGCGATGCCATGCCCACCATGCCTTTCATTCCCGGACCTGAGACGTTGAACATGGTTTGGTTATCCAGATTGGAGATAGCCTTGACCTGCAGCCCGGTCTGATCCGGCTGATTGGATACCAGAGTACCCGGCGCCTGGGGGTTGAAACTGTTTTTGATGTAGCAAGGAATTTGGAACTGGGCTATGGGCGAAATGGTCTTGGGATGCAACACCTTGGCGCCAAAATAGGAGAGCTCCATTGCCTCTTGGTAACTGAGCTGAGGGAGCAGCTTGGCATCGGCAACCACCCGGGGATCGGTATTGTAGACCCCATCGACATCAGTCCAGATTTCGCAGCAGTCGGCATCCAGACAGGCGGCCAGAACTGCAGCCGAATAATCCGAACCATTACGCCCCAGAGTCACCACCTTGCCATCGGCACCGGCGGCGGTAAACCCGGGCATGACCCACACTCTCTGCTCATCGAGCTGAAGCAGTGCAAATCTGGGCTTACTGACGGCAATATCCACCACAGACTCCAGTGGTGTGCCGACACCGAGGAATAATTCCCTCGGATCGAGTAAACCGGCACTGACTCCCTTGGCCTTGAGCACTTCGACCATCAAGGCTGCAGAGAGTCGCTCACCGGCCACCAGGATCTCGGCCCGCACGCTATCGGGACATTCTCCCAAAAGCTGAACCCCAGCCAATTTTGCGCGCCAACTCGCCAACTGTTGTGCCAACACCTTCTCCAGCTGCTGTCTGGCTTCCTCACAAAGAGAGACTGACGCATCGGCGTACAAGGCTTCAAATACCTGGGCCACCTTGGCGAGGGCTTCATCGACATCCCCTTTGGCCAATACCATATCGACCATGGCCAATAGATTGTTGGTTACGGTTGCCGGAGCCGACAGTACTGTGGCCACTTGCTCTTCTCTGGCACTGGTCAGAACTATTTCAGCTGCCATTTCAAACCGTTGCCAGTTTGCCAGCGAGGTACCGCCGAACTTCATCACTTTCATCTATCTCTCCTTTAAATACCGCGCCCGCCCAGGAAACAAAAAGCCCGCTCCTTGGAGGGAGCGGGCTTTTTGTTTGAAATTCTTAAGGGTATAGTCAGCCCGCCCCCACACTGGTAATGGTGGTGGTTGTAATGGTGGTGATTACAACTGAGCTTAGCTGATGCATTTAGGTTTCTATACTCGTTTCGTTCTCTTATGTTCAGGTCGATTCACTTGGGAGTAGTGCTCCCCGGAATGACTGGATTGCAGACAGGATTGCTTTTTTTCATTGCCATTGTCAAGGATGTTTATCTTGAGATTTTAATAAAATCGCAATTATATTGAAAAAGTCTCACCAAAGTTCGCTTTTTACTGGATAAACATTAAACATAACAGCCTATTCTCTCGAAACTTAAACAAACAATAATCTAGCTCTCTTGGCTCCCAAGCGGTGAGATATTGAAAATACGGTTTAACCAAACAAACACATGGAAAATATCAGCAACCCTCATCCCTTAACTGAATTTGAACGCCACTCATTTGATAAAACTCTGTGCAACAGTTGGCATAAGCAACGTTCAGATATCGCCAGCGCGAAAAAAGCACGTTATCATGCGGCCACATTCTGAACGGGAGGCGATATGCAAATCACCCAACACAGCGCGGTTACCATTCACTACCGCCTAACTGACGCCAAGGGTCAGTTGATAGAAAGTTCTTTTGAGGCAGATCCTATGGTCTACCTTCACGGTATGGAAAACCTGATCCCAGGACTTGAAAAAGCACTGGAAGGCAAGAGCAAAGGCGATACCCTGGAAGTGACCATAGAAGCTGAAGAAGCCTATGGTCCATATCACGATGGCCTGCGTCAGGAAGTTCCTCTGGAAGCCTTTGGCGATATCCAGGACATAGTGCCAGGCATGCGCTTTATTGCCGAAACTGAAATGGGTCAGCGTCCGGTACAAGTGACCGAAGTTCTGGATAACAGTGTTATCGTTGATGGTAACCATCCTCTGGCGGGTCAATCACTGACCTTTAATGTGGAAGTGATGGACGTGCGTGAAGCGACGGCTGAAGAAGTCGCCCACGGCCATATCCACGCCCATGGTGGTTGTGGTGGTCACGGCCATGATCACGGCGGTTGTTGTGGTGGCAATGGCCATGAACATGGCGGTTGCTGTGGCGGTCATGAGCACGAGCACGGCGGTTGCTGTAACTCTGACACCGAAGAAAGTGCCCAAAAAGAAGGCTGCGACGGTAATGGTGGTTGCGGCTGCCGCGGTTAATAACCAAGCAGACAGACCACCTAGCAAATTATTGCTATCAATCGAGAGTCCGGCCAATGCCGGACTCTTTGTTTATGCCACTTTAGAAAACAAGGCTGGAACTCCTGCTTTGGGCTAGAATCAATAGATACCCGGATGCGAAGGAATGCCGCCCTGTGATCTTGTCCAGAATGGTTTATGAAAGCCTACCTTACCTGTATTTTTTAACCGGTAGTCTGGCACTCTATCTCCTCGAACCCCTGCTTGGGAGCCTGGGTTCCATTTTACTGATATTGGCCGCGGCCTGGATTTACAACCTGCGTTCGAGTCACAGACGCAGCGATCCCAAACGCCTGCGACGAGGAGGTGTTTGGCCAGAACCTGTTTATGCAGGATTGCCTTTTCTCTGGTTACTGTCGGGCATGCTGCTGTTGAGATTTGCAGATAAGGACGTTTACCAACTGCTGGGGCTGCTCATTTGTGCCTGGGGAAGCTATATTCTGAGTCAGCGTCACCTCTACCGCCGCCACAAATTGCCGCGACAGCCCCTAATCTAACTCAAAGAATCAAGGTGCGGATCTTTTCTTTCAGCGCTGCGGGCATATGCTTCAAATAGTTGGAGCAACGGGTGATTGTAGCAATGCTCACCTCATATTCGGCCGCAATCTGCCTTTGACTCATCTCACCTTCAAGCAATACCTGAAACACCTTCAAACGGCCAGCGATGGCATGCCTTTCATCATCGGTCAGCAGCAATTCAAACAGGCAGTTAAGGTCTTCGGGATTATTGTGAGCCAGTACTTTCTCCAGTACTGATATCCAATCAGGGCGCATAGCAACTCTTTCGTGTTCACGTAATGGTACGTGAACACAGTATAGCCGTGTTTATCTTCGAAAAAAAGTCGTGCTTTGGCAGCCAGTTACTGACAAAACTTTACATGTAAACTGAAAAAGCCTACTCCCTCCATCACACAAAATGTGTACAATGGCCGAGCAATGTCACATTAACGCACAAACTTGTGAGAATGATAATGAAAAAATACTTATTGATGTTAGCCGCCACTGCGGCGCTTAGCGCTACAGCGGTTCAGGCCCACAACTTTGAAAACAGTGATGATGCCATCCAGTACCGTCAGTCTGGTTTCAGTCTGCTGGCCTATAACTTTGGAGATATCGGTGCCATGCTCAAAGGCAAGAAAGACTTTGACGCCGATGTTGCAGCCATGCGCGCAGCCAATGTGGCCGCTCTGGCGAAACTGCCACTGGAAGGCTTTATCGATGGTTCTGACAAGGGTGATACTGAAGCCCTAGCCAAGATTTGGGCCGACAAGGCTGACTTTGAAGCCAAGTTCAAAGAACTGCAAACCAATGCTGATGCCCTGGCTGTTGCTGCCAAGAGTGGCGACAAGAATGAGCTGAAAAAAGCCTTCGGCGCCGTTGGCAAGAGCTGCAAAGGCTGCCACGACGTATACAAGAAAGACTAATCTCTTTCGGCGATTCCATTAAAAAAGCCTGCATCAAGCAGGCTTTTTTAATGTTTCAAAGCTTACAGCATGCCGATCACGGGCATCATCAAAAAGTGCACCACAGGCACGGCAACCACCAACAAAAGCACCAGTGCCAACATCAGAGACGCAAATCTGGGCTGCTGTGCATCTGCAGCTGGTAAGCGCTTATAGCCACTGAACATGGCCCCCACCAGCTTTTCACCTTTGAAGCGGTGCAACAAGACGGCGGCCACATGAATACCGGCAAGGATCAATAAAAGATCGAAATTCTTCTTGTGTAACCAGGTAAACCAACTGGCGGTTTCACCGCTGACATAGGAGACCAAGGGACCTTCGGTAAATATCTCATCTGTGGCAAACAAACCCGACATCAATTGCAGACTGATGATGATCAGCAATAGCACCACCATATAACCCCCAAGAGGGTTATGCCCTAAAGAATGAGGAGCCTGCTTGGCCCGCATCTTGGCAAGATAATCCAATGCCTTGCGGGGATGACGAACAAAATGACTGAAACGAGCCGTATCACTGCCAATAAAGCCCCAGATAAGCCGCACCACCAGCAAGATCATCAAACAATAGGCGAATAACTGGTGATAACTCATCTCCCCCTGATCGGCACTCCACCATAACCCGGCCAGGAGCAGCAGCATGCCCCAATGAAACACCCGCACAGGTATATCCCAGACCTTCACTTTAACTTCGTTGTTATTCATAAAGTACTTCCTGTTATCACCCGTTTTGGCCCGAACGGCATAAGGGTAAAGAGTTGTAGATGACAAGCATGATGATATTTAAAGCGACGGGGGGAGGCAATCGGAAAGGAGTAACGAACAATTTATTCCATCGAATATGACCCTTTATTGACAAGGGTTCAAGGCTTTTTAGGGCAAAATAATCCAAACTTGTCTAAGTGATCAAATAAGTGACAAACGCTCTCTGACTTGCCACAAACATTGATCCAGATCACATTTTTAAGTCTGGGGATTGTTAATCTGAAACCAAGGAAGCAACAGAGGGTTTGACAATATGCTAAAGATCACCAGCAAGCAATTTGAAGTCACAGCTGCCATCCGTGAACGTGTTGAGAGCCGCCTTGCCAAACTGGACCGTTACGATACCCAGCTGATTAATCCCCATGTCATCATCCTCACAGAAGGGCCACTCTTTAAAATAGAAGCATCAATTAAACTGGCCAACGGACAACTTTTTGCCCAGGCGAAACATGAAAACCTCTACGCAGCCATAAATGCAATGGGACAAAAGCTGGAAAAACAGCTCAATCGCCTGACCCACAAGCCCGCAGCTCAGCGTGGTGCCTTGGAAACCGAAGCCACCGAACCTGAGTTCGAATATGATTATAAGGAGGATTACGCAGCTTGATATTTCAATCTCCCACTAACCAGCGCACCTCCGGGTGCGCTTTTCATTGCTGAACCCAAAGATTTTTTGATTGACAGCCCAAGGGGATAGTTTTAGCTTAAATGCCATGAAATACCCTAATCGCTCGTTTTTTATTTTCTTTTTTACACCTCATTCCCGGAGGCGGCCCTGACGTGTAAAAACGAAAATGAAAATTGCCAAGCCTCCCACCCGGGAGGCTTTTTTGTCTGTATCATGCACTGAGTATTACTGGTTTAGAGGTCAGAATGAACAAAGTACCATCGCTGGAGCGAATAAGGGATGACATCACCACACTGGACAGGGATCTGCTGGCGCTGTTGGCCAAACGCCGGCAACTCAGCCTGGAAGTCGCCCGCAGCAAAGAGGTGGACATTCGCCCTATCCGTGATACCCAGAGAGAAAAAGAACTCTTGGCAAGGCTGGTTCGCCAAGGGCGGGAACAGGGGCTGGATGCCCACTATGTCATCAGTCTGTACCAGGCCATTATTGAAGATTCTGTACTGAACCAGCAGGCCTACCTCCAGGGTAGAGCCAATCCCGAAACCCAGAAACAGCAATACTGCATCGCCTATTTGGGCGCCAGAGGTTCATATTCCTACCTGGCCGCCAGCCGCTACTGTCAACGCCGTCAGGTAGAGATGCAGGATCTGGGTTGCCAGAACTTCGATGATATAGTGCAGGCCGTCGAGTCCGGCCATGCCGACTATGGTTTTCTGCCGATAGAGAACACCTCATCCGGCTCCATCAACGAAGTCTACGATGTGTTGCAGCACACCAGCCTGGCTATTGTGGGTGAAACCACCATAGAAGTGGGCCACTGTCTGCTGGCCAAAGCGGGAAGCAAACTTGCGGATATCAAAACCGTCTACGCCCACCCCCAACCCATCAGCCAATGTAGCCGCTACCTGAGCCGCCATCCCGACTTTCGTCTGGAATATTGTGCCAGCAGCGCCGAAGCAATGGAAAAAGTTCTCCAGGGCGATAACACTGTGGCCGCTATCGGCTCCAGTGAAGGCGGCGCCCTCTACCAGTTGGAACCTCTGGAGCAGGAACTGGCCAATCAAAAAATCAACCAGAGCCGCTTTATCGTAGTGGCCCGCAAGGCGATAGAAGTGCCGGAGCAACTGCCGGCCAAGACCACTCTGATTATGGCAACCGGTCAGAAGCCTGGCGCCTTGGTGGAAGCCTTGCTGATCCTTAAAGATCACAACCTCAATATGAGTAAGCTGGAGTCACGCCCTATCCCGGGCACGCCTTGGGAAGAGATGTTTTATCTGGATGTCGATGCCAATCTGGCATCCATAGCTATGCAGCAAGCACTTGCCGAGCTTGAGCGGCTCACCCGCTTTATCAAGGTACTTGGCTGTTACCCTTGTGAGACGGTCGAGCCAACCCAGCTGAGTCACAGCCAACTGTTGATTGAACCTGAGAGTTCCAGGCAGGACAGCGCCAAACCGTCACCCCAGAGACATTCCCGCCACTATAAACCGGCAAGCACAGAAATTAGTTGCGGTCAGCTCAAACTGGGGCAAGGCCAGTTCGCCGCCTTGGCGCAACTGAACCTCCCCATAGATGCAGCCAGCTTTGCGCCAAGCGCCAAGGCCCTCAGGGAAGCGGGATTTCAGGGCGTGGTTCTCAGCACGCTGACGCGCCAACCCAATGCCAAACAGCAACTGCCCAAATTGCAGAGCCTGTTAAACCAAGCCGGGCTGCAGAGCATTGTTACCTTGGAGCATGCAGAAGATCTGGCTCTGGCCCAGACCGCGGCCGACATGCTGCTGCTCAGCGGCAAACAGATGTACAACACAGAGCTGCTCAACGCGCTTGGTGGACAGAACCTGCCGGTAATATTGGAGCGTAATCCCATGGCCAGCCAACAGGATTGGCTGACCAGCGCCGATACTCTGCTCGCCGGTGGGAATCAGCAGTTAATCCTTTGTGATGCGGGGGTCAGTGGATTGAATCAACCAGAACAACTTATGTTGGATCTCGCCGCCCTGGTGGAACTAAAAACCCAGAGCCACCTGCCGCTATTGGTAAATCCAAGTCTGTGCCTCAACCCAAGCAGCAGTGAGCAAACACTGACTGCTCAGGCCTTGGCTATCAAGGCGTTGGGCGTAGATGGTTTAATCATCGCAGCCGATGTCCGTCATCCACAGCAACATGCAGGCTTAATCGCCAAGCTGTATCAGACAGCCTGAGTCGATTCGGCAGCGGCTTTACCGGCCTCTGCCGCCTCGCGGCTGCGGCGGATCAAACGGGAAACCGTTGAGCCCTGCACCATGATAGAAAAGACCACCACAGCATAGGTCATTACCAGCAAGAGATCCCTGAGCTCCAGCTCGGGGGTCAGCACTATCCCCGCCGGAATACTCATGGCCATAGCCAGCGCCAGGCCGCCCTTGAGCCCGCCCCAGATCAGGATCCCCTCCGCGCCTTGGCTGTATTGCCGCATACGCCGGAACCCCAGATAAGGTAAGTACACGCTGACACATCTTGCCAACAACACCACAGGGATACTCAGCAGCACAAACCACCAGAGTTGCATATCCAGATGGGTCAACAGCAGCAGGAGCCCCAATAGCAGGAACAAGAGCGAATTGAAGAAGTGCTCAAGCAGGGCCCAGAACCTTTGCAGCAATATTCTCCCCGTGACCCCAAAGCATTTTGGCACGGTGAAATTCCCCAGCACGATTCCTGCGGCCACCATGGCCAGAGGGCCGGACACCGAGAGCTTTTCTGCCATCACATAACCTGCGGTCGGCACCACCAGAGTAATCAAGAGTCTCTGGGTTTCTTCATCCGTGAGTTTCATCAATTGATGCAGCGCAAAGGCCAGCGCCAGGCCATAGGCAATGCCACCAACGGCCTCATGGAAAAACAGCGCGCCGACATCGGCCAGGCTCAGAGCCTCAGCGGAAAAAGCCAGCTGCGAGACAGCAACAAACAGCACCAGGCCAATGCCATCATTGAACAGCGACTCACCCTCAACCTGAATCGCAATATCCTCAGGCGCGCCGAGTTTTTTCAAGATGGCCAAAACCGCTATCGGATCGGTTGGTGATATTAAGGCCCCGAACAACAGGCAGTAACTCCAGGGCAGCACCAGCCCCAGCAGCGGCATCAAATAGAAACAAAGCGCCGCCACTGTCAGAGTGGAAATCACAGTACCAAGCAGAGCCAGACAGAGAATTTCCCATTTCTGGCTTGCCAGCACCTTGAGCCTTATCTGCAGCGCACCGGCAAAGAGCAGAAAACCCAACATACCGTTCAGCAGCAGCGCCTGAAAGTCGAGGCGCTGCAATACCGAAATGGTTTTGATATGGATATCCAGCTCAAACAACTTACCCACCACCAGGATAATCAGGCTAAGGAGCATGGCCAGGCCTGTGATGGCTATGGTTTCTTGCAGTGAGTGAAAACGGCTGGATAACAGCGAGATAATCAGTGCCAGCGCCGCCAGCACACAGAAGAGTTGATAGTCCGTCATATTTCCTTGCGATCAGGCTGACCGCTTCCCTGGTAGCAGACAAGAGCTACATGGCTTGTCCATCTGTGAGGCTGAGCCAGCCCTTGAAGATCCGGTAACTGAACCAGATAACCCCCAGGGCGCACAAGCTGAGGCTGAGCCACAGCGGATTGACCCAGTAGCCCATAGCCAGTAGCAGTGCCAAACCCATAATACTGCGCCTTTGCCAGCGCAAGTGAGAGCCCAGCAGCGACAGAGGTGCAACCTGCCTTTGGCTTAAGTTAATCAACAGGCTCAGGATCACAGGCAGGAAAAACAACGGAAAGGCACACATAAGCGCATATAAAAAATGGCCCATGCTGCGATCTTCACTGGCAAATGCTTCTGAGGGTAAGCTGGTCATAGTCTGTCTCCGGCCAACATCTGGAATGCAGGGCCCAAAGCTCTTGCCCTGCTTTAACCATACTGTGAGATCGCCACTTCTGCAATGCCGGAAACAGAATTAGAAGGGGCCGGTTTCCAGTTGAATATCACTCTTCACCCGGCTGGAGCACGCCAGCACCATACCTGAGTCAATCTCATCCCGACTGAGCGTCTGCTGGCTGCTGCTTTCCACCTCACCGGAGACAACCCGGCACTTACAGGAGCCACAAACGCCGCTGCGACAGGCGGCAATAATGGGCAAACCTTCAGACTCCAACGCTTCGAGTAGGGTCTGCTCGCCATTGATGCTGAGCTCAAGGCCGGCAACACTCAAGCGGTAATTAACCGAACCGTCACCCGCGGGCGCCGAGGTATTTTCAGCAAAGCTTTCCTTGTGAAAACGCGTCATATCGAAATCTGCTTGCGCCAGCATCTGCTCTGTGGCCGTCATATAAGCCTCAGGGCCACAGACATACACAGTGCGCTGGCGATAATCCGGCACCAGTTGCTCCAGTGCCGCCAAGCTCAAGCGTCCCGGTAACATAGGGCACTCGGCAAGATCCCCGGAAACTGAGGCAGTCTCACTTCCCTGCTCCAGCAGATAGCCCAGCTTAAAGTTATCGTGACGGCTGGCCATGGCCCGCAAACTGTCTCGGAAGATGAGATCCTGCTCGCTTCTGGCACTGTGAATAAAAGCGATATCGCTGTCAAGATAGCTGTCGGTCAGAAAACGACTCATGGAAAACATCGGCGTAATGCCACAACCGGCGCTTAAAAACAGATAGCGCTCGGCCGGTATATCGATAAGGTTAAACTGGCCGTAAGGCCCTGAAGCCATCAGGCTGTGACCCGGCTTAAGATTATCAATAAGGTAGTTGGAAATTTTGCCGCCCTCGACCCTCTTGATGGTCAGCATCAATGAGTTGGGCCGAGATGGCGAAGAGGAGATGGTATAACAGCGGCGATACTCCTCACCGGCAATCTCCAATTGCAATGCCAAAAACTGCCCGGGCTTGAAATGAAAAGACAGCGGCTGGGCTGCTTTAAAACGAAAACTCACCACATCCGGGGTTTCCTGCCAGCGGGCGACACAAATGAGCCGCAGCTCTCCGGGAACCCATTGACCAGCCTGATATTGACTGATTGCCGGCGAAACTTGTAATGGATTGAGTGTCATCGAAACTCCCTCTACAGAGAAAGAAATGGCCGGCATGCCTACTGGCATCCCGGCCTCAAGAAATACGCATCAAGCGGCGCCGAGAATCGCCTCCAGGTCTTCCTCAACCGTGCCAACATTGCGCAGGCCGAACTTATCTTCCAGTACCTTCAGCAAATTGGCGGTCAGGAAGGCCGGAGGGGTTGGGCCGGTACGTATGTTCTTCACTCCCAGTGACAGCAAGGTCAACAGGACCACTATCGCTTTCTGCTCAAACCAGGACAGCACCAAACTCAGCGGCAGTTCGTTGATATCACACTCAAATACCTCGGACAGTGCCAACGCCAGCTGGATCGCCGAGTAGGCGTCGTTACACTGGCCGATATCCAGCAATCTGGGGATACCGTTGATATCACCGAATTCGAGCTTGTTGAACTTGTACTTGCCACAGCCCAGGGTCAGGATCAGGCTGTCTTTGGGGGCCGCCTTGGCAAGTTCGGTGAAGTAACTGCGCTCAGCCTTGTCACCATCACAGCCGCCAATCAGGAAGAAGTGACGAATATTGCCGTTCTTGACGTTTTCAACCACGGCAGGCGCCGCGTTCATCAAAGCGTTGCGGGCGAAACCTATGGTGATCATATGGGGGATCTCATCATAGGCAAAGCCTTCAAGCGCCAGTGCCTTGTCGATAACAGCACTGAAATCATCGCCGGTCAGGTGAGTCACGCCCGGCCAACCAACGATACTGCGAGTAAAGATGCGGTCGGCATACTGACCGACATTGGGATCGATAATGCAGTTGGAGGTCATCACCACGGCGCCGGGGAAGTTGGCAAATTCCTTCTGTTGATTTTGCCAGGCGCTGCCGTAGTTCCCCACCAGATGCGGGTATTTCTTCAGTTCGGGATAAGCCAGCGCCGGCAACATCTCACCATGGGTATAGACATTGATGCCCTTGCCTTCAGTCTGTTGCAGGATGAGCTCGAGATCTTTCATATCGTGGCCCGAAACCAGGATTGCCTTGCCCTTCACCGGCTTGGTGTTGACCTGAGTCGGCTCTGGATGACCAAAGGCTGCGGTTTCACCGGCATCGAGCATAGCCATCACAGAATAGTTGAGCTGACCTATCTCCATCGCGGTGGCAAACAGCTTGTCAGCATCTGTGCTATCGGTCGCCAGAAAGGCCATGATCTCGTGAAAACGACCGGCCACTTCGCTGCTGGTCTGATCCAGAACCCGGGCGTGTTCCATATAGGCAGCCGCCCCTTTCAGGCCGTAGAGGCACAGGAGTCGCAGACCGAGAATATCTTCATTGAGGTCATCACCGCGGTTGGGCGCAGCCACTTTGGCCTGCTGTAACAGCTCGGCCTTGGATGCCCCCAGCAGCAGAGTCGCCGCGGCGGACATAGGCTCGGGAGTCACGCCCCTTTGTTCGCAAAGCTCCAGATAGCGCTGCTTTAGCTGGTCTCGCAAGCGAGCGGCTTCCTTTGCATATTCGGTAATCCGCTCGTCGTCGAAGTTGACATTGGTCAGAGTGGCGAAAAATGCCTTGGGCACAAAGGTATCAACTTGCGGATCGATAACCTCAAACTCCCGGAGTTTGACGGCATAGGCGGACAGCCCCTGCAACATGTAAATCAACAGATCTTGCAGATCCGAGGTCGCGGCCAATTTACCGCACATCCCCTGGGCATAGCTGCAGCCATTACCGGCCGGGGTTCGAATGGTTTGCTCACACTGAATACAAAACACGGCATATCTCCTTTAATCATGCTTTATTTTTGCATGTTTTAAATCAGTGTACTCTTTCATCGTTCAGACGAAAGAACGTGAGTCATAAAGCTTGAAGGAGATCACCTTAAGCAATTGCTGAATAAATGGCTTTTTGACTTCTATCTTGCTGATACAAATGAAAAAGGAGCCTAAAAGGCTCCCTTGGATAAATCGCGTTGCACTGCCAGCTGAGTGACCGCCTTGAGATCAGTGACTCTTCATATCATTGACCGACTGCAGCATGCTGCGGCTCTCGCTGCGAAACTGTGGTGCAAAGTCACCGAACCATTCGGCCACCTCACGGAACTGGCGCACAAAGCCATCTCTGTCACCGGCCTTGAGCATGGCCAAAGCGCCGGCATAGTTGTCCAGATAGTCGGAGATAGCACCCAGGCTCTCCTGCTGGGCGAAGATGATATCGGCGTAAAGCTCTGGGCTTTGGGCAAACAAGCGACCGACCATGGCCAGCTCCAGCCGGTAAATCGGCGAGCTGAACTGCAGCAGGCTATCGAGATCGGCCTGCTCCCGGCACAAGTTGAGGCCATAGACAAAGCTGGAGAAGTGGCGCATCGCCTGCACCAATTGCATCGCTTTATCATGTTTGCCGGCATCCGCTTCCACCAACCGCGCTCCCCAAATAGCTATCTGCTCCAGCAGCCAGGCATAGGCCTCACTCTGCCGGCCATGGCACACCACAACAACCTGCTTGGCAAGGCTGCCCACATCCGGGCCAAACATGGGATGAAGCCCCACCACAGGCCCGCAGTGGGCCGCGAGCATGGCTTGCAGCGGCTCCGACTTTATCGAGGTCAGATCCGCAAGAATGCAATCCTTGGGCAAACGCTGTAAACGGGAGCGAATAAGCTCACAGGTAATGGCAATCGGCACAGTGACCAATACCAGACCGGCCCCGTCGAGGATAGCATCGGCATTATCCCAATCATCTTTATCGAGCAGATGTACTGGATAGCCGGAGAGTGTCAGCATCTGGGCAAACAGGGTGCCCAACTGGCCACGACCGCCAATGATCACCACCTTGTTGATATCCGGGTTCACCTGCTTGAAACCCACATCCTTCTCGTTGAGATAGGATTCCCGCATCAGGCGCCTGAGCACATCTTCTATCAACTGCGGCGATACCCCCAGACTTTCGGCTTCTGCACGGCGCTTGGCCAACATGGCGGCCTCACGCTGCGGTGCATAGATGGGCAGGCCGGCGTTGTGTTTGACCGCGCCGACCTGGGCCACCAAATCCAGCCGCTGACGCAGCAACTTGAGTAACTCTTGGTCGACGCCGTCAATCAGTCCGCGTAACTTTTCCAGCTCTGCCGTGGTTTTCTCACTCATCTCAAATCTTCCGTCAGCCATTTGCCACCCTGAGCATATCAAAGCGAGTGGGTAAAATAGAACTCAGTTGCGCTGCCCCTTGCCTGAGCAGTTGCTCCGTATCCTGCCAATCTATGCAGGCATCTGTGACCGAAACCCCATAGTCAAGCTCGGCAAGCGGCTTGTCACAGGCCTGACTACCGGCAAACAGATGGCTTTCCAACATCAAACCTATGATGGAGCGATTGCCCGCCGCTATCTGGTCAAATACATCCCGGCACACAGGCAGTTGCCGCCGATGATCTTTATTGGAGTTGCCATGACTACAGTCGATAATCAGTCTGGCATTGAGCCCGGCACCATGCAGCTGCCGTTCACACTCAGCCACCGAATCGGCGTCATAGTTGGGGCCAGCACCACCCCGCAGGATCACATGCCCATCCGGGTTACCGGCGGTTTGCAGCAAAGCCACCTGCCCTTGTTGATTGATCCCCATGAATCTGTGACTGCTGGCCGCCGACTTGAGGGCGTTAATGGCCACCCCCAGATTGCCATCCGTACCGTTTTTAAATCCTACCGGCATGGAAAGCCCGGAGGCCATCTCCCTGTGGGTTTGTGACTCTGTGGTTCTGGCGCCTATGGCTGACCAGGTCACCAGCTCGGAAATATATTGCGGACTGATGGGATCCAGCGCTTCAGTGGCAACCGGCAACTCGAGTTCGGCCAGAAACAGCATCAACTCCCGCGCCATCCGCAACCCTTTTTCAATATTGAAGGACTCATCCATATCGGGATCATTGATCATCCCTTTCCAGCCCACAGTCGTTCGGGGCTTTTCAAAATAGACCCGCATCAGGATAAAAAACTGATCCTTGAGCTCGTCATGGAGCTTTTTCAGTTTCAGGGCATATTCCTTGGCCGACTCAATATCGTGAATAGAGCAAGGGCCGGTAACGACCAACACCCGGTTGTCACGCTTGTGAACTATGTCAGAAACCGTCTTGCGAGCGCTGAGAATATAGCGATAGCCGTGATCAGAAAGTGGCAACTGCTGCTTGAGTTCTTCGGGAGTTATGAGGACTTGTTCGGCACTGATGTGCACATTCTCTATATTACTGGACTGCATTCTGATCACCTGAAATTAATTTGCGCGACTTGCTCAATCGCATCACTGTAGCGGTACACCATTACGGCATTACACTATGCCGAGAGTGAGCCAAGAGATCAAGGGCGAAACCAGAAAAAATTTTCATGTAATCGCAAAGGTGGGAGCATTAGGCTGGGCAATTAATCTGTGTAGGCGTGTAGGACTGTGAGCTTGGCTGACTTGCGCGGCAAAAATCTGCTGTCGCCAGTTCGTGGAGCAGCGAAAGAGAAAACAAAAACCCGCCATATAGGCGGGTCTCTGTGCGAACACTTGCGTCTTTATGTAGCGGCTTACTTAGTAGCCAGCTTCTCACGGATACGTGCAGACTTACCTGAACGCTCACGCAGATAGTACAGCTTGGCGCGACGAACGCGACCACGACGCTTAACTTCGATGCTGGAAATCAGTGGGCTGTGCGTTTGGAAAGCACGCTCAACACCTTCACCATTAGAGATCTTACGTACGGTAAATGCAGAGTGCAGACCGCGGTTACGCTTAGCGATAACCACGCCTTCAAAGGCCTGCAGACGCTCTTTGTCACCTTCTTTAACACGAACCTGAACGACTACGGTATCACCGGCACCGAACTCAGGTACGTCTTTTTTCATTTGCTCATCGTTGAGCATTTTAATGATGTTGTTCATAACTTACTCCGTTCTAGAATTAACTGAGCTGCGACTAGGCTGAGTCCATTGCGTCAACGAACTGCGCTAATAGAGTCGTCTGTTCGTCAGTCAGAGCTAGATTTTCAAATAATTCTGGTCGTCGCTGCAGTGTTCTTATCAAACTCTGCTGTAGACGCCAGCGTCTAATTTGTTCGTGGTTGCCGCTGAGCAACACCGCCGGAACATCCAGTCCATCGAGACATTCAGGCCGGGTATAGTGAGGACAATCCAATAATCCGTCAGAGAAGGAATCCTGCTCTGCCGAGGCCTGTTTGCCCAGCACGCCGGGGACCAGTCTCGAAACCGAATCTATCAGGGTCATTGCCGGCAATTCACCGCCCGAGAGCACGTAATCACCAATCGACCACTCCTCATCCACTTCCGTCTGAATGATGCGCTCATCGATACCTTCGTAGCGACCGCACACCAGGATCAGCTTGGATGATTGTGCCAGCTCAGATACGCCTTGCTGAGTCAGCTTGCGTCCCTGAGGTGACAGATATATCACCTTGGCTCCCTCACCTGCCGCAGCCTTGGCTGCATGAATGGCATCGCGAAGGGGCTGAACCATCATCAACATTCCGGGACCACCACCATAAGGTCTGTCGTCCACAGTGTTGTGTCTGTCATGGGTGAAATCCCTGGGATTCCACGTCTGTACTTCCAGCAGGCCATTCTTCACGGCCCGACCCGTCACGCCAAAGTCTGTTACTGCTCGAAACATCTCCGGGAACAGGGTGATTACCCCTAACCACATAAGCTGTTTCCTCGACTCAGAAGTCCGGATCCCAATCCACTAAAATCTGTTTTGCCGAAACGTTCACCTCTTTGATGAACTGTTCGGTGACAAAGGGGATCATACGTTCCGCTTTGCCAAAGCTATCTTTGGCGTTGGCCTTCACCAGCAAGACGTCATTGGATCCTGTTTCCACGATCTGATCGACCTTGCCCATGTTGTAGCCCTTGGTGTTGATCACTTCACAGCCGATAAGATCGCGCCAGTAGAATTCATCTTCCGGCAGATCTTTCATCTGCTCAGGCAGTATGCCGATCTCACAGTTAGTGAGCATCTGCGCCCGCTCCCGCGTCTCTACCCCTTCAAGTGCGGCAACAACCGCCTTGCCCTGATAGCGCCACTGGGTGACCTTCACTTCACGCCATTCGCCCTGCTCTTTAATGAGCCAAGGTGAATAGTCAAAAATACCTTCAACAGAATCGGTATAGGCGGTGATTTTCAGCCAACCTTTAATGCCATAGCTGGAACCAAGTTTGCCCAACACGATTGGCTGTGGGTTACTGCTCATCAATCTATACCTTAAACGCTATTAAGCAGCTGCTTTACGAGCGTCTTTGATCAGTTTTGCTACGCGTTCTGTAGTTGCAGCACCGTTTGCAACCCAGTGCTCAACACGGTCCAGATCCAGGCGCAGAGTTTCTTCCTGACCTTTGGCCAGAGGATTGAAGAAACCTACACGCTCGATGAAACGACCGTCACGGGCATTGCGGCTATCAGCAACAACGATGTTGTAAAATGGACGCTTTTTCGCGCCACCACGAGCTAAACGAATGGTAACCATGCGTTCTTTATCCTCTAATGATTTGCTTTTCAGCAAAAATAAAAACTGGAACCCCGTGTTCGCGAAGAGTCCCAGATAGAAAGCCGGAAGATTTTACCTGACTTTCGGGCGATTGCAACCGATCCCGGCTAATTTTACAACGCCCATTCACAGCTTATCCCAAGCGGGACAATAGCTAAGGAAGGTTTTCACCTTCCTGGTAAGGTTATTCTGTATCAGCGACCGGGGAACTTCATTCCCGGAGGCAGCATACCTCCCAGGCCGCGCATCATCTTATGCATGCCGCCTTTGGCAGACATTTTTTTCATCATTTTCTGCATCTGGGTAAACTGCTTCAGCAAGCGGTTTACATCTTGAATTTGAGTGCCTGAACCGGCGGCGATGCGGCGTTTTCGTGAGCCCTTGATCATGTCCGGGCGCTTACGCTCATCCGGCGTCATGGAGTTAATAATAGCCTCCATTTGACCTGTGAGCTTACCGTTTTGTACCTGCGCTAAAGCATCGGGAGGCAGTTGACCGACACCGGGTAGTTTTTCCAGCATCCCCATCATGCCGCCCATATTCTTCATCTGTTGCAGCTGCTCACGGAAGTCTTCCAGGTCAAAACTGCCGCCGGACTTCACTTTTGAGGCCAGCTTAAGGGCTTTTTCCTTATCGACACCGCGCTCAACTTCTTCGATGAGCGACAATACGTCACCCATCCCTAGAATACGGGAAGCGACCCGGTCTGGATGGAAAGGCTCGAGGGCATCAGTTTTTTCACCCACACCCAGGAACTTAATCGGTTTACCTGTGATGTGACGAATGGACAGGGCGGCACCGCCTCTGGCATCACCATCCACCTTGGTGAGGATCACCCCGGTCAGCGGCAGCGCTTCATTAAAGGCCTTGGCGGTATTAGCCGCATCTTGACCTGTCATGGCATCGACCACAAACAAGGTTTCAACCGGCTTGACCGCAGCGTGCAGCGCCTTGATCTCATCCATCATCGCCTCGTCCACATGCAGACGACCGGCGGTATCCAGAATCACAACATCGATAAACTTACGCTTGGCGTAATCGATGGCGGCATTGGCGATATCCACCGGTTTTTGACTAACGTCCGATGGGAAGAATTCGACTTCGACTTCATTGGCCAGGGTTTCCAGCTGCTTGATCGCCGCCGGACGGTATACGTCGGCACTGACCACGAGCACTGACTTCTTCTGTCTGGTACGCAGGAACTTACCCAGCTTAGCGACACTGGTGGTTTTACCCGCGCCCTGCAGACCGGCCATCATCAATACGGCAGGCGGCTGAGCGGCTAAGTTGAGGGCCTCATTGGCCTCCCCCATGGCTTTTTCCAGTTCGCTCTGAACAATTTTGACGAACACCTGCCCTGGGGTCAGGCTCTTGGCCACTTCCTGGCCAACGGCACGTTCTTTGACGCTGCTGACAAATTCCCGCACCACTGGCAGGGCCACATCGGCCTCCAGCAGTGCCATACGAACTTCGCGCAGGGTGTCCTTCACGTTCTCTTCAGTCAAGCGACCCCGACCACTGATATTTTTCAGGGTGCGGGACAATCTGTCGGTGAGATTCTCAAACATCGTCCAGTTCTATACCGTTTATGAATGTAAAATGATGGGGCGTATTATAACTATGCTAGGGTATTAATGCAGCTTTGTTCTCAAGATGGGGTTAAATCGGCACTTATCAAGGTGCAAATGAATATTTTGTCCCAAGATGAATGGGAACCAATTGTCGCAATTTATGCACTAACTGTCGGGAACTGCATAATTTTGTCGTCTGGGTCACTGCCCAATTGCCAGTAGCTCATGTTATTCTAACGCAAGCAAGTTTTTCTGAAACTGCCCACAGAGGCTAATTACACATAAGGATAGGTTAATCCCAGATGGTCATTCTCTCTGCTGCCGCGATGTTTTTCTACAGCATAGCGCTGATATTAGTGACAAGCCGCTTGTTTCACGTTGAGGGGCCCAACCGCCGCGCCGTGGCCGGTTTTGCCGCCTTGGGTGTGATACTGCACGCCGCAGCTCTATACCAGGCGATCTTTACCGCCGATGGCCAGAATTTCAGCCTGACCAATGTGATATCCATGGTGAACTGGATCATCGCTTTGGCATTCACCTTGGTGCTTTCCCGTATCAAGGTCATCGTCTTGGTGCCAGTTGTGTATGCCTGCTCTGTGATATCCGTTTCCCTGTTATGGCTACTGCCACCCAAATACATTACCCATTTTGAACTGCACCCCGAAGTGTTGGTTCATGTGGTATTGTCGCTGATGGCCTACAGTGCCTTGATGATAGCGGCACTCTATGCCATCCAATTAGCCTTTATTCAGAACAAGCTAAAGAAAAAGCAGCTGATGTTGAGTCCGGCGTTACCCCCTTTGATGACGGTCGAAAAACAGCTATACCACCTGATTATCATAGGGGTAATTCTGCTGAGTCTATCACTGGCCACCGGCTTTATCTTCCTCGATGATATGTTTGCCGATGGCAAGGGGCACAAGGCGGTACTTTCCATTCTGGCCTGGTTCGTTTATATCGCCATGCTGTGGCAGCAGTATACCCTGGGTTGCCGTATCCGCAGTGCGGTGATCTACAGTCTCACAGGCGCCAGCCTGCTCTCCCTTGCTTATTTTGGCGCCCGCATCGTCAAAGAGCTGATCCTGAACTAATCTGAACCGAGTCAGGCAGGGCTAGACCTTTGCCTGACTTGACACTCCATGCAATTGCCAGTATTTACTAACATTCGCTATTCCTGACGGGGCCCCTTTTTTGGACGATATATCGACCGGCATACTCCTGATAATTCTACTGCTGTTAATCCTGATTTCGGCGTATTTTTCCGGTTCGGAAACCGCCATGATGACCCTCAACCGCTACCGGTTACGCCATTTGGCCAACAATGGCCACAAAGGTGCAAAACGCGCCATCAAACTACTCGAGCGTCCAGATAAACTCATTGGCCTGATCCTCATAGGCAATAACCTGGTCAATATCCTGGCCTCCTCAATCGCCACTATTTTAGGGATCCGTCTCTGGGGCGACTTGGGGTTAGCCATCGCCACCGGGGTACTGACACTCGTGGTCTTGGTGTTTGCCGAAGTGACGCCCAAAACTGTGGCGGCACTACATCCCGAACGTATCGCCTTCCCTTCCAGCCTGGTTCTCAAGTGGTTATTGTGGTTATTTCTGCCCTTGGTCAAGATTGTTAATATTATTACCTCTTTTATCCTTAGGCTGATGAGCATACGCTCCATCCGAGCCGATGACGCCTTGAGCCAGGAAGAGCTGCGCACCGTAGTGCATGAAGCCGGGGCCCTGATCCCAAGACGCCACCAAGAGATGTTGCTGTCGATTCTGGATCTGGAAAAGGTCACTGTGGAAGACATCATGGTGCCCCGCTCCGAGCTCTATGCCATCAATATCAATGATGACTTCAAAAGCATCAACAAGCAGGTTATTCAGAGCCCGCATACCCGGGTACTCTTGTATCGTGACAACATAGATGATGCCGTGGGTTTTGTGCATCTGCGTGATGCCTTGAGGCTACAATCCAAGGAACAGTTCAGTAAATCTTCCCTGCTTAGGGCTGTAAAAGAGTTGTACTTTATTCCCGAGGGTACACCGCTCAACGTGCAATTGGCCAACTTCCAGCACAATAAGGAACGCATAGGCCTGGTGGTGGATGAATACGGTGATATTCAAGGCTTGGTGACGCTGGAAGATATTCTCGAGGAAATCGTCGGCGACTTTACCACCTCCATGGTCACCACTCCCAGCGAAGATATTACCCCGCAGCAGGATGGCAGTTTCCTGATCGATGCCACCATCAATATCCGCGATCTCAACAAAGAGATGGAATGGGACTTCCCCACCGACGGCCCCAAGACCCTCAATGGTTTGATCCTGGAATATCTGGAAGAGATACCCCAGGCCAATACCAGCCTGAGGCTCGCGGGTTACCCGATGGAAGTGGTGGAAGTGGCCGACAACATGATCAAGACAGTGCGGATCATGCCGCAGTTTTATCGCCCATCTTGAAACTCAACCCGCTTTGAGCTGAGTCATTGGGCAGTATTGGCTGCCCGTTTGGCGGCTTCCAGTGCCCGGCGTTTGGCCCGGGCTATCGCGGTTATGGTGTTATCCAACTCACCTTCCAGCCCCAGCATAAAAAACACTTCGGCCATCAGGAAAAAGGGGCCTATAAGCAGCTGATTGAGATCATCGATAAAGGCCGGTTTGGCCTTTTCATACTTGTGGCCGATAAACTGGAATATCCAACCTATGACGAAAACCGTTATACCCAACCAGATATTGGCATAGCCCAGGGTATAGAGCCATTCGGTCGTCAGAATCACCGGCAGGATAAACAGCGCCAGTCCCAGCGCCAAACGCCAATGCAGCTTGATGTAATAAAGCATCACCCCAACAGCCAGCAACATGGCGACGCTGAGAGTACCACTTGAAAAAGGCAGGCGCCACAACGACAGCATTAAAAATACTGACCAGATAATCAATGGGATACCGATAAAATGAGTTTTGATATTGGTAGGGTTCAGATGCACACTCTTATAGGTGGACAACTGTTCAACAGCCGACTTCATGACGCTCTCCTTGGTTTTGTTATTATTCTCCTCCCGCCAAGCAGGGACCTCGAGTGTCTATTTGACTCCGGTGCAGGCCCATATACTTGAGCTTCAGATCAGTGCCTGTACTCAGATGCGATTAATACACCTGATGGTTTGAGAGTACCGCAACAATTAACCAGTGACAACGCCATCAAAAAAGGAGCCTCTCAGCTCCTCTCATGCTTTGACAAAACTGTACTTTGACAAACAGATAGCCTGGCAGACTTGGACAAAGCTCTTAGTAACAGACAAGGCTTAGTTGTGCTAGTCGCTTAAGATAACCGTCGCCACCGCATAGTGACGTTCATCGGCAATGGACAGTAGTGCCCGCTTGGCGCCCAGTGTTTCCAGGCGTTGGCGCGCCCCATCACTGAATTCAAGCTGGGGCGCACCATCGGCATTGTTGCTGATATGAATATGCTGAAACGAGACTCCGCGGCCAATTCCAGTTCCCAGCGCCTTGGCAGCCGCTTCCTTGGCCGCAAAGCGCTTGGCCAGAAATCGCGCCGGTTCGCTTAACGTCTCAAAGCGGGCATATTCGGCCTCGGTCAGCACCCGTTTGGCCAGCCTATCGCCGCCCCGTGCCAACTGAGCCTCAATGCGGGCGATTTCCACTATGTCGGTTCCCAGTCCCAGCACAGCCATTACTCGCCTCTGCGACCTTCCAGCATGAGTTGCTTCATATCTCTGACCGCCTTGTCCAGGCCGTCTATCGCCGCCCTGGCTATGATGGCGTGGCCGATATTCAGCTCATGCAGCTCGGGAATGGCCGCTATCGGCTTCACATTATGATAGTGCAGCCCGTGCCCTGCGTTGACCACCAAGCCCTTGCCATGAGCATAGGCAGCCATTTCCGTGATACGGGCCAACTCCTCGCTCTCCTCTTCAGCGCTGTGGGCGTCGGCGTAGCGGCCGGTATGAATTTCTATCACGGGCGCCCCCACGGCAACGGCGGCATCTATCTGCTCGCGGTTGGCATCGATAAAGAGTGATACCTTAATGCCCTGCTCGGCCAGACGTTTAACCGCCGCGGCGATTTTCGGCTGCTGACCGGCAACGTCCAAACCGCCCTCTGTAGTAAGCTCCTCACGTTTTTCCGGCACCAGACAAACATAGGCAGGCTTAACCTCACAGGCGATATCCAGCATCTCTTCGGTGACCGCCATTTCCAGATTCATCCGGGTCTTGAGCGTCTTGGCCAGCAGATAGACATCGCGATCCACTATG
The DNA here is from genome assembly GCF_002777975.1 of Shewanella carassii. GTDB lineage: Bacteria > Pseudomonadota > Gammaproteobacteria > Enterobacterales > Shewanellaceae > Shewanella > Shewanella carassii. The sequence continues at coordinate 215,102 of NZ_NGVS01000004.1, forward strand.
TGGCGTCTGTCTTCACGCAGATGGATAGTGATCCCCTCAGCGCCGGCGTGCTCTGCCACGGCCGCTGCATGCACAGGATCCGGGTAATGGGTGCCACGCACCTGCCGCAAGGTGGCGATATGATCTATGTTCACCCCTAACAAGATTCGATTCATCTGTAACTCCTTGATAATTCCTGGAATGCACCGGCCTGTTCGGCGGTATAAAAGCAGTTTCTATTCTCTGCCCATTGTAACGGCAGCATTTGAAAAAAGCGGGCTGAAGAGCTCATTTATCCCCTCGGTTTTGCGGCTGTGGCTCCCTTGGCAAATTTCCCCCCCGGCGGGCAAACAACTGCCTGCTGAGCAGTGGCTTATCGCCGAGCAGTGGCCGGAGCAATTGCCGGGTCAAGGCTTTGGCGGCTTGCCAATCCTCTTGCTGAAGGCGATTTTCTGCCAATGCCAACAGAGTGCTTCCCGGTAGCGCCTCTTGCCGCTTGGCATCACCAACAAAGGGAATAAACCCCTGTTCGGGAATAAATCTGTAGCAGCCATCGGCTTGGATATCGGCGCCATCGGCATCCTTAACCAATGAGGGCATGCAACCAAGCTCGGATAAGAGTCTGAGCTCGAAATAGCGCAGTGTTGTCTGCTCAAAGCCCTTGGCCAGCGCCAGCAGGCTCTGATGATAACTGAAAAACAGCGCTTCGCCACTCTGGTGGTTGCCCAGTACCCGCACCAAGAGTTCATTGAGGTACATGGCCGCATATAAAGCGTCCCCGGACAGGGGCACTGCCGGGGACGCACTTTCAATTTGAGTCAGGGTTCTGAGGTCGCTGCGGCCAGTCAATTGGAACAGCAGCGGCTGAAACGGCTGCACTATGCTCTTTATCGAGCGCTTGCCACTGCCGACTCTGGCAACGGCGTCGACCCGACCAAGGCCATCCACCAACAGGTTCAACAACATGCTGGATTCCCGATAGGGCCGGGCGTGCAGCACATAGCCTCGCAGCATAGTCGGCCTCAGTCTTCGCCGTAACCCAGACTGCGAAGGGCACGTTCATCATCGGCCCAGCCCGACTTCACCTTGACCCAGACCTCCAGGAACACTTTGTTATCAAATAACTGCTCCATGTCCTTGCGGGCCTCGGTGGCGATAGTACGAATTCGCTCACCCTTCTTGCCGATCACCATGCGTTTCTGACCGTCACGTTCAACCAGAATAAGCGCATTGATCTGATAGACGCCATTCTCCATCATCTTGAACTGCTCGATTTCCACCGTGGCATCATAAGGCAGCTCATCACCGAGAAAACGCATCAGTTTTTCACGGACGATTTCAGAAGCCATAAAGCGTTGTGAACGGTCGGTAATATAGTCTTCCGGGAAATAGTGCACGCTCTCGGGCAGTGATTCTTTCGCCAGCGACATCAAGCGGCCGACATTGGTACCCGATTTGGCTGAGATGGGCACAATTTCATCGAAGGCATATTTCTGCCCCAGGGCTTCCAGGTGCGGAAACAGTGTCTCTTTATCCTTGATATAGTCGACCTTGTTCACCGCCAGCACTGTCTTGCGCTCATTGCCGCCATGACGCAGCTTATTGAGCACCATTTCGTCATCGGCGGTCCAGTTGAGACCATCGACCACAAAGATCACCATGCAGACATCGGCCAGCGAGCTGGCGGCGGCGCGATTCATCAAACGGTTGATGGCGCGCTTTTCCTCTATGTGCAATCCAGGGGTGTCGATAAAGACTATCTGCGATGGGCCTTCGGTGTGGATCCCCATGATCCTGTGGCGGGTGGTTTGCGGCTTACGGGAGGTGATACTCACCTTTTGGCCGAGCAAACGGTTGAGCAAGGTGGACTTGCCGACATTGGGGCGACCGACTATGGCCACCATACCGCAATAAGTGACGTCATAGGCGGGTGTCGGTGACGGCTGGTTCATCTTGGCCAGCAGTTCATCCAGGCTCGGCTCCTGGGCCGGTACCTCTGGGGTCTTACTCATTTTTTCAGTAACTCCAATATCCCAGCAGCGGCTTGCTGCTCGGCTTTTCTGCGTGAACTGCCGGTGCCGGATACGGCTTGTTCCAGCTCTTCGATACGGCATTCTACGGTAAAGGTCTGATCGTGCGCCTCGCCGGAAACCGCCACCACTTTATACTCAGGCAGAGGTTTCTTATAACCCTGCAGATATTCCTGCAGCTGGGTCTTGGCATCTTTCTGGCTGACCCCGGGTTGAATCGCCTTCAGTCGCTGCTGGTACCAGCTCAAGAGCAGTGGTCGACAGGTTTCCAGATCAGAGTCCAGGTAGATGGCGCCTATGATGGCCTCCACTGCATCGGCGAGAATGGATTCGCGGCGAAAACCGCCACTCTTGAGCTCGCCTGGACCCAGGGTCAGATAGTCACCCAGCTTAAACTCCTTGGCAATTATCGCCAGGGTATCACCGCGCACCAAGGTCGCACGCATCCGGCTGAGATCGCCTTCGGTCGCCTTGGGAAACTGATGATACAGGGCATCGGAAATCACTATCGACAGAATAGAGTCTCCGAGAAACTCCAACCGCTCGTTATGCTTGTTGGCCGCACTTCTGTGAGTCATGGCCTGCTCCAGCAGTGCCATGTTATTGAATTCATACCCCAGAGTACGACACAGACGGGCAAAATTCTTCACAGGTTCTCTCACTTCAAACCACCTACACGCTCAAAACGCACACCGCTTGGCACCCAGGTAGGTAACCAATCCTGAGGCTGGCGCTCAAACTCAAAACTTATCCAAATTGCCACAGCCTTACCTACCAGATTCGCTTCGGGTACAAAGCCCCAGAAACGGCTGTCGGTACTGTTGTCGCGGTTATCGCCCATGGCAAAGTAGTGACCTTCAGGTACGACAAACTCCCCTTGGGCAAAGCCTGGCTCACGGTAATAGAAGGCCGATGGCTCAGGGCGGGCCGGGTTGATCAGAATATCGTGAGTCACCTCACCCAGTTGCTCGCGAAAACGCAGCAGATCCACGCCATCATCCTGGAACTCACCTTTATTGACTGGCACTCTCAATACCAGTTTAGGGCCTGGACAAGGTTGTTGCTCTTTACAGGCTTCCTGAATATAGAGTTCCTTGTTGCGATAGATGATCTTATCGCCTGGCAAACCGATAACCCGTTTGATGTAATCGACCCGTTCATCTTTAGGGTATTTGAATACTATGATGTCGCCGCGCTCCGGCTCGCCGGTTTCCACCAGCTTATTGCGCCATACAGGATCTTTCAGGCCATAGCTGAATTTTTCCACCAGAATGAAGTCTCCCACCAGCAGGGTTGGCATCATGGAGCCGGACGGGATCTGAAACGGCTCGTACAAAAAAGATCTCAGGATTAGCACAAAGGCTATCACAGGGAAAATGGACTTGGAGGTTTCCACATAACCTGGCTCCTGGATGATTTTTTCAGTGACTTCATCGGTCAGGGTGCCATTTTGCGCTTGGGCCAGTGCCAGTTTAGCCTGACGCTTGGGGGCCAGCACAAAGGCATCGAGTGCCCAAATAAGGCCACTGACCAAGGTCACCAGCACCAGAATAATGGAAAAATAGGCTGCCATTGGTTAATTAACTCCTGCCTTGTATTAAATTAGAATAAGTCTTGTCAGCTTTAGTTAGTTTACCCATATTTGCCGTTCCAGGGACAGGTCTCCCCTTAAACTAACTAAAGCGCCGCAAAATGCGGCGCAAATGAGATGTTGCTATCTTGGGCGCCGCGGCGCCACAGGATCACTCGTTCAGTTTCAATACCGCCAGGAAGGCTTCCTGTGGAACTTCCACGTTACCGAGCTGCTTCATCCGTTTCTTACCTTCTTTCTGCTTCTGCAGCAGTTTCTTCTTCCGGGAAACGTCACCACCGTAACATTTAGCGGTTACGTCTTTACGCAGTGCTTTCACGGTCGAACGGGCCACAATCTGACTGCCCACTGCGGCTTGAATTGCAATATCAAACATCTGCCGCGGGATCAGCTCTTTCATCTTCTCCACCAGAGCGATACCACGGTGGCGTATGTTGCCCCTGTGGATGATCATCGCCAGTGCATCGACTCTGTCGCCGTTGATCAACACATCCAAACGCACCATGTCGGCCGCTTGGAAGTAGACAAAGTTATACTCAAGCGAAGCATAACCACGACTGGTGGACTTAAGCCTGTCAAAGAAGTCCATCACGACTTCGGCCGCCGGAATATGATAGGTCAGTGCTACCTGGTTGCCGTGGTAAACCATATTCTTCTGCACACCGCGCTTTTCAACACACAGAGTGATCACGTTGCCTAGGTAATCTTTGGGCACCAGAATATTGGCTTCGACGATAGGCTCACGCATCTCCTCGATATAGTTGAGTGCCGGCAACTCCGATGGGTTATCCACATAGACAACATCGCCATTGGTCAGCTCAACTTCATACTCTACAGTCGGTGCCGTGGTGATCAGATCCAGGTTATATTCCCGCTCCAATCGCTCCTGGATGATCTCCATATGCAGAAGTCCCAGATAACCAATACGGAAACCAAATCCCAGAGCCGTGGAGTTTTCCGGCTCAAACTGCAGTGAAGCATCGTTCAAGCTCAGTTTATTCAACGCATCACGGAAGTTTTCATAGTCGTCGGTAGAGATGGGGAACACACCAGCGTATACCTGAGGCTTCACTTTCTTGAAGCCCGGCAGCGGTTTTTCCGCGCCGTGTTTGGCATGGGTCAGGGTATCCCCCACGGGGGCCCCGTGGATCTCTTTGATACCGGCAATAACAAAGCCTACTTCACCGGTTCTCAGTTCAGTTTTTTCTTTCTGCTTGGGAGTGAAGATCCCCACCTTGTCGGCGTTGTAAGTCTGGCCTGTGCTCATGACCTTGAACTTATCGCCCTTCTTGAGCACGCCATTCTTGATCCGCACCAGGGACACAACCCCTTGGTAGCTGTCGAACCAAGAGTCAACAATCAGTGCCTGCAGCGGCCCTTCCGGGTCACCTTCCGGTGGTGGGATTTGTGCCACTATGGTTTCCAGCACTTCGTCTATGCCGATACCTGTCTTGGCAGAGCAGCGCACTGCATCTTTGGCTTCAATGCCAACTATATCTTCAATCTCGGCCGCCACCCGCTCGGGTTCAGCCTGTGGCAGGTCAATCTTGTTGAGTACAGGAACAACGTCCAGATCCATTTCCAGCGCGGTATAACAGTTCGCCAGAGTTTGGGCTTCAACCCCTTGACCGGCATCAACCACCAGCAATGCTCCCTCACAAGCCGCCAGCGAGCGGGAAACTTCATAGGAGAAGTCAACGTGTCCAGGGGTATCGATGAAGTTCAGCTGATAGGTTTCACCGTCTTTGGCCTTATAGTCGAGCGTAACACTCTGGGCCTTGATGGTGATACCACGTTCGCGCTCCAGATCCATTGAATCCAGCACCTGAGCAGCCATTTCACGGTCGGTTAAGCCGCCACAAACCTGGATCAGGCGATCTGAGAGGGTAGATTTGCCATGGTCGATATGGGCAATAATCGAAAAGTTTCTAATATGTTTCATTATGCTGCAATGACTAAATTCTAATGGGAGACTGTGCTTAAAGGTGCGAAATTGTACCCGATTGCGGGGCCAATACCAATTAGATTCACACTTTGAGCCTTTGTGGCGATGACGGGGTTAGTGGCACTTGCTTTCTGAAGCCGTTTCCATGGCTTGGCCCAGATTGGCGAGAATGACGGGCTGAGCCTGACTTTCAATGCTGCGCGCTTGAGACTTACCCAGTAACCAAGCCAGCAAGGCAAAGGCGATCGCCAGAGAGATGGCGCCGCCATCAGTATTGAAACCGGCGAGCGAGGCAACAAATCGTCCCAGCAGCCCGCCTAGAAACAACCCGGCCAAAGGCAGCATATAAACCAACAATGCCGCCTTGAGCACTACGCTTTCAGGCAAGCCTAAGCGCAATAGAGTGCCTTCGGGATAAGTTTCAGTGCTGGGCAGGGAAAACTCCTGTAGCCGGCTGCCAAACGCCTTGGCAACAGCCGAGGTGCCGCAGGATTCGCTGCTGGAGCAGTGATTACAGGCACTCTTCAACTCCACCTGCACCTTGACCCAACCATCGCTGTCTGTGCCAACGACCTTAGCCACCTGCTCCATCATAATTCAGCCCTCACTCCAGCCTTAGACCCGAAGCGATACGGATAAGCGTTTGTGTCGGCACCTTACCAACGGCAACCACTTCCAAATTACCGACTCGGTCGGCGGCCATAGAAAGGCCATTACGGGTCATCAGTTCTTCCGGCATGGGCGCGTCACCTGCGCGGGCAACATAGACGGAGATATTGCTGAGGCCATCGGTCAGGGCTATGTATTCCACCGGCTCATGGCTGCCAATCAGGCGATGATGATCGCGAACCACCACCTGGAAACCGGCGGGTAACCATTCAAACTGCCAGTTCTGGCCATCTTCACGTTCTGACAGATTCATGACTGCCGGCCATTCCTGCTTATAGGCTTCCACCAACAGAGGCGCGGTCTCTTGCAGTTCTATCAGTTCGATGACCAACAACTGTTCCAACAGTTGTTTATCCTGATTCAGCATGTCATAGCGCAGCGGCAGGAAGGTTTCCATATCCAACCACACCTGGAAACCGTAACGAAATTCATCATTGGGCAAAATGCGGATCATCTGTCCGGGACGCCCAGCGATACGACTGCGCCCCCCCAGCACCAATTGGTACCCGGCTTCAAGATCGCCGCTGTCACCGAAGAAGGCCGCTGGCATTACCCCTTGAATACGCTTGGCCTTAATGCTGTAGGCGGGCTGGTCATGTTCAATAAAGGTCACTGTATTACCGACACGGACAGCATTCTTCGGCGGGCCATTGAGGTGTTCAAGGAAGGCTACCTCTTCGCCGTTGACTTTACCGTGCAGGTATACCAAAGGCCGAATATTATCGGCCTGAAGTTGGATGAGTGAAATCTTGTATTCTTTCTCGCGCAAGGCCTGACTCATTTTTTCAAGCCAGACCTTGGCGGACATATCATCCTGCGCTAAGGCAGGAAAAGCAAAGGCCAGAATGGCCAAGAGGAAAAGACGCAAGAGATTTCCTTAACGATTCATAGGAACAGGAACGACCTCGTTATTGTTATCCATAACCACACCGGCATTCAATCTCTGTTGCAACATATGATCCTGAATATAGCTGTTGATCCGGCGACGCTGCTCAATCAACTGCTCATTGGTATACCCCTGAGGTTGCTGAACCGGTCCGGTTTGCAGGCTAACGGGTGAGGCGCTGCCTACCAAAGGACGGGTAATAAGCACGGGGGATGCAGGATCCTGGCTTTCGGGAGTCTGGTTGTAATTCTGAACGCCGACTATGGCAACCATGGCAACGGTGGCCGCAATAGCATACTGGCCAAACTGCTTGAACATGGGGATCACTCTACCACCGCTGGCAACCTGACGTTGGGGCTCATCGGCCACAGATACCGGGGTTGAGGTGACAGGTGCGACAATTGTCGGTTCCTTGTCGATAGCGGCCGCAATACTAGCGGAAAGATCCAAGGGGATAGCTGAGGGCAACTCGCCACGCATAGCATCACCAATTAGGTGGTAGTTACGCCACTTGTCGTGAGAAGCAGTGTCACCAGCCAGTTCTGCCAGCGTCTGAGCGTCGGTTTCGCCGTCCACTGCCGCAGAAACCCACTCCTGACCTAATTTATCCATTACTCACCTGTCTCTATTAAAGGGTCATCTTTCCAGCAAAGGCTGGAGCTTCTTGTCGATGGCTTCCCGGGCGCGAAAGATGCGAGATCTCACAGTACCGACAGGGCAATCCATCACATTGGCAATATCCTCGTAGCTCATACCATCAAGCTCACGCAAGGAGATAGCCATCTTTAACTCTTCCGGCAGCGATTCGAGAGTGTCGAAGACAGTCTTCTTTATCTCGTCTGAAAGCATCAACCGCTCAGGGGAGGCGAACTCTTTCAGGGCATCGCTGCCATCGTAAAATTCGGCTTCATCGGCATCAACATCGTTCGCAGGTGTTCTGCGCCCCTGTGACACCAGATGATTCTTGGCCGTATTTACTGCTATTCGGTACAACCAGGTATAAAAGGCACTCTCACCGCGAAAATTAGGTAACGCCCGATAAGCCTTGATAAAAGCCTCTTGCGCTACGTCTGCTACATCGGCCTGATTCCGTACATAACGGGATATCAGATTGATGACCTTACTCTGATACTTCTGTACCAGCAGGTTAAAAGCGTTTTTATCGCCACGTTGTACGCGCTCAACCAGTTGTTGATCACTTGTTTGTCCACTCATCCGAGCCGACTTCTCCCAAATCTTATAATGCTGATTTCTCAGTCGCTCGAATCATATTCACTTATGTAGACTAGCGTGCTTCGAAAAAGTTCTGATGTTTTGCAAAAAATGTACTGTGAATATCCTGAGCTGAGTTGTATCCATCCCTTGCGAGTTGGTTTACCATAACCGAACCCCCAGTCACATCTCATGATACCCGATGAAACAAGTAGTTGAACACCAATCTGACGTCCTGGTCATAGGCAGTGGTGCAGCGGGCTTGACTCTCGCCCTTCACCTGGCTGAAAAAACCAAAGTCATTTTACTCTCCAAAGGTCCTCTCAACGAAGGCTCAACCTATTATGCCCAAGGGGGCATAGCCTCGGTTTTCGACGAGGAGGATACCATAGAATCCCACGTGGCCGACACCTTGGTCGCCGGCGCCGGACTCTGTGATGAAGCAGTGGTAACCTACACGGCCGAAAATGCTCGCGCCGCCATGCAATGGCTGATTGAATGCGGTGTTGCCTTCGATAAGGAAGAAAACCCCGATGGCAGCATCAATGACAGCGCCTACCATCTAACCCGCGAAGGTGGCCACAGCCACAGACGTATTCTGCACGCCGCCGACGCCACCGGCAAAGAGGTACAGACCACACTGCAGGAGATGGCCCAGGCCCACCCCAATATTCTGGTGCTTGAGCGTTATAACGCCATAGATTTGATCACCACCCGTAAACTGGGCCGTCCGGGCAACCGAGTATTGGGTGCCTATGTCTGGAACCGTAACCTTGAGCAGGTAGAAACCATCAAGGCCAAGTTTGTTGCTCTGGCGACCGGCGGCAGTTCCAAGGTTTACCAGTACACCTCCAACCCAGATATCGCCAGTGGCGATGGTATTGCCATGGCCTGGCGTGCCGGTTGCCGGGTAGCCAACATGGAATTCAATCAGTTCCACCCAACCTGTCTATATCATTCAGATGCTCGTAATTTCCTGCTGACCGAAGCTCTGCGCGGTGAAGGAGCCTATCTGCGCCGTCCCGATGGAAGTCGTTTTATGCCAGACTTCGATGAACGCGCCGAACTGGCGCCTAGGGACATAGTGGCCAGAGCCATAGACTATGAAATGAAGCGCCTCGGCGCCGATTGCGTCTACCTGGATATCAGCCACAAGGACCCGGAATTTGTCATCAAGCATTTCCCCACCATTTACCAACGCTGTCTAGACTTGGGGATAGATATTACCAAACAGCCAATCCCTGTGGTGCCTGCCGCTCACTATACCTGCGGCGGGGTAATGACAGATTTTCACGGTCAGACAGATCTCAATGGCCTCTATGCCATAGGTGAAGTGGCTTATACCGGACTACATGGCGCCAACCGCCTGGCGAGTAACTCCTTGCTGGAGTGCCTGGTATTTGCCCGCGCTGCTTCGACCGATATTCAAAGCCAACTGAATAAAGTCGTTATGCCCGGCAATATCCCGGCCTGGGATGAAAGCCAAGTATGTAACTCGGATGAAGAGGTGGTGATTGCCCACAACTGGCACGAGCTGAGACTCTTTATGTGGGACTATGTCGGCATTGTGCGCTCAGACAAGCGTTTGGAGCGGGCCCTGCGGCGCTGCGCCATGCTGCAACAGGAGATCCAGGAGTATTACAGCAACTTCCACGTCAGCAATAACCTGCTGGAATTGCGCAACCTGGTACAGGTGGCCGAGTTGATCATCCGCTGCGCCATGGCCCGCAAGGAAAGCCGCGGCCTGCACTGCAATATCGATCACCCACAGAAACTGGACAACCCGCAGCCTACCATTCTGCAACCTGAATAACTTGGTAGAAATGAGTTCAGTTAGCGGACTTTGAGCACAGCAACAATAGACGACACAGATGACGATAGTCTGTGTCGTCAAACATATCGGCAAACAGCCAGCAACGCCCGCAGTTTTCCTTCCCCTGATAGGTAAAAGTCACCACAAAGGGGCTGACCCAAGGTCTGCCACTGAGTTCGAAACTCGAACCGGGTTCGAACTGTCCCTCACCCAATTCATTGAGCCAGAAACAGAGTTGCCAGCGATGCAAACGCCACAGCGCCAGGCCAAAGCCTGTCAACATTAGCAATAGACACAGGTATTTGAACGATAGATAGAAGGGATAATCCAGCGCCGGCCAGACAAGAAAACTGCTCAAACAAACGGCAGCCAGCACCATCAGACTCAGATACTGGCTGAAGGAAGAACTGAGTTGAAACCTATGGCGCTGCCCGGCCACGAACGCGCACTACCATCTGTGCCAGTTGTGGATCCGGACATTGCTCATGCCCCATAAACCAGGCAAACAGTTCCGGGTCTTCACACTCAAGCAGACGAACAAACAGAGCCTTATTGTCAGGGCTCAGCGTTTCGTAATGCTGTTCCACAAAGGGTTGAAACAGTACATCAAGCTCCAGCATCCCACGGCGACATGCCCACTTCACCCTGGGGGTACTCATCAAGTCAGACACCTTTCTTGCTCCAATCAAGAGTTTTGCCGCAAGTTTACATTCTGGCGTCTGCGCTGTCGAATATCCGCCTTTATCATCTCCCCGCATCAAAACTGCTGCACTTGAAGGTCTCGACCGGCGAACAAGTCACCAAAATCGGTTTCCAACAAGCGCTGCACCGCCGGATGCTGGATCATCCGTTCGGCAAACATCACATGATATTCCTCTTTGATCTCCATGGTTTCACCGAGCAGACGTATGTTGTGCTCGAGAATATCCTGCTGATAAATAGAGGGGGCAACAAATATCCCCTTACGGAAATAGCCAAAGGCCTTCATCATAGCCGCATCGTCGAACTCACCGAGGATTTTAACATTGAGACGTTTCTCATCAAACCAGCGATAGAGTTGCTGGCCCAGGGAGGTACGCCGACTGGGGATCAGTAAGGGGCCCTCCTCCAGACATTCGGGGAAACCACTTTTGAACTCCTGCGCCGAGAAGAAGGCGATACCGCACTCTCCCAGCTTCTTGGAGAGAATTTCAGGATACTTGAGGGACTCTCCGGCACAATCCGACAGTATCATATCCAACTTATGTTCCCTGAGCCGGGTCATTAGGCTCTCGTGAGTCGATTCATAACACGCTAGGTGCATAGAGCTATTGGACGGGATTACCGACATCAACACTCGACTGGCCAGCGCCTTGGAGAGGGCATCGGCAATACCTACCTCGAACAGGATGGACTCATCCTTGCGATAATTGAGCACATCGAGCATCTCGTAAGAGAGGCTGAACATTTTGTCGGCGTAGCGAAATACCAGCTCGCCCAATTCTGTGGGTGCCAGGTTGCGCCCTACCCGCTTGAACAGACTCCCCTTGAGCCTTTCCTCCAGCGTCCTTATCTGGCCGGTAATGGTCTGGGGAGTTAAACAGAGTGTCTCGGCAGCCTTGGTCACTGAGCCTTGCTTATGCACCATCCAAAAGTAATACAGGTGGTTATAGTTCAAATGAGACATAGGCTGCCCCGACTCCTTACTTCAAACGTTGACAGTCCAGCAAATTATTTACGGCCAACTGTAGTGTCTCTATATCCTTGACCTCGCCGCTTTCAAAGGCTTCGCTGATCCCCATAACCAGTTGATCCCTGTCCGGGATCCTCTCCAGGCAATACTTGCGATTGGCTTCCTGAAAACGCTTTCCTCCCCGATACTTAAGCGCGCGAGCTTCATAGCCGTTACTGTCCAAGCGAGCGCCTACCGCCTGAGGTTTATACATGAGGGCACCATCAACAACGCCCTCAAGATAACTCTGACACAGGGCCGCTTCCTTGTCTGCAACACAGGCTTCTATCTGTGACGCCTGAGCCAAAGGGGCTAAGCCCGCCAGAATGAGTCCGGCCATTATGCTTGTTTTCATTCCTTTTCTCCTTTTTCAGGTAACACTTTTGACAGCCAGAAATAGCCCACGACTGCCGCCAACATAGATCCAATCAGGATCCCCAACCTGGCCAAATCGCTATAGACAACGCCACCATGCTCAAACGCCAGTGAGGCAATAAACATCGACATGGTAAACCCTATACCGCACATCACGGCTACAGGCATGATATGGCGCCAGGCAATCCCCTCGGGCAACTCTGCCAGACGCAACTTAACCGCGATAAAGCTGAACAACACCACACCAATCGGCTTACCAAGCAACAGACCCAAAGCGATACCCAGAGGAACAGGCGATACCAGGCTCTCCAGCGACATGCCCCCCAAAGCCACCCCGGCATTGGCAAAAGCGAATACCGGCAGGATCAAGAAGGTGCTCCAAGGGTGCAGCGCATGCTCCAGGTGCTCGGAAGGTGAACCACCCTTCTTGTCGCGCAGCGGAATACAGAAGGCGATGATCACCCCGGCCAAAGTAGCATGAACCCCGGACTTAAGTACGGCGACCCAGAGAATGGCCCCAAGCACGCCATAAGCCCCCAGTGCAGTCACGCCACGGCGATTCAAGGTAACCAAACCTATGACGGCAGCGGCGGCAATCAAGAGGCTTATCATGGACAGATCACTGCTATAGAACAGCGCAATAATAACGATGACGCCAAGGTCATCTATGATTGCCAGCGCCAGCAAAAACACCTTGAGCGCCACTGGAACCCGGTTGCCCAAAAGTGCCATGATCCCCAGCGCAAAAGCGATATCGGTCGCGGCCGGAATCGCCCAGCCGCCCTGAGTCACAGGATCATTGGCATTAAACAGCAGATAGATAGCGGCCGGAACAACCATGCCACCTATAGCGGCAAAGGTGGGCAGAGATGCCTTGGAAACGCTGGACAGTGCCCCCTCCAGCAGCTCACGTTTGACCTCCAGACCAATCAACAGAAAGAACAGCGCCATCAGACCATCATTGATCCACAGCAATAAGGGCTTATTGATATCTAGGGCCCCGAGACGCAACTGCATCGGGGTATCCAAAAAACCTTGATAGAGACCGGCTAACGGTGAATTGGCCAGGACCATAGCCAAAGCTACAGCAATCAATAACAGAATACCGCCGGCAGACTCCTGGCTCAGGAAATTCCGAAGTGCCTTTTCCATACTAAACTCCCAAAAACATAATTGGTTTGAGTGTAGTAGATGGATTAAAGTAAGTATAATCGAAAGTTTCTGAGGAATACCTCGAAATATACGAAGTATTCCTCGAAAAAACTGGTTTAGATAGCGACAGGCGCCTTGATATGCGGGTGAGGATCGTAACCGGACAACTCGAAATCTTCGAATCGGTAGTCGAAAATTGATTCGGGTTTACGGATTATTTTCATTTGCGGCAAAGGCTTGGGTTCACGACTGAGTTGTAGCGCCGTTTGCTCCATATGATTGGAGTAAAGATGGGTATCACCACCGGTCCAGACAAAATCGCCCAATTCGAGGTCGCACTGCTGCGCCACCATCATGGTCAACAAGGCATAGCTGGCAATATTGAAAGGTAACCCCAAGAACACATCACAGCTGCGTTGATACAGCTGACAGGACAACTTGCCATCGGCTACATAAAACTGGAAGAAGGCATGACAAGGTGCCAACGCCATCTTGTCGAGCTCGGAGACGTTCCAAGCCGAGACAATCAAACGTCTGGAGTCTGGTTGCGACTTGATCTGCTCTATCACCTGAGTGATCTGATCGATATGACCGCCATCGGGCGTTGGCCAACTGCGCCACTGAGCGCCGTAAACCGGCCCCAGATTACCGGCCTCATCGGCCCACTCATCCCAAATTGTCACTTTATTTTCATGCAGGTAGGCAACATTGGTGTCCCCTTTCAGGAACCAGAGTAACTCATGGATGATGGAGCGCAAATGACACTTCTTGGTGGTCACCAAGGGGAACCCCTTACTGAGGTCAAAACGCATCTGGTAACCAAATACAGAGCGGGTTCCCGTACCGGTACGGTCACTTTTTTCGGTACCGGCATCTAAAATATGTTGCATTAAATCAAGATATTGCTGCATTACTGCTTGTCCTTCACCACGCCGGCCTGCGGCGCATTACGCATTAACAGATAGAGTCCAAAGAGGATCATGGGCACTGACAGTATCTGCCCCATGGTCAAAAAGCCCCAATAGAGCCCGAGTTGAGCATCCGGCTGTCTGACCGTTTCCACTATGCAGCGGAAGATACCATAGCCGAGCAAAAACATCCCGGACACGGCGCCGGTCTTGGGACTACGCCTGCTAAACCATTGCAGCAAAATAAACAGCGTGACGCCTTCGAGGGCAAATTGATACAGTTGTGAAGGGTGACGAGGCTCGGGACCACCGGAAGGAAACACCATGGCCCAAGGCACATCAGTTACCCGGCCCCAGAGTTCACCATTGATAAAGTTACCCAGACGCCCAGCGCCCAGGCCAATGGGCACCACCGGAGCCACCATATCGGCCACCGCAAAGAAACTGCGCTTCTGTTTCCAGGCGATGTAGAGCATGGCCAGAATGACCCCCATCAAACCACCGTGGAAGGACATGCCGCCTTCACTGATCCTAAACAGGTATAAGGGATCGGCAATAAAGTAATCCAGATGGTAGAAGAGCACATAACCTATGCGCCCCCCCAGGATCACCCCGAGAAAAGCATAAAACAGCAGATCAGAGACCTGCTCACGGCTCCATAATCCCTTGGATCTGTCGGCCATACGGTTGAGCAGTATCATGGCAGCCACAAAGCCCAGCAGGTACATGAAACCATACCAACGCAAAGCCGGTTCAAAAGTCTGGCCAAACAGCTCAAAGGGGCCAAAGGAGACGATCACGGGATCGATATTGGGAAATTCTAAAGCCATAACAGAAAGACGATTCCTAAATTAACGATGGCGCAGATCAGGCCAGAATAAGTTTAAGACCCACAACAACCAATAAAAGTGCAAATATTTTCTTCAGCACAGGTGTCGGCCAGGTACTGGCCGCTTTGACACCGACCGGCGCCATCAGCATGGAGGAAGCAATAATACCCACCAGCGCCGGCAGATAAACATACCCCAAAGTGCCGCTTGGCATATCCGGGGCATTCCAGCCTGCGATAACATACCCTAAACTGCCCCAAAGGGCGATGATAAGACCTGTAGCCGATGAAAAACCCACCGCCTGACGCATCTGCAGCCCACACCAGGTGAGGAAAGGTACCAAGAGCACCCCACCACCTATGCCCATCAAGGCGGCAATAATGGCAATAATCGCCGAGACGATCAGTAAAACGGGAAATGGCGGCAAGCCCTCTTTCGCCGCCGGACGAAAAGGAAATGCCATCTGGGCGGCCATCAAAATCACAAACACCGCAAAGGCGCGGCGCAGATCATCGGCAGGGATCAATTCGGCGATAAACCCCGAACATAAAGCTCCCAATGCCAGACCGGGTAACATGGATTTAAACAGCGGCCAAGGAATATTACCGCGGCTATGGTGGGCGCGGGCCGATGAAAAAGAGGTCAAAATGATGGCCGCCAGTGAAGTGGCAATAGCAACATGGGGTAACTGCGCCGCGGGAACCCCCACCTTGGGTAAAATATACAACAGCGCCGGCACCACAATAAGACCACCGCCTATCCCCAACAAGCCAGCCATAAAGCCGACAAAGGCTCCCAAGGCCAAACAAATACCGAATACCCAGAGAAATGTGTCCACAGAGGTTCCTTAATTCTTGTTGTTATTCCATACACCCGCCACATCAGACTCAATTGAGAATGGCAGCCAGCTCTCTTTGTCCCAAATAATCACGCACCAGTTGCCGCACTTCGTTGCCGCTTCTGAGTGTCAGTGCCTCAGCTAATAACTGTTCCAACTCATCACTGCGGACCCGCCGCAGCAGATAATTGATCCGGGCCAAGCTGCCCTGATTCATACTCAGGCGGTTATACCCCATGGCGACCAGCAACAAAGCGCCGCCGGGCTCCCCGGCCAACTCACCACAGACGCTGGCATCGAGGCCATATTGACGGCATGTCTCCCGCGCCTGTTTCAGTGAACGCAATATCCCCGGGTGATAACTGTCAAACAGGGCACTGACTCTGGGATTGTTGCGATCCACCGCCAACAGATACTGGGTCAGGTCGTTACTGCCGACCGATACAAAATCGACCCGTTTGGCCACTTCATCGAGCTGATACAACAATGCAGGAACTTCCAGCATAATGCCGACCTTGGGCCATTTCAGTTCGGGGTTCACATCCGACTTAAGCTCGGAATAAGCCTGTTCGATATATTCCAGTGCTTGTTCTATCTCATCGAGATAACTGACCATGGGCAGCAAAATATGCAACTGCTCGCCGCTGCCGCTAGCCTGGAGCATGGCGCGGATTTGTACCAGAAACAGCTCGGGATGGTCCAGCGACAAGCGAATGCCACGCCAACCCAAAAATGGGTTTTCTTCCTTGATGGGGAAATAAGACAGAGGCTTGTCTCCGCCCACATCCAGAGTGCGCATCACCACGGGGCGCCCCGATGCCGCCTCCAACACCTGACGATATACCTTGACCTGCTCTGACTCGCTGGGAAAACGCTGCTGTAACATGAAGGGAATTTCGGTGCGATACAACCCAATACCATCGGCACCTTCGGCAATTTCCGAGGCCAAACCACTGAGCAATCCCGCGTTCATGTATAGATGAATACGTTTGCCATCGACCGTCTCAGCTGGCAAGTTCAGCTCCCTGGCGTATTGCCGCTGCAACGCTCTCTCGGCAGACAATAAACTGCGGTACTCACCGACCACGGCCGGAGACGGCGACACCATCAGCTGACCGCGGGTGGCATTGAGCACCAAAAGCTTCTTGTCGATGTCGGCAGCCAAGACCTGGTCGACCCCTGTGATGGCTGGCACGCCCAAGGCCCGGGCCAGAATGGCAGCATGGGAGTTGACCCCGCCAAGCTCTGTCACTATCCCGGCCAACTTTTGCCGCGGAAATTCGGCCAACAAGGTGGTGTCCGCTTCACGGGTCACCAGAATAACCGGCTTATCGGCATTGAGCTCCAACCGTTCCGGCTCAATCAATTGGCGCAGCACCTTCTGCCCCAAGTCACGGATATCGCTGGCCCGCTCCTTGAGATAGGGGTCTTCCATCGCCATAAACTGGGTGATGTAACGCAAAGATACGCGACTGACCGCCGACTCGGCGCACCAACCCGCGAGCACCTCATCGCGATATTCGCCCCCAAGGCTGGCCTCTTCCAGCAAGAGTTGTAGCGCCGAGAAGATAGACACCACCTCTTCATCCTGCTCACGGTCAAAACGCTGTGCCAGGGTACTCAGGGTGTTACGGCAACGCTCGATTGCTGTCCTGAGGCGCTCAAGCTCATTGGGGATATCTGTTGCGGTTTGATCCGGCTGCTCCAGGGATATCTGCCCGCCCAGCACCAAAGCATGGGCAATGGCGATACCATTGGAGGCCGGCGTGCCCTGAAACAGGATTTGTAGCTGATCTTCCTTGACGCTGGCCTTTTGCTTGAGGCCACGAATGGCCATGGCCAACTGCGCCGCCAGCGTCATTAGAAAGGCTTCTTCCCCTTCGCTGAACTGACGGGCACTGGGCTGCTGCACCACTATGACGCCAAGCAGCTGTTTCTGATAAATAATGGGCGCGGCGAGAAAGGCGCGATATTCCTCTTCGGCCACTTCGGGAAAGAGTTTGAATCTGGGATGGGCTCTGGCATCGGCTAGATTGATGGCTTCTTCACGCTCAGCAACCAAGCCCACCAGACCTTCGGTCAACGGCATACGAACTCGGCCAACGGCACTGGGTTCCAAGCCATCTGTGGCCGAGAGGACCAACTCATTTTTATCCAGAATATAGATAGAACAACACTGAGTGCTCATGGCGGCCTTTATCTGGCCGACCAATAGCTCAAGGGCAGCCTCGAGATCCCTTGCGGCCGCAACTGCCTGAGTAATATCCCTGAGCGTGTTTAACACCTATTCCCCCTTTCGATATCAAACCTCAGCCTGCAGCTCTTTGTCGTCCCCGTCGGCGTGAAGGTTCCCGGGTTTGTAATGCCAGAGCCGTTGCAGCGAACTCTTTCATGACTTTACGGTAAACATCACGTTTAAAAGATACCACCTGACGCACAGGGTACCAATAACTGACCCAGCGCCAATCATCGAACTCAGGATGGCCGGACGAGTTCAAGTTGACGGCACTGTCCTGGCTCTTGAGCTGAAGCAAAAACCATTTCTGTTTCTGGCCGATACAAACAGGCTTGCTGTCTTGGCGCACCAAACGCTTTGGCAACTTGTATCGCAGCCAGGAGCGGGTAGAAGTCAGGATCTGTACATGCTCAGGCCTGAGCCCAACTTCTTCATACAGCTCGCGATACATGGCATCTTCGGCTGATTCACCATCATCCAATCCCCCTTGGGGAAATTGCCAGGAATGTTGGCCAAATCGCCTGGCCCACATCACCTGGCCAAATCTGTTGCAGATAATGATGCCCACATTTGCGCGAAAACCGTCGCTGTCAATCACATGGACTCCGAAAAAGCGATAAATTTCAATGATTCGATTGTTTCACAATCCCACGTCGGCAGCAATTCTCTATTTGCGGCTTTTTACCGGGATAAATAGTAACGAATTTGTACTTTATCAACAGTGGCAAGTCCAACCTTAGCCGGATATCCACAAAAACTGTGGATATCTCTGTTTGAAACTCGGCTGAACTTCTGGAAACGCTGTTTTTTGTATCATTTAACGCTTTTCCCTCAATGAAGGAAAATAGATAAAATACGATTAATCACAATGACTTAAAAAACAAAAAAATATTCTTAAAAACAGAAAAGTCATTGATAGCGCACTTTTTGATCACCCCATATTGGAAAACAACTTGCGGTTAGTATCACAAAAATTTATTCACACCCTATGGACAAAAACTCGGCCTAAAAGCCAGAAACAGCACATAATTGGGTTGACACTGGTAGCAACTTACTTTATTGACAGTAAAAAATATTCAGTTATCCCAAAATGCTGTGGATAAGTTTGTTGGCAACACAGGGGAAATCGGCGAGTAACTCAGAAAAACCATCAACCCCAGATTAAAACCAAGCACTTTATTCAATAAAAACAAAATGATAGAAAAGCACACATAGAATATACCTTCCCCCCTTATGTGGAAGAGCGTTTTTTGTACAGCCTTGTTATCCAAGATGGCTTAGGTAAAATCAGCGCCATGAAAACCAATATCTTGCCGCCAAGTTCTTTGGCACAACTACTGCAGCGCGCCGATGACATCGCCGGGCTGACTCTGGGACAACTCGCCGAATCCTTAGGGGTAGCCGTGCCCAGAGACTTTCGCCGCGACAAAGGTTGGACCGGACAGTTACTGGAACTGGCGTTGGGGGCGACCGCGGGCTCCAAACCCGAACAGGACTTTCTGCACCTTGGGGTAGAGCTGAAGAGCATTCCTATAGATGAACGTGGCATACCGCTGGAAACCACCTATGTTTGTGTCGCGCCGCTGACTAATATCTCAGGCCTGCGTTGGGAACAGAGTCTGGTGTATCACAAGCTGCAACGGGTGTTGTGGATCCCGGTTCAGGGAGACAGAGCGCTATCTCCAGGAGTCAGACGTATCGGCTCACCGCTGTTGTGGCAACCCAGTGCCGAAGAAAACAGACTATTGCGTCAGGATTGGGAAGAGATCATGGAACTTATCAGTATGGGTAAAGTCAGTAAGATCACCGCCAGGCACGGTGAGGTGCTGCAGCTCAGGCCCAAGGCGGCCAATAGTAAGGTGCTAACCGAGAGTATTGCCGAAGATGGCAGCATCCAGATGACAAATCCAAGGGGCTTTTATCTCAAGACTCAGTTCACCAAAGGGCTACTGGAACGCTTTTTTGGCTGATATCGCCTCTAATCCGCACTTGCCTTGATTAAGATCACAATTACCACTGGAAATCAGAGGGGTATATTCTATAAACTAGCGCATCCTTAGCAGGCACCTTTAATTTAGGATAGATTTCACCCCGTGAGAGCGCGTCGCCAAGCCCAAAAGCTTCTGTTTGCCATATTGGCATGGACAGTGGCTATGGCTGCTTTTGTATTTTTTCGCTATGCCCAAACCACTGAGCTGCCTCAGTGGGCTGTCGGCTCGGCGGATCTCGCGACCCTGGCGACATATATGGGAGTGATTTTCGGCAGTCTGCACTGGATGTCAAATCTGATAGCCGATTTCAGCGCCATTAACCGTTTGCCTTATCTCTTCTCGGTCATATTTAAAGGCTTGTTCCTATTACTGGGGGCAACAACCCTGGCATATATGACCCAATACCTCAATATGTGGGCCATAGAGAACCATATGGCAACCTTGAGGCAGATGCTGACGGTGCATATCCTCTATAGCCCCTCATTCCAAGCGCTAATCATCTATCTGGTGGTCGTACGAGTCGGACTGGCCTTTATCGAACAGATGGCCCTGCTGGTGGGACCCAGGATCCTGCTGAATATAGGTCTGGGTAAGTATCATAAGCCCAGATACGAGCAGCGACTGTTCCTCTATCTCGATATGGTGGCCTCCACCACTCATGCCGAATCTCTGGGGGATTACCGCTTCAGTCGACTGATCCAGGACAGCTTCAGCTTGCTTTCCGACACGGTCACCAACAATGATGCCGAGATCTATCGTTATATGGGCGATGCCGTGCTCATCCACTGGCCCTTGGAAGACGGCATCATCAATGACAGATGTATGAACATCTACTTTGAATTCAGCCAACAGCTGAATTGGCAGCGACGCTATTTTGAAGAACATTACGGCTTTGTCCCCAAATTCAAGGCGGCGGCTCATTGCGGCCAAGTGGTTGCAGCCGTGGTTGGTGTACAAAAGCAAGAGATCAGTTTCTTCAGCGACGTGCTCAATACCCTGGCGAGACTGCAGGATCAGTGTAATCCCTTAGGACAAAGGATGCTGCTCTCCGGCGCACTGGTAGCAAGGCTGGAAAATGATGACAGCGAGTACCAGCTCACCAATTTGGGGCCGGTAAAACTCAAGGGGAAACAACACTCTATTGAAGTTTTTGGGGTTAAACCCAAACAAGGTCATCATTCATAAAAAAACGGCTCTTAAAGAGCCGTTTTTTATTATGGATTTAATTCAAGCCTAGGCCTGTTGCAGCAATTGCTGGATCTCAAGCCCCAAAGTTCTGAAGGTCAGGATCCGACTGGTCGTCTGCCGCCACACCAGACCAATATCTCGAAATGGCGCCTCCCCAGGAGGACTCATCACCGTCAGATCTGTATCTTTCAATATCCCGGCATCTATCGCCATCTGCGGCAGAAAAGTCGTACCCAGTTTACTATTCACCATCTGTACCAAGGTATGCAGACTGGTAGCGGCGAAAGGATTAACCTTAGCGCTGTCACTCAACTGGCAAGCACTGATGGCATGACCGGTAATACAATGTTCACTCTGCAACAGAAAAATACTCTCATCCGGCAGCGCCTGATAATCCACCGGCTCATGAATGTCGGCAGATAAATCCTTGTGGACCACCATCTTGAAAGGATCTATCCCCACCTTCATGCTGTGATAGCCGGAAGTATCCGCTGGCAGAGCCAACAGCAGCAAATCCAGCTCTCCCTTCCCCAAGGCCGTCAACAAACGCTCTGTGGTGTCCTCTTTCAGCAACAGACTCAGATCCGGATAAGACTTCTGGCACTGTTTAACCACCCGGCTCAACAAAAACGGCGCTATGGTAGGGATACAACCGAGCCGAATCTCTCCAGTCATGGGGGCTCCTTGGTTTTTCACCAACTCCACCAAGTCATCAACATCGGTCAGTATTTTCAGCGAACGCTGCACCACTTCTTCACCGATGGCGGTAAACATAAAGGACTTGTGATCCCGCTCGATCAGCTGATAGCCCAACTGCTCTTCCAGGTTCTGGATCCCACTGGATAAAGTCGATTGGCTCACATGGCACACCTTGGCCGCCCGATTGAAATTCTGCTCCTGATGCAGATTCACCAGATAATAGAGGTTTTTCAAACTGGGTAAGTGTTTCATTTTATCGATTACCAATTGAGTAATGCATTAGAAAGTTCTATCTAATCTAACACAAAAACACCGCTTGGCAGCAGTATCAACTCAGGAGTGTGACCGAGGCGATAAATCATCCTGGTAAGAGATACTTAATAGGGGGCAAACAACATAAGGGATGAAACGGTTTCGATATACAGGCAGAGAAGGGATTGCGAGGATTTTGTCATGGGTACCAAAGCTTTCCTTCGGCACCCAAGGCAGGAGTTTATGCTTTGGCTTCGAGGAAAGACTTAAGCTGCTGCAGATCATCCCCGGCATGCTTAACAATAGCGGCCAACCACTCTTTATGTCCGGCTTCCCAGGCTGCCTCTTCACCATGTTGCAGTTGTTGTGCAACCTGCTGGATCCGCTTTAACCCCACAGAGCCGGCAGCCCCTTTGAACTTGTGAGCCTCGGCACACAGAATATCTTTATCGCCCGCCGCCTCAGCCTTCTGCAGATTAGCGACATACTCGGGCAGCAACTGTTCAAATAATATGACACTCTTGAGTAAAGTGCCTGCACCTATGGCGCTACAATACTGCTCCAGGGTGTTGAGATCTAAGATGGTATCCAGTTCAGTTGTGGCCATGAAGGCATTCCTCAAATGTATCAGATTTACCACATCATACCCGCTAAAATGGCAGGCGCAACTTATAGACAGCAAACTAATCCAAAACTTTCCGCATTTAACATTAGCGACACAAAAACCAAGTAAACCTAATACAACTATAGATAGGCTATTGATTTAAATTGGTTAACCCAGAACCCTGTCCACCTTTGGCCGCCAGCTCATCCACCAGGGCGACCAAACCTATCCAGCGCTGAGCGCACCAATCCGGCGCCAGCAACACTGGACGGCTGGCATAGGCGGTCACCCGATGAAACACTATCTCTTTCGGCGTATGACGGATCAACTGCGCCGCGCTGGTAACATACTCCTCCAGTGTCGGCGGTTGCAACCTACCCGCTTCCCAGGCCTTGGCCATGGTACTGCCCGCCACTATATGCAGAGGGTGCAGTTTAAGACCATCCACCCCAGAGTCCAAAACCGCGTCCAGGGTTTGTTGATGCTCAACTAACCCTTCTCCGGGAAGTCCAAGGATCAGATGAGTACACACCTTGAGTCCGCGACTGCGGGCGCGGAAGACAGCATCCTGATAGACGGCAAAGTCATGACCACGGTTAATCCGCTTGAGCGTGGCATCGTGAGCACTCTGTAACCCCAACTCCAGCCAAACTTCACTGCCGCTTTGTTGATATTGCGCCAGCAGATCAAGCACCCTGTCCGGTACGCAATCCGGGCGGGTACCGACACACAAGCCCACCACCTGCTCGCTCTGCAGCGCCTCATCGTATTTACGCTTCAGTTCGGCATACTCTTCATAGGTACTGGTATAAGCTTGAAAGTACGCCAAAAACCGCGAAGCCTTGGCCCGCATCTTCTGTTTGCCGGCCTCGAGCTGAGCCGCAATCGACAAGTCGGTTCCATGTTCATGACTGAAAGAGGCGACATTACAGAAAGTGCAACCACCGCGCCCCAGAGTTCCATCGCGATTGGGACAGGTAAAACGGGCATCTAGGGTCAGCTTTTGTAACCGTTGACCAAAGTGTTGGCGGCAGTATTGACCAAAGGTAGTGACAAAGTCGTCCAGTCCCATTTGCTTCTCTCAAAAAAGTCGCCAGTCTAACGACTCCCATTCAGGGCCGCTCTGCTCCAGGTCAATTTATGCCATGAATAGTGCTCGCCTTTTACGGTGCTCTGCGACCAAATTTGTAAAACACAAACGGATCTAGCTCACACTTTTATGAATATTTAGTCACTCCAAACAAATTTTTAACGACCACGGCTATCTGACAAAAAATCAGTTTTTCTATTCCGAGGATAATTGGAAGTCAATTGTTAAAGTAAAGTGACAAAACAACGACCGCAAAATGGACTTTCTTTTTATTCATAGTGTTATAGAGTCAATCTCCCAGTTTACGTTAACGTAATGCAATTAGAGATTCTGTATAAAACACCCCAAATATCATCAAAAATATGCAATATTTAGGTTTGACCTTTAGCAAGTCTCAGGATAATTTGGATGGTTCGGGTGCATATCTATAGAGTTTGGTATTCTCTCCCGAGTAGTAATGTTGATGTTAAGGGAGGTTTTGTATGAGCTTGTATCATCCCAGTTTCGAGCGGGATAACTGTGGTTTTGGATTAATAGCCCAGATGGATGGCGAAGCCAGCCATCGTATTGTTCGCACGGCAATCCATGGCCTAGACCGCATGAAACATCGTGGTGGTATTGCAGCTGACGGACGCACTGGCGACGGTTGCGGTTTGCTGATGCAAATGCCCACAGGATTTTTTGAAGCCATTGCGGCAGAACAGGGCTGGCATCTCAGCCGTAAGTTCGCCGTTGGCATGCTGTTTTTAAACCAGGATGACACTCTGGCAGCCGAAGCCAGAATACTGCTCGAACGGGAGCTGGAAAAAGAAACCCTAAGTATCGCCGGCTGGCGCCCGGTTCCAGTCAATCCGGAAGTGCTCGGTGAAATAGGCAAATCCAGCTTGCCGCAAATTTGGCAAGTGCTTATTAATGCTCCCATAGGCTGGCGTGAAAAAGATCTGGAGCGGCGCCTCTATATGGCTCGCCGCCGCCTCGAGCAGCAATTGACCCAGGATAAAGACTTCTATGTCGCCAGCCTTTCCGGCCAGGTCATTGTCTACAAAGGCTTGATGATGCCCGCCGATCTGCCGGCATTCTATCCGGATCTGGCCGATATCAGGCTGCAAAGCGCCATCTGCCTGTTCCACCAGCGCTTCTCGACCAACACCTCCCCCAAGTGGCCACTGGCACAGCCGTTCCGCTTTCTGGCTCACAATGGCGAGATCAATACCATCACGGGTAACCGCCAATGGGCGCGGGCGCGGGCCTACAAGTTCAACTCACCGCTGCTGCCAGACTTGCAGCAGGCCGCCCCTTTTGTCAATGAAACCGGCTCAGATTCGTCGTCACTGGACAATATGTTGGAGATGCTGCTGGCCGGCGGCATGGATCTTTACCGAGCCATGCGTTTGCTGATCCCGCCTGCATGGCAAAGTAATCCCGAGATGGATGAGGAACTCAAGGCCTTCTATGACTTTAACTCCATGCATATGGAGCCTTGGGATGGCCCGGCCGGGATAGTCATGACCAATGGTCGCCACGCCGCCTGCGCGGTTGATCGCAACGGGCTGCGGCCATCACGCTATGTGATCACCAAAGACAGAATTCTCACTCTGGCCTCGGAAGTGGGTATCTGGGACTATGGCCCGGATGAAGTGATTGAAAAAGGCCGGGTCGGCCCGGGTGAACTTCTGGTGCTCGACACCCTCAGCGGTCGTCTTTATCAGTCATTCGAAATCGATAACGATCTTAAACGTCGTCACCCCTATAAGGAGTGGATGGCGAAAAACAGCCAGACTCTAGTGCCGGCTGAGAAGTTATCGCCGCAGGATCAGGGCGTCAGTGAATTCAACCAGGGCACTTTGCTACAGTACCAGAAGCTGTTCGGCTACAGCCGTGAAGAGCTGGAGCAAGTGATCTGGGTACTGGCCAGCAAAGGCGAAGAAGCCACCGGCTCCATGGGCGATGACACTCCGATGGCAGTGCTGTCGAAGAAACAGCGCTCGCTGTATGACTATTTCCGGCAAAAGTTTGCCCAGGTCACCAACCCGCCAATCGATCCGCTGCGGGAGAAACATGTGATGTCGCTGGCCACCTGTATCGGCCGCGAGCAGAACCTGTTTAACGAAACCACGGGACACGCCTATCGGGTGATGTTCAATTCGCCTATCTTGTTGTTCAGTGACTTCAACCAGTTGCTGAGTCTGGACAGCACCTATTACCGTGCCAACAAGGTTGACCTTAACTATCCGGCCTCCGAAGGCCTGAGTCAGGCAATCAAACGGATCACAGATGAGGCCGAGCGCCTGGCACGCACCGGCACCACCCTGATAGTGCTCTCGGATCGCGCCGTCAGCAAAGACACCCTGGTCATTCCGGCCGCCATGGCGGTAGGTTCAGTGCAGCAGATGCTGGTGAACAAGAGCCTGCGCTGTGACACCAACATCATAGTGGAAACAGCCTCGGCCCGGGATCCGCACCATTTCGCGGTACTGCTGGGCTTTGGCGCTACGGCCATTTACCCCTATCTGGTGTACGAGTCCATTGCCGAACTCGCCAAGCGCCATCAGGCCGAGGATATCGTCAATCTGATGCTCAACTTCCGCTACGGCATTGAGAAGGGGCTGCGCAAGATCATGTCCAAGATGGGGATCAGCACAGTCGCCTCCTATCGCTGCAGCCAGCAATTTGAGGCCATAGGCCTGGCCGACGAGGTGATTAAACAATGCTTCAACGGCGTGGTCAGCCGTATTCAGGGTGTGGGTTTCGATGGCATAGAAGCCGATCAGCAACTGCTGAGTCAGGCCGCCTTCCGCCCCCATGTGCCGCTGCCGCAGGGTGGTTTGCTCAAGTACGTTGAGGGCGGCGAATACCACTGCTTCAACCCGGATGTGGTCAACACCCTGCAACGGGCTCTCAAAGAGGTGGATTACCCGCTCTACAAACGGTTTGCCGAGCTGGTAGATCAAAGGCCGGTCGCCACCTTGAGGGATCTGCTGAGCATCAAACAGCAGCGCGAGAGCATAGCGCTTAAGGATGTGGAAGGGGCCAAGGCACTCTTCCCCAGATTCGACAGCGCCGCCATGAGTATCGGCGCCCTGAGCCCGGAAGCCCACGAAGCACTGGCCATCGCCATGAATCGTCTCGGTGGCCGCTCCAACTCGGGCGAAGGCGGCGAAGATGCCAGCCGATTCAACAGCGAGCGCAATTCGGCCATCAAGCAGATAGCCTCTGGCCGCTTTGGGGTAACCGCCCATTATCTGATTAACGCCGAAGTATTGCAGATAAAGGTTGCCCAGGGCGCCAAGCCCGGTGAAGGCGGTCAGCTGCCCGGTCATAAGGTCAGTGTTGAAATCGCCGGCCTCAGGCATGCTCGCCCAGGCGTGACGCTAATTTCACCGCCGCCGCACCACGATATCTACTCCATCGAGGATTTGGCGCAGCTGATCTTCGATCTCAAGCAGATAAACCCCAAGGCGCTTATCTCGGTCAAGCTGGTCTCTGAGCCGGGCGTTGGCACCATAGCCACCGGGGTTGCCAAGGCCTATGCCGATATGATTACTGTTTCCGGCTACGATGGCGGCACAGGCGCCAGCCCGCTGACCTCGGTCAAGTATGCCGGTAGTCCTTGGGAGCTGGGGCTTGCCGAAGTTCACCAGTCTCTGGTGGCCAATGGTCTGCGACACAAAATACGCCTGCAGGTGGATGGTGGTCTCAAGACTGGCACAGATGTTATCAAGGCGGCCTTACTGGGTGCCGAGAGCTTCGGCTTTGGCACTGTGCCCATGATAGCGCTCGGCTGCAAATACCTGCGTATCTGCCACCTCAACAACTGTGCCACCGGGGTCGCCACTCAAGACAAGACCTTGAGAGACAAGCACTATCATGGCTTGCCCGAGCGAGTGATGACTTACTTTGAGTTTGTCGCCGAAGAGGTGCGCGAGTGGATGGCCAAGCTGGGGGTCAGCGAGTTTGAACAATTGGTTGGGCGCAGCGATTGGCTGCAGGCCATCGAAGGCCAGACCACCAAACAGCAAGGACTGGATCTAACCCCTATCCTGTTTAAGCCAACGGCCTTACCCAATACTGGCCTAACCTGGAAAGAAACCAATCCGCCGGCGGATCCTGGCCGTCTCAATCAGGAACTGCTGGACAAGTGCGCAGAGCCTGCTACCCGTGGTGAAAGTTTTGATGCTTGTTTCCCTATCAATAATACCGACCGCTCGGTAGGCGCTGCACTCTCCGGCCATATCGCGGCCACTTGGGGTGTCAAAGGTTGTCCAGAGCCAATAAGACTCAGCTTCAACGGTAGCGCCGGTCAGAGTTTCGGGGTCTGGAACAGTCCTGGACTCGAGCTGTCACTGTGCGGCGACGCCAACGACTACGTCGGTAAAGGTATGTCCGGCGGCAAAATAGCCATCTATCCACCGCTCGGCAGCGCCTTCCAATCCGAGCGCAGCGCCATTGTCGGTAATACCTGCCTCTATGGTGCCACCGGCGGCAAACTCTTTGCGGCTGGACGGGCCGGTGAACGCTTCGCGGTCAGGAACTCAGGGGCATTGGCGGTAGTTGAAGGGGTCGGTGACAACGGCTGTGAATATATGACAGGCGGCATAGTAGTGGTGCTTGGGACCACTGGCGTCAACTTCGGCGCTGGTATGACCGGCGGTTTCGCCTATGTGTTTGACCAATTCGGCCGCTTTAGCCGTAGGGTCAATACCGAACTGGTCGATACCCTCAAGCTGGAGTCGCCGATTCATCAACAGCACCTCAAAGGGCTGATAGAGCAACATGTGGCCGAGACCGGCAGTGAACACGCCAGCGCCATTCTCAGTGAGTTTGACAACTGGCTCGACTGTTTTGTCCTGGTCAAGCCCAAGAATATTCAGGTTTCGGATCTGCTCAAACTGGAACAACCGAGCCCGGAACTGGCCGTAAAAGCGGGGTAAGCGAGCATGAGTAACGATTTTCAGTTTATCGAAGTGGGTCGTATCGACCCGAGCAAGCAGGCTATCGCACGCCGCAAGACAGAGTTTATTGAGATTTACCAACCCTTTGTCCAGGAACAGGTCGACCAACAGGCCGACCGCTGCCTAGACTGTGGTAACCCATACTGCGAGTGGAAGTGCCCGCTGCACAACTATATCCCTAACTGGCTCAAGCTGGCCAAACAGGGACGTATCCTGGAAGCGGCAGATCTGGTGCATGAAACCAACACTCTGCCGGAGGTCTGCGGCCGAGTCTGCCCGCAGGACAGGCTCTGTGAAGGCGCCTGTACCCTAAATGAGGACTTTGGCGCCGTCACCATAGGCAATGTGGAAAAATACATCACAGATACCGCCATCGCCCAAGGCTGGCGCCCGGACATGAGCCAAGTAACGCCCAGGAGCGAGCGGGTCGCTATCATAGGCGCAGGGCCAGCCGGTCTTGGCTGCGCCGATATCCTGGCCCGTAACGGGATCAAGGCTGTAGTCTTTGACAAATATCCTCAGATAGGCGGCCTGCTGACCTATGGCATCCCCGCCTTTAAGCTCGACAAGTCAGTAATGGCTACCCGCCGCAGCGTGATGGAAGGCATGGGGATAGAGTTCCGCCTCGGCGTCACCGTTGGTCAGGATATTCCCTTTGCCGAGTTGCTGGCGAACTTCGATGCCGTGTTCCTCGGCATGGGTACCTATAACGCCATGCAGGCGGGCCTGCCCGGAGAAGAGGCCGAAGGGGTTATTCAGGCCCTGCCCTACCTCATTGCCAACACCCGTGAATTGATGGGGCAAGCCGATCCGGCGCAGCCGTATATCGACCTCAAGGGCAAGAAGGTAGTAGTACTCGGCGGCGGTGATACCGCCATGGACTGTGTGCGCACGGCGGTGCGCCAAGGCGCCGAGTCGGTTATCTGTGCCTATCGCCGCGACGAAGAGAATATGCCGGGTTCGCGCCGTGAGGTGCAAAATGCCCGCGAAGAAGGGGTCGAGTTTCTGTTCAACCGCCAGCCGGTGGCGATTGCCACAGACGATGGCAAGGTCAAAGGCGTCGAATTTGTCGAAACCGCGCTCGGCAACGCCGATGCCAGCGGTCGCCGGCGTCCTGAGCCCATCCCGGGCAGCGATCAGTTATTGGAGGCCGACGCCGTGATTGTCGCCTTCGGTTTCCAACCCAGCCCGGCGCCCTGGTTTGCCGAGTTTGATATCGCCCTGGATCAATGGGGCCGGGTAAAAGCCGAGAAAGAAGCGGCCAATCCGTTTCAGACCAGCAACCCCAAAGTGTTTGCCGGTGGTGATATGGTCAGGGGTTCAGATCTGGTGGTCACCGCCATCGCCGAAGGGCGCGATGCGGCGCTTGGGATCCTCAACTTCCTCAGCTGACAACTCAACACTTTGAGCGTATCCGGGAACCCACCTCCCGGGTGCGCTTTTTTTCACCTGTTCTACACTCTGGGAATCGCGCAGCCAAAGCCGTTTATTGCACGCAACCTGACTTCAGCGACCAGGCTGTCACCGGCAGACTTGTTCGCACCATCCTAGGCTTATGCTATATTAAGCCGCCCTCAGGCTCACTCAAGACATTTAAAGAAGGTTAAGCCATGAAAATCGGTATTATCGGCGCCATGGAGCCGGAAGTTGCTCACCTGATTGCCTCTTTGGAAAATCCGCAGCACAGCAAGGTTGCCGGCATAGAATTTGTCAGCGGCACTTTGGTTGGCAAAGAAGTCATAGTTACCCGCTCCGGCATAGGCAAGGTTGCCGCCAGCATTGCGACCAGTCTGTTGATTGAAAAGTTCGCTCCGGATGCGGTTATCAATACCGGCTCGGCCGGTGGTTTTGTCGATGCACTGCAGATAGGCGA
The DNA here is from genome assembly GCF_002777975.1 of Shewanella carassii. Lineage (GTDB taxonomy): Bacteria > Pseudomonadota > Gammaproteobacteria > Enterobacterales > Shewanellaceae > Shewanella > Shewanella carassii. The sequence goes on from NZ_NGVS01000004.1 coordinate 245,926, forward strand.
TATCGTCATTTCCAATGAGGTCCGTTACCACGATGTCGATGTGACCGCCTTTGGCTACGAGATGGGTCAGATGGCACAGCAGCCGGCGGCCTTTATCCCGGATCCCAAGTTGATGCTGGCGGCCCAACAGGCCATCGCAGGTTTGGGAGAGGTCAAAGCCATTGAAGGCCTTATCTGCACAGGTGACAGCTTTATTTGCGATCCTGAGCGTACCGCCGTCATGTTAAAACATTTCCCCACCATGGCCGCCTGCGAAATGGAAGGCGCCGCCATTGCTCAGGTGTGTCATCAGTTCGGCGTACCCTTTGTGGTGATCCGCTCTCTGTCCGATAATGCCAACAACGACTCTCCGGTCGACTTTGACGCTTATCTGGTCAAGGCGGGGCACCACTCGGCCCTGATGGTCATAGGCATGCTGCATCACCTTTAATTAAGGAGCACCAGAGCCCATGAGCCTGCCCTTCTACGAGCAGATACTGGCCTTAGACGGGCCCCTCATTCAGGGGTTTCTGGTGCTATTTTTTGCCTTGTTACTGGCGCGCTTGGCACCGCTGCCTCAAGTCCTTCAGCCCCTTGCCTGGCTGAGCCATCTCGCCAAATCACTGGCCGCCAAGGTCAAACGAAATGACAGAGGTGCTAAGCAACAGCTGATTGCCGGCTCGCTGGCCATTCTGCTGTTGGTGTTGCCATTTTGGATAATCATCACCTTTCTACTGGAACTGGCGGCATTCCCCTGGTTCTTTGAGTTTTTGATCCTCTATCTGTGTCTCAACGACGCCTGTTTCATTCAAGAAGCCGAAGAGATATACCAAGCCCTGAGGCGGGGAGACAAAGCGGCCGCCAGAGAGTTGCTCGCCCCCTGGGTTGCCCGTGATACGGCCGAACTATCCGAGACCGGCATAGCCAAGGCCACCATAGAAAAGCTGGTGACAGCTCCGGTTCACGGTACCGCCACTGTGGTGTTTTTCTTCTGCCTTGCCGGTGCACCCATGGTGCTGTTGGTAAGAATGCTCAAACAGCTGGAGCAGAGCTGGTGGTGTCTGGATCCTCAGTACCGCTTCTTCGGTCGGCCCGTGTTTCTGGTCAATCAAGTGCTACTGTATATTCCGGCGCAGCTGTGGCGCTTTACCCTGGCGATTCAAGGCGGTCCCCAGACACTGAAACTGCTTTGGCAAACACCCCACAGCCGCTTTCCCATCGGCTTTAACTTTCAAGTATTGGCAACCGCAGCCTCGGTACTGGTGACAGAGCTGGGGGGGCCACAAAAATACTCCGGCATCAAAATACCCGTTGAAAAAGTCGGCACGGGTCCAAGACCCGATCACCAAACCATTCCCAAGGCGATTTCGCTGACCTTTCGCACCTTTGCCATCTGGTTTGCTTTCGTCGTCTTGTTACCCCTGATTTGGGTTTTGTTACGTTATTCACAAACACTTTAAATTATTCATATTCTCCTTATAATGCCTTCATTCCCCGCTTGCCACAGAGAAGGCCGCCGTGCTGGACAATATGCATATCTCTTTGACGACTCCGGCGTTGCTGTTTCCAGCAATTTCCCTGCTGTTGCTGGCCTATACCAATAGATTTTTCTCACTGGCCGCCTTGATCCGTACCCTGAGTGGCGGAGAAAAACCGGTTGCCGCCGAACAGCTGAAAAACCTGCGTCGCCGCATCGTTATTATCCGCCGCATGCAGGAGGCCGGTGTCACCAGCTTCGCCCTATGCGTACTGTGTATGATTTTTATCTATCTTGGGTTTAACACCACAGGTTCAATCATTTTCGGTGCCAGTTTATTGTTGCTGTTGTATTCCTTGATCCTGTCAGTGATTGAGATCCGTATCTCGGTCGACGCCCTTAACATCCATCTCAAAGAAATGAGTTGATAACCAAGCTCCAGTCTCACTTTGACCGGGCAGTCTCCTCAGGGTAGCCCGGAAACAAACAAGAGATTAAACCGGGTGATTGACATGGCTACGGACTTGATCACCAGAGTGGGAGGAGGCATTATTCTGACTCGCCTTTATCGCCGGGATAGCATGATGCAACGCACTGAAACCTGTGCCACTGTTTTTAACAATAAGTGTCAGCCGTAACCTAAAAATCCTAGGCCGTCAAAATTGAGTTGAATTTAAGATGGCCACTTTTTAAACACCTGTAATTAGCAGCGTTTGACTTGAAGACCAAGAGAGAATGATTTTACGTTTTTTGGGGTTATTCCTGGCATTATTGAGCTCACCATTGCTGGCCAACAGCGGCGATATGCCACAGGAGCAGCAGATGGCAGTGCGCTATATTCATGCCCTGACCACTCATGACTATCAAGAACTGGCCAACTTTTATAATCGTGACAGCGTCTTCAACGATCGGACTGCGGGACGTAAATATACCGGCGGCAGACATATCATAGAATTTCTGGAGCGGGCCCACCGCGGCGTGCTTGAATATCAATTCAACATAGAACACATGTTCAACTCAGGCTCGCTGGTGGTGATGATAGGCAACTACCACTACAAAGGCCCGGGAGAACAGTTCGGCAAACCTGGAAAAATTATCGATATAGCCATACCCGGGGTGACCACACTAAAGTTAGATACCCTCAATCACAGGGTTAAAGAGCATATGGATCTGATGGACTATCAGACCATGGCAGACCAACTTGCCGCCCAATAATGTCCCGTTCCTCCAGCGGGAACCCAAGTTATTTTTTACTGTCCAACCCTCTGAGTGCAAACAGCGAGATCAGGGTTCATTCTGATCCGAGAGGTAAAGATGAGTCGACTATCCATACTGGCCCCACTGGCGATATGTTTTCCCTTGGCTCCACAGGCTCAGGCAACCCTTGCTAACGAAGAAGCATTTGAGCCACCGCTAGTAGTTTCTTACACGGTACAACCTGTGAACCGTTTCAATCAAAAGCTGTTGCAAGCGCAACATCAACAGGCTCCCTGGAGTCAAGATCCCGAAGGAATAAGCCGCCAATACTCAGGCTCGGCCTTTAAGTTCGTTCGCATCAGTCACTCTCAAGGTAAGACCTTAACCTATAGCGTCAGCACTCAGGAGGGGCACCCACAGATGTTGCTCATTTTGGCGCTCGATAATGATGCCGGCGATTGGTCGATAGATAAGGCCGTTCTTAGTTGGCGCTGCCAGAACAAGGCCTACTTTGGTACCGACAACTGTAGCCCACCTCACAAACACTGAGCCAGATTCAGGCAAGAAAAAACCCGGCAATGCCGGGTTTGGTATTTTAAACGCTTGAACAAACGCTTAGATTTAAGTCCCTTAGAATTTAGGTACTTTGAGCTCAGGCCAGTGTTACCTTGGCAAACTTACGTTTACCGACCTGGAATACCGCGCATGTGCCGGCGCTCAGAACCAGCTTGCTGTCTTCAAGCTTATCACCATCCATCTTCACCGCACCTTGCTTGATCATCCGCATGGCATCTGAAGTGGAGCCTACCAGACCGGCTTCTTTTAGCAGATTGGCAATCGCCAGCCCTTCACCAGCTTCCAGAGTTAGCTCGGGAATCTCATCTGGCATGGCGCCCTTTTGGAAACGATTGATAAAGGCTTGATGAGCAGCCTCGGCAGCTTCTTCACTGTGGAAACGGCCGATAATCTCTTTCGCCAGGGCTATCTTGATATCTCTGGGGTTGGCACCGGCTTCGACATCGGCCTTAAACTGCTCGATTTCAGTCAGCGGACGGAAAGACAACAGCTCCAGGTAACGCCACATCAGCTCATCAGAGATGGACATTATCTTACCGAACATCTCATCCGGAGCTTCGCTGATACCAATGTAGTTACCCGCAGACTTGGACATCTTCTTCACGCCGTCCAGCCCTTCCAGCAGCGGCATCATGATCACTGCCTGTGGCTTCATGCCTTCGGATTTCTGCAACTCACGGCCCATCAACAGGTTGAACTTCTGATCCGTACCGCCCAGCTCGACATCGGCGTTCAATGCCACTGAGTCATAGCCCTGCAGCAATGGGTACATGAACTCATGGATAGCAATCGATTGACCCGAGGCAAAGCGCTTCTTGAAGTCGTCACGCTCCATCATACGAGCCACTGTCTGGCGCGAGGCCAGGCGGATCATACCGGCGGCGCCGAGGTCTTCCAGCCAGCTGGAGTTGAACTCAATTCGGGTCTTGGCCGGATCCAGAATTTTGAATACCTGTTCCTTGTAGGTTTCGGCATTGGCTAATACCTGTTCGCGGGTCAGTGGTGGGCGAGTACTGTTCTTGCCACTCGGGTCGCCGACCATACCGGTAAAGTCACCAATAAGGAAGATAACCTCGTGCCCCAGTTCCTGAAACAGTCTGAGCTTATTGAGAATAACGGTATGGCCAAGGTGAATGTCCGGCGCAGTCGGGTCAGCACCCAACTTGATTTTCAGTGGCCGACCTTCTTTCAGCTTTTCCAGCAGATCCGCCTCGAGCAAAATCTCGTCGGTACCACGTTTAATTTCCGCCATTATTTGTGCTAAATCAGCCATCTCGCCAATAACTCCCTAGGCTCTTCAAATTCAAAGAGACTTATGTTACTTGTTAGCCAGCCTAAATGAAAGTGTGTACACTAAGGCAATATGCCCAAGAATTAAGAAATTGGTATCCGGGTCGATGGCAAAGCTTATTACTCTCTTCAGACTGCTGCCCAGAAAGCATCAAATATTGCTCAGTATTTTCACCACTATTACCCTGATAACCCTATTGCTGCCCTCTGACGAAGCCGAGGCATCGAAAAACAGCGCCAGCCCGGAAACTCACGTCCGTTACCAAGTGCCTCTGGCCTTTCGTACCCCCACCTCGCCCACGGCTCAGCAAGTGGTTGAAAGCGGGCAACGCCCGGATTCAGAAGCCGCCGCCGAGGCGTTGACAGAGAAACTCAATCAACAGGCCAAAGCGGCCCTGACAGTTCCAGAGCAAGCCAGTCCGGCGATAGCCGAGTTGGAACACTTCGAGATAAAGAGTGGCGATACCCTGGCGGCGCTCTTCAGCCGCGCCTCACTCACCGCCAGAGAGGTTTACGACATCACTCAACTGCCACTGGCGAAGAAAAACCTGCTGAAAATCATGCCAGGTGACGAAGTCGCCATAGGTAAGAACGCCGAGGGCGAACTGCAAGAGCTGAGATACCGCCTCGATGCCATCTCTACCCTGATAGTCCGCAAACAAGGCAAAGGTTACGAAGAGGAACTGGCGGTAAAAACTGTCGAGACCCGGGATAAATTCGCCCGCGCCAGTATCAAGAACAACTTCTGGAATGCCGGTGTCGATGCCGGACTGACCCCGGCGCAGATTATGCAACTGGCCACCATATTCGGCTGGGACGTCGACTTTGCCCTGGATATCCGCGAAGGCGACAGCTTTGCCCTCATGTATGAAGAGGAATATGCCGACGGCGAGTTTCTGCGTAACGGCAACATATTGGCCGCCGAGTTTATCAACCAGGGCGAGCGATACACTGCAGTGAGATACAAGGATGGCAACTACTATTCCGAGGAAGGCCGCAGCATGCGCAAGGCATTCCTGCGCTCTCCGGTTGACTTCAAGTACGTCAGTTCCAACTTCAATCCCCGTCGTCTGCATCCAGTTACCGGTCAGGTGAAGGCTCACCGCGGGGTAGATTATGTTGCCGCCATAGGTACTCCCATCAAGGCGGCAGGCAGCGGGCGGGTGATCAAGGCTGGCTACAACCAATACAACGGCAACTATGTGTTTATCAAACACAACGAAACTTATACCACCAAATACCTGCATCTCAACAAGCGTAAGGTCAAACAAGGTGAAAGCGTCAAACAGGGACAGATCATAGGAACCCTTGGCCGCACAGGCCGGGTAACAGGTGCGCACCTACACTATGAGTTTATCGTCAACGGTGTACACAGAAATCCACGCACTGTGGATCTCCCCAAGGCAGAAGCCATAGCCAAGAGCGAACGTGTCGCCTTCCAACAGCTCAGTAACCAATTAATGGCCACGCTACATCGCAACAAACAAGTTCAGGTTGCGATGCAATAACAGGGATAGCATAGATGAATTCAGGATACTTTATTGGGCTGATGTCAGGCACCAGCATGGACGGTGTTGACGCCGTGTTGGTGGACTTCAGCAAGGGTCAACCCAAGCTGCTTGGCCAGCATACCGAGCCGTTACCCACCCATCTGTTCAAGGGTTTGCAACGTCTGTGCCAGCCGGATACGGATGAAATCAACCGTTTGGGGCGGCTGGATCGCACTGTGGGTAAGGTGTTTGCAGCCGCGGTCAAGCAACTGCTGGCCAAGACTGGGGTGAATAAGGAGCAGGTATGCGCCATCGGCAGTCATGGTCAGACAGTGCGCCATATGCCCAATCTGGAAGTGGGCTTTACCTTGCAGATTGGCGATCCTAACACTATCGCCGCCGAAACCGGTATAGATGTTATCGCCGACTTTCGCCGCAAAGATGTCGCCCTCGGTGGCCAGGGAGCGCCCTTAGTGCCGGCATTCCACCAGCAGATCTTCTCAAACCCGGGAATAAATCGCATCATTCTCAATATCGGCGGCATCGCCAACATCACTTTCCTGCCCGCCGATAACCAAAAAATTCTTGGCTTTGATACTGGCCCGGGCAATACCTTGATAGACGCCTGGAGCCAGCAAGTGAGGCAATTGCCGTTTGATGAAGATGGCCAATGGGCCGAAAGCGGCAACAGCTCGGCGGAGTTTCTGGCACAACTGTTATCTCACCCCTATTTCTCGCTGGATTATCCCAAGAGCACAGGTCGAGAGCTATTCAACAACGCCTGGTTGGATCAACAGCTAGCGCTGTTCAGCCATCTGCCGGAAGAGGATATTCAATCGACGCTCTTGGATCTCACCTGTCACAGCATTGCCAGGGACATAGCCAAGTTGAGCCCGGATGGCGAAATCTATGTCTGTGGCGGCGGCGCGCTCAATGGCGCGTTGATGAAACGCCTCGGTGCCCAGTTACCCAACCACAGCATAGCCACTACTTCGGCGCTGGGTATCGATCCCAAGTGGGTAGAAGGCATAGCGTTTGCCTGGTTGGCGCTGCGCCACCATCAAGGGCTGCCAGCCAACCTGCCGGCGGTAACCGGAGCCAGCCGCGAAGCCGTGCTCGGCGCCCGCTTTCCTGCCGCCTGAGAACAGATTGGCATCAACTAGGCAAAGCCGAAAAACGGGAATTAGCCATTGCGCCCTGCGGGGCGCTTTTTCTTGCCTGCAAGCGGTGTTAACATGCCGTCAATTTTTGGCCGGGCACAGTGCCATGGCCACCGAGATGAGATGTCACCATGAGCAAGAAACAAATCCAGGCCCAGTTCGCCGGTATGACTCCAGAAGGCCGCTACGACTTTCTGGTAGAGCAGGTCAAAGAGCACAAAGAGCTGTGGGTATTACAGGACAATGACGGCTGCGTGATGCTGACCACGGACGATGAAGACTGTATTCCAGTTTGGCCCAGTGAAGAGACGGCTTCTCTGTGGGCCGAGGATGATTGGCAGGATTGTCGGCCGCTGTCCATCGGCCTGGCCGAATGGCTGGAGCGCTGGGTGCCCGGTATGGAAGATGATGAGCTCTATGTTGCCGTCTTCCCAATGCTGGAAGATCTTGGCGTAGTCATCCCGCCACATGAGCTGGAGCAGCGACTGGCACCCAAGACGCGTCACTGAGTCAATAGAACATGAGTCAATAGTGCACAAGGAGCGCCGTAAGATGAACCAAGCCGCCACTGAAAGCTACGCCATACCCAAACGCCTGCTACTGCTGATGCTGCTTTATATTGCCGCTGCGGTCAGTGGCCTGATTGCCGGTCAGGGTGTCGTCTTTTGTCTGCTGACGTTGATCATGGTGTTGGCGGTATTGGCACGCCATCAGGCCGGCCTATGGGCACTGCGGCTCTATACCTTGGTGCAGCTAGCGCTAGTGAGCTTCCTACCCTATATTCTTGATCAAGGTGACAATGTAACCACAGGTCCTAACGCTCTCAAGATCACAGGGTTTGAGTTCAAGGTGCCGGACTGGGCCATTTTCAGCTTTCTGATAGGCTTTTGCATGTTACAGGTATGGGTAGCCTTTACCCCTAAGGTCAAAGCCTTCTTCAAGCGTAAGATGAACTTCAACCTGATGCAGTAACCGACCTTTCGCCCACAAAAAAGCCGTCCCAGTGGACGGCTTTTTGTTGCTTTGATTCTTGGCTATACCGAGAAGCTGGCACCACAACCACAGGTGGTGGTGGCGTTGGGATTCTTGACGAAGAAACGCGAACCTTCCAGCCCTGAGGTATAATCCACTTCACCGCCAACGAGGTATTGCAGGCTCATGGGGTCGACCACCAGCTGTACTCCTTGTTTTTCCACGGTGAAATCGCCTTCATTCACTTTTTCATCAAAGGTGAAGCCATACTGAAAACCTGAGCAGCCGCCACCCGTGACATAGACCCGCAGCTTCAGCGCACTGTTCTGTTCTTCTTCCAGCAAGGCCTTGACCTTGGCAGCCGCCGCATCGGTAAACTGGATGGGCATAGCTGATTCAGCTTGTTCAGTCATTACTACCTCTTACATCTATTTGCTGTGGCAGATTATCTGTTACCTGACTATTTTGTTCAAGTATTATGCCGGGATCTTTTTCACCTTCAAGCAGCTCCGTCAGGTTGAAACTTTGTTCGGTTTCAGCGCCTTTATTCCAACGGCTTGCCGGCACTATGACCTTGACATTCATCTGCTGTAATTCAAAGCCTTCGGGCAGAGTAAAGTCCGTTTCCAATACCTGAAAGTACTTGAAGTTAAATGCCAACTTGGTGTCCACCAGTTTAGCCAAATTCAATTCGACTTGCTTGCCCTCTTGCATGCCAATGAGAAGTATCTCACTTCTTCCCTTGAGTGCCTGTTTACGCTTTTGCAATTGGGTCAGCACCAACTTTAGGTGGTACTGTCCAGGAGCGGCTATAGACGTCAATTCCAAACCATGGATGGCCACACCATCGGCGTTACGCTCAGGTGCCATGATGCTGCGGTAGAAGGCCAACTCCCGCTCCAACTCCTGTTGTTTCTTGTGTTGCTTGTTGAACAACTGCTGCATCTGTTCGTTGGCTTCCCTAGCCAGACTCAACTCCAAATTGCGACTCGCCAGCAGCTGAGCCTGCTCTTGCAACTGCCCCTGTAGTCGCTGACTCTTGGCATCATTCCGCAGTAATTTTACCTCAGTAGGCGGAATGAAAAAGTGGTAGCTGAGCAGTCCAGCCAGAAAGGCCACCATGACCAAGAGCAACAAATACGGACTGGACGGACGAATATTTCGCTCCATCACTTGCAGGCGATCGAGCCAGCGATGATAATTTGCCATTAACTAACAGCCCCTTATATAAAAATTTCCATCTTGGGTACTAAGAATTCACATTAGGCTTCGGAAAGCAGCGGTGCAGGCAAGATTCAGAAAGTTCAAACTTGAGGCGCGAAAGTATCTGCGCCACCAGATGAGAGACAAGCTGTCCCAAACGAGGATCAGTATTCAACTGTGTCTGCTGGCCCTGCTGTTTGCGCTGATGGCCTCGGCGGTCATCATACTGTTTCGCCTGCTGCTGCAATGGGCCAATCATTTTACCCAAACACAAGAATGGGATTTTACGGGCTCAATCGGTGACTGGCGAGTCCTGTTACCACTTTTTGGGGCTTTTTTGATCTGGCTTGTCGCCAAATTAGGTTCCAAACGCTACAAACGCATGGGCATAGCCTATGTGCTGCACCGGGTGAAGCTACATTACGGCAAGATCCCGCTGCAATCAGCACCGGGGCAGTTTTTTCAGGCGCTGTTTGCGCTGGCGAGCAACTTCTCGGTCGGTCGTGAAGGCCCAGCCATTCATCTGGGGGCGGTCACCGCCTCGGTATTGGCGGAAAAATTCAAGCTGCCGGACAACAGCGTGCGCATCATGTGCGCCAGCGGCATAGCCGCCGGGATAGCCGCCACCTTCAACGCGCCACTGGCCGCCGTGGTGTTTGTCCTCGAAGTAATCCTCAGGGAATACAAGGTACAGTACTTCTTCCCCATCATGCTATCGGCCATCTGCGGCGCCGTATCCAGCCAAGTGGTGTTCGGTAATATCCACGAGTTTGATGCCATCAAGGTCAGCCATATTCCACTGGATCAGTACCCGCTGCTGGCTCTCGGCGGTATTGTGCTGGGGGTCGCCGCGGCCCTATTCAATCACAGCCTTATTCAGGTGACCGAGCGCGGCCAACACTGGCCCTTGATAGTCCGCCTGTTGCTGGCTGGGGTTATCACCACTTTGATAGGCCTGGTGTTGCCTCAGGCACTGGGCAGCGGTGAAATGGCCATAGGACTGGCGGTCAGCGACAATCCGGCCATCTGGTTTTTGCTGGCGGTTTTGCTGGCCAAGATTATCGCTACCATTGCCGCCATCGGCCTTGGGATCCCGGGTGGGGTCATAGGGCCACTCTACGGCATAGGGGCCTTGGGCGGCGCTATTCTGGCTCAGGCGACCGCGCTGCTGTTTCCCTCGGTGGCCCCCTATGCAGGGCTCTATACCGTCATCGGCATGACCGCTATGATGGGGGTTTGCCTCAGTGCACCGCTCGCCGCCCTGGTGGCGCTGCTGGAGATGACCAATGATGCCTCCATCATACTGCCCGGAATGATAGTGGCCGTGCCCGCCTACCTCATCGCCTATCAGGGGCTGAATGCCAAATCCATATTCTTTCGTCAGTTGGACATCATGGGCCTGGGTTACAAGGTGGCTCCGGTTAACCTGGGATTACAGAAACTCGGGGTACGCGCCCTGATGGACAGGCGCATAGTGATAGTCAACAACAATGATGAGCTGCTGCTGGAAGTGATGAAACGCGCCCAGGGCAGGCCCGTGCTTGCCAGAGATGCCGAAGGCCAGATTGCCATGCTGGAGTTGCAGATGCCTTCGTTTGACACTGATACCAGCCTGACACAGCACAGGATCCAGGGGCTACCCGACTCGGCTACTCTCAACGAGGTGTATGAAATTTTGGCGCCAAAACGTGCCGGTGAAGTCTTTATCTATCAGGATACCCCGGAGAATATCGTCGGAGTAATCAGTTGGTCTAACCTGCAGCAGGAAATCCGTGCCGGAGAAGTGTAATTTCAGTCATCAGTCATTTTCATGACCGCCGCCTTCTGTTATAGTTGCGCCTCAGCCAAACCCTACATAACCCATGGGTCCAGACCTCAGTGTCAACACCCAATTGCATTGGAAACCAAGGCTGATGAACCAGTTCCAGGGATCACATATCCTCTCCGTAAACCAGTTAGATCTGGACGCCATTCAAACCATTTTCACAGTAGCCCAAAAGATGACCCCCTACGCCCTGCGCGAAAAGCGCACCAAGGTGCTAGAAGGGGCTATCCTCGGCAATCTGTTTTTTGAACCCAGCACCCGCACCCGAGTCAGCTTCGGCTGCGCCTTCAACCTGCTTGGTGGCCGGGTCGCAGAAACGGTCGGCATGGCCTCCTCGTCGCTGTCCAAGGGGGAGTCCCTCTACGATACCGCCAGGGTGTTGTCCAGCTACTCGGATGTGATTGCCATGCGCCACCCCGAGTCCTACTCGGTACGCGAGTTTGCCGAAGGCAGCCGGGTGCCTGTGATTAACGGCGGCGATGGTGCCAACGAACATCCAACCCAGGCGCTGCTGGATCTGTTCACCATACAGAAAGAGCTGCACAGCAAAGGCTTAGGCATAGATGGCATGCATATCGCCATGGTAGGCGATCTCAAATACGGCCGCACTGTGCACTCGCTGTCGCGCCTCTTGTGCATGTACAAGAACATCAGCTTCACCCTGATCTCCCCTGCCGAGCTGGCAATGCCCGACTATGTGATCGCCGACATTGAAAATGCCGGGCACAAGATCACAATAACCGAACAACTGGAAGGCAATTTAGATCAAGCCGATATACTCTATCTGACACGCATTCAGGAAGAGCGCTTCCCCTCGCAGGAGGAAGCCGATAAGTATCGTGGCAAGTTCCGTTTGAACAGCGCCATATACACCAAAAATTGTAAGTCCAATACAGTGATCATGCATCCATTGCCTCGGGACTCCAGGCTGCAGGCCAATGAGCTGGACAATGATCTCAACAACCATCCCAACCTGGCAATATTCCGTCAGGCCGACAATGGCTTGTTGATCCGTATGGCACTGTTTGCCCTGACACTCGGGGTGGACAATCAGTTGGAAAAATATGAGTGTCCGGTTAACTGGTATTCACGCAAGGCCGATCGCTAGAGAGCGGCCACTGACTTTAAGGATTAAACATGACCCGTTCTGAAGACCTGTTTGAACAGGCCAAGAAAACCATCCCCGGCGGTGTGAACTCGCCAGTACGTGCCTTCAATGGTGTAGGCGGTTCTCCCCGTTTCATCGAAAAAGCCGACGGTGCCTATATCTATGATGCCGATGGCAAAGCTTATATCGACTATGTCGGTTCCTGGGGGCCTATGATCCTGGGTCACAACCATCCCAAGATCCGCGAAGCCGTGCTCAAGGCGGTGGAAAACGGTCTGTCTTTCGGCGCCCCTACCGAACTGGAAGTGCAGATGGCAGAAAAAGTCATTGAGATGGTGCCTTCCATAGAACAAGTACGTATGGTGAGCTCTGGTACAGAAGCCACCATGAGCGCCATACGCCTGGCTCGGGGTTACACCAACAGAGACAAGATCCTCAAGTTCGAAGGCTGCTACCACGGCCATGCCGACTGTCTGCTGGTTAAGGCCGGTTCCGGCGCCCTGACTCTGGGTCAGCCCAGCTCCCCAGGGATCCCTGCTGACTTTGCCAAGCACACCCTGACCGCTGTCTATAACGATCTGGACTCAGTCAAAGAGCTGTTCAGCCAGCATCCGCAGGATATCGCCTGTATCATACTCGAGCCGGTTGCCGGCAACATGAACTGTATCCCGCCGGTTGCAGGTTTCCTCGAAGGACTGCGTGAGCTTTGCGATCAGTTCGGCGCCCTGCTGATCATCGACGAAGTGATGACAGGCTTCCGCGTCTCCAAGAGCGGTGCCCAAGGTCACTATGGCGTGACACCGGATCTGACCACTCTGGGTAAGGTTATCGGCGGCGGTATGCCGGTTGGTGCCTTCGGTGGCAAGAAAGAAGTCATGCAGTATATTGCCCCGACTGGCCCTGTGTACCAAGCAGGCACACTTTCAGGTAACCCTATCGCCATGACCGCAGGTCTGGCCCAGCTGGAAGCCCTGTCAGAGCCAGGCCTCTATGAGGAACTGGCAGCCAAGACCAAGCGTATTGCCGAAGGCTTCAAGGCCGCGGCCGACAAGCATGGTATCCCCATGGCCATCAACTATGTTGGTGGCATGTTTGGTTTCTTCTTTACCGATGAAGAGAAGATAACCGGCTTTGAGCAGGTCACCAAGTGCAACATGGAGCAGTTCCGCGCCTTCTATCACGGCATGCTGGACGAGGGTATTTACCTGGCACCAAGCGCCTTTGAGGCAGGCTTCCTGTCTATGGCTCACGGCGAGCAAGAGCTGCAGGCGACTCTGGATGCAGCCGATCGTGTTCTAGCCCGCATGAAGTAATCCGCAGATGGATTGAAAACGGGGCCTATACGGCCCCGTTTTTTGTGCTCACTCCCGCCGGATAGATTTCTCTGGCGTCCAGCTCGAGCTCTGGTTTCTCAGTTCCCCTTCCACAAAGCTTCCACTCAGCACTATGTTCACGAACCCATTTAGGCTGAGCCATAGCTGTCAAGCCAACTTGCCATTGACCCGAGTGTAGACTGTCACCTTTCGCTGTCAAATCTGCCTTGATAGCAAAAAACACTAACATCTACACACAAAAAAGACTTAATCACTGGCCAGAGCCCAAACACACCCGATACTAATCACAAAGTCTAAGAAAGTGTGCGCCAGTTAACGGTTGCCTTATTCATATCAGTGTGGTCTGATCCGCTCGCGCTATCACAGCTTGATTAACTGAACCTTGATGGCCAACACAAAAACTGCCCACGTCCCTCAGGGCAGACGAACATAAAATCAGCAGTTGGAATTGCATTTATGCTCTATACCTTTCTTATCATACTCGCGGTGCTGGCACTGCTGAGTATCATTTTTGAAGAGGTGACTCACCTCAACAAAGCCAAAACGACTCTGTTTTTCGGTTGTATCTCTTGGATAGCTCTGTTCATGTCTGCCGGCGATCCCGGTCATGAAAAACTGGTAGAACATCAACTCAATGAAAACCTGCTGGAAATCGCGACACTCTGGCTGTTTTTGATGTCGACCATGACCTTTGTGGCCTACCTAAACGCTAAGGGCATGATCCAAATTTTAGTGCAGAAGTTATTTCCGCAGCGGGTCAGTACCCGGATGCTGATGCTACAAGTCGCCCTGTTTTCTCTGGTATTGTCCGCCATCTGTGACAACGTTACCGCCACCTTAGTCTCTCTTGGGTTACTGACCACCTTCAAGCTCGACAAACAGATGCGACGTCGGATGGCTGTACTGATCATCTTTGCCGTCAACTCTGGGGGGGTCTCTCTGATAACCGGTGATGTCACGACCCTGATGATCTTCCTCGCCGGTCATGTACATATGTCAGAGCTGTTGATGTTGGTACTGCCGGCGGCATTCAGTGTGATGTTATTGGCAATACTCTTCTCCCTCAACGCCAAAGGCGAGGTGTCCACCACTCCCATTAGTCAAAACTATGAGACAGTAGATGTACTGATCGCCATCATCTTCTTCACCACCATATTGATGACCATGGCACTGAACATTCTATTTGCCATCCCCCCCGTACTGACCTTTCTTACCGGGTTGTCAATCATGTTCCTGGTGGGCCACACCGCCCGTAACGACAAAGAAGAACTGCAAATCCTCGAGTATATCCGCCAGGTGGAATACGACACCCTGCTGTTCTTCCTCGGGATCCTCTTGTTGGTGGGTATGCTCAAAGAGATAGGCACGCTGGATCTCTTGGCTCAGGTCTATGCCAGCCACGACCCCAACATTTCCAACTTTGTCACCGGCATGGGATCTGCGGTTCTGGATAACGTCCCCTTGACAGCGGCACTTTTGAAAGCCTCACCTGAACTGACCACGCCAGAGTGGCTGGGGCTGACCTACGCAGTAGGTGTTGGTGGATCTCTGCTGGTGATAGGTTCGGCGGCCGGGATCATCGCCATGAGCAAGGTCAAAGAGCTGACCTTTGTCTCCTATCTCAAGTATGTTCCGGCGCTGCTGCTGTCCTACTCTGTAGGCTACGCCCTGACACTGCTGCTGGGGAACTACTTCTACGGAGCTTGAGCTCTAAGGAAGGTGCGAACAGGTCCCATGCGTGCTCTGCGTCGGCTTACAGGCCTGGATGCAAGGCGTGGTTCGCAGCAAATGGCCTTAGTCCTTTGTAAGAAGCACAACAAAGCAGGCAGGCCTGTAAGCCACGCCCTTCGGGGCTTGCACAGCAACCGGCTCTCTGCGTTATCCGACTTTGACAGGCCCCGGCATGCCTTCAGTCAGATGCCTTGAACGCCAATTGCTGTGTAAGCCACTCTCTACAAAAAAGAAGGCCGCGAGGACTTATTCGCACCTTCCCTAAGATAAAAAAGCGCCTTAATGGCGCTTTTTTATACTCGGTTTCAGCCGTTTTGGGTCGGCTTATATGGCCGGCACCCGGAACTTCTGCCCTTGAATTTCCAGCACGACATCCCTTGGACGTATCTCAACGATCTTCAGTTGACCCTTGATGCTGTCACCCTCCTGCAGTTCGGCACCCTCTACATTCAGCCAACGCTTGGAAGGCTCTGAGGCGTATACGTGAGCACTGATCTCAAACTCAGGAACCTGCAATTGCAGCCCGGCCGGCAGCCCGCCGTAAGGAGGCACCTCTTCCTCAGCCTTGGGAATGGGATCCAATTCGGGAGGCGATACGGGTTTTTCCGCCGAGTGCCGGTGCTCCACATCGGCAAGCGCCGCCTGAAACTGAGCCACCAACTCATCCTGGCGGCGACTCTCGGCACTGGATAGCCCCACATCCTCGGCCGCTTCATTAACCTGGCGCTTGAGAGACTCGAGCACCTCAAGCCCACGGCGATTGGGGTTAGCTCCCAAAATAATCGGCTCATCGTCAGCCGCCGGCATCTCCTGCGGCTGATTTACAGCTGTTGCGCCATCAGCCTGGAGTTGCGCAAACTGCAGCTCTTTAGCCGCTTCAGCCACACTGGCGGCCAATAAAGCACTGCCAGTCGACTGTTTAACCGAAGCCGGAGTCTGAGGGGCTGCAATTTCAGCTTCGCCGCTTTGGTTTATTGAGCTCTGGTTTATTGAGCCCTGGTTTACTGAACTTTGGTTTATGGTCGCCCTATTCTCAGCCTGAGCATTTTGAGGCAATGTATTTTGCGACTGGATTGTCCGAGATTGAACAGCCTGAGTCTGAGGTATCGGCTGGGCCATAGGCAAGGCCACCTTACCGGCCAAACGTACTTCCGTTGCACCTTGTTCAGCCACCTCGGCGGCTTGAGTCGGTTGCTTATATCCTTGAGACTCATCTTGTTGCCTGGCTTGCTGCTGCGAGGCTTGCGCCCCAACTGAAGATGTCTCGGGAGCCAGCGTCTTTTTATTGGTATCAAGCGAGTGCCAGCCCCAGGCCAAGGCGCCACCGGCCAGCACAGCCGCCACCAATACCGCCAGCGGCTTAAGATAGCTACTTGCAGAAGATTGCTGGCGATATTGCGCCCTTGGGGTCAACACAGGATCCAGTTGTTCACCCATCTCCTGTTGCTTGGCCCGGGTCACGGCATCGAGAAGGATAGACATCAGCTCGCTCCTCCTGCGTGCAATCTGGGGCCTTGATGACTCAAGTACAGATTAAGCTGAACCAGAGTCTGGCTGCCGGCAATGCCGTCCGGTTTCAAGCCATGGCGCCGCTGAAACTGTTGCAATGACTGCTCCAGCTCGCTGTCGAAATAACTCATCAGTCTGGCCGGGCGCTGCTCCACCTGCGCCAGGGTATTTTCCAGCCACTGCACCTGGGCCAAACCGGCACTTGGGCCTATCGCCTTGAGCGGATCTTTGGGGGCGTCCCAGATGATTTCAAAAGTACCGCTGAAATGACGGTTGAACCAATCGACGCTGACCCAGAGTTGCTGTTCATTGAGTTGCAGCAGCAACTGCTCGCCATCTTTGGCCACCAGAGTGCCATAGAAAGGTTGCTGTTGTTCATCTTCCATATAAACCACAGCCGGATAGTTGAGCCGCAGCAAGGAGTTGAGATTGCCCTGCTGCTGATAACAGGCAAGCCCCTGCTGTTCGGCGGCCTGACAGGCACTGATGCCTGAATATGGCACCTTATCCCAAAGGGCAAACAGGGCCGCAAAGGCGGTATCTATATTGCGGCTCTGATCTATGGCCTGCATCAAGATCCGCTGCGCCCGGTTGGCTGCGGCCTTGCCCGCGCCAGCTTGATTGTCTGCAACCTGAGTCTGCTTGGCATCTGTCATTGAATAAAGTTGCCGTCCGGACTGATCTTGGGCGACAGCCTGTTCTGGCTGCGCCAGGAAATAGTAACCACCGGCAAAGGCCAAAAGCAGCATGACGGCGGCAGAAGCCGGTAACCAATAATTACGCTGTTTGATTTTCTCTCCCAGTACCTCTTCCGCGGCAGAGGCCACCATCTTGGCATCGATAGGGGTTCGAGACTGACCATAACCCGCCATCAACGCCCGCTCACACAATAGATTGATAAGCCTAGGAATACCGCCACTGAATTTATGCAGCGCCCGAATCGCACCGCGATTGAACAAGGGTTCGCTGCGCCCGGCCACCTGCAACCTATGCTGCACATAGAAGCCCACCTCCTCTTCGGTGAGCGGCAACAGATGGTAACGGGCAGTGATTCGCTGCGCCAACTGTCGCAGTTCCTGGCGCTTGAGCAGTTGTTGCAGCTCGGGCTGACCTATGAGGATCACCTGCAGCAGCTTGCGGGTATCTGTCTCTAGGTTGGTGAGCAGGCGCAGCTGCTCAAGCACTTCAGCCCGCAGATGCTGAGCCTCATCGATGATCAGCACAGTGTTGCGCCCAGCCTGGTGGTTAGCCAACAGAAAACCACTGATATGATCGGTCAGCTGTTTGAGAGTGGGCGCCTCACCATAGGGAATTTTCAACTCATCACAGAGGGTAGCCAGCAGCTCAAGCTCGGTCAGAGATGGATTGAGGATAAAGGCGGTATCGGTATTTTCCGGTAGTTGCCGCAACAAACAGCGGGAAACCGTGGTTTTTCCGGTGCCAACTTC
Source organism: Shewanella carassii (assembly GCF_002777975.1). Lineage (GTDB taxonomy): Bacteria > Pseudomonadota > Gammaproteobacteria > Enterobacterales > Shewanellaceae > Shewanella > Shewanella carassii. The sequence continues at coordinate 264,225 of NZ_NGVS01000004.1, forward strand.
ACCCGTCAACAGCACAAAGCCCCCCGTCTCCCCCAGGCCATAGGTTAAATGCGCCAACGCCTCCCTGTGCCTGTCACTGAGGAACAGATAACTGGGATTGGGCGCGATAGAAAACGGGTTATCGTTCAGTCCATAAAAGGCCTTGTACATAGGCACTGCCATCCTTCTTCGTTAAAGACAGCCCAGTTTAAGGCAAGGTCTAAAATTGTAAAACCCCGCCAGCCATTTATGTGATGCACGGGAAAGTCCCCCACGGCCGGGTCTCATGTTATCCTGAGGTCATTACCAAAGCAGTCGATTATAAGGAATCCACAAGCGTGCAGATTTATCTGGTTGGTGGCGCAGTGCGCGACAAACTATTGGGCTTGCCCGTCAAGGACAGGGATCATCTGGTGGTTGGCGCAACCCCGGAGCAGATGGTCTCACAGGGGTACCGGCAGGTGGGCAAGGATTTCCCTGTGTTTCTGCACCCCAAAACCCAGGAGGAGTATGCCTTGGCCAGAACCGAGCGCAAAACCGGCCTGGGGTACGGCGGTTTCTCCTGTTATGCGGCGCCCGACGTCACTCTGGAAGAAGATCTACTGCGGCGGGACTTGACCATCAACGCCATAGCCCAAAGTGAGGATGGCGAACTGCACGACCCCTACAACGGCCAAAAGGATATCGAGGCCCGGGTGCTGAGGCATGTCTCCCCCGCTTTCGTTGAAGACCCGCTGAGGGTACTCAGGGTGGCTCGTTTTGCCGCCCGCTTCGCCCCTCAGGGATTCAGCATAGCGCCGGAAACCCTGGCTCTGATGCAGGAAATTGCCGCCGGCCCCGAGCTTGGCGCACTGACGCCGGAGCGAGTCTGGCAAGAGCTGGATAAGGTGCTCGGCTGCGAGCAGCCCCAAGTGTTCTTCGAAGTGTTGCGTCAGGTCAACGCCTTACAAGCGCTGATGCCGGAAATCGATACCCTGTTTGGCGTGCCGCAACCGGCCAAGTGGCATCCGGAAATTGATACCGGCCTACACACTCTCATGGTACTGGAGCAAGCCGCGCAGTTGACCCGCGATAAGGCCGTGCGCTTTGCCGCGCTAGTGCACGATCTCGGTAAGGCACTGACCCCGGCTGACATGCTGCCCAAGCACCACGGTCATGGACAGAAGGGTTTGGCACCTATCCGCAAGCTGTGCGAACGGCTACGAGTGCCTTCCGAGTATCGGGATCTGGCGTTGCTAGTCAGCGATCAGCATCAAAATATTCATAATCTGGCGGAGCTCAAGCCGGAAACCATAGTGAAAATCTTCGATAAAGCCGACTTCTGGCGTAAACCCGAACGCCTGGAGCAACTGGCACTGGCCTGCGAGGCCGATGCCAGAGGCCGCAGTGGGCTTGAACAAGAACCCTATCCACAGGCGCAAGCATTGCGGCAGTTGTTTGCTGTCGCCTCGGCGATAGATGTCAAACCCATAGTTGCGGCGGGACACAAGGGACCGGCCATCAGGGAAGAGCTCGCTCGGCAGCGGACTGCCGCCGTACGTCAAGAAAAGCAACTGTTACTGAATTCCGCCGTTTTCTGATGTAAAGGCAAGTTATTGACAGAAAAATTTTCAGTTTTGTTAAGAAAATAGCGAAAAAAAATGGCTATTTTCCCAAAGACTTGGCAATCCAATGAGTATTCGATAAGGTAAAGCGGCCTGTACGTGAATATTCGTAGCAAAATAAATTGACTATGACATAATTAGGCGGTGTCGACTGTTTTACAGTCGAGCCATTAAAAATCCAACCTATCTTAAAGGGATTTCTTCATGAACAAAAAAGTACTGATGATTGCTGGCGTAGCAATGACTGCTCTGCTGGGTGGTTGTGCCAACACTACTGCTCTGGAAGAAAGCGTTGCTAACCTGGGCAACAAAGTTGATCAATTATCAGCTGAAGTTAGCTCTCTGAAAGCAGAGCAAGGCAAACTGTCTGCTGACGTTCAAGATGCAAAAGCTGCAGCTATGGACGCTCAGTCTGAAGCTAAGCGTGCTAACGACCGCTTGGACAACGTTGCTTCTCGTTACAAGAAGTAATTCAGTCCCGGATCGGCAACACCAAGGTGTTGCCGATTTGCTTTATTCTCCAAGCTACAAGCTGTCCCTGTCAGTACTTACTAACATTCCCAACCAATCTTCACTTTCCAGCCTAAAACCCCAGGTTCAGACTCAGTTTCGTTTGATCACCAACAAACGGTAATCCAGCTCCAGCCCCTTGATCGCCCGAGTCACAAGCGCACGCTTCTGTTTTTCGCTGGCGCGCCAAGCATAAGGAGTGGTTTCCAGAAGTGTCAACGCCTGCTCACCGCTCACATCCAGAGAAAAACTTAAGCTCTCGGTTTCCAACACAGTCAACTCGGTCGGCAGGCTAATACTGAACTCCCGCTGTTTAAGATCTGCGCTCAATTGCTCACGCAACTGCCACAAGTGTCTTGGCCCGGGGGCCAACATCACAAGATGAGCCCCCGGCTTCATCACCCTGGGGATCTCCTTGCCCTTAAGCTGACCATCGAGCAGAGTCACCAGTGAAAACTGCGCATCTTCAAAGGGCAAACGTTTGGCAACACTGAGAAATACCTGCGCCGTCGGCAACGCTTTGGCAGCGGCGAAGGCGGCATTTTGTGCATCACAGATAAGCAGACGTTGCAGCTCTTCCGGCAGTTGCAGCATCTGCTGCAAGGCGCCGTCTCCGGCGTTGGGGTCAAGTACAGCTTCACAGTTTTCAGCGAGCCTGGTCAGCTTGAGATTGAGCGCCTGATGCAAAGGCGCCATCAACTCAGACTGCAACAAAAAACGCCGGGCCCGCAACGCCTGGCGCGACAAGGCATGTACCGCCGCGCTCTTGGGCTTGGCCAGCAACCAATAACCGTCCTCCTGGCGATCGAAGTGATGCTTATTAACGCAGTAAAAACCTCTGGATGCCTGATGCTGCTTGAGCTCACTCTGACAAACCGGGCACTGAAATTGCACTGAATTCATCTAGAGCCTCACAGAAAGATAAAGCCGCACAGAAGTGCGCCGAGAGCCAAACGGTAGAGCACGAAAGGCAGCATGCCCATCTTGCTGATGATCTTCAAAAACAAGTGAATACAGGTAAAGGCCGCCACAAAAGAAAGCACCACCCCCAAAATAAGGGCCTGCCAGTCAATCACATGCCCACCTTCGAGCAGATCTTTGCCCATCAGTAGCGCCGCTCCCAAGATCACAGGGATCGACATCAAAAAAGAGAAACGCGCCGCCGCCTCACGGTTGAGCCCCAACATCAGGGCCGCGGTCATGGTGATCCCCGAGCGGCTGGTGCCGGGAATAAGCGCCAAAGCCTGGGCAAAACCTATCATCAATGCCTTGCGCCAGCCGGTTTGATATTCAGTAAGCTCAAGCCGCGCCATCTTATCCGACCACCAGAGCAGCAAACCAAACACCACAGTAGTGATGGCGATAACACCCGGCCCCCGCAGATAGGTTTCAACCAGATCTTTGGCCAGAAAACCAAAAACGACTGCGGGTATGGTAGCCAGAATAATCCACCAGGCCAGTTTGCTCTCGGCGCTGTGGTTACCCTTGAATATGCTGCCAAACCAGGCGTTCAGCATAGCGATGATTTCAGTACGGAAGTAGAGTACCACTGCCAGCAGTGAACCTATATGCACCGCCACATCGAAGGCCAGTCCCTGATCTTCCCAGCCCAGTAACTGAGAAGGCAAAATAAGATGCGCCGAGCTGGAGATAGGCAAAAATTCAGTCAGGCCCTGGATCAGGGCAAGGATGATGACCTGTAATGTGTCCATAGTTTTCCTTTAAAAAATCAGGCCGACAGGCCCCAATCGAAAGCGATAGGCCAGAGCTTCTGACTGGCCTTGTCATATTCCTGCCACAACACTTGGTAGCTGAGTTGTGCCAGTGGATGCTTGGTTTGCGGTGCCAGTTCAGCCAGTGGCCAAAGCACAAAGGCATTGGTCAGGATCTCGGCTCTGGGTAAAACAATGGGCTGCTGACAGACCTTGTCATCGTAGAGCAGCAGATCCAAATCCAGGGTGCGCGGAGCAAACTTTTTGGCACCCGGGAGCCGACCATGGCGCAGCTCTATCTGCTTGAAACAGGCCACCACTTCGGCAATACCGAGTGACGTATGAGCGCCCACCACCATATTGAGAAAGTTGCTGCCCTTGAATCCCACTGATTCACTCTCGTAAACCGATGATAGCTGCAGCTCACCAAACGCAGCGTGCAGCTCTTTAATAGCTGCACGCAGGTAATGTTCCGGGTCGATATTGCTGCCCAGACTGATGTAGATATGTGCCATATTACCGTTAGATACCACGCTCGATTTCGACACCAACCGCTTTGGCCGCAGGAACGGCGCCAGGTTTCATCACCCGCACCTTGACCCAAGGCACGGCAAATTCACTCATCAGGCAATGGGCAATCATTTCGGCCACGGTTTCAATCAACTCAATGGGCTTTTCGGTGATCAGGGTAGTGAGACGCTTACTGACGGTTTCATAACAGAGCGCCTGGCTGTAATCATCACTGTCGGCGGCGGCTCTGTTATCCCAGGCCATATCCAGATCAATAAGCAGTGTCTGGTGTACCTGTTTTTCCCACTCATAGATCCCGATAACCGTTTCTATCTGTAATTCTCGTATCAGCACTCTGTCCATAAAATCCCCCTTAGCAACTGCCGGGCCTGAGGTCAGATAAGCTATCGGCAATAAAACCGCTATAATCCGCCCCGTTCCGGAGATATTCACTGTAGCCCCTTTCTACCAGGCCCGATCTTAAGTAGGATAAGGCATTGAAGGACAAGATGAACCCGAGAGATTTAACCGTCGGCTGACGGTAAAGATTTGCACCTTGGGTTATCCGGGCAAGGGCTGCATGTTTTTGTGTGCGCGATAATACCTTAAGACGAGTAAGGAAACCAATTTGAGTACCATGGTACTGACCCCAATTATGATTGTGGCCGCCTACCTGCTCGGCTCTATCTCCAGCGCCGTGCTGGTGTGTCGCCTCAAGGGCCTGCCGGATCCCAGAGGCAAGGGTTCGGGCAATCCGGGCGCCACCAACGTGCTGCGCATCGGCGGCACTTGGGCCGCGGCCATGGTATTTTTCTTCGATATGCTCAAGGGTGCACTACCCACTTATACCGCTTATCTGATGGGAATAGATGCCGTCTGGCTCGGGGTGATAGCCATTGCCGCCTGCCTTGGACACATATACCCGATCTTCTTCGGCTTCAAGGGCGGCAAAGGCGTAGCCACAGCACTCGGCGCCATGGCGCCCATAGGTGAAGGCCTAGCGCTGTGTTTGATGGGCACCTGGTTACTGGTGGTGTTGCTGACCCGCTACTCATCGCTGGCAGCTTTGGTAACGGCGCTATTGGCGCCTGTCTATACTTGGTGGCTGGATGACAGATTTACCCTGCCGGTGGCCATGCTATCGACACTGATCATTATCCGCCACAAGGATAATATTCGCCGCCTGCTCAAGGGGGAAGAATCCAAAATGTCGCGCTCCAGGCGTACTAAATAGAACCAGTTGCACGGTTGCAACAACCGTCATAAAAACAGCAAAGGCGCCATTGGCGCCTTTTACTTTTCAGGAATTACAGAGGGTGAGTTAGCTAGGCTTCTTCAGGAAACCGCTTCCAGGGTATCCAGCGGCCAACGCGGCTGCCCTTTCACCGCCAACGTCTCACGCTCGCCGGCCTTGAGGCGCTGCAAGCCCGCGTAGGCTATCATGGCACCGTTATCAGTACAGAACTCGCCTCTGGGATAGAAAACCTTGCCGCCACGGCTTTGCATCAACTCGGCCAGTGAGCTTCTCAGACGGGTGTTGGCGCTGACGCCACCGGCAATCACCAAACGTTTAAAGCCGGTTTGCTCCAGTGCGCGGCGGCACTTGATGACCATGGTATCGACCACGGCTTCTTCAAAAGCCCGGGCGATATTTGCACGAGTCTGTTCATCATCCGGTTCGGCGGCTATGGTATTGGCGGCGTAGGTTTTCAGCCCTGAGAAACTAAAATCCAATCCCGGTCTGTCGGTCATCGGCCGAGGGAACTTATAGCCGGCCTTTTCCCCCTTGGCGGCGAGTTTAGCCAGTCTTGGGCCTCCGGGATAATCCAGCCCCATCAGTTTGGCGGTCTTGTCGAAGGCTTCACCGGCCGCATCATCTATAGATTCACCCAGTACTTCGTAGCGACCTATGCCTTCCACCTTCACCAGCATGGAGTGACCGCCGGAAACCAAGAGCGCTACAAAGGGAAACTCAGGTGCATCCTCTTCCAGCATGGGCGCCAGCAGATGCCCTTCCATATGATGAACACCCACAGCGGGTTTATTCCAGGCAAATGCCAAGGAACGACCGACACAGGCACCCACCAAAAGCGCACCAATCAGGCCTGGACCCTTGGTGTAAGCGATGCCGTCGAGATCTTCGATACGGGTATCGGCCTTGGCCAGCGCCTCACGGATCAGCGGCACTATTTTGCGCACATGATCCCTTGATGCCAGCTCAGGCACCACGCCACCATAGTCGGCATGTAACTTAACCTGACTGTAGAGAGCATGGGACAACAACCCCTGCTCTTCGTCGTAAACCGCTATTCCTGTCTCGTCACAGGATGTTTCAATACCTAAAACCCGCATCTATGAAATCTTTCCGCCTGAAAAGGGGCGCCAATTCTACCCCTAACCAGGAGATTTCTCCAGTTGTGGGCTAAAGTGAATTTACTTTAGGGACTTTACATCCAGTGCCAGTCGGTTTAAAATTCCGCACCATTTTAAATACACTTGGGTCAAGTAATTGACTCAATACAAACTTACACCTAAGGGGTGATGGCGTATGCCAATTATTAAAGTACGTGAAAACGAACCATTCGACGTAGCTCTGCGTCGTTTCAAGCGCTCTTGTGAAAAAGCCGGTATCCTGGCCGACGTGCGTGCTCGTGAATTCTACGAGAAGCCAACTACTGCTCGTAAGCGTGCAAAAGCTGCTGCAGTTAAGCGTCTGGCCAAGAAGCTTTCTCGCGAAAACGCACGTCGCGTACGTTTATACTAATTCCTTATGAGCCTGATAGATAAGCTAAAAGACCAGATGAAACAAGCCTTGGTGGCCAAAGAGAAGGTCCGCCTGGGTACGATTCGTATGGCATTAGCTGCCATCAAACAGATTGAAGTGGATACCCGCGAAACTCTGAATGATGAGCAGATAATAGCTGTCTTGACCAAAATGGTGAAACAACGCCGTGATGCCATTGCCCAATATGAGGCAGCGGGCCGTCCGGAGTTGGCAGAAGTCGAAGCAGCAGAGATTCAAGTTATTGAAACTTTCCTGCCACAACCTCTGAGCGAAAGCGAAATCGCTGCGCTGATTGATGCGGCTATCCAAGATAGCGGCGCCAGCACCATGGCGGATATGGGCAAAGTAATGGGAGCGTTGAAATCCAAAGTTCAGGGTCGTGCAGACATGGGTGCCATTAGTGCCCAGATCCGTGCCAAACTGCAATAAGCGGGTTTCCACGTATGAACAAGCCGTGCATCTGCGCGGCTTGTTTGTTTACATCGGTCAAGGGTGCATGACTCAGTCTGATGGCTATACCTCGTGATTTTATCAATGAGCTGATTGCTCGCACAGACATAGTTGATCTAATCGATCACAAAGTACCCCTTAAAAAAGCGGGTAAGAATTATTCTGCCTGTTGCCCTTTCCACAGCGAAAAATCACCCTCTTTCACCGTCAGCAGAGATAAACAGTTTTACCATTGCTTCGGCTGTGGTGCCCATGGCAATGCCATCGACTTCATCATGGAGTATGACCGTCTTGAATTCCTCGATGCCATTGAGGAGCTGGCAAGCCAACTAGGGCTGGAGGTGCCGCGGGAGGATAATCCCAACCGTCGTCGTGACGATGGGCTCAGCCGCGATCTCTATCAGTTAATGGAAGAGGCCAACAGGTTTTATCAGAACCAACTCAGACAACACCCGGACAAACAAAAGGTGTTGGATTATCTGGCTTTTCGGGGACTCTCCGACCAGGTTGTCGAGCGCTTCGGTATAGGGTTTGCTCCAGATGGTTGGGATGGCTTACTGAGTCGCTACCGCTCGCAGCAAGAGTCGCAGGACAAGCTGTTAACCGCGGGGATGATCATCAGCAACGACAACGGCAAGCGTTATGACCGTTTCCGTGACAGATTGATGTTCCCGATCCGCGATAGGCGCGGCCGGGTGATTGCCTTTGGTGGCAGGGTGCTAGGTGATGGTACACCCAAGTACTTGAATTCTCCGGAAACGCCCATATTTCATAAGGGCAATGAACTTTATGGTCTGTATGAGCTGAAGCAAGCTCACAGAGAACCTCGGCAAGTGCTGATTGTCGAAGGTTATATGGACGTGGTAGCGCTGGCGCAATTTGGGGTTGACTATGCGGTAGCCTCACTGGGCACCTCGACCACGGCCGAACAGTTTCAGTTGTTGCTGCGCAGCGCCAAAGAGGTGGTCTGTTGTTATGACGGTGACAATGCCGGAAAAGAAGCAGCCTGGCGCGCGCTGGAAACCGCCCTGCCGCTGCTGAAACCCGGCGATACTGTACGCTTTATGTTTTTGCCTCAAGGGGAGGATCCCGACTCTATGGTGCGCAAGACAGGCAAAGAAGCCTTCGAAGCACTGATAGATGAAGCACAAACACTGACAGGGTTTCTGTTCGATACCCTGACCACTAAATACGGAACAGACAAGGGCAATCTTGCCAAGCAAGCCATAGCCCTGATTGAAAAGATTCAAGACACTGTGCTGCAAAATCTGTTACTCGAAGACCTGTCACACAGGCTCGGCATGAACAGCGCAGATGATCTGAAGAAAAAGCTGGGATTCAAAGGCACTCAAGCAGTTGCCTCTGCCCGGCATAAAGCGCTTAAGGGCCGGGGTACTCCGCTGCGACTCGCCATCGCCTTGCTGGTACAACACCCACAGTTGGGGCTGAATTTGATCCCCCAACCGGCACTCAAGCATTTACAGATGGCTGGCATAGACTTGCTGGTCGACTTACTGGATTTGACTCGCGCCCAGAAGATGAACAGCGCACAACTACTTGAGCAGTTCAGAGATATGGAAGAATTCTCCACTCTGAGAAAACTGGCCCAATGGGAACATCAAGTGGCGGATGAAAACCTGGAGCAAGAGTTCAAAAAGTCCCTGGTATGGCTGAACAATCAATACATTGAGCAGCGTTATCAGGAATTGAGTCTGAAACAGACCCATACTAAAGAAGAGAAAATACAGCTTAAGAAGCTAATCGCGGCAATGAAAAGCTGCCAATGAGCTCTCTCAATTTATGGGTCCGGTCGCCGGACTAGCACAGGGATGCGCACATGGCTATAATTGACGATTTGTGCGGCAAGAGCCCAAGGCCGCTGCCCATCGTTGTAACAGTTACCCAACTTGGATGATATCTATGGATCAAACTCCGCAGTCGCAACTTAAACTGTTGCTCGCCAAAGGCAAAGAGCAAGGTTACCTAACCTATGCAGAAGTGAATGACCACTTGCCTGCAGATATGGTCGATTCCGACCAGATCGAAGATATTATCCAGATGATAAATGACATGGGTATCCGTGTGTTTGAAGAAGCACCTGATGCCGATGACATTATGATGTCGGAAGACAGCACGGATGAAGATGCCGCCGAAGAAGCTGCTGCAGCCCTCGCCTCTGTAGAGAGCGAATTGGGCCGTACCACAGACCCTGTACGCATGTACATGCGCGAAATGGGCACAGTGGAACTGCTAACCCGCGAAGGCGAAATTCAGATCGCCAAGCGTATCGAAGAAGGCATCAACACGGTACAGAGCTCAGTCGCCGAGTACCCACAGGCGATCGCCATGATCCTCGAACAGTTCGATCAGTTCGAGGCCGAAGAGATCCGCCTGTCCGACATTATCTCTGGATTTGTCAATCCCGACGAAGATGATGTGGCCCCAAGTGCCACCCATATCGGCTCAGAGTTATCAGATGATGATCTGGATGACGAAGATGATATGGATGACGACGATGAAGATGAAGATGGCGATTCCGACGATGAAGGCTCCAAAGGCCCGGATCCGGAAGAAGCCCGTGAGCGTTTCGGCCAACTGCGTGCCGTCTATGAAAACTCACTGAAACTCATCGAACTCAAGGGACGCGATCACCCCGAGTCAGTCGCGGCTCTGTTCCACATCGGCGAAATTTTCAAAGAATTCCGTCTGGTGCCCAAGCAGTTTGACCGTCTGGTCAAGAGCATGCGCAGCATGATGGACAAAGTGCGGGTTCAGGAACGCCTGATCCTCAAGCTTTGTGTTGAACAGGCCAAAATGCCGAAGAAGAACTTTGTTAAGCTCTTCACCGGCAACGAAACCGATATCAGCTGGTTCAACGCCGAGATGAACTCCGGCAAGCCATACGCCGAAGGCCTGAAAATGGTCGAGGAAGATGTGCTGCGCTGCCGCGCCAAGCTGGAAGCCATCGAAGCCGAAACCGGTCTGTCTATCGCCTCAATCAAAGACATCAACCGCCGCATGAGCATAGGTGAAGCCAAGGCTCGCCGTGCCAAGAAGGAAATGGTTGAAGCCAACTTGCGTCTGGTTATTTCTATCGCCAAGAAATACACCAACCGTGGCCTGCAGTTCCTAGATCTGATTCAGGAAGGCAACATAGGTCTGATGAAGGCAGTAGACAAGTTTGAATACCGTCGTGGCTATAAGTTCTCTACCTATGCTACCTGGTGGATCCGTCAGGCCATTACCCGCTCCATCGCGGACCAGGCTCGTACCATACGTATCCCGGTACACATGATAGAGACCATCAACAAGCTCAACCGTATCTCGCGGCAGATGCTGCAGGAAATGGGGCGCGAGCCTTCTCCGGAAGAGCTGGCCGAGCGGATGATGATGCCGGAAGACAAGATCCGCAAAGTGCTGAAAATCGCCAAAGAGCCTATCTCCATGGAGACCCCTATCGGGGACGACGAAGATTCGCATCTGGGGGATTTCATCGAGGATACTACCCTCGAGTTACCACTGGACAGCGCCACCAGCGAAAGCCTCAAGAGTGCCACTCATGAAGTGCTGGCAGGCCTGACAGCCCGTGAAGCCAAGGTCCTCAGAATGCGTTTTGGTATCGACATGAACACTGACCACACCCTAGAGGAAGTGGGCAAGCAGTTCGACGTTACCCGTGAACGTATTCGTCAGATTGAGGCCAAGGCACTGCGTAAGCTGCGTCACCCGAGCCGCTCGGAAATCCTCAAGTCCTTCCTGGACGAGTAAACAAGATTTTGTACAAAAACCCCGCAGTGCGGGGTTTTTTATTGCCGTTATGCCTCGAGGATGATTAACAGATAACCACTTGAAAGCAATGGTATCAATAATGAGCAAAACACGGGTGACAAGCGCAATTAAACTTCGTATACTCTGTCCCGCTTCTGGTGATGACGATTGCCTTAAGCCGGCCCCTTAGCTCAGTTGGTTAGAGCACACGACTCATAATCGTTAGGTCCACAGTTCAAGTCTGTGAGGGGCCACCATATTCAAGAAGGCCCGTAGAGAAATCTACGGGCCTTTGTTCTTTCAGCTCCTGTCCATCTTCGGTCTTTGGGCTCTTCCGGTAGTAGTCCCTCCGAAAAAATAACATCGCTAATAGCCCTCTGAGTTCTACAGCCTCTCAATCTATATGCCAGCAGTTTCGGCCGGCTCGTTTGCTGCGGTATAGTGCGGCATCGGCCTGAGCGAACAAGAGTTCAAGTTCACCCGGTCCAATGGCTGCGCCGATACTCAATGTCGCTTGGTGCAACTGCTCGCGCCATTTTACCTCTTGAGTTTTGTCATTGAGTTTCTGCAATTGTTTGCACAATAACCCTCTGTTGTTTAACGGCAAGAGCGCGGCAAACTCATCGCCGCCAATGCGATAAACCTGCTCCAGTCCCAACTCAGTCACCAGTAACTCGGCAACCCGCCGCAGTACTATATCGCCGACCTGATGGCCAAAGGTGTCATTAATCTGTTTGAATCTATCTACATCTACCAGTATCAGAGCAAAATCTTGTTCAAAAGTAACCAAACGCAACAGATCTTCATCAAAAGCACGCCGATTGGCGATGCCAGTCAAGGGATCCATCCGTAAATTCAACCTATGGCTAAGATATTGTTGCTTTAGACTATTCAAGCTCTCGTTAACAAACCAATGCTCATGGTTGTTCAACTCTTGATATTTGGGAGTCATGCCACAAAAGCGCCTTAACTCCTGTTCAACCAGAGCCAACTCCTGACGAAAAAGCCGAATAAGTGAATAGATCCCCAATAGGGTCACTAAGGTGATGGCCGCAACAGGTAACAGCAACAAGATAAATTGTTCTTGTAATGCCCGACGAAATCTTTGTGGCGGAATATAGATCCCCAGTTCCCAATCAGCATAGGAAAGAGGCTTCAAAAACATGGCCCCTTTCAGTAACCCGCTAAAGGCAACATTCTCTTGATTGGGAGCTGCGATTTCAGTATTGAGATAATCTTGATTGACAGCCAAAATCAACGCCCCGCTATCTTGGTGACGCAAGAAGAGTGACACATCCATCTCATCATAGACACGTGCCAATACCCGGTTCAGATTACTCATTGGCATATCTACCAACAGCAGCCCCAGTATTTGTCCATTTTCATCCAAGATCACTTGCGCCAAGGTCAAAACCAATTGCTGACTACTGTACTCCTTATAAGGACCAACCCACTGAGGTTGTTGGCTGTGACTTTCCAGTACCCGATACCAAGGACGCAAGCTGGCATCAAACTCCTCTGAAGACCTCCAGGCCGGGTAACTATCTATTCTTTGAGTTTGTACGTTATAAAAGTAGACATAATGCTGGCTTTCACTTTGGATTTGGTGCGCAATAACCCAAGCGGGCGAATAAGCCGACTCTCCTCTGGCTATCGCCTTGCGGTCCAGCAAACCTGCTAGCGCCGAGAGCTGGCGCTCACTGGTCAACATAAGCTCATACAGGTAGCTGCTTTCCAGAGTAGTAAGTAATTGCTGATACCCCTGCATTCGCATCTGAACATAATTTCTGTAGTGAACTGTGACATATACCAGGCTCAGCAATAAGGTAAATATCCCCAACCATAAAAAGAGCTTGGTCAACAGGTAAAGGTGCGTTGAGGTTTGTTTGGCAGTAGGCATGATAAAACAACACGTTTTTCAGACATCTTAGACAAGAAAAACTTATCGATGATTGATTAAAATCATACTTATCATTTTGAAAACAACAAACAATCGAGATCCGTCTCACCTTATAATTAATCCTTTTAAATCATAACCTTATAGATACAACTTGATACAGGTTTTTGCCGACCCACTATTGACAATAGAGCTTTTACAGAAAGTGAATATTCGATGCTAAAAAGCCAGATCCAACTGCTGCAGAGTTTCCTCTGCCGGTGAGTGGCTGTCATCCTGGCTGACCAGCCCGGCAGCCACCCCCAGCAGACGGATGCCACGGCCGTTGGCTCTTTGCAATGCCTGGGTCAGCAAGTCATCCAGCAGGCGCACAGATAACTCACTCGAGCGGGTTTCTATGGTGGTCTGTTTAAAGTCACTGAACTTGAGTTTGACCACCAGCTTATGAATTTGCCTGTCTTTGGCTCCGCGCTCCAGACGGCGGGCCAGCTCCTGCACCAACTGTGGCATTACCTGGCGACACTGAGCCAGGGTATGAATATCCTCTGCCAGCGTGGTTTCTACCCCAACAGACTTGCGCTCTCGGTTGATGGTCAGTTCACGCTCGTCTATCCCCTGAGCCCTTTCATAAAGTAAGCTACCAAACTTTCCAAACCGCTGTTGCAACGTAGCCAGCGGCACCTTTTGCACATCCGCGCAGGTATGCAGCCCCATATCGGCCAGCTTCTGGGCGGTGACCTTACCGACGCCGGGGATCTTGATAAGCGGCAGGGTTTTAACGAACTCAGGCAGCGCCTGTGGTGTTATCACATACTGACCGTTGGGCTTGTTGAGATCCGATGCCACCTTGGCGAGAAACTTCACCGGGGCGATACCCGCCGAGGCCGTCAGGCCGGTTTCCGCCAAGATATCGGCGCGAATAGCCTCGGCAATGAGGGTGGCCGAGCCTTGGTATAATGAGCTATCGGATACATCCAGGTAGGCTTCATCCAGCGACAGAGGTTCAATCAGTGAGGTATAACGGGCGAAGATGGCCCGGATCTCTGCCGAGACCTCCTTATACACAGACATGCGTCCGGGGATCAGCAACAGCTCCGGGCAAAGTTTTAACGCATAGGCCGAGGCCATGGCAGAGCGAACGCCAAATTTACGCGCCTCATAATTGCAGGTGCTTATCACCCCGCGTCTGTCACTGCTGCCGCCTACGGCCAGAGGTCGGCCACGATATTCTGGAAAATCACGCATCTCCACCGCGGCATAATAGCAGTCCATGTCGATATGTATGATCTTTCTCAAGCTTGCTTTCCGGATCTCAAAGGGCTCGGTCGAGCCGGACATAAACAGAGTACTGTATGAAAACACAGTTAACAAGCCAGGGTAACGAAAAAGCAGATCAATCGAGATCAGAAAAGGAGAGCAGGAGCTCTACTTAATGGATTTAAAGCTCGTCTTAATCGATGCAGAACTGGGCTATGTTACGCCCCAGAGCCGTGGCCAACTGTTGGAATGCCAGCATCTGTTATGACAGTTCTTCTCTTCGCTGACGCTCAGGGATTCATCACGGCGGCCACTATAGACAACAACGCCAGGGCACCGGCGATAACCAATACAAGTTGCAAACTGAGGGAATGCCTTACCTGCTCCATTGCGAGTCCTATTTGTTATATTTTTATTTAAGGAACCCAGCAATGCATCAGAATTTATTAATTAACCTGAGTGTTAAATGATAGGGAACAAATAGTTTTTAGCTAATGCCATACACCACAGGAGCCGCAATAGCGGCTCCTGTAGTGACGGCTTTGATAACGTTACATCTTAGACTGGATGTAATTCTGAAGCCCAACCTTGCCAATAAGGCCCAGCTGTTTCTCCAGCCAATACATGTGATCGTCTTCGGTTTCTTCCAGCAATAGCTCCAACAACTCCCGGCTCTGATAGTCTTTGAGTTGCTCACACAAGGTGATAGCTTCTCTCAAGTTGGCGGCAACCTTGTATTCATATTGCAAGTCGTTGTGCAGCATCTCCTGCACATTCTTGCCTATGGTGAGGGCGTCGCGACTGGCAACATCCGGAGTGCCTTCCAGAAACAGGATCCGTGCAATCAACTTGGCGGCATGCTCTCTTTCATCGTCCGACTCATGCTTGATCCGCTCATAGAGCTGATTCAGCCCCCAGTCTTCATACATATGGGCATGCACGAAGTACTGATCCATTGCCGACAGTTCCCCGGTCAGCAGCTTGTTGAGCACATCTATGACTTGCTGATGGCCTTTCATACCTGTCTCCTTATTCTTTCTCAATCTGTGACTGCAGATAGTTAGCCAGTCCGGTCAGGCTTATCAGCTCAAACTGAGCTTCCAGCCAATCCAGGTGTTCCTCTTCATCTTCCAGCAGATCCTCGAGGATATCGCGACTGACATAATCACGCTCAGTCTCACACAGGGCAATGGCATCTCGCAGCACAGTCAGTTGCTCTTCCAGCATCTGTTTGTCACAGGCCAGCATCTCTTCGCTGTGTTCACCTATGCGTAACTTGTCCAACTGTTGCAAGTTGGGTAGGCCTTCGAGAAACAACACCCGCTCGATAAGCTTATCGGCGTGTTTCATATCCTGAATCGATTTCTTGTAGGCTTTGTGGTTGAGTCCTTCCAGGCCCCAGTTCTTGAACATGCGGGCATGAAGGAAGTACTGATTGATGGCTGTCAGCTCACAGGTCAACACCTTGTTGAGCTGGGATACCACTTTGGGATGGCCTTTCATTATCTCGTCCTTTAGCTTTGATTAAACTTGATCCAAGTCAATGTTTTCAGCCTAGCCCAAAGCGGGACGCATTACAAATTAACCTTTAATTTCACAAACTTACAAAAGATAACCATTATCATTTTAACTAAGGTTAGCAAGCTACTTTTAAGCACAAGTGATTAAAAAAGCTCGATATCATCTTCTATCTGTGGCCCCTGGAGCTTGCCCTCCTCCAGCAGTTGCCCATAAAACGCCACTTGGTTACGACCATTGCCTTTGACAAAATACAGGGCATTGTCGGCCTGATTGAGCAAGGTTCCGGGCTCAACCCGGGGATCGATTCCCACAATGCCCATAGAAATGCGGATCCCGCCTAAACGCTCCAGCTGCAATTGAGCCAAACTCTGGGTGAACTCCTGACACAACTCCATAAGCGCCCTGCGGCTTCGCGGCGCCGGCAAGATAACAAACTCATCACCGCCAAAACGGAACATGAGATCCTGAGCACTGAACACCTGCTTCATCAGCGCCGAAACCTGCAACAGGACTTCATCGCCATAGAGGTGGCCGAAGGTATCGTTGATTTTCTTGAAGTAGTCTATATCGAAAATGCAAATCCACAGCTTGAGCTCCTCTTCGGCGTCCATACTCGCCTGTTCCTGCTTGAGTTCACAGGCAATTTCCACCGAGCTGTATAACTGTGGCAAAAAGGCTTTGCGGTTCAATAGATTGGTAAGGCTGTCGGTTTCACTCTCCACCACTATGTGGAAATAGTTCTCATAGACTTTGGCAAAACCTCTGAGCAAAACCCTGTCTTTATCAGTCAATAAAGGCGCGCTGACCAAGAGCACCTTGGTGAGTTTATCGTTGATGATGATGGGAACGGCCAACTCCTGGTGCAGACCGTTGGAGAAACAGCTCTCTCTTTGCTGTTCGATACAGAGTTTGACCGACACCGCCAAGCTGGCGCCGTTGACATTGCGCTGGCCATCCAGGCCCCCCTTACGCTTGGTCAGCTTATCCACATCCAGGATACTCACCTCATCTATGCTGAGCATTTGCGATATTGTGGACACCAGGCTCTCGGCCAGCGAATCCAACTGCCGCTGCTCGGTCAACTGTACCACTGAATCGAGAATAGCTTCCGGCTCTCTGCTCATCGGCATATCTCCTCTACAGAGTGCTTGTTCATGCCACAGAGTGTAGTACAGCAGGAATTAACGGGCGGAGCGGGCGAAAATAAGGCCTCCGAAGAGGCCCTTTTTCAAATGATTCTATCTTTGGTTAAACGCTCACGCCGAGCTTCTTCAGCCGCTTCACGGGCCTTGCGTTTATCGCAGGGCTCATCACAGTCGCAGGCCTTTTCTATACCCAAGACCCCGAGGCCACCACAGCTGCCCTGTACCGCCTTGCGCTTGATTAAATAGCCCACAGACATCAGCAGGAAAAACGCCAGCAGAATCACAAAGGCCGCAATAAAAGTACTCATAAAGACTCCAATTACTCTAGTCGACGAAGGCTTTAAACGCAGAGCTATAGTATACCTTAAACCCTTCGTCCTGTTTTTCAATCAGCATGATGGCCAGCTTTTCCTTTTCGGCCAGGGCCAGTGAGGCTTCTGTGCCCATCACCATCATGGCAGTGGCGAAACCATCGGCCGTCATACACTCAGGGTGCAACACGGTGACAGAGGCCAGTCTGTGCTCTACCGGGAAGCCACTGCGAGGGTCGATAATATGAGTGAAGCGCTGTCCGTCCTCCTCATAGTAGTTGCGATAATCACCCGAGGTTGCCATGGCCATGGTGCCCGGCTCTATCACCTGTTGCACCGCCCGACCACTATCCGCCGGCTGCTCTATCGCCACCCGCCAGGGTTTGCCATCGCCTTTAGTGCCCTTGACGCTGATCTCACCGCCAATCTCCACCAGATAACCTTTAGGCTGATACTTATCCAGCAAACGAGCCACTTTATCGACCCCAAATCCTTTGGCGATAGATGACAGGTCTACATAAACGCTGGACTGACTCTTGCTGAGCCGATCCCCTTCTATCTGAATGGCATCTATCCCCATTCGCGCCTTGGCCTCGGCTATCTGCTCGGCAGAAGGCACGTTCAGAGGCCGCTTGTCCGGGCCAAAGCCCCACAGGTTGACCAAGGGTCCCAGGGTGATATCGAGCGCGCCGCCGGTGAGCTGATATAACCTGATTCCCTCACGGATATTGGTAATGGTATCGGCTGAAACAGCCAGGCTCTGGCCTTGTTTGAGCTGATTGAAACGCGAAAGCTCGGAGTCGGGCCTGTAGGTCGACATCTGGTCGTTCACCTGCTCCAGCGTGACATCGATTTCAGCCTGCAACAACTGGACATCCGGCAAGCGCTCACTGTTGACCACCTTAATATGATAAGTGGTGCCCATGGTGCTGCCGGAGAGCGCAATCACTTCATCCTGACTGCTGCAACCAGAAACAAAAAAGGCCAATCCCATAAGGACCAGCCAATTTGCCAGCGTTGTAAACTTAGCGGTCTTGAACTGCATACTATGAATTTCCCTTACAAACTGGCACTGCCCAAAGGCAGTGCCAGGGAATGAACTAATGCTTAGCCACCGAAGTCATCCAGGAGGATGTTTTCATCTTCAACGCCAAGATCTTTCAGCATAGCAATTACCGCTGCGTTCATCATTGGAGGTCCACACATGTAGAACTCACAATCTTCAGGGGCGTCGTGCGACTTGAGGTAGTTCTCATAGAGCACGTTATGAATGAAGCCTGTGTAGCCATCCCAGTTGTCCTCAGGCTGAGGATCGGACAGGGCCACATGCCAGACAAAGTTATCATTCTCAGCCGCCAGGCCATCGAAATCTTCAACATAGAACATTTCGCGCTTGGAACGGGCACCGTACCAGAAGCTCATCTTACGCTTGGACTTAAGACGCTTGAGCTGGTCGAAGATATGAGAACGCATAGGCGCCATACCTGCACCACCACCGATAAAGACCATTTCAGCATCGGTATCTTTGGCAAAGAACTCACCGAATGGACCGGAGATAGTGACTTTATCACCTGGTTTGAGACTCCAGATGTAAGACGACATCTTACCACAAGGCAGACTCAGATTCCGTGGTGGCGGTGTGGCAATCCGTACGTTCAGCATGATAATGCCAAACTCTTCCGGATAGTTGGCCATAGAGTATGCTCGAATGGTTTCTTCATCGACCTTGGATTCCAGGTTGAAGAAGCCAAAGTGCTCCCAGTCACCACGATACTCTGCTGGAATATCGAAGTCTTTGTACTTCACATGGTGAGCAGGGGCTTCAATCTGAATATAACCACCGGCACGGAAAGGTACAGACTCGCCATCAGGGATCTGCAGCTTAAGCTCTTTAATGAAGGTCGCCTTGTTATCGTTGGAGATAACAGTACATTCCCACTTCTTGATGCCGAAGATCTCTTCGTCCAGCTCAATTTCCATATCTGACTTGACGTTAACCTGACAAGACAGACGGCAACCCTTACGGGCATCACCCTTGCTGATGTGATCCAGCTCAGTTGGCAGAATATCGCCGCCACCGGACCTAACGTTGACACGACACTGACCACAAGAGCCACCGCCACCACAGGCTGATGACACGAAAATACCGTTGTTGGCCAAAACGCCCAGCAACTTGCCACCGGCAGCAGTGGTAATCGCCTTCTCTGGGTCACCGTTGATGCCAATAGTAATATCACCGCTGGAGACCAACTTGGATTTGGCGAACAGGATCACCAGTACCAGGATCAGAACTATCGCGGTAAACATACTCACACCGAGGTAAACCTCGAGTGGAGTAGACTTAAAAATACCAAGAATATCCATTAACTTATCCTTAGAGGTTCAATTTCGGAAGCCGCTTGGTGTCCCTTAAAGGGACACACCAGAGAACGACATGAAACCTAAGGCCATCAGACCCGCAGTGATAAAGGTAATACCCAGACCACGCAGACCATCAGGCACATCAGCATACTTCAGCTTCTCACGGATACCGGCCAACAGGACGATAGCTAATGCCCAGCCCAAACCGG
This sequence comes from Shewanella carassii, assembly GCF_002777975.1. Lineage (GTDB taxonomy): Bacteria > Pseudomonadota > Gammaproteobacteria > Enterobacterales > Shewanellaceae > Shewanella > Shewanella carassii. Next base: position 284,244 of record NZ_NGVS01000004.1, read on the forward strand.
AACCGAAACCGAACACCAGGCTCTCACCCAGGTTGTAGTCACGTTCAACCATGAAGGATACCGCACCGAAAATCGCACAGTTTACCGTGATCAGCGGCAGGAAGATCCCCAAGGCGTTGTACAGTGGTGGGAAGTATTTATCCAGAGCCATTTCCAGGATCTGAACCAAGGCTGCGATAACACCAATAAAAGTAATGAACTTAAGGAAGCTCAGATCGGCATCCGGGACACCGGCCCAAGCCAGTGCGCCAGGAGCCAGAATACCTTGATAGATTATCTGGTTAACAGGTACAGAAATGGTCAGTACCACGATAACCGCAACCCCAAGCCCCATGGCCGTCTTCACTTTCTTGGAAACGGCCAGGAAAGTACACATCCCCAGGAAGAAGGCCAGTGCCATGTTTTCGATGAAAACAGAGCGAATTAACAAACTGATATAATGTTCCATCGCGCTTACCCTTTTGCTTCTACTTGCTCTGGCTTATAAGTGCGGATTATCCAAATCAGAATACCGATCAGGAAGAAGGCACTTGGCGGCAGCAGTAACAGGCCGTTGGGCTGATACCAGCCACCGTCTGAGATTTTGGACAGTATCTCGACGCCAAACAGCGAACCGTTACCAAAGAGTTCACGAACGAAACCTACACTCATCAGTACCAGACCATAACCCAGGCCGTTACCTATACCATCCATAAAGCTCATCAGTGGAGGGGTCTTCATCGCATAGGCCTCAGCGCGGCCCATCACGATACAGTTGGTAATAATCAAACCAACGAATACCGACAGCTGCTTGGCGATGTCATAGGCGTATGCCTGCAACACCTGATCCACCACGATTACCAGCGAGGCAATAATGGTCATCTGCACGATAATCCGCACGCTGGCAGGAATATGGTTACGTATGATGGAGATAAACAGGTTAGAAAACGCGGTTACCGCCGTCAGTGCTATGGTCATCACCAATGCAGTTTCCAGCTTACTGGTTACCGCCAGGGCACTACATACCCCGAGGATCTGCAGCGCAATAGGGTTATTGCTGACTATAGGTCCGGTGAGAACCTGTTTGAGTTCTTTACTGTCGGCCATTAGCTCAATCCTCCATTGCGTGCTTTTTCAATAAAGCGAGCAAAACCTTCTTCGCCCAACCAGAATGTCAACGAGTGCTGAACACCATTACTGGTCAGGGTCGCGCCGGACAAGGCATCAACACCATGATCTGTCTCGGCAACGGCTGGGTTTTTAGTCACTGTGATAGCTATGTTGCCCTGCTCGTCAAACAGCTTCTTGCCCTGCCATTTGGCTTTCCAGCTTGGGTTTTCCACTTCGCCACCCAATCCGGGAGTTTCGGCCTGGTTGTAATAAACCAGGTTCTGGATGGTATTCATGTCAGGTTCAAGCGCCAGGAAGGCGTACATGGTTGACCACAGACCATAACCATGAACCGGCAGGATCACACTGGTCACTTTACCGGCATCATCACGCACCAGATAAACCACGGCGTTTTTGGCGATCCGCTTAACCGAAGCTATGTCATGCTCAGGCACCACTGAGGTGGCAGGATCACGAGAGGCTTTCTTTTGGTCATAAGTATCGCCATTGATACTGGTAACTTCATCGCCGCTTTTCAGCTCGATAACCTTGGCCTCAACATACTTCTTGTAAGTTTTCAGCACTTCATCTTTGCTAACTTTCGACTTGGAATCGATAAGATTGGCGGCTTCCAGAATAAACTTCTGTTTATCCAGCAGTTTGTTTTCCTGCTGGGTTGGCTTGAGCAATACCGCTGCGGTCGATACAAAAATCGAGCAGACAAGACACAGGCCAACGACGACAAATAGCGTTCTTCCGAACGAATCCTTATTACTAGCCACGAGCAATCCTCCGCTTGATGTTTGCCTGGACTACAAAATGGTCAAACAGTGGCGCAAACAGGTTGGCAAACAGAATCGCCAGCATCATGCCCTCTGGGAATGCAGGGTTGATGACGCGGATAAACACTGCCATGGCACCTATCAAAATACCGTAAGCCCATTTGGCCTGGTTGGTGAAGGAGGCCGACACAGGATCTGTGGCCATAAACATCATACCGAAGGCGAAGCCACCCAGAACCAGATGCCAGTACCAAGGCATGGCGAACATATGGTTGGTTTCAGAACCTATCATGTTCAGCAGCAGAGAGACGGCAATCATACCGACCATCACGCCGCCGACGATGCGCCAGGAAGCGATACGGGTATAGATGATAACCAAACCACCGAGCAGGATTGCCAGAGTAGAAACCTCACCGACAGAACCTGGAATAAAGCCGAAGAAGGCATCCCACCAGTTCTGGTTGAAGGCGTAGTCCAGAGTACCTGAAGCCGCTTGGCTCAGCGCAGTGGCGCCAGAGAAACCGTCGGCAACCACCCAGGAGTTGTCACCAGACATGTTCAGCGGATAGGCAAAGAACAGGAAGGCACGACCGGCCAGTGCGGGGTTGAGGAAGTTACGCCCGGTACCACCGAACACTTCCTTGGCCACGACCACACCAAAGGTGATACCCAGTGCCACCATCCACAATGGGATAGTCGCTGGCAAGGTCAAGGCAAACAGCACTGAGGTCACAAAGAAACCTTCGTTGACTTCATGGCCGCGAACCGAGGCAAACAGCACTTCCCAGATACCACCAACCGCGAAGGTCACGGCATATATAGGCAGGAAGAAGCAGGCGCCATACCACATCAAGGTGGCCCAGCCGGAATCGGCTGTCAGCTGAGTACCGAAGAGTTCAAACAACCCCACCTGCCAAACATCGGGAGTACCGAAACCGGCGGCCAGGGCGATTTGCGCCTGTAGACCTACGTTGTACATCCCGACAAACATGGCGGGGAAAGTACAGGCCCAGACGGTAATCATCATGCGTTTCAGATCCAGGTTGTCGCGTACATGGGTCTTGCCCTTGTTCACTTTACCCGGGGTGTAAAAAATGGTCGCTGCGGCTTCATAGAGCGCATACCACTTCTCGTATTTACCGCCCTTTTCAAATTGCGGTTCAATACGCTCAAGAAAATCTTTCAAGCTCATAAGCCTTCCCTCTCGACGGTCTCCAAGCAGTCACGCAGGTATGAACCATAGTCATACTTACCGGGACATACGAAAGTACACAGTGCCAGGTCTTCCTCATCCAGCTCCAGCGCACCCAATGCCACGGCGCCATCGGTATCACCGGAGATCAGATCGCGCAGCAACATAGTGGGCAGAATATCCAGAGGCATCACCCGCTCGTAGTTGCCAATAGGCACCATGGCCCGCTCGGAACCACCGGTACTGCTGGTCATATTAAACAGTCGGGAAGGACTCAAGTGGCCCAAGAAGGCACGGGTAATGGAGTATTTATCGGCTCCGGGCATCACCCAACCGAAGAACTCTTTCTCGGTCCCCTCTTCAATCAGGGTCAACTGCTGGAAGTAGCGTCCCATATAAGCATGGGGACCTATTGCAGTGCGGCCGTTGAGCACAGAACCTGAGATAACCCGAACTTGGCCATCGGCTTCATCTTGGGTCAGGGCCTGAGTGCTGGCCCCCAGCAGAGTGCGCACCAAGCGAGGGTTCTTGGCTTTGGGGCCTGTGATGGCCACGACGCGCTGGTTATTCAATTCACCTGTGGTAAACAGCTGACCTATCGCGATGACGTCCTGGTAACCCAGGTACCATACGCTGCGACGGGCAGAGGCAGGCATCAAGAAGTGGATATGAGTTCCAGGCAGACCCGCTGGATGGGGACCGGCAAACTCTTCCACTTGGGCATTGCCCGCTGGAATGTCTGCTCCTGGTGCTTTACAGACGAAGACTTTGTCTGTCAGTCGGGCCAATACTTTCAGGCCGTTGACGAAATCGTCTTTATGCTCAGCGATAACAACTTGGGGGTCACCAGCCAGTGGCTGAGTGTCCATGGCTGTCACGAAGATAGCCGCTGCTGTCGCATCCACTGCCGGCACCTTACTGAAAGGACGGGTGCGCAATGCGGTCCACATACCTGATTCAATCAGATTGTCGCGAACCTGCTGCGGTTCCAGAGTATCTAAAGCCTGGGCATCATACTTGGCAAAAGAGACGGCTTCGTCCCCTTCGATCTCTATGACGACCGACTGCAGAACACGTTTGGCGCCGCGGTTGATTTCTAATATTGTGCCACTGGCCAAAGCCGTATATTTGACGCCAGGATTCTTTTTATCTTCAAAAATCACCTGACCTTTTTGCACTTTATCGCCCACTTTGATCTTCATCGTTGGACGTAAGCCAATATACTCTTCACCCAAAGTAGCTACGTGTTTAATGGCTGGGCCATCATGGATAACTTGCTTTGGTCCGCCTGCTAGAGGCAAATCCAATCCTTTCTTAATTGTAATCATATCCACATGCACTACGTTTTGAAGGAAAGACAATGCGCCGCGTTCCTGCTAACCCCCGACTCTCACACAAAAAATCGAGCATTGAGCTAGCGCAGATTTATCACAGAAATGCGATCGCAATCACGCTGGTCGCGCGCATTTTACCCCAATTGCAACGCTATCGCCACGAAAATTATAGTGTTTTAACCTGCTTTTAAAGCGACCAAGAGAGAATCGGGCCAAAGCGAATAAACAGAGATAGCGACAAGTAGGCAAAAGGCAGGATTTTGTCCTGACTCGTATAGTTATACTTTTCATTTTTAAAGAAATAATCGACCAAACAGTCGAAAATACTTATTTCACCGGCCAGCTTTCTCGGCTTTGGCTCTGCTTCAAAATTTCACCCGGTAGCCCAGCTGTAAACGTCGGCCAACACTTGCCAACAAACCACTGTCATCTTCACGTAACGGACTAGCGTCATCGAGCAGATCTTCAGCGCGAAAATAGAGCTGATGTTTTGAGTTGAAGTCATAACTCAGCAGCAGATCCAGTTGCATGCTGTCCTTTGCCGTCACCTGAGGGATAAGGCTTGCCACTTCTGAACGATATATGCCCTGAACTCTGGCCTTAAGGCCGCCCCACTCCAGGCCGGCATGAAGACTCAAGGCATGCTCAGGCAACCAGGGCAACTGCTCATCGGCCATCAGGCAAGGTCCACTCAACATAAGGCAACCCGAATGCTGCGCCTCGGCTTGGGTGTAATGGTACTTGAGCCCCATGGGCCAATTGACACTGCCTGAGTCCAGGCGGTAGTCAAGCGCCAGTTCGGCGCCTTTAACATTCACTTCTCCGAGATTGTATTGATTGAGACGCAGCGCTGGGTCGCAGAAGCTATTTGCCGTGCAATCAAAATGCAGATTATCGAAGTCTCGCTGGTACAGGCTCAGTGCACTTTTCAGTCTACCTGACTCAAAGCGGCCACCGAGTTCATATTGCCAGGCTTGTTGGGAGCGTTGCCCCTGGTTGCCGGGGCTCGCCGCCGCCCAGGCCCTGCCGGCACTGACGAACAGGCTCAGTGCCTCCCCGCGCCAACTGAGCTTGGCCGTGGGTAACCATTCACTTTCGGAGAAATCCGCGGCTGAAAGCGGCACGGTTTCGCTACTGCGCTCCAAGCTGACATCTTCATAGCCGACGCCGAGCTCCAGAGTCACGGCCGACCAGTTGAGTTCAGCCGTCACCGCCGAGCTCCAGACACTGGCCTTGTCATCAATCCTGACACTCAGACTCTGCGCAGTATCACTCAGTAGTCCATCCTGCCATAACCAACTCCCCAGGCCGGGTGCCAGCTCGGCCTTGTCTCTGTGCCAGCGGGCACTGTAACTCACCTTGTGGCGACCATATTGAGTAATGGCCTGAGTCTGGAGCCCCATAGCCTCGAAGTCATCATCACGGCGAAAGTCGACCAATGAAACCGCGCCGATAGCAGCGGCATCCAAGGCCGCCAGTTGCTCAAGCACGTCACCTTGAATAAAGGCGCCATTGGCAAAACTCATCTGCAACTGCGAGCTATGATGGCTATGGTAGTAAAGCTCGGTAAACACCCGGGAGCCGGCAGTAGGCTCAACGCGGTGTGACAGCTGATATCTGTGACTGCGGCTCTTGAGTCTATCCTGCGTGGCAGCGCCATACACCAACTCAGGGTTCAGTTGCCAATCGGCAGCCGTCAGCCCCATTCCCGGCAAAAACTGCCGCTGCTGTGAATACTGATACTTGAATTCAGTATGTTGCCGACTGCGGGCACCCGGCAAGCTGTTGGCCGCTATCTTGAAAAGGACCTTGGTCTGGCTGTCGTCTTGCCCCTGCTCGGCGCTTCTCGGCTCCTGCCAGGGTTGCTGGCGCCTGTGGCTCGCCTGCAGCAACACCTTATAGTCATCGGCATCAATAAGACCGCGGCCCTCGGCGCCCCAACCTTTATCTTCATTGCCTTGAAGCCGCACACTCTTGCCCGGAGTATCATGCAACCCCAGGCTTTGGGTTTCCAAAACGCCAAAACTGCCGCTACCGCCATAGAGCAAGCTACCGGCGGCATTGGCCCTGCTGGCAACCAGGGTATCGGGATCCGGCAGTTGCCACTGATAAGGTGCAGAATAAGGTGCCGGCGCCAGATTGACCCTGTCTTCGATAATCGCCATTCCAGAATGGCCGCTGCCACCGGCGCCGCGGATACTGAAACTGCCAGGCAGGGTTGGGATAAGCTCGCCACCGGCGGTCAATTGCCGCTCGGCCGAGTCATAGTACATGGCATTGATTGCTGCGGGCTCAAAAGCCGGATGGTCAGCAGCCAAAGCTTCGGCAGCACGCGCCCACGGCCCGGCCAAACTCCCGCTCACCAAAACGGCCACGGCACTCACCTTAAGCAAGCCATGCCTCTGACTCATATCCCAATCCCCTATCAGCAGTTACCGCATATTTGATGTTATTTTTTTGTAAACTAACTGATTCGTGGACAAAAAAAAAGCGACTTGAGTAAATATCAAGCCGCTTGATTGAGCGAGGTAAGCCGGGCGGGATTTAGAGCTGCTTCAGCAGTTCCTCACTCAACTTGAGATCATCGTTGCGGTTAACGCTGACACCGGCGGCAATAATATTGCGGGCAATATCCTGCGCCTGCTCCAGAGAATGCATCTGATAGGTACCGCACTGGTATTCGTTCAGCTCAGGAATAGCCTTTTGATCCTGTACCTTGAGCACATCTTCCATGGCTGCCAACCAAGCATCGGCAACCCGGCCTTCTTCCGGTGTCCCGATAAGGCTCATATAAAAGCCGGTGCGGCAACCCATGGGCGAAATATCTATGATCTCCACTCCGTCACCATTGAGGTGATCGCGCATAAAGCCGGCAAACAGGTGTTCCAGTGTATGAATGCCACGCTCGCTGAGAATATCCTTGTTGGGCGCGCAAAAACGCAGGTCAAATACCGTAATGGTATCGCCCTTTGGTGTGCTCATGGTCTTGGCCACCCGCACTGCCGGTGCCTCCATCTTGGTATGGTCCACGGTAAAGCTGTCTAACAATGGCATGGGTATTCTCCCTTGGATGGCAAGCTGGCTTGCACTGTTAAATGGTTTCGCGTCTCAAAGCGCTATTATTACAGCGCCCAAACACAAATGCAGCCCCTGGAGGCGGTTTATCAAGCCAGGACTTTTAACCACGGCACTTGGGCGACTCAGGCACGGCGCTTTGAGCATCCCATTCGGCCTGAGTATAAGTATGCATGGACAGAGCGTGCACGCCATTGGCCAGTTCTTCCGCCAAGGCCTGGTTCACTTCTCTATGGCGAGCCAGCAGACGCTTACCATCAAAGGCTTCACTGACAATGATCACCTTGAAGTGCGTCTCTGAATTAGGCGGCACATGGTGATTGTGGCTCTCGTTGATGACTTCTATATGACTCGGCGTCAGGGCAAGGCGCAACTTCTGCTCTATGGTCTGGGCAACGGACATGGTAAAACCTGATATAAGCTGTTGGGATTGGCGGCAGGTTACTGCTTCGGCGAACAAAGATCAATCCGACAATTTTCAACCACCAGGAGGATGAAAACCCGGTTTGAGCCGCCGATAGGTGAGATTGAGCCTGGGCTCTGTGAGTTTCAGCCTTCTTGGCAAAGCATGTTGCCATTCCTGCTGCATCGGCCAGCGCATCAACAAGAGATCGCCCGAGTTAAGCCTCAGCCGCAGCTTCTCGCCGCTTTGCTTGTGTCTCAAATCAAAATCGCGTCCGGCGCCCAGACTGATTGACGCGATATCGGCCCCCTCAGCCAGCTCAGGTTCATCGTCGCTGTGCCACCCCATAGCGTCGCGGCCATCGGCATAACGGTTTACCAGCACGCCATTGCTGCCAAGCTGCCAATCCCGATCCAGCTTTTGCCTTAGCCTTAACAGATATTTGGGCCAGGGAAGCGCCCGGACCAATAACCCTGAGTAACGATAATCACAGCCGGGATCGCCAAACCACACCTGAGTACGGGGAATGGCGTGACGCTTACCGAATATCTCAAGCTCGGGGCGAGTCAGGGGATAATGCTCCGCCTCGCGCCAAATGGCATCCTGCTGGGCTGGATTGAGATAACCGCGCACCAGCAACATAGGCGGCTGCTCAAACCGCTGCACGCCTGTTGCCGACTCAGCAGATGACCCAGGCTCATGCGCAAACAGCGACTGCTGTATCTCTTTTGAACTCATATTTGAACTCATCTTTAAACTTCATGGCATTGTTTCTCTGTGGCTTATTGCCGGGCTTAAACCTTCTCTATTAGATAATGACCAAGGCAGATTTTCGCAAATATCGCCTTGAGCGCCAGTATTTGCGATAATCCGCGCAAATTCGTCCTTTAAGCCCAGTTATATGACCAGCCAGTTCTCAGCCGCTGATATTCAGCTCACTCTGCACCGCTATCCCGAAGAGCAGGAATCCAACCTCCAGGCCTGGGATGCCGCCGATGAACACCTGCTCAAACAGCTCGCCGAGGAAGAGGCGCCTCAATCTGTGCTTATTATCAACGACAGTTTTGGTGCCCTGCTGTGCGCCATTCGCCGAGGTTACCCAGATGCAAAGATTCACTGGAGCTCGGATGCCCGCACTTCCCACCTTGGTGCTCGACAAAATCTTGAGAAAAACCATCTCAGCGATGCCGACATTCACTGGCTAAACAGTCGGGAAATGCCTGCTTGTGTACCCGATACCATATTGCTGAAGCTGCCCAAGAACCTCAACTTTTTTGCCTGGCAGCTGACCCTGCTGGCCAATATGCTTCCCGCCGGTACCCGGGTATTGATTGGCGCCAAGGCCAAATCCATCAATCAAGCCTTGTTGACCCTGATTGGCAAACATCTGGGCCAGGCCAGCGCCAGTCTGGCGTGGAAAAAGACCCGGGTGATTACCGCCTTCGCCGATGGCCAGGCGCGCGAATTGCCAGCCCCCAGCGAGTGGCCCCTTGGCGAATTCGGCCTCAATATCTGTAATCTCAGTAATGTATTTGCCGCCGGCAAACTGGATATCGGCGCCCGTTTGATGTTGGCCAACCTCCCCGAAGGTGAGTTTAGCTCTGTGGTGGATCTGGGCTGCGGCAATGGTGTTTTGGGGCTGGCAGCGGCCAAGCGTTATCCCGAGGCGAGCATTCACTTTGTCGATGACTCTGAGATGGCCGTGGAAAGTGCCCGGCTCAACTGGCACGGCAATGGTTTTGAAGCCGAACGCGGCCACTTCTATTGGGATGACTGTCTGAGTCATTTGAGCGCCGGTGTCGCACCGGATCTGGTGCTCTGTAACCCGCCGTTTCATCAGGGAGAGGCCATCACAGATCATATTGCCTGGCAGATGTTCCTCGATGCCAGACGGCGTCTGGTGAACGGCGGCATACTGCATGTGGTTGGCAACCGTCACCTGGGTTACCACATCAAGCTCAAGCGCCTGTTTGGCAACTGCAAGACCATAGCCTCCAATGGTAAGTTTGTGATCCTGCAAGCCTCTAAATAAAAGGCCAACAAGAGTAAACCTTGTTGACCCATTCCGGCCCCCGTTGGGAACCCGGAAAGAAACAGGCCGGGAGAGCCCCCGGCCTGTGTAGTTAAATTTTGTAATTTCAGGCGGCAACTTTGCCGCGTCTGTAACGCAAACCGCCAAGCAGTACCAGACTCGCGAGCGCCAGCACTGACAGGCTGCCGCCGGCATCGACTATCACGGTCGCGCCATCATCTCTGTCCCATTCGCGACTCTCCAGCGGCAAGGCATAGAGGCTATTGCTTTCATAAGAACTTATGGTTGCCACTATGTCACTGTAACCGGGTTCATAGAGGTCGATCAGCACATCATAATGATCGCTGGGATAGCCGCTCTCTAACGTGGTGAGCACTTCAAAGTCATCCTGGGTACTGTCTCCCTGAATGTAGAACACCTCAGTGCTGTAGTAATGCTCCCAGTCACCGCCGTTGCGGCTCAGATAAAGCTCGGCATAAACGGGCACAGACTCGGCCGGATCATTACCGTAAACATCGGCATCGAAGCGCACCGCAAAGCTACGATAAAAGCCATCAGAGTCATAATCATCATAAAGGTAGCTGGCCGCCTCATAAAAGCTGAACTCATGGTAATAGCTGTGGGCCGCCATGGAGACCATCCGCTGCGGCGCGGCTTGGCTCTCGGGCAGTTTCTGTTTCTTGGCAATCATCTGCTCGCGGGTCATGCGCTCACCGGAAACTTGAGCTCCGGTAGATTGCCACTCCTGCTGCAGTTGCTTGAGCAACTGCCTGTGTTGTGCCGCCCGTAGCTTCGCGCCTGAGCTATCCTGTTCATCGCTTGGTTGCTGCGCTTTTTGGCCGATTGAGGCTTGTCCGCCGACAGGCTCCTTGGCATAGGCTGCAGGCGCCCCCCAAAACAGAGCCAAAAACAGCGACAGGCTAAATACAGTGTAAGATAATAATTTCATAGTGCTTCTCCACAGGGCGCATCCCGCGCTTATCCGGGTTTAGGGAAGGTGCGAACAAGTCCCATGTGTGCTCTGCGTCGGCTTACAGGCCTGGATGCAAGGCGTGGTTCGCAGCAAATGGCCCTAGTCCTTTGCAAGAAGCACAACATAGCAGGCAGGTCTGTAAGCCACGCCCTTCGGGGCTTTCACAGCAACCGGCTCTCTGCGTTATCCGACTTCGACAGGCCCCGGCATGCCTTCAGTCAGATGCCTTGAGCGCCAATTGCTGTGCAAGCCAGAGTGCCACGAGGACTTATTCGCACCTTCCTTAGCATTATTAAAAGTCAGCTTGGGTGAACATGAGATGAACGGTTTCTGTCAGCCGATGTTCATCTTGGAAGGAGTACAACTGACCGGGCCTGAGCGAAAACCGGGGGGAAGGATAGATAGAGAGTGAAGACCCGGCTGGCTATTTCATCCACCGCGGGGATCTTTTACACTGGGCCAAGCGTTTCCAAAAGGGCAAAACCATGAAAAGGGGCAGTAAAATCAAGCATCAAGCTTATCACTCAAGCGGAATTATCGCGGCAAGCATGCTATTGCTGTCGCTGGCTTTCGCTCAACCCCTGCATGCCGGCCCCTTTGCCAAGCCGGAACGAACGACTCAGGGCCAGGAGGCCAAGCTGAAAGTCCGCAGCGGCGATGAAGCCGCCAGACTGGTGAAGCAGGCTTATGGCGGTAAGGTACTCAGGGTGCAGTCTGTTAAGGTCAACGGCAACCCGGGGTATCGAGTCAAACTGCTGCAGGACAGCGGCCGAATTGTCTATGTCTCTGTAGATGCCCGCAGCGGCCGCCTGCAGGCAAACTGACAGGAAACAGCTTATGCGACTGTTATTGGTAGAAGATGATGCCGCCTTACAGGCTAACTTAAAACAGCATCTGCAAGAGGCAGGTTTCAATCTGGATACGGCGTCAGACGGCGAAGAGGGCCTGTTTCTGGCGGCGGAATATCCCTATGATGCCGCCATTATCGATATCGGCCTGCCCAAACTCAGCGGCATAGCACTGATTGAACAGATGCGTGCCAAGGGACTGGATTACCCTGTGCTGATCCTCACCGCCAGAGATGGCTGGCAAGACAAGGTGGAAGGCCTGGATGCCGGTGGTGATGACTACCTCACCAAACCGTTTCACCCCATGGAACTCACCGCCAGGATCAAGGCTTTAATCCGCCGCAGCGCAGGTAAGGCCAGCCCCTTACTGCAAAGTGGTCCTGTCACCCTGAATACCAGCAGCGGTGAAGTACGACTCGGCAAACACAGTGTCAGCCTCAGCGCCTCCGAATACAAATTGCTCGAGTATCTAATGCTGCATCAGAGCGAAGTCACTTCCAAGAGTCTGCTTATCGAGCATATCTATGATCAGGACTTTGATCTGGACTCCAATGTGATTGAGGTATTTATTCGCCGTTTGCGCAAGAAGCTGGATCCCGAGGGCACGCTTGGGCTTATTGAAACCCTGCGTGGTCAGGGTTATCGCCTTAATGCGCTTCCTGTCAGAGATAAGCCCTGATGAAGCCCTTGCCTGCAAGGCTTTTGCCCGGTTCACTCAAGGGCCGACTGATGATCAGCGCCCTGCTGTTGAATCTGGTGCTCTTGCCGCTTATCGGCGTGACCCTGAGCGATGCCTTTCGTGCCCAATTGACCCACGCGGTAAAAGATGAACTCAGCGCCGCCCTTTATGGCGTATTGGCATTGGCAGAAGTGGAACAGGGCGAACTGGTTCTGCCGGATCAATTACAGGACAAACAGTTCAACATAGATCAATCCGGGCTCTACGCCCTGGTCAGCAGCCAAGGCAAACTGGTATGGCATTCGCCTTCCTTTATCGGTATGCCGCCTCCGGGCAAGCTTCCAAGCCCACCACTCGGAGAAGGCCGCTTTGGCGAAATGCTTCTCCTGGGCAAGCCTCACTTCAGTTACAGCTTCAGCGCCAGCTTTGCCTCGGCCTCGAATAATGACCGGGATATTCCCTTTACCGTACACATCATCAAAGATCAGACCGGCTTTGAGCAAACCCAAGGCGCCTTCAGCCGCCAGCTCTGGCAATACCTGGGACTATTGATGCTGTTCCTGTTACTGGTTCAAGGAGGCTGGCTCTGGTGGACACTCAAACCACTGGCGCGCTTTCGCGCCGAGCTCGAAGCGGTTGAGCAAGGCAAACGGCAACATCTCGGCAGCGACTATCCCAAGGAGCTGCAACAGGTCGCGACCCAACTCAATGCCCTGATAAGCAACGAACAGCGCCAACGCCAACGTTATCGCAACGCCTTGTCGGATCTGGCCCATAGCCTGAAAACACCGCTGGCGGTACTGCAAAGCCTCAAGTCTTTGCCGAGCGATGCCCAAGAGCCCATCAGCCAAATCAACGCCAGCATAGGGCACCAGTTGAAGCGAGCCCAAAGTGCCGGCAGCGGCGCTTGGCACCAAGGGGTGAACAGTAAAACCGTGGCCGACAAACTGCTGCGAACCCTTGGCAAGATTTATGCCGACAAGGTGCTGGAGTTTGAGGCTGACCTGGCAACAAATGCCCTGTTTTATGGCGATGAAGCCGACCTGGCCGAACTCCTCGGCAATCTATTGGATAACGCCTGCAAGGCAGCAAACAGCAAGGTTGCCCTCAAAACCTGGGTTAGCGAAAAAGGCCTGAACATCTGCATCGAAGACGATGGCCCGGGCATTACAGAGCAGCAGAAAACCCAGCTGTTCGAGCGCGGTGTCAGAGCCGATAACTACCAACAAGGGCATGGCATAGGGCTGGCGATAGTCAAAGATCTGCTGCAGAGCTACCAAGGCCAGTGGCAAATAGATCAATCTCCCCTGGGCGGCGCTCGTTTCACCCTGTTTTTACCCAGAAGTTGAGATTGGGGAATGGTACATTCATTCCCCTTACCGATTTCAAACAAGGCTAATCTTACAAAATGGCACCAATGCCACCCTTGATGCTGCCAATAAGCACTGGTCAAGTTTCCGGCAATGGATGTTTCTCGTTGCCTGCCGCTGGGATGGGCACGAAGCCCGAATGCAGTGAAAAGCAGGATGTCCGAGAACGGCCTTTTGCACAGGCTCCCCTGTGACACGGCGAGAGTTGCGCAGCAACATGCTTTCGAGCGCGAGCCTGGGATGGTGAGCTAGCCGTTGTGCATGAATGCATTTGTTCCACGACGTTAGGCCACTGGCACAGTGGCTAGCATTGCTTCAAGCCAAAACTCACCAATGAACTTGATCCTAGCGGCTAGCTAAGTTGTGGCCAATCACCTGCGGTGCGCCTTTCGCACAGGCGATCCTGTGACACGCTGCGAGTACGTCCCTGTAAGCTCTGCCTCGCCATCCCTGGCTCGGAAGGTCACAGTTCCGTCTGTGCCTGAAAAATAGGTGTGTGTCTGTAGATCTCTCAAATATTTCAAGCTATTTAGGACTAACAGAGTTGCACCAACTCCCCCCTCTGTGTCGCCGAAAGCCGTTGGCACAAATAACATTGCAAAGGGACGCCCCCTCAGGAAATAATCGCTTCCCAAAGTAGCGTTGATATCCTGTATGCGAGAGCTGTTGGTTACGCTCAATATCATGATGAAAAATCGAACCCGATGGGCGAAAGCTATCACAATTAGCGAAATACTTATTGACGGAATGCCACCGTCACTTGTTATGTTTCAATGCCTCGTTCCTTAAGCATATTTTTAAAAACTATTTGAGCCCATTTAATCACTAATTCAGAATTCCCAAGTTCATCCTTATCCAGGTAAGAGATGAGGACAGGATACCCGCCGCTGGGACAATACTTTAAATGTTCAAATCCATCCCATTCCAAACCCAACCCCCGAACAGGTATGCTGGGGTCTCCGTTAACCCAGTAACTTACTTTTTCAAAATATCCCGCGGATATAAGAAATTCACCAATACTTATGGCTTGTTCTACGGATTGAAAACAAACAGGTTGATAGGTAGTTTTATTGGTCGAAGAGCAACCTGGTAACAGGAGACTTAAAAAAGCGAGGAGCCAAATTCTCATAATATCTTCCTCGGCCTAACTTGCGGCGATTGCCGCACCGCGGTAACCATCCGGCAGCATTAGATTGTTAGGTGCTGCTACCTTTAGCGGATGCACCTGATTATTGATTAAGAAATCTTCTAACTCACTTAGCTCAGTGGGCAGCCTCGCACCATCATGGGAACCGCAGCCAACGAACCGGAAGCCAGCAGCGAACAGAATTTGTACCTTACGCCACTGCCTCTTATCACCTGCCTTCGGTGCCTTGAAGCTACGCCCCATCTCATGCATACATTCGCCACAATCTGGGCATGAGTGACATGGAGTTGGCTCTTTATCAGAGTACTCAACAGGCCTTTTGTAACTTTTTCGGCAGTTGAAGCATGCATGAGCAACCAAATATTCGGGGCCGCGATGGAATGAAACCGGCTTGGGCGGACGAATAACACGAGTTCCCGTAGCCTTACGTAATTCCATTCTTCGGTGCTTTTCTAGATTTATACTCATAACTCCTCTGAGCACCAACGCCGCGCACAGCTTTGCCAGTCCGTTGTTGCGCCTTGTTATGCCTTTGCATAGCCCATTATCCGTAAACCAGTAGTTGTATGCTGAATTTCATATTTGCCTAACTGGTCAATTATTTTTACAAACTCTATAAGCTTTGGATTTAGATCAAATGGAAATTCTATCCATTCAATCTCTTTGTATATTGATGGCTCGATAAACCAGTGCTCATCAATTTGTTCTTCGTATTGCTCAATAATGGAAGACTTTACATCACCTGAATGGACAAGTTTATAATTGATCTCACTAACACTCGGGTACAATGAGCAAGTTGCCTTGAAAAGCTTTACCCACTTAGCATTGCTCATATATGAAGCGGAAAAGTTCCGAGAGATAATCGAATCTAAACGATCCCATTGTTTATCTCTCTTTTCATCCTGAGCTTTTACTTTACTGGACATAACTCGAACTCTTCAGAGGCATAGACATAATGATTCCCCAAAAACTCAAGCCACCCACTGTAAAACAATAACTTAATCTTCTTTCGGTCTGCGTTCAAGCACCGGTAGGGGATTTGAGCGCTACAAAGCACTTCTCTGTCTGTCCATCGGTTTGCTGTCTCTATATCAATATGCAACACCAGATGCAGATGATTACTCATGATGGCAAATGCGGCCACATCAATGGCAAAAACGGCTTCCAATTCAAACAATAAAGATTCCACCCAACCACGGCGGTGGTCANAAATGCGGCCACATCAATGGCAAAAACGGCTTCCAATTCAAACAATAAAGATTCCACCCAACCACGGCGGTGGTCATAATTCTTACCCGAATAGGCATCATCACCACACAGAAAGGCACGCCGCACCACGCGGCTGCAACAGTGGTAGTAAGGCGTATCTTCAAGGCTGATTTGAGTTCGGCGAGGGCGCGGCATAATAACCTCCTTGTTAAATGCTTAAACAAAGCATAGTCGGAGACTAACTAGCGCGCCATTAATGCTGGGTGTCCATATTCTCTTATGTATCATTCCAAATAGCTACCGAACTTTGTTCAGAGTCAACTCCCCAATATGTAGGGTTCCCTTTCTCTTCGTTGATATCTTCGATTGACGAACCGAGACGAATACCATCAATTTTGCCTTTGTAGGCTATACCTGATGGTAGCCTCTTCGCGGTAACTCCCCCAACTTCGTCTTGAAACTCATAATCAGGGTTAAGTTCAATGCCATGCGAAAAATATGAGTTACCTATAAAAGTGCGTTCTTGTGGTTCACCTAAAGTTAACTCTGCATCTGAAATTTTCATTCCAATTTCGATAGGTAAACTGCTATTTTCTTCTGAATACGGATTAAAGCTGTTTAAGTATGTAACTAGCTCCAATGAGTCTTTCCCAAACGTAACGATTCCCGTTACGTTTGCGGCACAGGTGACGACCGTAGCCTTATTATTTCTATAAATATGTTTTATCTTGTTCCAAATCACTACTGAAATATCCGTTTTTTGATGTGTAGTGGCGCATAACGCTCGCCACAAGGGTGAGTAACGACTAGTTGCGAGCCCCGTTGCGAAGCAACGAATTGGTGGCGTTTGTTATACATTATTACCTAAATGGCAAGTCGCCATAAGCCCATATAAATGTTCCTAGAATACCTAATGTTAGCGCGAGCCATTGATACCATATTTTGGAGTTTATATTGAGAGTAGAACCTTCCAATTCATACCTCTTACCATTCTCATGAAATGCAGTATAAATTCCAGCCGCAGCAATTAGTGCACCAGAGCGCTGAAACCAGAAGAATTCATCTGAAATACATAGATCGGCGCTAAATGAAATTCCTGCGATAATTAGCACCACCACCGTAGGTAAAACCACATGCACAAATTGCGACCCAATTGATTCTTCACGTACACTCATATGATCTCCATTTCTGTATAGACATAATGATTCCCTGTGCAGGTGTCGGCCTCCGTGTTTTCTCGTGGATTAGTTAAACCAGAGCCACACTGTTTGTTG
>NZ_NGVS01000003.1:0-180 GCF_002777975.1 Shewanella carassii
GATGGTTTCGCCGACGGCGAGGAACTGCACCAGGCTGTTGGCAATGTCATAGCTCCAGCCGGAGTTGTCGACACTGAAGCCAGCCGCCAGTGCATCCTGGGTGGCTTGATCTAGGGCGCCGCCGCTCCAGAGTACATCGCCGTTATAGCTGCTGCCGACGCTGTGGCTGTCGTTGATATC
>NZ_NGVS01000003.1:421-125954 GCF_002777975.1 Shewanella carassii
TCATTGGTGCCGGTGATGGTCACCGTGACGGTGTCGGTATCGGTGCCGCCGTTGCCATCATCGACCGTGACATCAAAGCTTAAGGTGATGGTCTCGCCGACGGCGAGGAACTGCACCAGGCTGTTGGCAATGTCATAGCTCCAGCCGGAGTTATCGACACTGAAGCCGGCCGCCAGTGCATCCTGGGTGGCTTGATCTAGGGCGCCGCCGCTCCAGAGTACATCGCCGTTATAGCTGCTGCCGACGCTGTGGCTGTCGTTGATATCGACATCGGTGAAGCTCAAATCGCCGCTGTCGCTGAGCATCCCGGCCACGACATCAACATCCTCGGTGACCGCGCCGCTCATGTCGATGCTCAGCACCGGTGCATCATTGGTGCCGGTGATGGTCACTGTGACGGTATCGGTATCGGTGCCGCCGTTGCCATCATCGACCGTGACATCAAAGCTTAAGGTGATGGTCTCGCCGACGGCGAGGAACTGCACCAGGCTGTTGGCAATGTCATAGCTCCAGCCGGAGTTATCGACACTGAAGCCGGCCGCCAGCGCATCCTGGGTGGCTTGATCCAGGGCGCCGCCGCTCCAGAGTACATCGCCGTTATAGCTGCTGCCGACGCTGTGGCTGTCGTTGATATCAACATCGGTGAAGCTCAAATCGCCGCTGTCGCTGAGCATGCCATTGATGACATCAATATCCTCGGTGACTGCGCCGCTCATGTCGATGGTCAGCACAGGTGCGTCATTGGTGCCGGTGATGGTCACAGTGACGGTGTCGGTATC
Source organism: Shewanella carassii (assembly GCF_002777975.1). Lineage (GTDB taxonomy): Bacteria > Pseudomonadota > Gammaproteobacteria > Enterobacterales > Shewanellaceae > Shewanella > Shewanella carassii. The sequence continues at coordinate 1,201 of NZ_NGVS01000003.1, forward strand.
GGTGCCGCCGTTGCCATCATCGACCGTGACATCAAAGCTCAGGGTGATGGTCTCGCCGACGGCGAGGAACTGCACCAGGCTGTTGGCAATGTCATAGCTCCAGCCGGAGTTATCGACACTGAAGCCGGCCGCCAGTGCATCCTGGGTGGCTTGATCCAGAGCGCCGCCGCTCCAGAGTACATCGCCGTTATAGCTGCTGCCGACGCTGTGGCTGTCGTTGATATCAACATCGGTGAAGCTCAAATCGCCGCTGTCGCTGAGCATCCCGGCCACGACATCAACATCCTCGGTGACTGCGCCGCTCATGTCGATGCTCAGCACCGGCGCATCATTGGTGCCGGTGATGGTCACTGTGACGGTATCGGTATCGGTGCCGCCGTTGCCATCATCGACCGTGACATCAAAGCTCAGGGTGATGGTCTCGCCGACGGCGAGGAACTGCACCAGGCTGTTGGCAATCTCATAGCTCCAGCCGGAGTTATCGACACTGAAGCCGGCCGCCAGCGCATCCTGGGTGGCTTGATCCAGGGCGCCGCCGCTCCAGAGTACATCGCCGTTATAGCTGCTGCCGACGCTGTGGCTGTCGTTGATATCGACATCGGTGAAGCTCAAATCGCCGCTGTCGCTGAGCATCCCGGCCACGACATCAACATCCTCGGTGACCGCGCCGCTCATGTCGATGCTCAGCACCGGTGCATCATTGGTGCCGGTGATGGTCACTGTGACGGTATCGGTATCGGTGCCGCCGTTGCCATCATCGACCGTGACATCAAAGCTTAAGGTGATGGTCTCGCCGACGGCGAGGAACTGCACCAGGCTGTTGGCAATCTCATAGCTCCAGCCGGAGGTATCGACACTGAAGCCGGCCGCCAGTGCATCCTGGGTGGCTTGATCCAGGGCGCCGCCGCTCCAGAGTACATCGCCGTTATAGCTGCTGCCGACACTGTGGCTGTCGTTGATATCAACATCGGTGAAGCTCAAATCGCCGCTGTCGCTGAGCATCCCGGCCAGCACATCAATATCCTCGGTGACTGCGCCGCTCATGTCGATGCTCAGCACAGGTGCGTCATTGGTGCCGGTGATGGTCAAAGTGACGGGTTGTGAATCACTGGCGCCAAAGGCATCGGTGACTGTTAGTGTGAAGCTCAAGGTGATGGTTTCGCCGACGGCGAGGAACTGCACCAGGCTGTTGGCGATATCATAGCTCCAGCCGGAGTTATCGGCACTGAAGCCGGCTGCCAGCGCATCCTGGGTGGCTTGATCCAGGGCGCCGCCACTCCAGCTTGCATCATTGTTGTAGCTGCTGCTGACAACATGGCTGTCACCAATATCCACATCGGTGAAGCTCAAGCTGCCGCTGTCGCTGAGCATGCCATTGATGACATCCAGATCTTCAATGACGGCTCCACTTGCGTCAGCGCTGAGAATGGGGGCGTCATTGGTACCTATGATGGTAATAGTGACCAGTTGTTCGGCGCTGGCGCCATACTCATCCGTTACAGTAACCGTAAAGGTTTCGGTGCGAATTTCGCCTTCCAGTAAACCATCAACGGCGGCGTTATCGAGCTGATAATTCCAGGCGCCGGTGGCGGCATCAACACTGAAGCTGCCCAGTGGGCTGTCGGCACTACCGGACCAAGTCAGATCTGCACCGTTGTCGACATCGCTGGCGCTGAGTTGGCCACTGACACCCGGAGTTCCGGGATCGACGCTGCTATCGTCAAATTGACCGGCTTCACGCACAGTGCCGTCGGCATCGCCCTCGCCAGGAGGGTTAATTATCGGGCCATCGTTGGTGCCATTGATAGTCAGAGTGACTAGCTGTGAATCACTGGCGCCAAAGGCGTCGGTGACCGTCAGTGTGAAGCTTAAGGTGATGGTTTCACCGACGGCGAGGAACTGCACCAGGCTGTTGGCGATGTCATAGCTCCAGCCGGAGTTGTCGGCGCTAAAGCCTTGGGCTAGCGCATCTTGGGTCGCTTGATCTAGGGCGCCGCCGCTCCAGCTTGCATCGCCATTGTAGCTACTGCTGACAACATGGCTGTCACCAATATCCACATCGGTGAAGCTCAAGGCACCACTGTCACTGAGCATACCATTGATGACATCAACGTCTTCGGTGAGGTTGCCACTGCTATCGGCGCTGAGAATGGGGGCGTCATTGGTACCTATGATGGTAATAGTGACCAGTTGCTCGGCGCTGGCGCCAAACTCATCCGTCACATTAACCGTAAAGGTCTCGGTGCGAATTTCGCCTTCCAGTAAACCATCAACGGCGGCGTTATCGAGCTGATAATTCCAGGCGCCGGTGACGGCATCTATGCTGAAGCTGCCAAGTGGGCTGTCGGCACTGCCGGACCAAATAAGCACGGCACCATTATCCACATCGCTGGCGCTCAGTTGTCCGCTGACACTAGGGGTGCCAGGGTCTATGCTGCCGTCATCAAACTGACCGGCTTCTCGTACAACACCATCGGCCTCACCCGGCTGAGGCGTGCTGATCACCGGCACATCATTGGTGCCTGTGATAGTGATAGTCAAGGTCTGGATGCTGGTATCGCCATCGGCATCGGTCAGCAGATAGGAGAAAGTTTCCGTCAGGGATTCTCCCTGAGCGAGCGCTTGAACGGCTTGCGCTGCAGAGTTAATTTGATAGCTGTAACTACCATCGGCATTGAGGGTCAGCAGGCCGTAGCTGCCTGAAACCTGGCTTTGATTGGATACGGCATTATCAAGGTTGCTGCCACTGCCAGCGGCTGTTACCTGTGCGGTATCGCCGCCCTGAACATCGTTGTCGAGCAGATTGCCGCTAATGGCTAGTAGTGAGTCTTCATCTACGCTGTTGATGTCATCCTGGCCGCTTGGAGCGTCATCCAGTACCGAGATGGTAAGGGTATTACCGACACTGTTTCCTTCTAGATCGGTCAATATCAGGTTGAAAGCCTGCGAGAAGTCATCACTTGAGCTGTGGTCAACCGCAGAATTGAGGGTAAAGCTATAGCTGATATTGCCGTTTATCAGGTCAACGGCGTTGATGGTGAGTACACCGTATTCAGTATTGATACTGACAGGGCCGTTAAATACGCCGCCAGAGACAATGGCAATCCCATCTAGGGTCAAGCTTGCCACGCCGGCCGCAGCGCTAAAACTCAAGTTACCGGTTTGGGTCAAGGCGGCGGGTGATGGAGTGGTTCCTGTCGGCAGGTTGGCATCTGAGAGTGTGGCTGCGCTACTGCTGAGTGTTGGGCCAGCCAAGGGGAGATCCTCAAGCAGTATCTCTTCTTGAGTGGTAATGGCGGTTTGATCGAAACCACTGGTGTCATAACCTGCACTTGCCAATAACTCAGAGCCGTCCCTGTCTACGGCGACATAACCGAAATCACCTTGGTTACCTGTTGTCCCGGCACCAGCTGCGGTAGCAGGCAGGTTTGCGGTAGGGTCGTCACCTGCAAGTATTTGTGCCTGCAGTGCGGCTATTTCGGCATCGACCCCTTCATTGGCGAATTGGGCGACATCTGCGGCCACGGCATCTGGCTGAGGTTGAGCGCTGGGTTGTGCATTTTGCTCTGTCAGCCTGGTACCATCGGCATATTCGATAGTGAAGGTATCGTTCGCGGTGAAGATGATCTCTTCACCATTGCGGATGAGATCCCCGATGCTCAGATCGCGGATATTGCCATTTTCGTCCTTGGCCTTGAGTTGTCCAACCAAATTGGTGACAACTGCGTCTTGCTTGCTGATTGCGACGCCCATAACTCATACTCCTTTGCACGCAAATACTGACGGCAAGGTACTCAAGACCATAAGCGTCAGTTATAAGTTCTAATATTAAGTCTGGGGTTGAAACGAAGGCTGTCAAATGCCTGTCTTTAAAGGCTGGCTGCAGATTAATAATGGCTGATTGATTTTAGATATGGGAATTTACCACCCATTCATAAGGTTACAGATGATGAGAAAGTGACTTTGCTTTTCGTAATAAAAAAGCCACTAAAATAGTGGCTTTTTTATTACGAAAAGGTCTAGCGATTAGCTGCTCTTGGCGGCCTGTTTGTAACTATTGAAGGCTCCCTGATGATCGGCCAACTGTTCCTGAAGTTTGGCCAAGGCCAGCCAATACTCCTTGCGCGGCAGCAAGTGACACAAGCGTTCCCATGCGGCTCGGGCCAGACTGAATTCACGGCAGAGCTCATGGATTTGAGCCATGCAGTGTTGGTAGTCGGCATGATTTTCGAGCTTGGGCTCCAAATTTTTCAGCAGCTTCAGGGTTTCGTTGTCTTGGGCTTCAAAAATTTTCGGCAAAACTTCAAGTACAGCGGAGCAAGGCTCTTTCTTTAGGGCCTTATTCAGCAGTTTCAGCGCTTCGTCACGGCGGTTGAAGCCGGCCAGACCCAATGCATATTGCGCCATATTGGGTTGCTGGCTGCGTTCCTGGCGGCTAAGCCAGTGCCAACATTTTTCCAGTTCTTGCTCGCTGCGAAGGGCCGCCTGCGCCAGCAAAGCGTTATTTACCCTCTGGTTCAGGAGCTCGTATTCTTCACTATCGAGGATCTGCTTTTTGCGCAGCGCCGGCAATAACAGTTTTAGAGCCTGCCAGTCCAGCTGGCTCTGGTAAAGCTCCAGTGCCAGCTGCAGTACCGGTGCCTTGCTCTTGCTGCTGGGTTGCAGTTTGTCCAGCTGCTCGCGGGCTTTTTCCAGCTCGCCTTGCTGCATGTAGTAGCGCACTCTGGTGGTGGTGACGGCTTGGGTCGCCAGTGGCAACTGGGCCGCCTTATTCAGGTATTCATCCCGCTGTTCATTCTTGAACTGTCTTTGGGCCGCTCTGGCGGCAGCCAGATAATTAAGAGCAGGCAGTTCACCGGCTTCGGCGCCTTTTTGCATCGCCTTTTCGGCCGCAGGCCAATCTTCTTCTGCCAGTGCCAGGGCACCAGTAAGAGTGTGCTTGCGGGCGGCATTGCGGCGCCAGCGCCGCGGCAGGTAGCGACTGCTAAGCACCAGATTCAGCACAGTGACAAGCAGCCATTCCAGTAGCTGCAACAGGGCAAAGAAGATGATGAGTGCCATAACGGCAAACAGCAGATTGGTTTCCAGTTGCCAGTCCAGAAAGGCGATATAGACATAGCCCGTCTTCCCGGCTAAGAGCGGGCTAAGGCAGGCACCAGCCAGAATAATCACCAGATAGATGAGTACTCTTATCATAGTTCCGCCCCCGGCATGAGTTCACCATAGGTGACCAACTGCTTGAGCTGGGCGCTGGATTCAAATTTGGTCAGATTAACGGGATCCAGTTGCAGACTGGACAAAGCATTGATTGCGGTCAGCACCTCTTCGGTGCGTGGATCGTCGAGATCGAAATATTGCTGGATCCACTTTCGAGCCATGGCCAATGACTGGCGGTAGTTGAGCTCATCATATTGATAGAGGGCCAGTTGCGACTGTAGTAGTTTATTGCGGATATTCTCGAATAAATACCATTCTTGCTGGGGAGACAGCAGCGGAGTGATATCTGAGCTTATCTTGCGAATAGTGAAGAAGTCTTCCTTCAGTGCGCTCCAGGTCTTGGCCAAGTTGCTTTGCCAATCTCCAATGGAGTCAGACATCTTGTTTTCTGTTTCCGGCTCCATTTGCTGGCTGCCGACACGGTTGAGTGGCAGCTTGTCCAGCTTGGTGATAATGCCATCCAGGGTGAACACAGTTCCTGCGATATCGGTATTCTTGATGGCGCTGACCGCTGCAATATCGTTGGCGAGGGCTCGACGCAGTGGCATAAGAGATGGCTCCTGCATGGCGGCAATACGCTCATCGGCGGCTTGTAACAGGCCGGTTGCTGTTTGCGGATCTTTCTCCAGCCACAGCTTACGTCCCGCCATCCGCACCAAGTATTCGGCTTCTGCCGCCATCCAATGGTTGGGACTACGTTGTGCCAGAGTGGCGATACGGTTTTGCATCTGCTGCTGGGCATCGCTCAGTTGGGCTATGGCACCTTGCAGCTGTTGATTTTGCTGCAGGTCGCTTCTCAGTTGCTGCTCCAGTGCCTGTAATCTGGACTCAGGAGCTTGTTTGACCTGTTCGAGGGTAGTTGTCAGTTGCGCATTGGCGGCTTGCTGTTGCTGCAGTTGCCAAAAGAGATAAGCACCTATGGCGCAGGCCAGCAGTGCCAGCAACAGGCTCAATAGCAGCGTCAGTCTCAGTGGCCATGAGCTGCGCTTGGCTGTCTCCGCTGGAGTTTCTTGCTCTGTGGTACCCAAGGTTTGGGTAGGCAGTGCGGGGGTATCGCTCCCGACTTCTGGCTTACTGTTATCCATTAATGCAGTCCTTTAACGCGACAATAGGGCTGGAAATCGGGAGGGGGAAAACTAGAGCCTCAATGCTTTGAGTACGGCCTTACTATTGGCTGCCGTGGCATCGGTCACTTGAGTTAATCCGGCGACCACGGCCTTATCTACCACCCGAATACTGGGAACTATAATATGACATGCTTGCAGCCAAGCAAAATACTCTTTTGGCAGCAGTCGGATAAGGTTCATCAGGCTTTCGGCGCTGCTGAGCACTATGGTGTCTATCCCGAAGGCTTGCCATTCTTTGACCAGTTGTATTGCATCGTAGGCGGGGCAGGTGCGGCGGTAGACTTCCCAGAACTTGACTGAAGCACCATATTGCTGGAGTGTTTGTCCCAGTACTTCCCGGCCACCGTTACCGCGAATTATGACCACTTGCTTGTGTTTTACTGCTTCGGGTTGCAGTCCTGGCAGGGTTAACAGGCCCTCGGTCTGTTGGTTGTCATCCGGAGCCTTATGGCCGTGGATACCATATTGCGCAAAGGCCTCGAAAGTCGCTTCGCCGACGGCAAAATATTGAATGTGTGACGGCCAGGGGGCATTGAGTGCCTGAGTACCGAAATGCACCGCATTGGTGCTGACAAACACAATAATGTCGGCGTCCAGCACCTCGGTAGGGGAAATAGTTTTGTCTTCCATGGCCTCGACTGCCAGCAGAGGGGTCACCATAAAAGGTATCCCTCTTTCTGTCAGCGCTTTTTCCATGGCGTGATTGCGCCCCTCGGGGCGCGTCAACAACACTCTCATGGTGCCGCCTTGTTATTTGCCGTAAACGGCATCCAATATAGTTTTGGCGCCTTTGCTCAGCAGTTCTTCTGCCAGGGCGTTACCCAAGGCTACCGCTTCGTCCTGATGACCACTTACCACTCCAGAGATCACTTCAGAACCGTCTGGATTACCCACCAGACCTCTCAATGTCAGCTGTTGGTCCTGGATCTCGGCATAGGCACCGATAGGTACCTGACAACCGCCTTCCAGACGAGTATTCATGGCCCTTTCTGCCAGTACGCGGTAGCGGGTTTCTTTGTGCTCAAGCGGTGCCAGCAAGGCTTTTACCCGCTCATCGTCAGTGCGGCATTCGATGCCGACAGCGCCTTGGCCGTTGGCCGGCAGTGATTCTTCGGCGCTGATAAAGCTGGCGATACGCTCCGACAGTTTCAGGCGGATAAGCCCGGCAGCGGCCAGAATGATGGCATCATATTCACCGGCGTCCAGCTTACCCAGACGGGTTCCCACGTTACCGCGCAGATCTTTGATTATCAGGTCCGGACGACGGGCTCTGAGTTGGCACTGACGACGTAGGCTTGAAGTACCGACAACCGCACCCTGAGGCAGTTCATCGATGCACTTATACTTATTGGAGACGAAGGCATCACGGGGATCTTCGCGTTCACAGATTACTTCCAGCCCCAAGCCTTCCGGGAAATCGACCGGCACATCTTTCATGGAATGTACGGCGATATCCGCCTGGTCTTCCAGCATGGCGACTTCCAGCTCTTTAACAAACAAACCCTTGCCACCCACTTTGGCCAGAGGGGTATCGAGAATAATGTCCCCCTTGGTGCTCATTGGCAGCAGTTCTACTGTCAGCCCGGGATGAATGCGTTCCAGTTCGGCTTTGACAAATTCTGCCTGCCACATGGCGAGAGGGCTTTTACGTGTTGCTATGCGAATGCGATTTTCTGACATGCCAGTCTTTTCCGTGAGAGTACATTAAATGCGCCAATGCTAACATTGCCTATTGGAGAATGGCACTGAGCGCTGCTCAATCTTTGAAGTGGGCACGTTAAATTTTCGTCAAATAGTGTGATCTTGATCTCATTACTTGCCTGTCGGCATAAAAGTGTTAGCATGATCATCTAACTGCTTCAGGAACAGTGAAATTCTGATGATCGAGCGTCAGCGACAATATGCCGAATGCGCCGAGCGCCTCAACCGAGTGCGTCTGGCCCGTGCTCAAGCGCTGTTCTCTCCCTTACAGCGGCATCTGTTTAATCTTATTCCGCTATTGTTGCATCAACATCACAACCGCTTGCCCGGATACAATGGTCCCATGACGCCTCGTGGTATCAAGGGATTCTCAAATACCATCTCGTTTAAGGAGTCGCTCGCTACCCTCAAGCTGCCACTGCTTGAAGACTCACCGCATGTCAGCCCGGTATTGGAAGGGGTTTACGTGATGGGTAGCACCGCCAGTTTTGGCCAGAATCCCAAGAGTGATGTGGATGTTTGGTTGGTCTATGACGCAGGGCTGACCCTGGAAGAAGTAGAGTTACTGAGGGACAAGAGCCTAAAACTTACCCAGTGGTTTGCTGGTTTTCAATTCGAGGTGAACTTTTATCTGGTACATCCGCGGCAATTTTGCCGTGATGATGCCTGTCATCAGGACGCCGAATGGGAGCTGTTGGGGCATGAGCACAGCGGCAGCGCCCAGCATTGGTTACTGCTAGAAGAGTTCTACCGCAGTCATATTCGCCTAGCAGGCAAGACGGTCGCCTGGTGGCCTAATGCCGAGCCTTGCAGCGATTTTCTGTTTCTTGGTGATGTGCACCAACTACCCGCCAATGAGTATTTTGGTGCCTCTTTATGGCAGCTCTACAAAGGCTTGGACAAGCCGCACAAGGCCCTGCTCAAGGTACTGCTGTTGGAAGCCTATGCCAGTAATTACCCACAAACCAATCTGGTCAGCGAGTGGGTGTGGTTGAGAACTCTGGCCGGTGACTTTTCCAACGCCAACGATGCCTACTTACTCCTGTATCAATATATAGAGTCTTATCTGCTCAAAGTGGGCGATAGGCGGCGACTGGAAATTGTACGGCGTTGCTTTTACCTCAAATGTGGTATCAGGCTGACTGATACAGAACAGTATCACGATTGGCGTTACCACAAACTCAGGCAGTTGGTAGAACAGTGGGAATGGCCTCAGAGTCTACTGACGACCCTGGATGATTGTGAACATTGGCACAGTGGCCAACTGCAGTGGTTCAATGCCCAGCTCAACGAGTTGATGCTGGCCAGCTATCAAACCCTGTTGCATTTCGCTTCGACCCACAGGCTGAGTGAGTACTTTAAAATTGAAGACTTGGGGCTGTTGACCCGCAAGTTACACACCTATTTCAGTGAGGACAAGCAGCAGATCCTACGGCTCAACCGGCTTTGGAGTCAGTCGCTGGCAGAGCCGAATCTGACCATAGTCCGCAGCGAACAGGATGGTCGCTGTCATCTCTATCGTCTGTCGCCGGAGCCGCGGCAGTTTATGGGCGAAGTAGCCATCTATCAGGCCGATGATGCCGCCTCTTTGATGATTTGGGCCTGCCTCAATGGGGTGGCAACCGCCAGCAGTCGTTGGTTTGAATACGGCGCGGGTCGTCTGCGCTGCCGGCGTCTCAATCAAGTGGTCGAACGGCTACTGCCTTACACCGAAGACAAGAAGTGGCGAGTGTCGAAACTGGATCTGTGTCAGCCTTGGCACTATCGCAAATTAGTGTGGATCCTCAATCTGGAGCAGGATCCCAGCGAACATTGGCAGGGCCAAAGCTTGATGCTGGAACTCATGGGCAGCAACCTGTTGGCGACAGGCAAACCGGCAGCTAGCCTGCTGGGTTCGGTGCAACTGATGAGCCTCAACTCCTGGGGCGAATGGCATTGTCACAGCTTTAGCGGTGAACAGGCGCTATTGGAGGCCATCGCCTTTGCCACTCCAGGCATGAGAAGGGCGCCACAACAAGTGGCCTTTGATGTCGTCAGCGCCTCGCAAAAGCTGCAGTCTCAGTTGGAACAAACTGTAGTGGATATTCTCAAGCAGGTGCACCGGCTGATAAGAGATGCCTGTCCTTCAAAGACCCTGGTGCAGCCACTGCAACTGGGTGAAAAGAAATATGGCCTGTTTTTCGATGCCAAGGGCATGAGTTACCGGGATCTTAGCGATGTAAAGTCCCTCTATCGTCAGTTGGCCAGAGGCGAACTACAGAGTTTGCCAAGGCCCGAGCTTGCCGACGACCCTTGGGTCAAGGTGCCCGAGGTTATCCAGAACTATGCGGTGAAGGGGGTGATCCAGTATTTCCTGCGCAGCCGGGAAGACGAGTTGGACGTGTTTGTACTGGATGAAGGAAATGGTCTGAGCCACTATGTGCACAGCAATCCGGATGTCAGTGAATTGGTGAATACTGTTACTCAGCATTACGCCTTCGGTGAAGTCCTGAACCTTAAAAATCAGTTCAACTTTCCGCAGTTTTTCCGCTTGGTGCGTCAAAACGGCAACCTGGACGTGGTGCCTTTCGGGGTCACGGCAAGGGCGGCGCAGACAGAGTTCTGACCGCCCCTAAATCATCAGAACGACAGTTCTATTCCGCCCTGGCGGCTGATGGACTCTCTGACGAAGGGCATAAACTCGCCGCCGTTGCGCTCATCTATCCATTTACCGTCGACATAGCCAAAGTGATAACCACCGAAACGGGTTGCTACCCAGATCTGGTGCAGCGGCTCCTGCTTGTTGATCACGATTTTGGAGCTGTCGGCGAACTCGAGCTGCAGCACATTGCCTGAAGCGTCGATATCAACATCGGCATCCTGCTCATCGATTGCATTCTCAATTGCGGTTTCTATCCGGTCGAACATTTCATCGGCGAGCTGATGATATTCGGTATCTGTCATGGCCATGGAATATCTGTCCTTTGCTTTCATCAAGATGAATGCGATTATAAGGCTAATGTAATCCTGCTGCCCAGATGTTGAGTAAAATGAGACTGTTTTTATCCCTGATGCTTGCTAGCCTGTTGCTGCTTGGTTGTGGTCAAAAAGGCGCGCTATACAAGAGCCCGGATCTGCCGGACAACCAATCCCAGGCGGAACAAACCGAGCAACCCCAGCAATCGACAGAGGAAAACTAATTGGATCATTTTCAGTATCAAGCTCAGGCTCTGTATGCCGAAGACTGCGCCGTAGCCGATTTGGCGGCTCAATATGGTACGCCTTTGTATGTCTATTCGCGGGCGACACTGGAGCGCCATTGGCATGCCTTTGATAGGGCCGTGGCCACTCATCCGCACCTTATCTGCTATGCGGTCAAGGCAAACTCCAATCTGGCGGTGCTCAATGTGTTGGCGCGTCTTGGAAGTGGCTTTGATATTGTCTCAGGCGGAGAACTGACCCGGGTAATCACCGCAGGTGGCGATCCGGCCAAGGTGGTGTTTTCCGGTGTCGGCAAGACAGCGGCGGAAATGAAACTGGCTTTGGAGCTGGGCATATATTGCTTCAATGTCGAGTCTCGCGCCGAGCTTGAACTGCTCAACGAAGTGGCAGGCTCTTTGGGTAAACAGGCGCCGGTTTCGTTGCGGATCAACCCGGATGTGGATGCCGGTACTCACCCCTATATCTCCACCGGCCTGAAAGAAAACAAGTTCGGCATCGCCATGGATGAAGCCGAGGAAGCCTTCCTGCAGGTGCAATCCTTGCCGCACCTGGTCATCAAGGGCGCCGACTGCCATATCGGCTCACAGCTTACTGAACTCAGGCCGTTTCTCGATGCCATGGACAGAATGCTGGCATTGATCGATAGGCTGGCAGAAAAAGGCATAGTGATTGAGCATCTGGACGTGGGCGGCGGTCTGGGAGTTACCTATGGTGAAGAAACCCCGCCACAACCGGACAAGTATGCCGCCGCATTGCTCGAGCGTCTGGGTGAACGACCACTGAAGCTAATTTTCGAACCGGGCAGGGCCATTGCCGCCAATGCCGGGATCTTTGTCACCCAGGTATTGTTCCAGAAAGAGAATGCCGGCAAGCATTTTTCGATAGTGGACGGTGCCATGAATGACCTTATCCGCCCGTCACTCTACAGCGCCTGGCAGCAGATTATCCCGGTGCAGCCAAGAGAGGGTGAAAGCCGGGAATACGACATAGTCGGCCCAGTGTGTGAAACCGGGGATTTTCTGGGTAAATCACGCGCCTTGGTATTGCAAGCTAAAGACCTGCTGGCGGTGCGTTCCAGCGGTGCTTATGGCTTTGTGATGTCCTCCAACTACAACACCCGTCCGCGAGCGGCCGAAGTCATGGTCGATGGCAGTGAACATTATCTGGTGCGTGAACGGGAAAAGCTGGAACAACTGTGGCAAGGTGAGCACTTGCTGCCGTAAACTAGTGTGAGTACTTTCCCGCTGTAGGCGTTGGAACCTAGGAGTAATCTTGATCCACTTCACTAAGATGCATGGTCTGGGCAACGACTTTATGGTCGTCGATGGCGTGACTCAGAATGTGTACTTTTCGCCGGAGCAGATCCGGCGCCTGGCCGACCGCAACTTCGGTATCGGTTTCGATCAACTGCTGCTGGTCGAGCCGCCCTATGATCCGGATCTGGACTTTCATTATCGTATCTTCAATGCCGATGGCAGCGAGGTCGAACAGTGCGGCAACGGCGCCCGCTGCTTTGCCCGCTTTGTTCGCAACAAGGGCCTGACCCAGAAATACAAGATCAAGGTCAGCACTTCATCCGGCAAGATGACCCTGCGCCTGGAGCGCGATGGCAATGTCACCGTCAATATGGGCGTACCTATCTTGGATCCGGCGCGGATCCCCTTTAAAGCCAAAAAGGCCGAAAAGACCTACCTGTTGCCTACCGAAGGGCAAACCTTCCTCTGCGGTGCCGTCTCCATGGGTAATCCCCACTGCGTGCTGGAAGTCGAGGATGTGGCTGCCACGGATGTCGATGTTATCGGCGCGCAGCTGACCAATCACGAACGCTTCCCCAAAGGGGTCAATGTCGGCTTTATGCAGGTGCTCAACAAGGGTCATATCAAGCTCAGGGTTTATGAGCGCGGCGCCGCCGAAACCCTGGCCTGTGGCAGTGGTGCCTGTGCGGCTGCTGTGGTGGGCCAACTGCAGGGTAAGCTGGGCAATACAGTGCGGGTCGACCTGCCCGGCGGCACCCTGACAATCAAATGGGACGGTGAGGGCAAGCCGCTGTGGATGACAGGCCCGGCCGAACAGGTATACGACGGACAGATACAGATATGACAGACGCCAAAGCTAAGCTCAATCCACCTTTCGATGAGCAGATCATCCGTGAATATCTGTTGGATAACCCGGAGTTTTTCTGCCGTCACCCCGAGCTGCTGTTGGCTATGCGTCTGCCCCACGGCGAGCGTGGCACAGTTTCTCTGGTGGAGCGGCGGCAGGAGCTGCTGCGCAGCCGGGTACAGCAGCTGGAAGAGGAGATCACCGCGCTGCTTGGCATGGCCAGCCGCAATGAGAAAATCTTCCGCTTTAACACCCAGCTTTCATTGAAGCTGCTCGATTGCGAAGATATGGGCGAGCTTAGGCAGGTGTTGTGCGCCGAGCTTAAAGAAGCCTTTAACTTCAGCCATGTACGCCTGATTACCGTGCATGATATCGACTCAGAACTCTCGGCCATCTGGCGTAAGCGCCTGCAGCACGGCTATTACTTTGGTCGCTTGACCAAGGAGGAGTCCAAGCGTTTGTTCGGCTCTGAAGTCGGCTCAGTGTCACTGGCACGGCTGTCGGAACAAAATGGCCAGGTGATCTTTGCTATCGCCAGTGCCGATGTGACCCACTTCCATCCGGAGATGGACAATATGCTGCTGGATCAGTTGCGGCAGCTGTTGGACCATCTGCTGCCCAAGCTCTGATGGCCGTTAAACAGGATTCTCCCTGGCTTGGCCGCTTCGAGCGCCATCTCAGTGCCGAGCGGCAACTGTCTCCTTACACAGCCCGCAACTATCTGCGCGAACTGCAACGGGTTGCCGGGCTGTTGCCGCAGGATATTGATTGGGATCAGGTAACCGATCCCCAGTTGAGTGCTGTGTTGGCCAAGTTACACCGTCAGGGGCTCAGCCCCCGCTCTTTGTCCCTGTGCCTGTCGGCGGTCAAGCAGTTCTACGAATTTCTGCTGCTCGAAGAGCTGGTCAAGAGTAATCCCGCCCGGCAACTGAGCGCCCCGAAACAGAATAAGCCGCTGCCCAAGAATCTCGATGCCGATAGCATCAGTCATCTGCTGGATATTGAGGTGACAGATCCCCTCAGTGCCCGTGACAAGGCGATGATGGAGCTGTGTTACTCCTCAGGGCTGCGTCTGGCCGAGTTGGCCTCGCTGGATGTACCGCAACTGGATTTCGCCCAGCAGCAAATTAAGGTGATGGGTAAAGGTGGCAAGGAACGGCTGCTGCCGGTGGGCTCGGTCGCCATTGCCGCATTGCAACAATGGCTGGATTACCGCCGGGATATTCCCTGTGAAGATCAGGCGCTGTTCGTGACCGCCAAGGGCAAGCGCTTGGCGCATCGCAGTATTCAGGCGCGCATGGCGCGCTGGGGGCAGGAGCAGGTGTTATCCGCCAGGGTGCATCCTCACAAACTCAGGCATTCCTTCGCGACCCATATGCTGGAGTCCAGCGGCGACTTGCGGGCGGTGCAGGAGCTACTGGGACACGCCAATCTGGCGACCACCCAAATATATACCAGTCTGGACTTTCAACATCTGGCCAAGGTGTATGACGGCGCTCACCCCAGAGCCAAAAAGGACAAGTGATGCAGGTGTTTCTTCGCCCCGGCGCTATCAAAGCCATCAGTTTTGATCTCGACGATACCCTCTATGATAATCGGCCCATTATCGCCGCCGCCGAAGGCGCATTGCTCGAGTGGCTGGCCAAAGAATACCCCCGGAGCGGCAATTGGCAGGCCGCAGACTGGCGGACATTGAAGCGCCAGCTGTTGCGGCAGCAAGCCGAGCTGACCCATGACACCAGTGCCGCGCGATTGGCGCTATTGCAAACCGGGCTGGAGATGCTGGGATATGAGAAAAACGAGGCAAAACTGGGCGCGAAAGCGGGTCTGGCCTTGTTCCTTGAGCGGCGCAGCGACTTTAGGGTGTCACAGGAAGTGCTCGCCTTACTTGCGCAATTGGCTGAGCGTTTTCGCCTGGTTGGGATCACCAATGGCAATGTGGATGCCGGCAGAATTGGTCTGGGAGAGATGTTGGAATTTGTGCTGCATCCGGGCAATGGCATCAGACGCAAACCTTGGGGAGATATGTTCCTGTTGGCCGCCGAGCGCCTGGCTTTACCCTCTGAGACGCTGCTGCATGTCGGCGACCACCCGCTGACTGATGTCGCAGGTGCCCGTAAGGCCGGTTGTCAGGCTGCTTGGCTCAATCCGGCATTTGCCGGTGACAACTGCAAAGCGGCCAATACCCTGCTGCCTCACATTCGGCTCCATTCTCTGAGTGAATTGGCACTTCTATTGTGATTTTGTTGCGTTTTTGTGTTTTCTGAGTAGATTGGCTGCGCCCGGCCGGGCTGTAACTACCTCTATGGATAAGAAGAAAATGACAAAACGACTCGCCATACTACTGCTTACATCTTTTTTGGGACTCAGTGCTTGCTCCATCAAACAACAGGTCGACCCCGTGGCACTGCATCAAGATGTAGGCCTCTGTATTCTGGAAAACCCGCAGGTGAGGGAAGGTTTCTTGCAGGAAGTAGAGAAGGTGTTGCGTGAAAAACAGATACGCTATCGACTGGTTCAAGAGTTAAACGCCGCCGATCAATGTGATTGGACTGCAACCTACAGCGCGAATTGGGCATGGGACTTGGCGCTTTATATGGTTTACGCCGAGATTAAGGTGTATCACCAGGGTAGACTCGATGGTCAGGCTATCTATGATGCCCGGATGGGCGGAGCCAATATGAACAAGTTCATTGATGCCGAACCTAAGATCCGTGAACTGATCAATCAATTGATCCAACAGAAACAGGCGCGGGTTTCCTGGGCACAGCCACTGACTCTGGCTCCCTGAAACAATTTCTCACCATTAAAGCGCGTATCAAAGCGCGCTTTTTAGTTTCTTATCATTTTTTTAACATTGACTTGATGTTAGTGTATAGCTTCTTGCCGTTGTGCTCTGAGGTTTAACCTATGCCATCCCGAATAATCATGCTGCTATTGCTGCTGTTGAGTCTGCCGATCTCTGCTCACGAGCTGCATGCGGATGGGAGTTTCTGGGATGGTTTCAATCACCCCGTGTTGGGGTTTGATCATCTGTTGGCCATGCTCAGTGTCGGTATTCTCAGTACCCAGTTGGGGCACCGCGCCATCTGGTCTGTACCGCTGGCCTTTCTGTTTTTTATGGGGTTGGGCGCCATCACTGGCATGCTTGCTACACCTATACCCTTCGTTGAACCCGGCATAGCCCTGTCGGTGCTGCTCTTGGGGCTGGCCATAGTGCTCAATCGCGAGATGCCTATCTCTTTTGCTATGGCCTTTGTCGGTGTCTTTGCGCTATTTCATGGTTATGCCCACGGCGTCGAAATGCCCGAGTTGGCCAGGCCGGGTATTTACGCCATGGGCTTTTTGTTGGGAACGGCGGCCATTCATGTGGCCGGGGTGATCATCGGTAGTTTGATAAACCCGGATGGCAAGCGTAAACGTGCGGTGCAACTCATGGGCTCGGCTATCGCTCTGGTGGGAAGTTATTTGATGCTGGATTTGTGGCTGGCTTGAGCACTGTGTCTCTGCTTACGTCTTAACATGCGTTTCACCTGCGCCGGGCTGGCGCGCATATCGGCATCTCCGACCCTGATATAGGTGCCGCCAATCGCTTCTGTTCCTAGATAGATGGGCTGCTGGCTATAGTCGGCCTGAGGTACTCGAAAGCGGATCAACTGCTTACCGGCCAGTTCTATTAGCTGAATGTCGGCCGGGCCAAGAATATTGGCGCTGATCTTTTGCGAATTATTGAGGATCTTCCAGGCTTCATCGATAAGGGGCCTGGGCTCGGCTATCCCTTCGATAAAAAACTCGCCCTTTTCCTCCCTGACACCGAGAATGATCTCGCCACCATTGGTATTGGCAAAGGCGCTGTAGCTTTCCCACAGTGCCTGTGGCAGTGCGCCCTTGCCATGGCGTCCGGCGGCGAGCTTGAACTCCACTGCGGCGGACTCACGCAGATTTTCAATATCGTCCAGAATGAAACCTGTAACCGGCATGACTGACTCCTTGTTTACTGCTGTTACTGCAGTTGTAGCAAGTCAGCCGGGATTTGAACAGCCCTCAATTCACCAGTGCCAGAGCCTTGGGAAATAAGAGGTTATTTTCCAGGTGGATGTGACGGTGCAGATCGGCTTCAAACTCGGCCAAGGTGGCATAACATACCCGCCAGGTAGTACAGGCATGTTCAGGAGCCTGGTAGTGATTGGTCAACTGCTGCAGCTTGGCCAGAATTTGTCCCGCCTCATCATGCTCATATTCCATTGCCCGGATAGGATTGCCTATATGGCCGAAACAGGCGTTGAACTCTTGCCCCTGACTCAGGGCGCGAATGGCCGGAAACAGTATCTGTTCCTCTTTTTGCAGGTGGGGTAAGAGGTCGTCCATCAGGGCGCGGATCCAACCGGCCAAGGGCTTGATCTCTTCATAATGCTCACCGTGGGCTCGTACCATCTTCTGGGCATATTCCAGCAGCAGCGGTGCGGTATCGCGTATGTACTTGTGGTGGGTCGCTTCGATATGCTCGATAAGCTCACCAAGTGGCAATTTGGCCAAGGCATCGTCCGGTGTGCCCTCTGCGGCCAGTTGGCTCAAGGCGTGCAACACCTCGGTAGGCTCGGCGCCGGCTCGCTCGCAGGCCGATGCCAATGAACGGCCACCGCCACAGCAAAAGTCGATACCAAAACGGCTGAAAACATGGGCGTTACGGAAGTCTTCGGCGACCAGTTCGCCGACTCTGCGTTCGAGGAGGATTTGCGCTGACATAGGATGCTCTCTGTATTACCAATTTACATGCATAATAAAAGCATCTTTAAGTACATCCAAGCTTAGGCCAATAAAACTTGACTGTTTTGCTTGGTTAATCACATTTTGCAGCAAATCGGCTAGAGCCTCAGGGGCTGTCCGTGAGGTAGTTTATCTGATTCAGCCACTGAGCCGCCGTCGTCTGGTATTCTCCCTGGTCGATCGCTTTAAGCAAGGTTTTGGCTTGTTGTAACTGCCCGGCTTCGTAGTGGCTCAGGGCTAGCAACAGCTGCCAGTAGCGGTTATCTGCATCTTGCTGCCGTAGCTGTGACAACAGCTGTTGTGCCAGCGGCCATTGCCCTAGGCTGTAAGCCAATTGTGCCCGCAGCGGCAGAGATTTTTGTCCTTGGGTTTCGTTTGATTTCTGCAGCAGGCGCAGCGCCTTGTCTCTTTGGCGTGACAACAGATAAGCCTGAGATAACAGCGGCTTATAGCTGGAGTGTTGTGCCAGTGCCTCGCTGTGTTGCTCCAGTAGATCTGCCGCCCGGCCGGGGGCCTGATGCAGCATCAATAACTGTGCCAGCAGCGGAATGCTGCGTGTGGGTAACTGCCCTGCCTTGTAGGCCGAGCTGAGGACATTGAGTGATTCCCGCTCTTGCCCCTGTTGCTGCAGGTTATGGCCCAGGCGTTCCCAGTAGAGGGGGCGATCCGGATAGGCGGCGATCATCTGCCTCAGCAGTTGTTCTTCTTCCGCCAAACGCTGCTGCCGCTGATACAGAGACTGCAGAAAGTGTTGCCGGGTTTCGGTGA
The DNA here is from genome assembly GCF_002777975.1 of Shewanella carassii. Taxonomy (GTDB): domain Bacteria; phylum Pseudomonadota; class Gammaproteobacteria; order Enterobacterales; family Shewanellaceae; genus Shewanella; species Shewanella carassii. Next base: position 20,085 of record NZ_NGVS01000003.1, read on the forward strand.
CTTCCCAATCCAGTGCCAGACGCATCTGTTCAGTGGCCCTTGGCAGCTGCTGCAACTGAAATTCGGCGTAGGAGGCCAGCGAGTGCATGGTGGCAAATTCAGTGGCGCCGGGTTTGAGCTCTTGTTCTTGCTCTATGATTTTGCTCGCCAGTTGCAGCCATTGCTTGCTGTATTCCAGGCTTTGGCGGTATTCGCTTTGCTGGTAGTTCAGTTGGGCTCCCAGTTTATAGAGATCCCGCTGCTGCAATGGTGTGACGGGTAAAGTCAGCAACAGCCGGGTTTGCTGCGCGGCGCACTGGTAGTCCTTGAGACTGATACAGGCCTGCAGATGCAGGTAGGCCGCCATCTGCTGCTCGTTGTCGCTGCCTTCGGCATACTGACGTTGAAAGCTTTCAATCGCCTTGAGCGCCGCAGCCGGATCCCGATGCAATTGAAACTGCAGTTGTTGGTAACGTTGCAGTGCATTGCTCGCCAGCAGCGGCGCGCTGAACAGAATGCAGCAAAACAACAGGCTATTTTTCAAGTTCATATCTGATCACTATCCGTTGCCATTGAAGCTGCTTGGGCGCCGCGAAGCGCCACCTGAGCACGGCCCTGGAAGCCGAGCGGTAAAACACGCCGCTGGGGGTTTCATCCACCAACTTGATATCTTCCACCCGACCGTCCGGGTTGATCGCTAAATCCAGAGTCACCTGTCCTTCAATGCCCCGCTGTTTGGCTTGCAGCGGGTATTCGGGCGGCATTTGAAACACCACCTGCGCCATGGCGATACTGGCTTGCATGGTATTGCCGGGGGCGCTGCCGCTTGGGCTGAAATTCAGCGTTGGTGGTTGGATTTGATGAATATCATCCGGCGTTGGCCACAGGGGATCCGGCACTGGAATACCCGTGTTGGCATCCAGCGCGCTGAGATCCAGTGTCATGGGTGGAGGCGGTGGCGAGGATGTCAGCGGCGCCGAGCTGAGGCGAACCTCAGGCAAGGGCTCTTGCGGCTTACTATCTTGCCTTTCGGGAAAGTAGACTCCGCCCAATGTGACCCGTTTAGCCGGCGCAGCGCCCTGTCCCAGAGTCAGGGCATAGATCAGGCTGGCCAATGCCAGATTGATCAGTATGGCACTGGTGAAAACCAGTCCTGTTTGGCTAGCTGGGGTCTTGGGTTGCGACGGCCACATTATTGACTCCTGCGATGCGTACTTTGTCGACCACTTCGATGAGCTTGCCGCTGGTGACATGCTTATCTACTTCGATAATGGCCGAACTCTGCTCTGAACTTGCCAGCGTGTGTTTCAGTCTGGCGGGCAGTTCAACCGCCTTGACGGCTTGCTGCTCCAGCCAGATCACATTGTGTTTGTCTATGCTGATTAAGATGGCGCGCTTATCTTGATTGTCTTGTACCTGAGCCGTGGGGCGTTCCAGCTCCAGCGACTGGGTCTTCTGAAATGACGCCGATAAAATAAAGAAGATCAACAGGATAAATACCACGTCTATCAAGGGGGTGAGATCGACATTGGCTTCTGTGCCTTGATCATCTGTGTGTTTGAATTGCATCAGTTACTCCGAAAGTATTCGGCGCAGCTCCGCCAGCAACCGCTGATTGCTCTGCTTGAGCTGATAGGCCAGATAGAGTCCGGACAGAGAGGTCACCAAGCCTGCCAATGTGGTCAGCAGTGCCGAGCTGATCCCGGATGACAGCTGTTTTTGGACATCGAGTTGCCCAAGCTCGGCAAAACTGCTGATCATCCCATCGACAGTGCCCAAGAGCCCCAGCAGCGGCAGTATCCTTATCAATGAATCTATCCAGTCGAGTCCGCGGTTCAAATTCAGGGCGGCGCGGCTGAGAAAGGCCTGTTGCAGCTGTGCCTTTTGCCATAAGTCATAGCGCGTAAGCCTGACGCTCAACTGATTTGCATCATCCAGCCAGCCGGGGCTCAGGCGGCGAATACGGCTAAAGCCCTTCAGCAGCAGATACCACATCAGACAAGAGAGCAGCAGTATCAGCCAAACGATGACGCCGGCTTGCAGCACAAAATCATAGAAGGCGCTCATTGACCGGGGTTACCTGTGTCGCCAAAGCGCTGTAATACCACCAGGGCAGCCGCTTCTTGCTCAAGCATCTGGGTCAGTTGCCGACTCTGGCTCTTGACCGCGCAGTGCAGTAACAGCAGCGGAATGGCTGTCATCAGTCCCAGCTGGGTGGTCAACAGTGCCTCGGCAATGCCACCCGAGAGCAGCTCTGTGTTGTTGCTGCCGAAACGGGTGATCACATCGAAGGTTTCAATCATGCCGCCAACCGTGCCCAGAAGCCCCAGTAGTGGTGGGATCCCCGCCAATACCGCCAGGGTGCCAGTGCCACGGGTCAGGCGGGGGACTTCGCTGAGTACGGCGGCGTTGAGCCGCGCTTCGAGTTGCTCCTCGGGGCAATCGGTTGCCGCCAACATCACCCGGCCGAGGGCATTGTCACTCTTGACTTGCTGGCTGGCCTGCTGTTGGGTCAGCCGCCGTTTTTCGCGGCGCAGTATCCACAGGCGGTTCAGGGCTATGCCTGAGGCTATCAGGGCTATCAGGCCGATAAAGACGCCGACTATTCCTGCCGGTTTGAGCTTGTCGAACCAGCCGTTAGCGTTTGCCGCCTGTTGCAGCAACTTGCCAAATGAGGGGTCGAGCCAGACACTCCCCTGAATGGGCGATAGCTTTGGCTGCTCAGCCAGCAGTTGCCAGCTTTGCTGCGCCGGCAAGTAGCGTACCCAGCCTTTATCGCTGAGGGCATTGAAAGGCCCATATTCGGTGACATTCAATAGCACTGGGGTGCCATCGGCATTGAGGCCTTCGCTGCTTTGCACTATGGGTTTGGCTGCCAATACGCTTTGTTCTGTCAATGCGCTCCAAAGCGCCTGCAGTCGCTGCAGGCCAAGTTGGTCAGTGGGTATCTCAGCAAGGCCGCTGCTGTCGTGGCGCCAGAGGCTGTGGGGTGCCACTGTGGTGAGCAGCAACTGCTCATGTTCCTGGATGGCGCGAAACACCCCGTCGAGACTGGCTTTCTCGGCGTTGAGCTGGGCCTGTTTGTCCTTAAGGCTTTGCTGCAGTGCCAGCAGTTGGTCTTCAAGTTCCAAGTTATTTGCCTGAGTCCGGGTGAGTTGCTGCTGCAGTTTCTTATGGTTACTGCGTACCTGCTCCAGGCTCTGACGACTCAGGTTCTCTTGTCGCTCGGCGGCCACTTGTTCCTGGCGACTGCCACTGCGAACCTGCTCCAGCACCTGTTGCAGACTCTCGGCCTGGCAGGGGAGGGATAATGAGAGCGACAACAGCGATAGCGCCCACAGTAATGCGGGACGCATCATGCTCTGGCGAGTGAGGGAAGACAATAAACTCATAATGCCTCCGTAATCAGAGGCAGTTGCAACAGTGCCGGTATGCCTTCTCCGGAGGCGACTCGGATGGCAGCGGCGACATTGCCAAGCTGCTCAGGCGCCAGCGCCTGCCAATTATCTCCCTGCCAGCGGCCACCGGCCTTGCCATCCAGGGTAAGGAAAAAGTACCCCAGGCGCCCGGTGCGCAGAAAATTCACCAGCCGACCGTCACCGAGTTTGCCCTGCCAGCTCTCCACGCTGTAGCCGTAGCTGAGCTCCACCTGATAGGCGTCCAACAGCCGGGTCAGTTTCTCGCCCTGGTTCAATTCGGCGCTTTGCAGCAGGAGTTGCAAGTTATCGAGACGCTGTTGCCGTTCCTGCTGCTGAAATGGCAGATCGGCCCGCACCAGTTGCGTGAGTGATAGCAGCATTTCGTCCATCATCGGGGCCAGTTGCATCCGGGTCTGGCGCAGCTGCCGACGCTGCTCGCCAAGCTCCTCCAGAGCAGAGTGCAGCTGCCCTATCTGCTGTTGCAACTGCTTTTGGTAATGGCTGGCCAGTTGGATTTCATGCTTGAGTTGGCGGTTTTCCTGGATCAACGATTGCTGCTCATCATCGAGTTTTTCTATGACTTGCTGAGCTTGTTGGCTGGCTTTTAATCCCTGACGGTCGGCCCTGTGGATCTCGTTGAGGTCACTCGGCGTGGCCGCCACCTGTAATACCCAGGCGGCCAAGACAGATACTGCTGTTTTAGTAAACATCTGAATGAAAATATTTTTTGTCTGGAATGCTGTGGTTTTACTCACATGATCACCAGAATGTTGACATGATTTGAGACATTATCAACAAATAGTAATGATAACAATTGTCATTTGTATTTGATCAAGTTATTTTGGCCAACCTCACACTTTAGTGGTGCGGGTTCAGCACCGGCATCGCTGTTTTTTTAACAATAAAGGGATTGAGGATGAAGAAACACGCGGCTGTAGTCTGTGGTCTGGCATTAGTGCCGGTAGCTCAGGCGCAACAGGTTGATGTGGCTGATCAACAGGAGATAATCGTCAGAGAGCAGGCCGACAATGGCCTGACCCAACATGAAACCCTGACCCGGGAAGATATCAAAAAACGCCCAACTGGTGACGGTAATCTGACCGACTTGCTCAGGTCCAATCCGGCGGTGCAGTTTTCCAACAGCGCCAACAGCAGTCTGAATCAGGGGGAGATCAAACCCGCCGACATTTCCATTCACGGCAGCAATGCCTATCAAAATGCCTTCCTGCTCGATGGCATGAGCATCAACAACGACCTGGATCCGGTCGATGGCAGCGTGGTCACCAATGCCCGTCTGTCCAGCGACGAGCAGGGCTTGTATGTCGACAGCCGCCTGATAGACAGCGTGACCCTTTATGATGCCAATATCCCGGTGGAATTCGGTGGCTTTACCGGCGGGGTAGTGGATGCAACAACCCGCAGTTGGCAAGGGGAAACTGCCGCCAGCGTCTATTTCCGCCAAACGGATGCCAGTTGGAACAAGGTGCATATAGATGACAAATTGCAGTTTGACTCGGCCAATAATGATCTGTCACAACCGGCCAGATTCCAGACGGATTACAGCAAGCGCAACTATGGCCTGAGCTTTGAAACCGGCATTACCAACGACTTGGGTTTTGTGGCTTCGGTTTCCCGGCGTGAGTCGAAAATCCCCATGATGAATGTACCTGCTACCGCCGTGGGACTGGATGCCAACGGTGAGTTGGTGGCGTTCAAGACAGGCGGCGGCCTCAAGCATCAGCGGCGCACCTCAGACAACCTGTTCAGCAAGTTTACCTGGTACGCGTCACCACGCACCACGGCGCATCTGTCGCTGGCCTATTCGGCCTATGAGGCGGACATGTTCTTCAACGGGGTGGCCAATTCAGACTACCGCGATGAACACAAGGGCTACAGTTCTACCCTGGAGATAGAGCATGGCTTTGACGCTTCGACACTGGAGTTGTCGCTCAACTATAACCGCATGACAGACAAGCGTGCCGGCGAGCAGACTTACTGGGTGCAATTGATGGACTGGCAGAGCAATCGCTCCTACTCCTCCGGAGGCCCGGGCGATCTGGACTCTACCCAGGAAACCAGTACCGCCAAGCTGAAGTGGAAATGGGATCCCCTCAAATGGGCCGGTATGAGCCACACCTTTACCCTGGGGGGCGAGGCCAGTTACACCGATGCCGAGTTCAACCGGGACAAGACTTACTACCGCAACAACTACGATGGCAGCCTGGAGATGATGGGTTGGTCACAACTGCGCCTCGATGCCTTTTTGGAAGGCAGATACAAGAGCACTCACAGCCAGTACGCCCTCTATGTTGAAGATGTGATCAACTGGGGCGATTTCAGCTTCAGGCCTGGTCTAAGGCTGGATCACGACGGCTTTGTCAATCGCAATAACCTGGCCCCTAGGTTCAGCAGCNTCAGGCCTGGTCTAAGGCTGGATCACGACGGCTTTGTCAATCGCAATAACCTGGCCCCTAGGTTCAGCAGCAGCTGGAACCTGTTTGGCGATGGCAACACCCTGCTGACCGCCGGGGCCAACCGTTACTATGGTCGCTCCATGTTGACTTACGCCCTCTACAGCGGCCAAAACGGTGGCCTGGTACATTGTTACTTTGACTGTAAGCCCAACTCTGCCGACAACGACTGGATGTCGACCCGGGATTATGAGGGAATGGAAGAGCTGCAAACGCCCTATAACGACGAGTTTACTGCCGGTGTTCAACAGATTTGGGGCAACAGCATCTGGAAGCTGAACTATGTGCACCGCAACGGCCGCGATGAAGTGCGCAGCCGTTATAAGTATCCCGGCACTGATGACTATGAACAACGCGCCATTCGAACCTTCGATAACAGCGGCAGCACCAGCCATGACAGCGTGATCTTCACCCTGATGAACCGGGAAACCCTTCAATTTTGGGGTGCCAATCACCAGGCCAAGTTCTCGGTCGCCTGGCAGGAAACCGAGAGCAACACCCCAAAAGATCAGGGTTACAGCTATTTCGAATCTGGTCTCAATGTGGATGCCGATAAGGTTTGGTATGACGGCAAGGTCATTGCCGCGGCCGATTTACCGGCCACCGACTTCAATGCGCCCTGGAAGATAGATCTGGAACTGACCCACGAGTTCGATGACTACGGCCTCACCTGGTATAACCTGCTGCATTGGACCTCCAGCCGTGAGCAGGCCAGCCGCGATCAGAACGGTTATTTCCGCGATCCCGAGACCGGCAAGGATCTGGTTAAGTACGCCAAAGTGGATTACGCCTCGACCTTCCGTTGGGATACCAAGTTGCAATGGCAGCCTGAGTTTGCCAAGGGCGCCTCTGTGTCGGTGGAGATCTACAACCTGCTCAACCGTAAAAATGCCAACGACTCCTTTGTTCACCAGGAACAGCTCTATTTCAACTATGAACCGGGGCGTCAGTTCTGGTTGCAGTTGAACTACGAATACTAAGCAGACCCTTTGGCGGGCGGCCCAGCGGCCGCCCGTTGCTATTGATGGATTTTCCAATATGAAACATCTGGCCATGTTCTGGCATTTGATAAAACCTTTTTGGTGTAATCGGCAACGGCTACCGGCTTTGGCATTGCTGCTGGTGGTGTTGACCTTAAGCCTCTCCTCGGTCTGGTTCAGCGTGCAGCTCAACCAGTGGAACGGCGACTTCTTCAACGCGCTGCAGCAGTTGGATGGCAGCCTGATTTACCCCCTGTTGCAGCAGTTTATGCTGATCATAGTCGCCTTGGTGCTGGTGTTGGTGTACGCCGACTACCTGAAGAAAAAACTCATCATTCAGTGGCGTGAATGGATGACCCGGGATCTCTGTAGCCGTTGGCTGTCGCCGGACAGTCGCCATTACCGAATCCAGCTTGGGCAGCAGGAGCCTGATAACCCGGATCAACGCATCGCCGAGGATGTTTATCTGCTGGTGGACACTTCACTGGATCTGCTGTTGTCCTTCCTGCGCTCTGTACTCACCATAGGTTCTTTTGTGGTGATCCTCTGGACGCTGTCCGGCGAGATCAGCATTCCCTTGGGCGATGCCGAGCTGACCATACCTGGCTACATGGTGTGGGTCTGCCTGCTCTACACCCTGATAGGCACCCTGATCACCCACAAGGTGGGTAGGCCATTGCACCGGCTTAACTTTCAGCAGCAAAAGCGCGAGGCGGATTTCCGTATCGCTCTGGTGCAGCGTCGTAACCATAGTGAGGCCATTGCCGGTCAGCGAGGTGAGGACTGCGAGCAGCAGGCATTGGCGCAAAGCTTCTCCCGGGTAGCCGGTAACTGGTACGCCTTGATGTCCAAGGAGCGTAATCTGGCCTTCTTCACAACAGGGTACAGCCAGGTCACCATGCTGGCGCCGATATTCTTTGCTCTGCCCAAGTTTCTTGCCGGGGCAATTCAGCTCGGCGGTTTGATGCAGATAAAGATGGCTTTCACCCAGGTGGCCAGTGCCCTCAGTTGGTTTATCTACGCCTATAAAGACCTGGCGCGCTGGAGCGCCACAATCGAGCGTCTGAGTCATTTTGAAGCCAGTCTGTTTGCCGATACGCCGCGGCCCGAGGCGGCAGTCGCCGCCAAGCCCTCAGCTGCAACCGATAGTGTCCCAGAGAAAAGTGTTAATGTGCTCGATTCACAGGCCGTGCCGCTGTTGCAGGCCAGTCTGGATCTCTTGTTGCCGGATGGTCGGCCGCTGCTGCAAAGACTGCGCCTTTCACTCTCACCGGGAAAGCTGCTGGTACTGCACGGCCGCTCCGGTATCGGGAAAACCAGTTTACTACGAACCCTGGCTGGCTTCTGGGATGGCTATTGCGGGGAACTGGCAACTCGGGTCAGTCCTTGCTGGATATCCCAGCGCCTTTATCTGCCGGAGGGTTCACTCAAGTCGCTCATCTGTTATCCGGCTGCCACTCAGAAGTTTAGCGACGAACGTTGCCGCCAGGTGTTGCAGCAGGTGGGGCTAGGGGAGCTGCAGGACACGCTCGAACAAACTGATAACTGGCTGCAGCGGTTATCGGGCGGTGAGCAGCAAAGAGTGATGTTTGCCCGGTTGCTACTCAACGCCCCTGAGCTGATCCTGCTGGATGAAACCACCTCGGCGCTGGACATAGCCGCCGCCACTTCGCTGCTGCAGCTATTGCGCGCCGAGTTGCCCAAGGCCGGCATAGTGTTGGTTAGCCATCAATTGCCACTGCATCAGTTGGCCGATGAGATTATCTCTCTGGAACGAGACAATCATTGCTTGTTGCCGCCAGCTACCATTACCCACTTAAGGGAGGTCTGAAATGAAACCCTTGATAGTCTGTTTGCTGGCCGGTTTGCTGCTGGCTTGCCAAAGCACTACTGAGCCGAAACCAGAGTCGCTGCAACAATCACAGCAGCCGCTTGCCGAGGGCAGTTTGCCACTGAGGCCAGAGCTGCAAACTTATACCTTGGAAAATGGTTTGCAGGTGATGCTGCTGCCCAGGAAAGATCCGCGGCAAAATGTGGAACTCAGGCTGCTGGTCAAGGCCGGCTCGCTGCAGGAAACCGACGCCCAGCAGGGCTTGGCCCATTTCGTTGAACATATGGCGTTCAAGGGCACAGAGGCGTTTGCGGATCAGCAAAGCTTTAAACAGTTGGAGCAGCAGGGGATCAGCCTTGGCAGTCATGTCAATGCGGTAACCAGCTTTGCTTCCACCGTCTATAAGTTGTCTTTACCCGCCGCCGATGAGCAACAAGTGGCGTTGGGACTGAAAATCTTATCCCAGTGGGGGCATAAGCTGACGTTCGATCCCCAAGCGTTTGAGCGCGAGCGGGAAGTGATTATCGAAGAGTGGCGTCTGCGTCAGGGGCTAGGGCAGAGGATCAACAGCGCCCTGGAGCAACTGCGTTATCAAGGCAGCGAACTGGCCGAGCGTAATCCCATAGGTCTACCCGAGGTGATCCGCACTGCGCCTGTGACCCTGGCCAAGCAGTATTATCAGGACTGGTATCAACCGCAAAATATGGTGCTGATGATGGCCGGTGAATTCGATGTCGAAGACGCTCGGCAGCATATCGAGCACTTCTTCGGGCCTATGGCGAAGGGCGACAGCAAAGTCACCGCCGACTGGGGTCGTTTCGATGCCTCTGCTGCCGAGGTGCAACTGCAAACTGTGTTGGATCCCGAGCAATCGCAGCGTTTCATCCAACTCATGCTGCAACAGCCCTTGCCCGCGCCGCTCAATAGTGTCAACGGCCAATGGCGGGATCTGCTCGACAGGCTCTGGCTGGCGGTACTGAACCGTCGTCTCGGCCTGATGGTGGATGAACAGCTGTTTGCCAAGGCGCAGCTCGGCGATCAGAGCGCGGTACTATCGCCCTCGCGAATTCAGCATCTGGCGATTCTGCACCCGCTCGATGCCGACTATGGCGCAGCGTTGCAGCGCTTTGCCACCGAGCTTAAACGTTTGGCGAGCCAAGGGGTGAGCCAAGCCGAGCTGGATGCGGTTAAGGGGCCCTTGTTGGCGCGCTTGCAACAGCAGGCGCTGAGCGAGTCGCGCTATGAAAGCGGTTATCTGCTTGAGCAACTGACCAATGCAGTCAGCTTTCAAATGCCTATGCTGAACAAGCAGCAAGAGTGGCAGATGACCCAGACCTTCCTCGCCGAGGTCACACCCGAGCATCTGCAGGCGGCGGTACAGTCTTTGCTGCAACAGGCCGAGGTCAAAATTGCCCTCATAGGGCCGGACACAGACGCCGAAAAGCTCAATAAAAATAGTCTGCTGACCGCCTGGCAGCAAGGGCTGGCGAGCACGCCTGGCGCCTTTGCGCTCAAACCCAGGCAACTGACACTGGACTTAACGCCGCCGGCGATGAATAAGGTTGTGGATAGAGCATCACTGCCGGCGCTTGGCGCCTTGCCCAAGGTGCGCAGCGAGCGCTGGCAACTGGCCAATGGCCTGACCTTGCTGCTGCACAGCGATCCTATGCTGACCGATAATATTCAGCTGGATCTGCGCCTTCCCGGGGGCCGCTCTCTGGAGAACCACAACACCAAGGGCTATGTCAGCCAGGCGCTTTACCTGCCATCCTCCTGCGGTATCGGCGAATATTCGGGCCGGGATCTGCTGGCTTTGCAGAAGCAATACGGCATCAGCATCACCCCCTATGCCGAGCTGCTGCATCATGGCCTGCGTGGTCAGGCATCCGCCGATACCCTGGCGCCGCTGCTCAAGCTATTTGCCCTGCGTTTGACTCAGCCCAAGTATTGCCAAGAGGCTTTGAGCAGGCAGCAGCAGGCCATTCAGCAACAGCGGAATCATATGCCCGCCGAGCGGCGCTTTATGGACGCCATCACACAAGCCGCCTTTGAGAACGGAGAGCTGCTCTTGATGCAGGGCAGTGAACCTGCATCAGAGCTGGCAAGGCTTGAGCAATTAGATAGGCAACTGTTGGGTGACCCGGGCGCCATGGTGCTGAGCATCAGCGGCAATCTGCCGCTCAAGCAATTGGGCGAGCAGGCCAACCTCTGGCTCGGTCATCTTGCCAAACAGGAGGGCAAAACGGCGCAGAGCTGGACTGATCGCAACATTCGCCCCAAGGCCGAGTCCATGGAGCGCCGTTACCCCTGGAGCAGCAGCCCGAAAACCATGGTACAGATCCAATACAGCCAGGATGCGAAGTGGAGTGCGGCAAACAGCATGGCGATGCAACTGATAGAGCAGGTGCTGAACCAAAGGCTGCGGCAGAAACTGCGCACCGAGGCTTCCGGTGTTTATGTGATCCAGATGTCGCAGCTATTGGCGCGTGACCCGGCGGCTTATTATCTGGGACGGCTCAATTTCACCGCGGCGCCTGAGCGGGCCGAGGCGCTGGCCGCAGACGCCGATACTGTAGTGCAGCATCTGGTGCGCGAAGGCATGAGTGTGGCCGAGTTCAAACAGGCCAAGCAAACCCTGGCCGTGTTGCAGCGTCAACAGCGCCAAAGCGCCGCCTTTTGGAGCGCCGCGCTGGCACAGACCATGGCCGATGAAGGGCGACTTCAGGAGCTGGCCGAGACTGATAACACGCTGAATGATCTGACATTGGAGCAGACCAATCAACTGCTGCAACAACTCATTGGACAGCATAAGAAGGTCTTTATGTTGGAGCCGGCAGCAACACAAGCGTAGCGAGAGAGAGCTTATCGATTGGTTCATGCCAAGGCTTAAGCCTTGGTCTTAGATTCTGAATGGAAAAGGCTGGTCGGAAACGATCAGCCTTTTGTTTGCGTGTCGTAGAAATGAGCCTTGCCACCAAGGGAGAGGGCTCAAGGCAGCATGTCTACTCGAAGTAGTCTGCTGGCGCTGCGGCCTTTGTCGTCGCTGACCGACAGTTGGAAGCGTCCTGCTCTGGGCGGGCGCCATTCCAGGGTTTGGCCCGGCAGGCTCTGGCCGAGCAGGCTGTTACCGGCAAACCAGTAGAGTATTTGGCTGTCGGAGGCGGCGTCGGCCTTGAGGGCGATGTGTTCATTGGCCACGCTTTGGCGCAGGCTGTAGGTGACACCCTTCAAGGGGGAGCGGATAAGCGGGGCCGAGTCGCTGACCGCGACTCTTTGGCTGCAGGCGGCCGGAAGCTCCGGTGGCCTCCTGCGGGGTAAACCTGCCTGCTCGAACAGGGCCGCCAAGTCTGATGGCCAGAAGGCAAACACCTCCTGGTGGTGAATTGCCGGATCGTAGGGCGGACAGACGGCGGCGCCGGTTTTGTTATCCAGCCACACCGGGCGATGCAAGGTGGAGACCTTGATGGGGGAAACTCCCGGGATATACCAGCCATCGACCAATTTGGGGCACCAAGGGTTGGGCAGCTCGCCGGAGGCGGCGCAGAAGGCTACCTTTTTTACTGTATCCGGCGGCGTGTTGGCCATGTCGGCCGTGCCGGGCAGCGCGCCCTGCAAGGCATCGCTGAGGGCGAAGAACAGGGGCCCGGCGGTACGGACGCCGACAAAGGCCGGGTTGGGGGTGGCATCGAAGTTGCCCACCCAGACCACCAACACATAGGGGCCTGTGATACCGGCGCTCCAGGCATCGCGATACCCCCAGGAGGTGCCTGTTTTCCAGGCCACTGTCCAGTTGCTGCCGGGCAGGCCGTCGGCGCGGGGGTTGTCCTTGAGTATGTCCCGCACCATAAAGGCGGCGGCCGGGCTCAGCAAGCTCTTTCCTTGCGGGCTGATGGGCTGGCTTTGTTGATCCCGCAGCGGATAGTCATGGCCCTGGCTCGCCAGCATCAGGTACAGCCGCGCCAGCTCAGCCATGGTCAGCTCGCCGCCCCCCAGCGCCAGGGATAAACCATAATGGCTTTCACCCCTGAGCCCCTGAATACCGGCCTGGCGCAGGAAGCCGTAGAGATTGGGTTGGTTTACTTGTCCTGCCAGCCACACGGCCGGCAGATTGCGGCTCTTGACCAGGGCGTCGTGGGCGCTGATGGGACCGGTAAACCTGTGGTCAAAGTTCTCCGGTTGGAAACTGCCAAAGGCGGTGGGCGCATCCTTGAGTATGCTCAGCGGGTGTATGAGCCCCTGATCTATGCCCAGGCCAAACAGAAATGGTTTCAGGGTTGAGCCCGGCGAGCGGCGGGCGCTGACGCCGTCCACCTGCCCTTGGATATCGGTATCGAAGAAGTCTGCCGAGCCTATCCAGGCCTTGATGCTCTGATCGCGGCTGTCCACCAGGATTGCGGCGGCATTTTTGACCCCTAGATGGCGCTGACTTTCGATATACAGCCCAAGGCGCCGCTCCAGCAAGGTCTGCAAGCCGACGTCCAGGGTGCTGTGAATTAGGGTGTCACTATTATCCCGCAGCAGGCGGCGGCTGAAGTGCGGCGCCAGAAATGGCAGCTCAGTGCGGTCATGGCCGATGGCGGTGAGGGTCAATAGGCCGTTGTTGCGGGGATCGTCGCGATAGCTTTGTTGCCAGAGCAACGCCAGACGGTCGCGGGCATCCTGAAAGTCGGCGCCGAAGCGGGCGCGGCGCGCCGGGCTTTGCGGCATGACCGCCAGGCTGAGGGCTTCACTGAGTGACAGTTCACCGGCGTCTTTATGAAAGTAGATGCGGCTGGCAGCGCCGACACCTTCAATATTGCCGCCCATGGGCGCCAGATTGAGATAGGCCTCGAGAATATCATGCTTGGAGTAACGCAGCTCCAGCCAGAGCGCCGCCAGCATCTGCTGCAATTTTCCGGCAACCTGGCGGCTGTTGATGTTGTAAACCCGCCGGGCCAGCTGCATGGTCAGGGTCGAAGCGCCTTGGCGATCATCCTTAAGATAGGTGGCGACTATCGCCCTGGCGGTGGCCGCCGGGTTGATACCGGGATGGAAGTAAAAATAGCGGTCTTCCTTGAGCAAGATGGCTTGCACCATGTTGTCTGAAACCCCTTCCAGGGGTTGCCAGAGCCGATACTGGCCATCACTGGCCAGCGTCAGCCGCAGCAGACTGCCATCGGCGGCCAACACCATGCGGGAGCTGGGTGCCAGCTTGGAAAAAGGTTGTGCCGGCCAGAGTCTCAGCCCCAGCAGCAAGGCTGCCAGGGCCAGCAGGCACAAATAGCGGCGTTTCATGGCGCTTCGATCACCAACTCACCACTTGGGCCCTGAGCCTGAACCAGGGGATCATACAGCCCCTCGGCGTAGGCGGGCGGCACCTGGAACTGGCCAACATTGGTGGCCCTAACCTTGTAGACAAAGGTTTTGGCATCGCGCCAGGCGGTACCGTAGAGCACCAGGCGGTCTTCACGTACATTGAGCCACTGTGGCGACCAGTCGCTGTGCTGAGCCATCCCCACAGGCGGCTGCCAGCCATCGAAGCTGTCATCCTTGTCACGATAAACCGGCTCCACGCCGCCGGGCAGCAGATCTATTAGAACCACCTGCTGCAACTTGTCCATATCTGTGGCGCGCAGCCGCAGCCTGACCAGGAATTCATCCCCGACCTTGACCTTGGCAAGAGGTTGCTGCTCCAGGGTCAGATAGTCGCGGCTCACCTCCAGCCCCTGGCTGAAAGGCTTGGCCGGGCTTTGGTCAAATCCCTGCTGGCTGAGAAGATAGAAGGCATCGTTGCTGCCGGTTTTCTGGTATTTCACCTCTTCACTGCCGAGGGGCAGCTGGGTCTTGGGTAGACTCAGTGCCTGCCAGGCCTTATCGACCAAGGCTTGCATGGCCAGCCCCTGATCGCCGCGGGAGTTATCCAGGGCGGTCAGTGCCCGCATCAGAGTACCGGCAGACAGCGAGCTGTAACGCTGCTCGCTGAGCCACTGGCCCATGCGCGGCAACAGTTGTTCCGGCAGGTCATCCAGGCGCTGTGGCGCCTGACGGGCGATGAGTGTCAGCAGCTGGGCATCGTGCACCATGGGATCCAGGTAGAGGCCGAGGCGCTTGGGCTTGTCCTCAAGCAGCTGCCACTTCTGCGCCTGCCACAGCGGCTCGGCCAACTGTTGCTGCTGCATCAGGGTAAAGCTGGCGGCCAGCCAGGCACTGGCGATGTCCGCTTGCCAATCCTTGGGATAGTAGCGCTGCAAACGCTCGCGGATGTCGGCCAGGGCGCCGCTAACCTGCACGCCCTGGCGGGCCAGCAGATACGCGCCATAGGCACGCTCGCGCAGCTCATCCAGGCCGCTGCTGGGGCCGGAGCTTACGCTCGACAGATAGCTGTTGGCCTTGTCCAGTAGATCCTGGGGCACGGGGTAACCCTGGGCCTTGGCGTCCAGCAGCATGTCTACCACATACAAGGCCACCATAGGCTCGACTATCGGGTTGGCGGCCCAGAGACCGAAGCCGCCGCTGCTGTTCTGGCGGCTACGCAACTGGCCAATGAGTTGGTTAAAGTCATTGAGATTATCCTGGGGCTTGCCCAGCAGCAGCGCCGGTACGGCTTTGGATACCAACTGCTCGGTACAGGCGTGAGGATAGTTGTCCAGATAGTGGCTCAGCCCCTGAGCCCAAACCAGCGGGCTGTTGCCGAGGGCCGCTTCCACCTTGCTGAACGGCGTAAACAGCTGACGGTCAAGTTTGAGCTTGGCTTCGGCACGGTCGAGCACCGCCGTGGCCAGGGTTAAACGGTGGGGCGTTAACGGCCGCACCGAGATGCTCTCACTGATCTTGAGCTCGCCTTCGCTGGTGGCCAGCTTCCAGTGGAGCTCCCCTTGACCCAGATTTTCGCCTGCCTTGACTGCAAAGTGCGCCGTGGCCTCTCGGCCCGGTTCGATATGGAACTGCTGCGGTTGCAGGTCGCTGCGAAGGGCGCCGCTCAGGCTGAGGGTCAGGGTAACATCCTGCGCCTCGGCTTCTGTGTTATAGAGTCCCACAGTCACATCGGCGCTGTCGCCGGGTGCCAGGAAAGCCGGCACATTGGGGCTCATCACCACAGGCGCCTTGACCGCGACACTGGCCTCGCTGGTGCCTATGCCGCTTTCGGTGGCACTGACGGCAAAGAAGCGGATACTGCCGTTGAAGCTGTCGGGCACTGTATATTGCAGCCGCTGCTCTCCGGCGGCCAACTCACGAATACCCGACCAGTAGACCACAGGCTTGGCGCGCTTGCGCTTGAAAGGGTTGAGGTTGGCTGCCAGCAGCGCGGCGGCGTCACCTCCGGGGGCAGCCTGGCGCATCAGCACTTTGAGATCCGGCAGCAGCAGGTCGAGAATTTGGCTCGAATCTACGCTGAGAGCCTTCTTGTCGAAGAAGTGCGCCAGTGGATCCGGCGCTTCATAGCGGGCCACCTGCAAAATACCGGCATCAACCCCGAATACTACGACTCTGGCTTTGCTTGGCAGCTTGAGGTCGATATCCAGTTGCGTCCCGGGTTTAACCTTTTCCGGCAGGCTCAGGGCTATGGCTTGACGCCGCTCACCGAGATCCACCTTAAAGGGTTTCACGGCATAGGACAGCGGGCTCATAAAGACTTCTTCCGAGTCCGGTGCCCGCAGGAACTGCACATTGATATAGGCATTGCCCTCAATGCCTTGCGGCAGGGTAATGCTTTGCAACGAACGAGTGCTGTCGGTCTTGAACCATTTGAAGGCGTAAACCTTGTCTCTCTCTATGGTGACGAGTCCGGCGCCGCTGTAAGGGGCCTGAATCGCCACCTGAATGCTTTCACCCGGCAGATATTCTGCCTTGTTTAGCGTCAGTTCCAGCTCGGCGTTGCGCTCCAGCGTGCGACTGGCGTTGCCGCTGCCGGCAACGCTGTAATCTATTTGGTTCAACTGGCGGCCGTTTTCACCCAGCAGTCGCAGGCGGTAGTCACCCGGCTCCCTGGTGTCGAGTTCCAATTGGCCACCGCTTGCGGCCAGACTCAGGGCGCTGCTGCCCAGCAGTTTGTCTTTGCGGCGCGATTCATAGCGATAGGTGCCGTCATTCTGTTTCACCAACACAGACACCCAGCGCCGGGCGATACGCTCGACTTTGAGCTCGGTAGCCACACCTTGAAGGTCCTGGCCAACGGCTTGCAGGTTGAGCACACGCTTGCCGTCTTTGCTGATGAAGTCCAGATCGCCATCGCTCTTGTAGCCCAGTAACCAGTCGGCATCGGATACCAGTAGCTGGTCTTGGGCGCTGACGCCGTGGCCTGAACCGGCTTCAAATACCCGCGCCAGCAAGTGCAGCTTGTAAGTGCTGCCGGCAAAGCGGTCCAGCGCCAAGTCCAGGCTAGCCTTGCCTTCGCCGTCTGTGGTGGTTTCGCTCAAGTCTTCGCGGAACGATTCCTTGAGCTTGCCCAATACCCCAAAGCGATAGCCGGGCCAGGCTTTGAAGCTGATATCGGTTGGTGACAGCACCATTTCGCCGCTGACTCGACGATCGCTCGCCGGGCCGCCGAAGAGTTGCTCGGCCAAGACCTCGGCCTTGAGTTGCTGCGGCTTGCGCCAGCCTTCAAATTGCTTGTCGGTGCCCAGAGAGACTCGCACCTTAATGCGATCCGGCTCGAAGTCGCGCACCTTGAAGGTGACATCCCCAAGACGCGTGAGGCGGTATCTGTCTTTGATGAGGGATAGAGTGGCGAGATAGTCACCGGCAACCGCGGTTTCACCGGCGCTGAAGTCCAGGCTGTCAAAGCCGCTGCCATCGAGTTTGAAGGTGCGATCCAGCACGGTTACACCGCGGGGGTCGGTGATCTGCATTTTTACCGGCAGACCACCCAGGGCGGTACTCCAGTCCTGCCCCCGCACCAAACTGGCGATATGAGCAGTTTCACCGGGGCGATACAGCCCGCGGTCGGTGAAGAGGTAGGCTCTCAGGGCGCCGGGATCGTCGCTCTCATAGCTGCCGCCGGTGTCGAAACGGGACAGATTGAGCTGGCGACGCCAATCAGCCAGCGGCAGGAAGGAGAGATCGCCATCCTTTTCGACCCGATAGTAGAGCGGGGTCTTTTCCCGGCGCAGATCGCCAAGCTTGGCAAAGCTTGCATGACCGCGTTCATCTGTTAAAGCCTCGGCTACCGGCAAACCGTTGCGGCCGATGACGGCCACACGGGCTCCGGCCACTGGAGTCCCCTTGCCGAGGGATTGCACGAACAGATCCTGGCTGCCATCACGGCTGCGTTTGGCGAGTATCCCCAGATCTGTCACGACCACAAAACGCAGATCGTGGGCCTCGGTTTGGTAATAGTCGAAGGTTTGGCTGTCTCTTTCATCGGCCGGAGTCAGCTTGACCACAAAGATGCCACGCTTGTCCTTGAAGAAGGGCTTGAGGTCGACGCTGCCGTAGAGCGTCTTGCTGGGATCGCGCCCGGCAAGCTGTTGCTTGAACACCTGACGGGTGACCAAACGGTCGAAATCTGTGTTGTTGAGGTAGGGCTCGGCAAAGCTGCCCGAGCTTTGATCTATCAGGGCATTGAGCTGATCAGGCAGCAACTGGGCGACTTCAATCTGTACCTTTTGCACCCCACGGGCCAGATAGCCGAGGCGTTGATCTTCGTCCAGAGTCAGCAAGGAGCCTTCGCCGAGGAAGTTGAGCGCCTTGGGATATTGCGGCATTCGCAGCACAGTCAGCACGGCATCGCGGGACAGATAACCCCCTTGGCCTTCGACTTCCTTATCCACCATTACCGCCACGTAGCGATCGACCGGAGCTTTCAGCTTGAAGCTGTGCAACTGGTTGAGGCCTTCGGCACCGGGGATCTGAGTCAAGGTCAGTTTGTCGGCCTTGGCCAGTACCTGCTCGGTGACATTTTCCTGATACCAGTGACGGCTTCCCTTGGGATTTTTCAGCGGCAGCAACCAGGCATGTACCTTGCCTTGAAGCGCTTCGTCGTTGACCGGACGTGAGCTTTCCATTGTCAGTACCGGCTCGGGTTCATCCTTGTCGTTGTAGGCGAAGTTGACCTGAGCCTGTTTAAAGCTCAGCTGATAACGGCCGGGAACCTCTACTTGCCATTGGCTCTTGTCCGCCTTGTTGCCGCCCTTAGCCGCCTGGATCCCTTTGCTGACTTCCAGGGTTACAGTGCTCTGCTCAAGTGGCGTGGCGAGCGCAGGAGAATGTATGTAAGCGAACAGATGCTTGTCGTCGAAGGTGACTTCGGTATCGCCATTGCCACTGTAGGTCAAGCCGGGGCTCAGCAATATCGCCAGTTGGGGTTTGACCGAGGCCGTGTCCACCGGGTGGCTGAAGGCCAGGGTGGCGACCAGCTTTTGAATACTCGGCTGGGCCGGATCCTGGTACAGACGCCCCTCAGAGATGGTGGCGGTGAAGGCGGCTGTGCTGAATTCGCTCTGGTATTTATCCAGTAAGATATGGTCTGCCAGCAGCTGCTTCTTATCTAGGCTGACCGCGAACTTTTCCGCAATCGGCCAGTCGTTATCCGGAGTAAATTGCAGATGCTTGTCACTGGCCCAGCGCCACTGTCCGGCGAGTTGGGGGCTGAGACTGACGCCCTTGGAGACAGGTTTGCCTATGACATCCAAAGGCGCGACCGAGCCACTGAAGGTCAGGGTCAAGGGAGCGACCTGAGGTTTGGCTTGGTGGTAATCGGTCAGCCGCGGCGCCTTGAGCGTATAATGCAGGGTATAGGGCTTGGGTAAATGCTGGTACCAATACCAGCCGCCCCAGCAAAGCACAGTCAATACAGATAGCAGCAGTAGGCTTGCCAATGCTTTAAAGGGATGTTTTATGCACCAATGCATCCAGGGCGGAGCCTGCCAGTGACCAAAAACGGCAGCGAGAACTCGCCAAACTACCGAGAAGAAATTTCCTATAAGCTGTCCCATCAGTCCATGTCCTTGCTGTGTCTCGTAGCGCTATCGCCAAGTTGGGTGACGTTTTAAAGATGTCAGTCGCCGATGTCAATCAGACCGGGCCGATGCTGTGATGCCCTATTCGATATCGCCTCTGTAACTGTGGCTATATGGTACAACAATCAGGCTGATTTTCATCTGTGTTGCTTTGATAAGTCGGTGAGGATCAACAATATAGTGTCTTCATGGAGGGTAAAACAAAAAAGGCTTACCGTTTTATGGGTAAGCCTTTTTTGTTACAGCATCTAGCGAACTGGTTATCAGTTCATGCCGTATTTTTTCAGCTTCTTGCGCAGTGTGCCGCGGTTGATGCCCAGCATGTTAGCGGCGCGGGTCTGGTTGCCACGAGTGTGCTGCATAATGATATCAAGCAGAGGTGCTTCAACTTCGCATAGCACCATTTCATAAACTTCCTGAGCTTCTTGACCGTCCAACTGAGCGAAGAAGTTGCTGACAGCGCGCTTTACAGCATCGCGCAGTAACTGGGGCTTGATGGTGCCGTTAGCGGTTTCGATTTTGCCTACGGTAAGCTGATGAGCTTCTGTGTGAGTTGTCTGATCAAACATTCGTATTCTGCTCTTTATTTATCTAGTACACATTCATCAAAAAAACGTTCCACCATGGAACATTGTTCTGCAGCGGTTTCCAGCCGGTTAAAGTCGGCACGGAACTGGCGCTGTTCTTCCTGGTCCAGGTACCATCCCATATGTTTTCTGGCGAAGCGGACGCCCTTTACTTCCCCATATAAATCATAAAGTTTGGTTAGATGTTCCAGCATCACTTGACGCTGCTCTGCCATCCCTATGGGCGCTAGCTTGCTACCTGTGTCCAGGTAATGCTGGATCTCTCTGAAAATCCAAGGCCTTCCCTGGGCACCCCGTCCTATCATCAGGGCATCGACACCTGTGTAATCCAGCACAAAACGCGCCTTCTCCGGACTATCGATGTCCCCGTTAGCGATAACAGGAATCGAGACATTCTGTTTGATCGCCTTGATGGTGTCGTACTCGGCATGACCCTTGTACATGCATTGGCGAGTGCGGCCATGAACCGCGAGCGCCGTAATGCCACTCTCTTCGGCAATCCGGGCGATTTGAACACCATTTCTGTGCTCTGGAGCCCAACCCGTGCGAATTTTCAGCGTCACCGGTACATCCACGGCGGCAACCACGGCATCCAGTATTTTCTTTACCAGTTCCGGCGATTGCAGCAGGGCAGAACCCGCGAGCTTTTTATTCACTTTTTTTGCCGGACAACCCATGTTGATATCTATGATCTGGGCGCCTTGCTCTACGTTGTAGCGGGCGGCCCAAGCCATATTATCGGGGTCAGCCCCGGCGATTTGTACTGAGCGTATGCCTTCTTCACCCGAGTGCGTCATTCTCTGGCGGCTCTTGTCTGTGTCCCAAAGGTCGGGATTGGACGAAAGCATCTCTGACACTGCCATGGCAGCACCATAACGGATACAGAGATTGCGGAAGGCCTGATCGGTGACACCTGCCATTGGTGCCACGATCAGCTGATTCATCAGTTGATAGGGTCCAATCTGCATTTTACTGTTTCACCTTGCTCTTCAAAGGGGCGCTATAGTACGCCTTTTTGCCAGCGGTGAAAAGGTCAATAAATGACCTGAGCAAAACTTTTTTACTTGACTTTTGACAGGCAGGAAGTCAGCGCCAGTGCGCTCTGGCGCCGCCTTTAACGCTATTTGCGCACTCCTGTCAAGCGGCTCCAATCTTCTTTGTGAACCGCTTCGTCCATCTCGAACCATTGAGCGTAAAATTCGCGGATTTCTTCGGCTTGTTCCTGCAATAAGCCGGACAGTGCCAGTTTGCCACCCGGGCGCACCAACTCGGCGATCAGGGGGGCCAGTTCCCGCAGCGGTCCTGCCAGAATGTTGGCAACCAACACATCGGCCTGAATGCCTTTGGGTTGATCCTCAGGCAGGTAGAGGCTGAGTCTGTCATCCACGCCGTTGCGTTTGGCATTGTCGCGGGAGGCGTCTATCGCCTGGTAGTCTATGTCTATGCCTATGGCGTTGGTTGCGCCCAGCTTGAGACCGGCGACCGCCAGAATGCCGGAACCACAGCCGAAGTCGACCAGCTGTTTACCCTGCAGATCCAGGCCATCAAGCCACTCAAGGCACAGGGCCGTTGTGGGATGAGTGCCTGTGCCGAAGGCCAGGCCGGGATCCAGGATCACGTTGACGGCTTCGGGATCCGGGATTTCACGCCAGCTGGGACAGATCCACAGACGCTTGCCGAATTGAATGGGGTGGAAGCTGTCCATCCATTCGCGGACCCAGTCTTTATCTTCTATCTGCTCTATCTTGTAGTTCAGCTTGCCTTCGAGGAAGGGCAGTTGCTTGAGCATCTCGACCGTAGGAGTCAGATCTGTGCCGGCATCGAACAAGGCGACTACCACAGTGTCGGCCCACAGCGGGGTTTCGCCCAGTTTGGGCTCAAAAATCGGCGTATCTTTACCATCTTCAAAGGTGATGGACACGCTGCCTTCCTCCAGCAACAGGTCGCTGAGCGTTTCGGCGTGCTCGCTGCTGCTGTGGATGCGTAACTGGATCCAGGGCATGGAATCTTCTCTCGTGGGGGACAATAAAGCGCTATTGTAAGCCATAGGCCATCGGCCTTGCCAGCACGGCGGGGTAAAGAGGGCGGAGTGAAACCCGGTTTCAGCTTTGCTCGGTCAGCGGTTGGATTTACGGTAATTTGCTGTCTTTTTCGTTTCAAATTTTCAAATAAACGTTTGATTTATAGTGGATAATTGGTATTACCTCTGTTTTGCTAAAAGCGGCTTATTTGTGAGCGAGATCGAATTAACCCCTACTTTCGGGTGAGGCAGGTCACACTCAGACTCTTTGGCCATTGGCGCAGTTTGGCTGTGAGTTATGTTGTAGATCCCAAGGATCTGTACCCAAAAAACATGCTGACAAAATATCACATCCCTGAGCGCTGGCTCGGTCATGCCAACAGCCATTACTGGTCGGCCAGAGCCGATCGCCTGCAGAGTGCCACCGGCATTTTGCTGGGCATGTTTCTGTTGGCGCATCTTCACTTCGAATCCAGCATCATGCTGGGCAAAGAGGCTTTCTATAGGGTAGTGCAGGTGCTGGAAGGCGGTTGGTTCAGTGCCAGTGGTCACGGTTACCCACTGCTGACGCAACTCTTCTCTGTGTTCATTCTGCTGGTGGTGATACTGCATGCTGCCATGGCGCTCAGGCGCTTTCCGGCGCAGCTTGGCCAATGGCGGGCGCTGCGCAGCCACCTGCATCTGATCAAACACCGCGATAGTCACGCCTGGTTTTGGCAGTTGGCCACCGGCTTTATCCTGTTCTTCCTGGTGCCCATGCACCTGGTCACCATGATAGCCAATCCGGAAATCGGCCCCAATATGTCGGCCTACCGGGTTTGGCACGACAACACCTGGCTGCTGTATATCCTGCTGCTGCCTGCGGTGGTGATCCACGCCATGATAGGCCTGTATCGGGTGGCGGTGAAATGGGGCCTCAGCTTTAACCGCAGTGGCCTGAGAAAAATAGCCAAGCTATTGATTGTATACCTTATTGTGCTTGGTTTAGGCAGTTTGGTGACCTATATGCTGCTAGGTAATGATCTGAGCCTGCCGCTACAGCCGTTCGTTCCCGGTTAACTCAATATCAGTTAAAGGTAAATTAAGCGGCAGAAGTTTGATCTGCCTCAGGGTTCGTTCGCCCTTTGTGATCCACATTGGTTTGACTATCTTTAAGCGGTTAAGCCATTGGATGACAGGGAGAATATGGATGATACGACTGAATGAGCGCTGGGGAGGTTGGTTGGATCTGGGGCAGAGTGCTTCAGGCGTGTTGTTGGCGCTGTTTTTGTGGACCCACCTGTTGCTGGTCTCTTCAATACTGCTGGGGGCGCCGGCAATGGAGTGGGTGGCCCGCAATATGGAGCTGAGTTTTCTCAGTGACGATGGCCACGGCTATCCCTGGGTGGTGAGTCTGATAGCCATAGCCGTTGCCGGGTTGGCGTTGCTGCACGTGCTGGTGGCTTTGCACAAGTTGCCTCTATCGCTCCGGCAGCAAAAGGTTCTGAAACAGCAACTAGTGCAAATTGATCATGGCGATACCCGCTTGTGGGTGTGGCAGGCCGCGACCGGAGTGGTGATTTTGCTGTTGCTTCCTGTGCATCTTTGGTTGGTGGGTTCGGCCCCGGAAACCATAGGGCCACAGGGCTCGGCCGACAGGATTTGGAACCAGTATGCCTGGGCCTTGTATCTGCCACTGCTGCTGACAGTGGAATTGCATGCCGCCATAGGACTGTACCGGGTGGCATTGAAATGGGGCGCGGCGCGGGATCTCAACAGCCGGGCGCGCCTTAGAAAAATTAAAACCATACTCAGTGTGGCGTTTGTCGCCGTAGGTCTGGCGTCCTTGCTGGCCTTTTGGCCCCACGCGAGCTGAGTATCGATAACCCAAACAGATAGCTTTCGGGCAAACGGCATTGGGCCGTCCCATAAGGAGTGTGTGTGAAACTCATCTATACGGATTCGTTGGTTGTCGGCGCCGGATTGGCGGGTCTGCGGGTAGCCATCGCTTCCAAAGAGCGTGGCCTGGATACCCTGGTACTGTCGCTGATCCCTGCCAAGCGTTCCCATTCGGCTGCGGCCCAGGGCGGCATGCAGGCCAGTCTCGGCAATACCGTCAAGGGCATGGGCGACAGCGAAGATGTGCATTTTCAGGACACGGTCAAAGGCTCAGACTGGGGCTGCGATCAGCAGGTGGCGCGAATGTTCGCCCACTGTGCTCCCAAGGCGGTGCGTGAGCTGGCTAACTGGGGCGTACCCTGGACCAGGGTGACTGCCGGGCCGCGTCAAGTAGTGGTCAATGCCGAAAAGGTGACTCTGGAAGAAGCCGCCGAGGCTCACGGGCTGATCAACGCCCGCGACTTTGGCGGTACCAAGAAATGGCGCACCTGTTACACCGCCGATGGTACCGGCCACTCGCTGCTGTATGCGGTGGACAATAAGGCGATCTCCATGGATATCCCGGTGCATGAGCGGGTCGAGGCGCTGAAACTCATTCACGACGGCAGCCGCTGCCATGGGGTTATTGCCCGCTGTTTGATCACAGGTGAACTCAGGGCCTATATCGCCCGGGCCACCACCATAGCCACAGGTGGCTATGGCCGTATCTATGAGGTGTCCACCAATGCGGTGATCTGTGAGGGGATAGGCCAGGCGCTGGCGCTGGAAACCGGGGTCGCGACCCTTGGCAATATGGAAGCCGTGCAGTTCCACCCCACGGCCATAGTGCCCGTGGGCATTCTGACCACAGAGGGCTGCCGTGGAGACGGTGGCTTGCTGCGGGATAAAGACGGCTACCGCTTTATGCCTGACTATGAGCCGGAAAAGAAAGAGCTGGCCTCCCGTGACGTGGTATCACGGCGGATGACAGAGCATATGCGCAAGGGCAAGGGAGTCGACAGCCCCTATGGCCCTCATCTGTGGCTGGATATCACCCTGCTGGGGCGCAAGCATGTGGAAACCAACCTGAGGGAAGTCAAAGAGATCTGCGAGAACTTCCTCGGTATAGATCCGGCCGAAGAGTGGATCCCGGTGCGGCCGACCCAGCACTATTCTATGGGCGGTATTCGCACCAATCACACAGGGGAGAGCCCGCAGCTCAAGGGGCTGTTCAGTGTCGGTGAGGCGGCCTGTTGGGACATGCATGGCTTTAACCGTTTGGGCGGTAATTCGCTGGCGGAAACCGTGGTCGGCGGCATGATCATAGGTAAATATGTGGCCGACTTCTGCGAGCAGGAGGAGCTGGTGCTGGATACGGCGCTGGTGCAGCGTTTCCGTGATGAGCTCAACCAGGAGATAGACGAGCTGCTGGCTCGGGAGCAGGGCGAGAGCCCGTTTGAGCTCAAGCGCCTGATGCAAAGAGTGATGATGGACTATGTCGGCATCTTCCGTAACGGCCCAGAGCTGGAAAAGGCGGTGGCCGAACTCAAGGATTTGCTGGCTCGCTCGCGCAATATTGTTGTCACCTGCAAGAAGCGCCACGCCAACCCCGAGTTGGTCGAGGCCTTACGGGTCAGGCGTATGCTTAAGGTGGCACTGACAGTTGCCTGCGGCGCCCTGGCGCGCACCGAGAGCCGTGGCGCCCATGCCCGCGAGGATTACCCGCAGCGTAACGACAAAGACTGGCTCAGCCGTACCCTGGCCAGTTGGCCGGACGCCGATGCGCTGGAGCCTGTGCTCAGCTACGAGGCGCTGGATGTGATGCAGATGGAACTGCCGCCCGGCTATCGCGGCTATGGTGCCGACAATGCCATTGCCCATCCGGATACCGCCAAACGCGAGCAGGAGATTGCTGCCATTCTCGCGTCTTTGGGGCCGGATGCCGGCGCTGAAGACAAGCAGCGGGCGCTGATGCCGTTCGAACTGCCGGAAAGCCTGCGCCCCGGCAATGAGCGCCTGAGCGACCGCCTGGCTTACCCACAGACTTCAACCCCTTCTCAGCCTAACCCTGCCGGAGATGACAACGCATGAGTGGCCGCACTTTAACCTTCAGGATCTTCCGTTACGACCCACAGCAAGCGGGAGACAAGCCACAAATGGTGGACTATCAGCTGCAAGAAACCCCGGGGATGACGGTATTTATCGCCCTCAATCGCCTCAGGGAGGAGCAGGACCCATCGTTGCAGTTCGACTTTGTCTGTCGCGCCGGGATTTGCGGCAGCTGCGCCATGGTGATCAACGGCTTTCCTACCTTGGCTTGCCGCACCTTGACCGCCAAATATCCAGATGGACTGATCACCCTGATGCCGCTGCCAGGCTTTGAGCTGATAGGGGATCTGTCGGTCAACACAGGCAAGTTTATGCGTGAGCTGGCTGAAAGGCTCAAGCTGTGGCTGCACCCCAAGCCGGATCAGCAGGATATCCACCATCTGGAAGCCCCGATGGACCCGGAGGAAGCCGCCAGACTCTATGAACTGGAGCGCTGTGTGGAGTGCGGTGTCTGTGTCTCGGCCTGCGCCACCAAGCAGATGCGCGACACCTTTGTCGGCGCCGTCGGCATGATGAAAATCGCCCGCTTCGAGCTGGATAGCCGCGATGCCCGCAGCGCCGAGGACTTCTACCATGTGATAGGCAATCAGGATGGGGTGTTCGGTTGTATGACCCTGCTGGGATGTCAGGACAACTGTCCTAAAGACTTGCCCCATATGCAGCAGATAGCCTACCTGCGCCGCAAGATGGCCAGCACCTTGCTTTAAAGCAAGTGACTAAGCCTTCAGAAAAGAAAGTGACTAAGCCTTCAGAGAACTAAGCCCTCAAAGAGCTAAGCTGAGGTTCAAACAAAAAGCCCGGAAAATTCCGGGCTTTTCTGTTGACTGTTGAGTCTGGCTAACTGAGTGAAAGCCGTTATGCCTGCTCGCGGGCGATGGCGCGATAGCCTATGTCGGTTCTGAAATAGACATCGTCCCAATGGACTTCATCCACCAAGGCATAAGCGGCCTGCTGGGCCTCGGTCACTGTGTTGCCCAACGCGGTGGCGCACAATACCCGGCCGCCATTGGTGACTACATGGCCATCGACCATCTTGGTACCGGCGTGGAACACCTTGGCTTCATTATTGCCGAGTGACAGCCCTTCGATAACATCACCCTTGCGGTAATCATCCGGATAGCCCCCAGCGGCCATGACCACACCGACGGCGGCACGCTGATCATATTCGGCGCTGACCTTGTCCAGCTCACCACGGCAGGCGGCCAGGCAGAGCTCCACCAGATCTGACTTGAGGCGCATCATGATAGGTTGAGTCTCGGGGTCGCCAAAGCGGCAGTTGTATTCCAGCACCTTGGCACTGCCATCGGCGGCAATCATCAAGCCGGCATAGAGGAAGCCGGTGTAGACATTGCCTTCGGCGGCCATGCCGTCAACCGTTGGCCGGATAACATTGGCCATGACCCAATCGTGCACTGTTTGGGTGACGACCGGCGCCGGGGAGTAAGCACCCATGCCGCCTGTGTTGGGGCCGTTGTCGGCGTTGTCACGGGCCTTGTGATCCTGGCTGGTGGCCATAGGCAGAATATTGTTGCCGTCGACCATCACGATAAAGCTGGCTTCTTCGCCGCGCAGAAACTCCTCAACGACCACTCTGGAGCCGGCTTCGCCGAACTTGTTGCCTGCCAGCATATCGTCGATGGCGGCATCGGCCTCGGTTTGATCTTGGGCGATGATCACCCCTTTACCTGCGGCCAGACCATCGGCCTTGATCACCACAGGGAAACCAGTGCGACCGGCAAGCTCGGCGACATAGGCCTTGGCCGGGGCAATTTCAGTGAAGTTCTGGTAGTCGGCGGTTGGGATCCGGTGGCGGGCAAGAAAGTCTTTCGTAAAGGCCTTGGAGCCTTCCAGTTGCGCTGCCGCTTCGGTGGGGCCAAAGATATTCAGGCCTTCGGCGCGGAAGGCATCGACCACTCCCAGTACCAGAGGGGCCTCTGGGCCGACTATGGTGAGGGCTATCTGTTGTTGCTTGGCAAAGGCCAGCAGTGCCGGGATATCCGTGGCTTCTATCGCCAGGTTTTCCAGCTTGGGCTCCAGCGCTGTGCCGGCATTCCCCGGAGCAACAAATACGGTTTCCACGGCGGCAGATTGCGCTGCCTTCCAGGCCAGGGCATGTTCACGACCGCCACCACCAATCACGAGTACTTGCATCTTCTTATCCTTTTTCGCTTAACGCCTTGCGGGCAGGTTCAGGCCGGGCAGGGCTTTGTTACGGCGAATCGCCGGAGGTTATTCCGGCGATAAGTTCATTGCATCAGTGCAGGCCAGTTTGGGCCTGCTGACTATCAGTGACGGAAGTGGCGCATATTGGTAAATACCATGGCCATTCCATGCTCGTCTGCAGCGGCAATCACCTCTTCATCGCGGATGGAGCCACCGGGTTGAATGATGCAGCTGATACCGGCAGCAGCAGCGGCATCGATACCGTCACGGAAGGGGAAGAAGGCATCGGATGCCATCACAGAACCTTCCACGACCAGGCCTTCATCGGCGGCCTTGATACCGGCGATTTTGGCGCTGTAGACCCGGCTCATTTGACCTGCGCCCACCCCTATGGTCATGCCGTCTTTGGCATAAACAATGGCGTTGGACTTAACGAACTTGGCGACCTTCCAGCAGAACAGCAGATCTTTGATTTCTTCGGCAGTAGGTTGACGCTTGCTGACCACCTTGAGGTCGGCCTCGGTCACCATGCCCTGATCTCTGTCCTGGATCAGCAGACCACCGTTGACCCGCTTGTAATCCAGGCCCTTGGTACGGCCTTGCCACTGACCACATTCAAGCAGACGGACATTGGCTTTCTTGGCAACCAGCTCGCGGGCTTGCTCGCTGACTTTAGGCGCGATGATCACTTCAACAAACTGACGCTCGACAATGGCCGCCGCAGTGGCGCCATCCAGCTCACGGTTGAAGGCGATGATGCCGCCGAAGGCCGAGGTAGGGTCTGTCTTGAAGGCGCGGTTGTAAGCGTCCAGCAGATCGCTGCCCAGGGCGACACCACAGGGGTTGGCGTGCTTGACAATAACGCAGGCGGGTTGCTCAAACTCCTTGACGCATTCCAGCGCGGCGTCGGTGTCGGCGATATTGTTGTAAGACAGCGCCTTACCCTGCAGCTGTACGGCAGTGGCGACCGAGGCTTCGTCTGTGTTGAGGTCAACATAGAAGGCGGCACTCTGGTGGCTGTTCTCGCCGTAACGCAGATCTTGTTTCTTCAGCAGCTGAGTGTTGAAGGTGCGCGGGAACTTGGAATCCTGATGACACTCGTCCTTGCTGTGGGCCGGAACCTGAGTACCGAAGTAGTTGGCTATCATGCCATCATAGGTGGCCGTATGTTCAAAGGCGGCAATGGCCAGATCGAAACGGGTCGCCAGAGTGGTTGAGCCCTGGTGGGCCGCCATTTCTGCCAGTACGCGTTGATAGTCAGAGGCATTGACCACTATGGTGACATCTTTATGGTTCTTGGCCGCGGCGCGCACCATGGTCGGGCCGCCGATATCGATATTCTCGATGGCGTCTTCCAGGGTGCAACCCGGCTTGGCAACGGTTTCGGCGAAGGGATAGAGGTTAACGGCCACCAGGTCAATCGGGCCTATGCCGTTGGCTTCCATGACGGCTTCGTCCTGGCCACGACGGGCGAGAATACCGCCATGCACTTTGGGATGCAGTGTCTTGACCCGGCCATCCATGATCTCTGGGTGACCTGTGTAGTCTGAAACTTCAATGACAGGTATAGCGTTATCCGCCAGCAAGCGGGCGGTGCCTCCGGTGGACAGCAGTTCAACGCCCTGGGCATGCAGCGCCTTGGCGAACTCCAGGATTCCGGTCTTATCAGATACGCTCAAGAGCGCGCGACGTATGGGTCTGGCATTATTCATTTGGGTACAGTATTCCACTTTTTTATATTCAAGGATCTTTCGGAAAACCAGGCAGTTCTGATTGGCATTGTTTTCCAAAAGTCCCTCGAATGGTCCGGGAACCCTCAAGGCGCGCTGTATTTTAACGTAAAACAATTTGTGGCGGTGTTTTTTCTACGCGTTTCACAATATTGCTCTGCGAACAAGCCAATGCCTCAAAGGAGGATAAAAAACACTTGACCTTGGATTAAGCTCCAAGCTTTATACTTGAATAGGAATTATTAGCAGGAACTGCATATGTACAGGATAGGTGAACTGGCCAAGCGCTTTGATATCAAGGCCGATACCCTGAGGTTTTACGAGAAACACGGCCTGCTGGCACCCTCTATGCGCACCGACTCCGGCTACCGGGTCTACAGCGACAGGGATGCCGAGCGGCTGAAGTTTATTCTCAGGGCCAAGGCGGTGGGTTTTACCCTGGGGGAGATAGCCGAGCTCTTGTCCATTGAACTGGATAAGTCCAACCGTGCCTGCAGCGATGTCAAAGGCATGGTGGACGACAAGTTGGATAAGGTGCAGCAGAAAATTGCCGAGCTTAATCAGTTCCGCCAGTCTTTGCAGTTACTGTCGGATACTTGCTGTGGCGGCCCTGAAAGTGCCGAGCATTGTTCGATTTTGGAGGCGTTGGAGTCCTGTGACGACGAGCTGTCCCCCAGAGTCGAAACCGGCAAGGGTCACAATCACAGTCATGCCAATAGCCGTGCAAGTAGGGGCGCAAAATCATGTTGATGGATAATTTTATTGAGCTGTTTCTCGAGTCGGCACCCTGGCTGCTATTGGGGCTGGTGCTGGCGGGGCTGCTGAAGGTTTTTGTTCCCATGAGCTGGATGCAAAAACAATTGGGGGGCCATGGCCTCAAGACCACGGTTAAGGCGGCCCTGCTGGGCGCGCCTTTGCCGCTGTGTTCCTGCGGCGTTATCCCGGCCGCCGTTGGCCTGAGACGCAGTGGCGCCTCCAAGGCGGCCACCACCTCTTTTCTGGTATCGACCCCTGAAACCGGTGTCGATTCGGTCACTGTGTCCTATGTTCTGCTCGGCCCCTTTATGGCGATTGTCAGACCTATTGCCGCGGTATGCAGTGCCATAGTGGCGGGTTTGCTGGTTGGTCGCGATGATGAGCCGGTTTTGCCCTCTGAAGCAGTGAAGATGAGCGAGCCGGAGAAGGCTCAAGCCAAAACCGTGGCTCAGTTCAAGCTGGCAGCTGCCGAGAACTACAGTCCTCTCAAGGCCGCGCCGACACAAGCTCAGAGTTCCTGTTGTGCCCCGGCCAAGGTGCAAGAGGCAGACTGCTGCAGTACGGTTAAGATCAGTACCGCTAAGGTCAGCACCGCCGGCGGGTCTTGTTGCTCTTCGGTCAAGGGGGAAGCCACTCAGTCCTGCTGCTCGCAACCCAAGGTAGAGACGGCTTCATGTTGTTCTTCATCACAATCGGCCTCAAGCTGCTGTGACAGTGATGACATGGCGGCTGAACTTAAGTCGAAGTCTGTCTTGCATAGAGTGCTGGCCGGTCTCAAGTATGCCGCCACGGATTTGGTGCGTGACACTGCCATCTGGTTGCTGGTGGGGTTGTTCTTTGCCGCGCTGGTACAGACCTATGTGCCGGGAGACTTCCTGGCCCAATGGGGCGGCGGTATTCTGGCCATGTTGGTGATGGTTCTCATCTCCATCCCCATGTATATCTGTGCCACAGCTTCGACGCCGATAGCGGCAGGTTTGCTGCTGGCCGGGGTTTCTCCGGGCGCTGTATTGGTGTTTATGCTGGCGGGACCAGCCACCAACATAGCCACCCTAGGCGTAGTCGCCAAAGAGATGGGTAAACGGGCGCTTTACGGCTATCTTGGCGGGGTACTCGGAGTGGCGCTGCTGGCTGGAATGCTGGTGAACTTGCTGGTGGCGAACTTTGGTTTTGAAGTGATGCCGCAGATAGGGGAAGAGCACCAGTTACTGCCACAGGCCGTGGTCAACTGGTCGGGGATTGTTCTGGCGCTGCTGATGGCCAAGGTGATTTACGACAAGATCCCCAGGCGTTGGCTGCGGCGGGATTGCTGCTCCGGCTGACACTCCACTGCACAAGGGAAAGGCGCTCGATTGAGCGCCTTTCGTTTTATCTATTGCCAAACAGGGGCTGTGAAGGGAGGGGGTCATTTGCCTTGTTTGATATTCTCCACAGGATTGAGTTTGGCCTGTTTCTTGGCCATTTTGGCGGCCCGCTTCTCCTTGGCAGAGTGCATGGGTTTCTTCTTTTGCTCTTTGCTGTTTCTGTGCTCTTTCATGGTGTTGATTCCATTGATAGCGGAAGCCTGGCTGGGGTTTCTCTCCCCGCTTCCTGCAATTTAAGATCCACTTACAGCTGGCATACCGGTCAGTCAGACACCGGCGTAATTCAACCAGTTGGTCGGCCTGAGCCGACCCGGATATTTTACGCCTGTTGCCGAAATACTGCTGTCGGCTTCAATAGAATATTTGAGAATAAGTTTTTGTTTTTGAGATGGTATTTGACTAAGGAGCGAGAACAAGTTTTATCTGAGCTCTGCGTCGGCTTGCATGCCTATATGCAAGCCGTATTTCGCAGCCACAACCCTTCTTTAAAGTGCTTCCGCCTTGAGCATGGCTCTTGGGCGTCTTGCTCGGTACTGCACCAGGCTGACCCCGGTCAGCACTAAAGCACCGCCGACATAGTGAGGGACTCCCAACTGCTCACCCAGTAACGTGGATGCCAGCACGGCAGTGAAAATTGGCATCAGGTTCATAAAGATGGCGGTTCTCTCTGTGCCCAGTAGGGCTATTGCTTTGATCCAAGCCCAGGGTGCCAGAATCGAGGCACAGATAGCGGCATAGGCTATCAAGGGCAGTGAAGCCTGGGTGATGCTGATACTGCTGGCAAAGAGCAGCAGGGGCGACAGCATGAACACGGCGAACAGTATCTGCATATACAGCAGGTCCCAGGTCGGCAGTTGCAGCGACCAGCGTTTTAACAGCACGCCGTAGAGGGCATAGACCACGGCGGCCAGCAGTAACAGGAGATCGCCGGGAACCACTGAGGTGGACAGCCGGGCCAAGTCGCCTTGGCTGAGCATAAACAGCAAACCACTGAAGGAGATAAAGGCGCCAAGCAGTGCCAATTTGGAGAGCCTTACTCCGAGTAAAGGCACCGCCAGTAGCAGGCTGAGAACCGGCACCAGAGAAGTGAGCAATGCCATATTAGTGGCGCTGGTGGTCGCGGCGGCAAAATACGCCAGGCTTTGGTTCAGCACCATTCCCAGGCTTGCCAGCACGGCGAGTTTGCCAAGATGAGGACGGATCATGGCGCGGCGGCGCCAAACCCCGGGGAGCAGCACTGGGGTCAAGAGCAAAAGTGCAAAAGCCCAACGGTAGAAAGAGATGGCTTCCGGCGCTATGACACTGGCGGAGAGTTTATTGACCAGACTATTGCCGGCCCAGATGGCTACGGCCAACAAGGGAAACAGATACAAAACAGGGCTCCTCAGAACTAAGAGCAAGGCTCAACAGACAAACCTGGGTTGGATAATACGGGGCAGATTATTCCACGTCTTATGTGATATACATATCTGTTATCAGACAAAGTCAACCCGCCTTCGGACATTTGCATATGGCCAACATCTATCATCCGCC
The DNA here is from genome assembly GCF_002777975.1 of Shewanella carassii. GTDB lineage: Bacteria > Pseudomonadota > Gammaproteobacteria > Enterobacterales > Shewanellaceae > Shewanella > Shewanella carassii. Next base: position 53,821 of record NZ_NGVS01000003.1, read on the forward strand.
TGAACAGCATCCCGGTGACGGTTCGCAGGTGTTCTTCTACTACCAGCAATTTTCACCCGATACGCTGACGCCCATGCACAGTCATACTTGGGGGCAACTGCAACTGAGCCGCGGCGGTTTGATGGAGCTGGTGGCTCAAGGACGGCGCTTTATGTCGTTGTCGCAGTGCGGTATCTGGATCCCAGCCGGAGTAAAGCATGAGAGTTACATGCGCCGCTGCGTGCAGTACAGTTCAATGAATGTGCCGCAGGAACTGGCTGCCAGGCTGCCCAAGCACATCTGCCTGCTGGAATTGAGCCCGATAGCGGAAGCTATTTTGATGGACTTGAACTCAAGAGGCGTCGAGCTGGCACATACACCTGAGGATCAAAGACTGCTTAAGGTGCTGTTGGATCAGCTGAGTCAGGCCAGGGAAGTGCAACCCTTTTTACCGGTAACCGACCATCCCATGTTGCAGGCCATCGCTGCCGAGCTGGAAGCCGAGCCTGAGGGCGGGCGCAGTTTTGCCGCCTGGGCCAATACCTTAGGTACCACAGAACGCACTTTGGCGCGCTTGTGCCAGGCAAGGCTTGGAATGAACTATACCGAGTGGCGGCAACGCTATCGTTTCATCCACAGTTTGCAGCTGCTGCGACAAGCGATTTCAGTGAAGGAGGTGGCACTGACGTTGGGTTACCACCAGACTTCGCCCTTTATCAGCCTGTTTCGCAAGTACGCAGGTTGTACACCGCAGGCCTACAGGCAACAGCTGGCCCAAGGAAGTGCGCTTGTCTTACCTTGAAAAAAGGGGCGCCCTAAGGCGCCCAAAAAGGTGGCTCGAAACTAAGTAAGCTATCGGAGTAGTTTGGGATTACTCCTGATCTGCGCGTTTTTCGCGTTTTTCCCGTCGTTTTTCTTTCAGGGATTTAGTCGGTTTTTTCTTTGCTTTTTCTTTACTCATGAGCATATCTCCTCTTGAATACCCTCACATCATGCCGCCGCTTTGCTCAATGTGAGGGCAAGCTCCTTATCTCCCGGCCGGGAAAGAATCGGCGGTCAATAAGATGTAAGCCATAACCCAAATCAGTTGAACTGGGTCGTTCACGGCTGAGTTAAATCCTTCAAGGCACTATCTCCTCTTATTTCAGTGTGATAAGCATGCAATTAGGTCGGTAGGCAGGGCCTTGGTTGATTCAGCGATAAGATCTGAAACAGTACTGGGCCACCTGGGACATCCACTTCAATTAGGTCATTCAAGGTACATCCGAGCAGGGCTTCGCCCAGGTCGGACAATACTGAATAGCGGCCTGAGTTGGGGTCGTGTTGTTCTGGATATACCAGCTCTACTTCGAGAGGCTCGCCGGTTTTGAGATTTTGCAGGCGTGCTTTGGTACCGGGATGGACCACACCACCGCCGGGACAGGGCTGTGCCAGCCTGGCGATCACCGATGCCAGGGTCAGCGGTCTCAATGACACATTGAACGAGTTTTGCAGATAGAGCTGCGATGTTTTGAATGAAAATAGATCTGCCAGTGCAGACAAAGACTTATACACCACCACAACCTCACAGGCTGAAACGGAAAATGAATAGGAAACTTTGTTACTGCCGGATGCGCGGCCGCACCCGGCTTACACTGGAAATGTCAGTGAGGTGCTCTTGAGAGGTAAAGTGTGACTGTACATAATGAGCCTCCGCAACATCAATGCAAGTACTTAAAAATAAGGGAAAAAATTTAACCAACGTCCACCATAGCCCAAGGAGATCGGAAAAGCAAACCCTCAGTGGTCGCAGCAGATATTGGTCGGGCTCATCTGGGCCCAATTCTCCGGTGGAATGACATAGGGGGGCACGTCCAGTACCAAGTTGCCCCAACGTTGGAACAAGGCTTCATAGAAGTATTCGATAAATGTGCGGCATTTTCTCGGTAGATAGGCGCGTTTGGGATAGATGAGATTGACAGTGACATGTTCCATGGGGAAATCTTGCAATATGGGGACTAAGTCGCCGCGTTGCAGTGCGTCATAGGCAATCATCATAGGTAGGCTAGCGATCCCAAGACCATCTATGGCAGCTTCTCTGGCCAGGGTGATATTGTTGACCTGAAGGCGGCAGTCGGGAATGATCTCTTGCCATTGCTTGCCATCAAAAATCCGCCAGTTGCCATCTATGTAGGGCGATGCCAGACGTATTCCTCTGTGGTCGAACAATTCTGCCGGAGTGAGCGGTGTACCGAATTTTTGCAGATATTTCGGACTGGCCATTAGCACCTTGTGGGCATTTATCAAACGGAAATTTTCTAGTCTGGGATCATCGACTCTCTGGACATGGAACATGATATCGATCCCTTCTTCGACCATATCCACCTTGCGGTTGGTCAGCTCGGCTTCTATTTGCATTTGCGGATAGTCTTCCAGAAACCTGGCTATCACAGGGCCGAGCACTTGCTGACCAAACTCTATCGGGCAAACGATACGCAAGTTACCGCGGATAGTCTGTTGGCTGGCGCTGAGTTGATCTTCGGCGCTGCGCAAATCTGTGAGTATTTTATTGACCTTGTTGAAGTAAATGGAACCGGCCTCGGTGAGTTTCAGGCTGCGGGTGGTGCGCAGCAGCAGTTGCACCCCGGTGTTGTGCTCTAACTCGGCTATCTTGCGGCTAACGGTCGCTTTAGTAATGCCCATCGCCTTGGCTGCGGCAGTAAAACTCCCTTTATCAACAACTTGAGCAAAAATTTGTACCCGATTGAGATCCATTTTATTGTTGCACCTGTGAAACAGTGGGTTGAGTGTATGGCATCTAATAAACTTGCTGAGACAGTTGTAAAATACCACCGCAAAAATCAGGAGTCTAATAATGCCCATGTTCAAGGTTGCCGACGTTATTTTCGGCTTTCTTCGAATGTGGTTACAGCTATAGGTTGTCAGACTTATTGAAGGCACAGAGCGTGCTTATATTAAAACTGATATTGCTTTTGCTCGACTCTTGGTGCCGGATGGGTTAACTGGGTGGAAAACTGAATAGTTTCCGATCCTCCCATCTATGACCCGGTTAGCCGATACAGGTTTATCTCGATGCGTTTCCCGACCATACCTTTACAGGTGTTATCGAGCGCTTGCTATCGGCTTCCGGCACCAAACCTATCCTGCCTGCTGCAGGTTAATTCGCTTTTTCTCACCCATTGGTTCTCGGCTGCGTCGAGAGATGGTTTTGCGTAACAACCAAAGCCGGTTACTTTAACGGCCGGGACGGGCGTTCACTGTTTTATCGACCAGTTCGTGGGGTTGGTCAATGATTGGAGCGTGCGTCTATTGAGCATACATATTCACCCCTCTCATCGTACTCATTGCTGAGATATTTTGCGCCTGATTTCAGCCTGGTGTAGGCTGAGTGGCCGATAAATAACAGAGTACTATCCGTGCAGTGGCAATTATTACCCTTTGCTGAGTTAACCCTGGACACCCTCTATGAATTGATGAAACTGAGGGTGGACATCTTTGTGGTAGAGCAAAATTGTCCCTACCCCGAATTGGATGAAAAAGACAGAGCGGTGGGGGCCATGCACCTGCTTGGCCGCAGCAACTCCGGAGAGTTGTTGGCCTATGCCAGGCTGCTGCCAGCCGGGGTCAGTTATTCCCAAGTCAGTATCGGCCGGGTGGCCGTTGCCGCTAAAGCCCGAGGGGGTGGCCGTGCCAGACAGCTGATGCAGGAAGCGATTGGCGGCTGCCATAAGCTGTGGCCCGCTGAAGATATCAAGATTGGTGCGCAGGAGTATCTGCGGGCGTTTTATCAGAGTTTGGGGTTTGAAGCGGTTTCAGAGGTCTATCTGGAAGATGGCATTCCCCATCTGGATATGTTGTTGCACTCTCAAAAGAAGGACACTTGAATGTCGTTATATCGTATAAACCAGCGTCAAATCGTTTGTGTGGCCAGCTTTCTGGCCAAGCCGGGTAAGGAGCAGGCCTTGATTGAGGCTCTGGGAGCGCTGATCCCGGACACCCGCAAGGAGGATGGCTGCATTCGCTACGAATTGAACCAGAGCCGCGACGAGCCCCGCCGGATCACTTTCGTTGAGAAGTTTGTCGACATCGAATCTTTCGACCAGCACTGCGCCAAAGACGCTATCCAGCACTATTTCCATCAGCAGATGCCTGAGCTGGTAGAGTCCCATCACGTAGAGACTTATCAGGAAATCATCGTCTGATATTTCTGGTATGAGTTGAAAACAGCTGCAACTAAAAATGCCCCGTTAGGGGCATTTTTCAGGCTCGGAGGCGAATATCCGGCTGCAGATCCAACTCACCTGCCGAGGAGATAGTCGCCAGCAGGGTATGCTGGGCTATGATGGCCAAAGGGCCGCTGAGCAGGTTACGTACAAACAGTAAGCGGTATCCATATCCCTGAATGCGATAGAAGGCGAGTTGTTGCTCGGCAGTCATGGCATGCCAATGAATGCTGTTGCCAACCTGGTCGGCATCCGGCTTTCGTCTGTCAGGTACTTGTGTGGCGATCATAGTGACTCTTACCCCGGGAAACCATCGCTGACTAAAAGGAGCTGCAGCTGTTACGTATTTGGCTAATATAACAGGCTTGCGCGGGGTAAAATATGATTTTGTGCAAAAAACGTGCAAATTAGCGCTTTGGGATTAGCATCAGGGCTTAAGCCTGCCGCCTCCGACAACCGGGGCAAAATCGATTGAGTCATAAACAAGGAGCAGCATGTTGTCATATATTGAACCTGTGTTTCGGCCGCCATCGGAGTGGAAATCTCTCATACTGCAGGTGACCAATGGTTGCAGCTGGAATCGCTGTGCCTTTTGCGACATGTATACCCAGGAGCAGAAGCGTTTCAGGGCGTTCAAGTTGGAAAAGGTGGAAGCAGACCTGCGCCGGGTTGCGGCCTCCGGCGCCCAGGTGAGCCGGGTGTTTCTGGCCGATGGTGATGCCATGACGTTGCCGTTTTCCAGGCTGGAACAGATTTGTGAGCTGATCCATCACTACTTGCCCAATGTCAGTCGTATCAGCAGCTATTGTTTACCGCGTAACCTAGGCAACAAGAGTGGGGAGCAGCTACTGCGGCTGCGGCAACTCAAGTTGTCCTTACTGTATGTCGGTTGTGAGAGTGGCGATGATCAGGTGCTGAATCGTATCGGCAAGGGTGAGAGTTACGCCTCCTCGCTGGCGGCGCTGGAGAAAATTCGTGCCGCCGGAATAAAGTCATCTGTGATGATACTCAATGGTCTGGGTGGCGTGGCTTTATCGAGGCAACACGCACTTAATTCGGCGCGGCTGATGAATGCGGCGCAGCCGGATTATCTCAGTACCCTGGTGGTGACTCTGCCACTTGGCAAGGAAAGAATGGATAGTGCGTTTGATGGCGACTTTCAAATGCCGGACCAAAGACAACTGTTGCAGGAGATGCGTTATTTGCTGCAGGCGCTGGAGTTAGAGCAGACCATTTTCCGCTCGGATCATGCTTCCAATTATTTGGTGTTGAAAGGCATACTTGGCCGGGACAAGGCCAGATTGTTGGCGACGGTTGAGGAGGCGCTCGCAGGACGCTTCGTCCTGCGAGCCGAGTGGCAAAGAGGTTTGTGATCAGTCCTCTTGCCGCTCAGTGATCCTTATGTCCCGTGCCGGACAGGGGATCTGGATCCCTGCTTGTTGCAACCCTTGCCAGATTTGCAGATTTATTTGGTACTTATCCTGGAAATAGCTGGCAGTGGGGACCCAATAGCGCACACCTATATCTATGCCTGTACTGTTGAAGCCATTGATACCCACCTGTGATGGGGAGTTGGCATCGACACTGGGATGGCTGCCGAGCACCGCCTGGGCTATGGCTATCGCATGCTGGGGATCGGCCTTGTAGTCGATATTGAAGTGGGTTTCTACCAATTTGTTGGCAAAGGAGTTGTGCAGTATCTCGCCGATAATGTGTTTGTTGGGAATGCTGATCTGCTCGCCCTCCTCGTTGGTGAGTATGGTCAGCCCCAAATGAATATCTTTGACCAAACCCGTGACGCCTTTGACCGTGATGGTGTTGCCCACGATAAAGGGGCGGGTGACGATAATGGTCACCCCGGCGGCATAGTTGGACAGCATGCCCTGAATCGCCAACCCGGCACCCAGTGACGCGGCGCCTATGGCTGCCACCATGGGAGTGACGCTGATCCCCAGTTTGCCCAAGGCAACGATGGCGATCATTATGACAATCAGTATCCGTACCAGATGGGTGACAAAGGTCGCTAGGGTGACATCGACATTGTGTTTTTCCAACTGACGGCCGACCGTGTTGGCTACCTTGGCGGCCAGCCACAACCCCAGCAGAAAGATGATCAGCGCTCCCAGGAGTTGGAAGCTGTATTTCACCAAAAATTCGGTTATCAGATCATAGACATTTTGCAGCTGTGCCAATTCCTGTTCCAACCCGGTATTCTTCATTGCTTGGCTCCTTTCCTGAAATGCCGCAAGATATGGAAACGATATTCCTGAGTCATGTCACTCACTTGTATATAACAACAAGGTATTCTGCCTCTTTGCCGTGGCAAATTAAAAGGAAACTATATGAAGTCTTTTGCAATACTGCTCTCTGCGTGTTTGACCCTGTTTGTCAGCCCTATGATCCAGGCTTCCGAATATGCCGTGGGAGATAAGCTGGAACCCATTTCGCTGCAGGATCAGCACGATGCCGCCAGAGTGATGGACAGCTCGGCCAAGTATCTGTTGTTTGGCCGTAGCATGAAAGGCGGGGAGATCATCAAAACCGCACTCGAAGGCCGTGATAATCAGGCGTTGCAACAGGCGGGTATCTTTTACCTGGCCGATATCAGCGGTATGCCATCCTTGATCGCTAAATTTGTTGCCATCCCACAAATGCAGGATCTGACTTTCAGTATTGCTCTGGACAAAGAGGGTGAGATCAGCAAATTACTGCCCGCTGCCAAGGATGCCGCCAGCCTGATCTCTCTGGACCAGTTGACCATCACCAAGCTGCAATACTTTGATGACGCCGAAGCCCTGAAGCTGGCTCTCAAAGACGCCGGTCTGCAAGACTGAGTCCTTGGCAGCTCAAGCTTCAGCCGAGCTGCAGACTCAACATACTGATAGCCCCCATCTCCAGGCTGTTGTTGAACAGCAGCCTGCGCTCTCCCGGGAAGGCGCTTCCCAACAAATAAAACAGGGGCTGCAGATGCTCATCTGTTGGATGACACAGCTCGGCCGTGTCGGCATCGACCAAGGTTTTGTAGTCCAGCAGCGCTGAGTATTCTTCTGTCATTAAGCTCTCGGTAACCGCCTGATTAAACCGGGAGGCCCAAGGCCATGGTGGGTTACCAGGTGCCAGGGCTCGCAGATTGTGGACCACATTGCCTGAACCCATGAGCAGTACGCCTTGCTCGCGCCAGCGCCTTAACTCGCGTCCCACCTGGAACTGCTGTTGCGGGCTGAGGTTTTGATCCAGACTCAATTGAAATACCGGAATATCGGCCTCGGGGTAGAGGTGAACCAAGGCCGACCAACTGCCATGATCCAACCCTTGCGAGTCGATACGAGTGACAGGAATGCTCAGACTGGCAGCAATCTGCTCCGCCAACTCCGGCGCGCCGATGGCCGGGTACTGCATGGCAAAGAGCTCGGCGGGAAAACCGCCGAAATCATGTATGGTTTGCGGCCGACTAGCGGTGGAAATAGCTGTGCCCCGTGTCAGCCAATGGGCCGAAAGTAGCATTATCGCTCTGGGCCTGGGAAGTGTTTGTCCTAGCGCTTGCCACTGCTTTGTGATGGTGTTGTTTTGCAAGGCGTTCATCGGGCTGCCATGGCCCAGAAACAGCGCCGGCATTATCTGTGTTGCGGACATAGAGTCTCCAAATCAGCGGTAGAATGCAGTATGCCGTTCCTGACATATCTGCCTTCAGCTTACCCGGATGCTCGATTGAAAATAATCGCAAAATACTCGCCATACTCTCCCATTAAATCGAATATCCCCTGCTCTCTTGCTTGCCGCTATGCTTTACCTGTAGCCGTTTGCTTTGAAGCGCCTTCAAGCGAGCAGCAATCATGGTGTGTATTTGAGGGTGAAAGTAGTAATTGCATGATTCTTAATGCTTTTATTTTGTAGTCGCTGTGACTTGGATTCGTGGAATAAAAAATTGGTTTTAATGTATAAAAATTCATTGCGTGAGCGGCGGAAATAGCGTTTACTGCGCTGGATTTTAACCCGCTTCGGCGAGGCTGTTCGCCGCACTTGAATGTCGAGGAGACACAGGGCCAATGAGCCAATTTCAATCTATTGATGTTGCTGATTACTATGACAATGAAACCTTTGAGCGTATCAAAGCTTTTGCCAGTGATAAGGTGACACCTTTTGTGGTGATAGATACCAAGATCATCGCGAAACAGTATGATGATATGGTGCAGAGCTTTCCCTTTGCCAGCGTTTATTATGCAGTAAAGGCCAACCCGGCACCTGAGATCCTCAGCTTGCTGCGTGATAAGGGAGCCAATTTTGATATAGCTTCCATCTATGAGCTGGATATGGTGATGGAGTTGGGTGTTTCCCCCGAGCGGATAAGCTATGGCAATACCATTAAAAAACGCAAGGATGTCAGAGCCTTCTACCAGCGTGGCGTGACTATGTTTGCCTCTGACTCAGAGGCCGATCTGCGGATGATTGCCGAAGAAGCCCCCGGGGCCAAGGTCTATGTGCGGATCCTCACCGAAGGGACAGAAACCGCCGATTGGCCTTTGTCGCGTAAGTTCGGCTGCCAAAATGAGATGGCCTATGAGCTTTTGGTGCTGGCCAAGGCGTTGGGGTTAAAGCCTTACGGCTTGTCGTTCCACGTGGGCTCTCAGCAACGGGACATCGGGGCTTGGGACGCGGCTATAGGCAAAGTGAAGGTGATCTTTGACCGGCTCAAAGAGGAGCACGGCATAGTGCTGGAGATGATCAATATGGGCGGCGGCTTTCCGGCCAACTATATCGACAAGACCAATAGTCTCACCACTTACGCCGAGCAGATCATTCACTTCCTCAAAGAGGATTTTGGTGAGCAGTTGCCCAAGATAGTGTTGGAGCCCGGGCGCTCCTTGATTGCCAATGCCGGTGTGCTGGTCTCTGAGGTGGTATTGATCAGCCGCAAGTCCAACACGGCACTGGAGCGCTGGGTATTTACCGATGTCGGTAAGTTTTCCGGGCTGATTGAGACTATGGACGAAGCGATTAAGTTTCCGATTTACACCGAGGCTCAAGGGGAGCTGCAACCTTGTGTCATAGCCGGGCCTACCTGTGATAGCGCCGATATCATGTATGAACAGTACAGTTACGGTTTGCCAGAGGAGCTAGCCATAGGTGACAGACTCTATTGGTTGACCACTGGCGCTTATACCACCACCTATTCGGCGGTGTGCTTCAATGGTTTTCCCCCCTTGCAAGACTACTATTTATAATCTCGGCGAAGAGTGAGACTTTAGCTGAGATCGATTTAGACAGGGCGCCAATAGGCGCCCTGTCTGTTTTAGATTAACTGTTGGCCTTAAGGATGGCGAACACTTGTTCTTTCAGCTCCAGTTTACGCTTTTTCATCTCTTTGACTTCCTGAGTATATTCACTGGATAGCTGGCTCTCCTTATGCTTGATCTCTTTGTCCAGCAGATTGTGTTCATCAAAAAGCTTCTGAAAATGATTATCGCTGTTCTTGAGACTGGTGATCTGATCGCGGTATTCCGGAAACATTGGCGCACTCCTGTTGGCTGGGGGATTAGTATTAACCCTAACTCGTTTGAAGTGGTGAATATGTGACCTTGATCAACTGAGAACCGAGTCATTTGTTGCAGGTGAGTCGAGGTTTTTGCTGCTATGCTTTTGATTAATATGTTGTAAGAAATGCTCCGATATCATTGAAGTTTGGTAACTGTTTTACGATTTGGTGTTTGGTTGTTGTCATAAAATCTGTGATCAAGTTAATCTTATCTGTCTGCTGACTGGGTTAGAGTCTGAATAAGACGAATTTTATAATCAAATTTGAAAGAGGTTTTCACTATGGCTGATGTATTTCACTTGGGTCTGACCAAAGATATGTTGGATGGCGCCACTCTGGCTATTGTGCCCGGCGACCCTGAGCGAGTTAAACGTATCGCTGAACTGATGGACAAACCGACCTTCCTGGCCAGCCATCGTGAGTACACCAGTTATCTGGCATATCTTGATGGTAAGCCTGTGGTGGTTTGCTCTACCGGTATTGGTGGTCCTTCGACCTCTATCGCAGTGGAAGAGCTGGCGCAACTGGGGGTTAATACTTTCTTGCGTGTTGGCACCACAGGTGCGATTCAGCCCCACGTGAATGTCGGGGATGTGATAGTGACTCAGGCTTCGGTGCGTCTCGATGGCGCCAGTTTGCACTTTGCACCTATGGAGTTCCCCGCTGTGGCCAACTTTGAGTGTACCACTGCCATGGTTGCTGCCTGTCGCGATGCCGGTGTTGAACCACACATTGGGGTTACAGCCTCATCCGACACCTTTTACCCGGGGCAGGAGCGCTATGATACTGTCAGTGGCCGGGTAACCCGCCGTTTCGCCGGTTCAATGAAAGAGTGGCAGGAGATGGGCGTACTCAACTACGAAATGGAGTCGGCGACTCTGTTCACCATGTGTGCCTCTCAAGGCTGGCGTGCTGCTTGTGTCGCCGGTGTGATTGTCAACCGTACCCAGCAAGAGATCCCCAATGAGGCAACCATGAAACAAACTGAAGTCAGTGCGGTTTCCATTGTGGTCAACGCCGCCAGAAAACTGCTGGCCTAGGCCTAATAGGTAAAAATGGAAAAGGCGCTCAACGAGCGCCTTTTTTAAGGTAATTTTTCGGCTCAGAAATGGTACTGAGCTATCACCGAATAGGTGTTCTGGTCGATACCGTCCACACCATACTTATTCTGCCAGTAATCATATTCGATACCCACCAGGAGTTTATCCTTCTTGGCTTCACCAAAGAGTGTGGCGCCTAGGTCATATTTTATCTGGGGATTGAAGTGGATATTTTCTTTATAACCGTCTTCATCGGCGGCGAATACCCAGTCAATAAAGCCATCGAAGACAATCTTGCTGTTGCCCACTGGAATATCCATGCGGAACACAGGAGTCAATTGCCAGCCATCGCTGATATTGGCGCTGTTTTGGGCGTCGCGGCGATAGGTGTTCAGCTGGAAATAGGTGAAGTAGGGCAGTTTGAGATCCATGCCGACACCGTAGAGTAGTGTCTCAACCGGGCCTTCACCCTCTTCAAACGTCAGTGCCAACGACAGGTCGGTTACCGGACCGAAACCTACAGGTTCGCCGAGAATTTTACCGGCGCTGAAGCGGGTAGAGATCTCGCCATAGGTCGTATTGTCTTTGCCGCCATTGTGACCGTTGAAGTTGATAAAATCTTGAAACACAAACCAATCACCGTATTTCCAGCCGCCGGCGGTTTCCAGAGTAAAAGTGGTTTGCTTATCGGATGGTGCCAGATCGTAGTCTTGGCCATAGAGCGCCGTTACACTGAGATCCCACCATTGCACCAGAGGTTCGCTGAATGCTTGAGGTGAGAGCAGCAGAGCTGCGCACAGGCAGATTTTTTTCATCTTAGAGTATCCCTTTGGTAGAGTCAGAAGCGATTTGCTGTTATGCCGACAGCTGTTGGTTGACGAAACGTTTCGCCAAGGTTGAATTCTCTGATTCGATTGCCGGTCAAAAAGCCATGGCAATATAGGGAAAAACCGCGTCGGACTCAAAGCTTTTTTAAGCTGCTGGATCACGGTTGAGATAATGATATTTTTTGATTCTGAATCAATATTTTATGTTGTATTTTGTGAGCGATTGTTATCATTTGCCTCTGTCTGGACTTAAGGAAAAGTTGCATTTTGTGAGCTGAAAGTCATTTGTGGCGTTCATCTAAGGCCGTTTCAACGGGAATGTGATGACATATTATGTCGCAAAGGGGCAAAACTACTGATATAGTGCCTGCAATGGACACTTGATTTCTGGGGGAGGGATATATGGCGTCTTCGGATCCCATGCTTTATTGGGCCTTAGTCGGTATAGTACTGATGCTGGCCGAACTGATACTGCCTGGCGGGATAGTGGTATTTCTCGGTGCCGCCTGTCTGGTGGTCGCCGGGGCTATCTGGGTGGGGGTGGTCGAGGGATTGGCACAAAGCCTAACCCTGTGGTTTATCTCCTCAATCGTCTTGTTGTTGAGCTTCAGGCAATTGACTCAACGCTTGGTGGGGGGCGACTCCCACGTTGGCAATACCGACGAGGAGCTGGATCTGTTTAATCTGCCGGCTCGGGTCAAGGAAACCATTGGACCGGGTGAAAAAACCGGTCGCGTCGAATTTCAGGGGGCGGATTGGCCAGCACTGGGAGACGGCTCGGAGATCCCGGCCGGTACTCGGGTGAAGGTTATCTGTCGCGATAATATCGCTCTGGTAGTGGAACCGCTCGACGACTCTGAATAATCAATCAAGCAGGAAGGACTCTATGTTTGCATTTACCATTTTTATACTCTTTGTTCTGTTCATTCTCTATAAGTTGATGTTGATTGTGCCCATGCGTGAGGTGCATGTCATTGAGCGTTTGGGAAAATTCCGTACTGTACTGCAGCCTGGCTTTCACTTTTTAATCCCCTTCTTCGATCGAGTCGCATATCGGCACGATACCCGTGAGCAGGTGCTTGATGTACCGCCGCAGAGCTGTATCTCTAAGGATAATATCCAACTGGAGGTTGATGGCCTGGTCTATCTCAAGGTGATGGATGGCAAACTGGCCAGCTATGGCATTGAGGATTATCGTCTGGCGGCGGTGAATTTGGCACAAACCACAATGCGTTCCGAGATAGGTAAGCTGACACTGAGCCAGACTTTCTCCGAGCGTGATGCGCTCAATGAGGCAATTGTCCGCGAAATCGACAAGGCGTCCGATCCCTGGGGGATCAAGATGCTCAGATATGAGATCAAAAATATCAGCCCATCCAGGCATGTGATCCACACCCTGGAGAAGCAGATGGAAGCCGAGCGCCGCAAGCGCGCCGAAATCACCCTGGCCAGCGCCGAGAAAGAAGCGATGATCAACCTGTCTCAAGGTGAGCGTCAGGAAGCGATTAACATCTCTGAGGGTCAGAAGCAGAAGCGCATTAACGAGGCTCAAGGTACGGCGCAGGAGATTGCGATTGTTGCCAATGCCCAAGCCGAGAGCATGGCTATGATCGCCAAGGCGCTGGCGGTCAATGGCGGTAACGAGGCGATGAACATGCAGCTCAAGGAGCAGTTTATCGAACAGGTCGGTGAGATCTTGCAAAAGGCCGATATTTCAGTGGTTCCCACTGAACTGGCGAAGATGGAAGGTTTTTTCGAGGGTATTCAGCAAGTCAGCAATACAGCTGCCGGTAGCAAAGGAGCGCGCAAATGAATCTAGGACAGATAGATACCGACATGGTCGTACTGGGGATCTGGGGACTGATTTTCCTAGTCTTTATCATCAAGCTGTTTCAGTCGATTCGCTTGGTGCCAACCAAATCCGCCTACATTGTGGAGCGTTTGGGTAAATACCATATGACCCTGGACGCCGGTTTCCACGCGCTGCTGCCATTTATCGATAAGGTTGCCTATATCCATGACCTTAAAGAAGAAACCATAGATGTGCCGCCTCAGGAGTGTTTCTCCAGCGATGAAGTGAATGTCGAAGTCGATGGGGTTATCTATATTTCTGTGGTGGATCCGGTCAAGGCCAGCTACGGGGTAACCGATTACCGTTATGCTGCTATTCAACTGGCGCAGACAACCACCCGCTCTGTGATAGGCACTCTGGAGCTGGATCGCACCTTTGAAGAGCGCGACTTGATTAGTGCCAAGGTGGTAGAGGTATTGGATCAGGCCGGTGCCACCTGGGGGATTCGGGTGCATAGATATGAAATCAAGAATATTACGCCGCCGGAAACTGTGAAAAATGCCATGGAGATGCAGGTCAATGCCGAGCGTGAGCGCCGGGCATTGTTGGCCAAGAGTGAAGGCGATAAGCAGAGTAAGATCAATCGCTCCGAGGGTTTGAAGCAGGAGATGATCAACCACTCCGAGGGTGAGATGCAGCGCCGAATCAACGAGGCCGAAGGTAAGGCCGAGGAGATACTGGCGATTGCACGCGCTACAGCAGGTTCGATAGAGAAGTTGGCCGAAGTGATCGCTGCGCCCGGTGGCAAAAACGCACTGCGGATGCAACTGGGTGAGCAGTATCTGGCGCAGCTCAATGGTCTGAGCAAGCCTGGCAGTAAGATAGTCTTGCCGGGTAACATGGTGGACTTTGAATCCTGGATGGCCTCAATTGGGCTGACGGAAGAGAAAAATCCTAACGTTTGATACAACTGACGGGATCAAAAAAGCCGCTCTTGGAGCGGCTTTCTTATGGTGTTAAGTTGCTGAGTCAGACTATCAAGACTTGGTGCGTTTCATCGCGGTGAAGAACTCTTCATTGGTCTTGGTCATTGCCAGCTTGTCGATCAGGAATTCCATCGCGCTGACTTCATCCATAGGATTGAGGATCTTACGCAGGATCCACATCTTCTGCAGCTCATCCGGTGTAGTCAGTTTCTCTTCACGGCGGGTACCACTGCGGTTGAAGTCAATGGCAGGGAACACCCGCTTTTCAGCGGCCTTGCGTGACAGATGCAGTTCCTGGTTACCTGTACCCTTGAACTCTTCGTAAATTACTTCGTCCATCTTGGAGCCGGTATCGATAAGCGCAGTGGCGATAATGGTCAGACTGCCGCCATTTTCGATATTACGGGCTGCACCGAAGAAACGCTTGGGTCTGTGCAGTGCGTTGGCATCCACACCACCTGTCAGTACCTTGCCTGATGAAGGCACAACCGTGTTGTAAGCCCGAGCCAGACGGGTGATAGAGTCCAGCAGGATCACTACGTCTTTCTTGTGTTCAACCAGGCGCTTGGCCTTTTCGATAACCATCTCTGCAACTTGTACGTGACGGCTTGCAGGTTCATCGAAGGTGGAAGCGATCACTTCACCCTGAACCAGACGCTGCATTTCAGTCACTTCTTCAGGACGTTCGTCGATCAGCAGCACCATCAACACCACTTCAGGGTTGTTGTAGGTGATTGACTGGGCAATGTTCTGCAGCAGCAGAGTCTTACCGGCTTTAGGCGGCGCAACAATCAAACCACGTTGGCCCTTACCCACAGGGGAACAGAGATCCAGAATTCGGGCGGTGATATCTTCGGTGGAACCGTTACCGCGTTCCATACGCAGACGCTCTTCTGCGTGCAGTGGGGTAAGGTTTTCAAACAGGATCTTGTTGCGGGAGTTTTCAGGCTTATCGAAGTTAACTTCGTTGACTTTCAGTAGAGCAAAATAGCGTTCGCCTTCTTTGGGGGGGCGAATTTTGCCGAAAATAGTGTCACCCGTTCGCATGTTGAAACGGCGGATCTGGCTTGGAGAAACATAAATATCATCGGGACCGGCCAGATACGAACCATCGGAACTGCGCAGGAAACCAAATCCATCCTGAAGTATTTCCAGAACGCCGCCGCCGAAGATGTCTTCACCGCTCTTGGCATGGGCTTTCAATATAGAGAAGATGATATCCTGCTTGCGGGCACGAGCCATATTCTCCAGCTTCATTTCTTCGGCCAGTGCAACTAAGTCAGCAATAGACTTGTTTTTTAATTCAGTTAAATTCATTTTTGGTGGGTCTTGTTTCACGCGACAAAGCTTACGCGCTCAATCTCTCAAATTGGACTTGATGGATGTTGATTGAACAGCGAGAAGTGGGTTAGTAGAAAGAATCTGGTTATTAAAGTAGCACTATCAAGGCAGGGCGTCCAGAAGTTTAACTGAACCCGGCACATTTTTATTTCGGGGGCGTGCCGGGTGTCACTTATTTGATTTGAGTGATCAAATCTGGGCGTCAATGAACTCTTTCAATTGAGTCTTGGATAGCGCGCCCACTTTAGAAGCCAGTAGTTCACCGTTTTTGAATAACAACAGAGTAGGAATACCGCGAACACCATATTTAACCGGTGAAGCGTTGTTCTGATCTATGTTCAATTTGGCGATAGTCAGTTGACCTGCATACTCTTCGGCGACATCGTCCAAGATTGGAGCGATCATTTTGCATGGACCACACCACTCGGCCCAAAAGTCCACTAAGACAGGCAGTTCTGATTTCAGAACGTCGTTTTCGAAGCTGTCGTCGCTCAGGTATACAATTTTATCGCTCATGATGTTCTCCAGTTGGGTTGCCATTGCTGGTTTGTTAATGGCTTAACCTGTATATTGGGTTGGATTGACGGCAATTCAAGTTACCGTTTTTTTCTTGTCGCTATTTCAAACGATCGAGTATCTTATTGCAACCCTAACTGGTATGCTTGCGCTATGAGCGAAACACATTTATCCCAACAAAAATTTGCCGAACTGCCACTACATCCTGAAGTAATTCAGGCACTTGCAGAAAACGGTTTCGAATATTGTACGCCTATTCAGGCGCTTTCCCTGCCAGTACTTTTGCAGGGCAAAGATATCGCCGGTCAGGCTCAGACAGGTACGGGCAAGACCCTGGCCTTCCTGGTCGCAACTTTTAACCACTTGTTGTCCACCGAGATCCCCGCAGAACGCCAAATCAATCAGCCCAGAGCCATCATTATGGCCCCCACTCGGGAATTGGCGATTCAGATAGCCAAAGATGCCACCTTGCTGTCCAAGCACACCAAACTCAAGGTGGGGATAGTCTATGGCGGCGAAGGCTATGATGCCCAGCGTAAGGTGCTGGACAAGGGTGTGGACATATTGATTGGTACCACAGGACGCATCATAGATTACGTGCGTCAAGGGGTTATCAACCTCAGCGCCATTCAGGCCGTTGTGTTGGATGAAGCCGATCGCATGTTCGATCTGGGCTTTATCAAAGACATTCGCTTCCTGTTCCGCCGTATGCCGGATGCCAAAGACAGACTCAATATGCTGTTCTCGGCAACCCTGTCGATGAAGGTGCAGGAGCTGGCTTACGACCATATGAATGATCCGGTCAAAGTCGAAATTGCGCCGGAAGAGAAGACCTCGAAAAATATCAAGGAAGAGCTGTTTTATCCTTCGATGAAGGACAAGATCCCGCTGCTGCTTACCCTGATAGAGGAAGATTGGCCGGATAAGGCGATAGTCTTTGCCAACACCAAGCATCAGTGTGAAAACCTCTGGGGATGGCTCGAAGGTGATGGTCACAGGGTTGGTCTGTTGACCGGTGACGTGCCACAAAAGAAACGTCTCAAAATCCTGGAGCAGTTCACTAAGGGCGATCTGGACATCTTGGTGGCAACAGACGTGGCGGCCCGTGGCCTGCATATTTCTGATGTATCCCATGTCTATAACTTCGACCTGCCCGATGACTGTGAAGACTATGTTCACCGCATTGGCCGTACTGGCCGCGCCGGTGCCAAAGGGGTTTCGGTCAGCTTTGCCTGTGAAGAATATGCCCTCAATCTGCCGGCCATCGAAGACTATATCAAGCACTCGATTCCGGTAACCTCATACGATGCCGAAGCTCTGCTCGATGATATTCCAGCTCCGGTTCGTGTTCATCGTAAGCATGCTGGCCCGCGAAATACCCGCGACCGTACTCAGGGACGCCCTCAAGGGGCTCATCGTAGTGGCGGCCGTCCACCTCGTCACGACAGGACCCGCAGACATTCCTGAATGCCGAAACCCGCCTACGCTGCCATAACCCTTGGCTCCAATAGCTTCAATATGCTGGTTGCCCGCACAGTCGGCGGCCAGCCCAAGGTGCTTGCCAAGTATAAGCGTAAGGTGAGGTTGGCCGAGGGAATCGAGGCCGATGGCAGTCTTAATCAGGCGGCATTCGAACGAGGCCTTGATTGCCTAGCCATGTTTGCCAATATGCTCGTCGAGCATCAAGTCGATGATGCCAATGTGGCCGTCATTGCTACCGCAACCCTTCGCTGTATCAGTAATGCGGATGAATTCAATCATCGTGCCTTGCAAATATTAGGGCACCCGATAGAGATCATCTGTGGTATGCGTGAAGCCGAACTTATCTATCAAGGCATGGTAGCGACCACTCATGGCGAAGGGCGACGCCTAGTGATTGATATCGGTGGTGCCAGTACTGAGTTTATTGTGGGTGACGGTGAAAAGGTGCTGTTTAAAACCAGTCTGCCGATAGGCTGTGTCACCTACAATCAATGCTTTTTCACCTCTGCCCCTCTGCAACCGCTGGACTTTGACGATGTTCGCGTCAGGGTGGATCTGGCCTTGGCTGAACACAAATCGACTTTGAAAGCGCTGGGCTGGCATTCGGTGGTCGGCGCTTCCGGAGCGGTACAATCTGTGGTTGAAGTGTTGCAGCACAGGCAGGAGTCGGAAACCCTGACTCTGACGGTGCTGGAGTCGCTGAAACAGGAGTTGTTGGCTCAGGAGAGTCTGACTCTGGATGGCATAAGTGGCCTTTGCCCCGAGCGGGCGCCGACCTTTGCATCCGGTGTTGCCATTTTGCTGGCGCTGTTTGAACTGCTGGGTATTGAGCGGTTGCACTTATCCGGCGGTGCTTTGCGCGAAGGAGTATTGCAGATGTTAGCTAAACGGCAATCTTTAGCCCCGGCACAATAAAAAGGACCTTCACCAGGTCCTTTTTACTATCTGATTTTTTTACTGCTACGGTCCTAATGCACCATAGGTTACCCGGCATAGTGGCTTGAAAGATCACTTGAGGATCTTGGCCAGATCTTGTTCCAGTGATACTTCCGGGCGTTCAACGATACGGCCAATCTCTTTACCATCCTGAAGCACGATAAAGGTTGGAATGCGTTGGAAGTCATATTGAGCGGCAAGACCTTCTGGATCTTGCTTCTGGCGGTCGACGCCTATGTAACGCACTTGAATATTAGGGTTGGCCACTTGCTCCATGATCCGGATAAAGCGCGGGGTTTCTCTGTGGCAATCCGGGCACCAAGTACCTATGATCACCACTATCTCAGTGGCTTTATCGACCGCTTTTATCGGCGCCAACGAGTCCGTATCTACATTGTAATTCTTATAGTTTTCAATAAATTCAGGTAGCTCTGATACTAATTTCTGTGCATCTACTGCGCCCACAATAATCACTTCCTGTTTCTCCTCACTGCAGGTGGCGATAAAGCCTTCCTGTTTGCCTTCAAAACCACAACCGCCATTGGCCATAACCTGACAACTGAAAAAGAGCGCGGTGGTGGCGAGTAACGCTTTTACATTCTGACGCATCATACTACCTCGGGTGGGGTGACTCCATTGCTTGATTCAATCATCAGTGTGAATTTAGACAAAGACATAAGTTTCATGTGTGTTATCAAGATCACTAAATAATTCTAATCTGAACAATATGTCTGACCCAGGATAGCGAGATACGAAAAAGCCGCCATAACGGCGGCCTTGAGTTAGGTTTGGACAGCCTAAGTGGTTACTTAGCGTCTTTCAGCCATTGAGCAGCTTGCTTGGCAAAGTAAGTGAGAATGCCATCGGCGCCTGCGCGCTTGAAGCAAAGCAGCGACTCCATCACTATGGCTTTTTCTGCCAGCCAGCCATTTTGAATTGCTGCCATGTGCATGGCGTATTCACCGCTGACCTGATAGGCAAAAGTCGGCACACCCAGCTCGGTTTTAACTCTGCGCACTATATCCAGATAAGGCATGCCTGGTTTAACCATCACCATATCGGCACCTTCCTGGATATCCAAGGCGACTTCGTGCAGTGCTTCGTCTGAGTTGGCAGGATCCATTTGATAGCTATGCTTGTTGCCACCCTTGAGGTTGCCGGCAGAGCCGACCGCATCGCGGAAGGGGCCGTAATAGCTGGAGGAGTATTTGGCGCTATAAGCCATTATCTGGGTGTTGACGTGGCCTGCAGCCTCAAGTGCTTGACGTATGGCACCGATGCGGCCATCCATCATGTCTGACGGTGCCACCATATCTGCACCGGCTGCGGCATGGGACAACGCCTGCTTCACCAAAATTTCAGTGGTAATGTCATTGATGATATAACCCGTCTCATCAATGATGCCGTCTTGGCCGTGAGTGGTATAGGGGTCCAGCGCGACATCTGTCATTACGCCCAGCTGAGGGAACTCGGCCTTGAGCTCACGAACGGCTCTTTGTACCAAACCATCCGGATTGTAGGCTTCTTCGGCCATCAGAGATTTTTTCTCTGCCGGCGTGACGGGGAAGAGGGCAATCAAAGGGATCCCCAGTTCTACCAATTCTTCGGCTTCCTTGAGCAGCAGATCTATGCTGTAACGCTCAACGCCTGGCATGGAGGTTACAGATTCGGTGCGCTTGTTGCCTTCGAGAACAAACATAGGGTAGATGAGATCATTGACCGTCAGTTGGTTCTCAGCCATCAGGCGGCGGCTGAACTCATGTTTGCGCATACGGCGCATACGACGCTGTGGGTAGGCACTGGTAATTATGTTCAATTTTGACTCCTGACTGGATCTGAAAGGGTATCTTGCGTGGGATCGAATGCACATACGCGATCCCTGCCTGAATTCTTGGCTCGATACAGGGCTTTGTCGGCTTGCTCCAGCAATTGGGTAATATGTAAATCCGACTCTATGATAGCAATACTGACTCCGATGCTGGCCGTCATGGGAATCACTCGTTCGCCCCAACTGACATTCAAAGATGCTATGGCGTGGCGTATCTGCTCCGCGATGCTCAAAGCTCCGTTAGTATCAGTATTGGGCAATATAATAGCAAACTCTTCACCACCAAAACGTGATACCAGATCGCTTGGCCGTTTGAGTATGTTTCTCAATGTATCGGCGATACACTTCAGAGTTTGGTCGCCGGCCAGATGGCCATGGTTATCATTGATGGTCTTGAACTTGTCGATATCCAGCATCAGTAGCGCCAGCGGCGTTTGTTGGCGGCGGCTGATACGCCCTTCTGCCTGCAGACGCTTATCGAAAGTGGCGCGATTTTTAACTCCGGTAAGACTGTCTATTGTGGCTTGCTCGGTAAGCTTCTGGTTGGCCTCGTTCAACTCCCTGAGTGCAATTTCCAGCTCAAGCGTGCGTTCTTGCACCATACGTTCCAGCTTCTCGTTGCTCTCGGCTTCCATCCTCAAGGTTTCTTCCCGGGCTTCACGGATCCGCTCAGCTTGTCTCAAGGCCTCTTGTTGAATTCTCTGTTTGGATTTGCGTTCATCGTTATAACGTATCGCCAATACCGCCGCCATAAACACCACTTCGAAGGTGAGTCCTAGTAATACAGGGGTTTGTGGCATTAAAGGCAGTTTGATAAGCCCCAGGTACATGAGGCAGGAAATGAAAATACCCAGAGTCATTCCACTCCAGGAAATCGTATAGAGTTTAGCAAGTTTGTTGCCGCGTAAAGCCTGCAATATGCTGAAAAACAGCAACATTATGCTTACTGTCATCACAGCGTAAAGCTCTATATAGATAGCTAGACTGTAGTTGAGCAGCACTGAGGCAAACATCAGTATGATTGCGCTGGCGGCGGTATAGCGGCATGCCCTCAGCATACGAATATTGTTGTACTTGAGTTGCAGTACTTTTTCAGTAAATAGAATGCCAAAGGCGATAACCAGAGGAACCAGCAAAGGAATAATGTGTTGTTGTAATTGCGGCAGGTTGGGCCAAAGGTAGCGGAACGCATTCCCGTTGATACAGGCGACCAATAGGGTCATGGTCAGCACATAGCCGGCATAGTAGCTGTAGCTGAAGGAGCGGGTAGTTAAGGCGATAAACAGTGCAAACAGGCCTATAGCAGCCAGGGCGCCGAGTTGGATGCCATTGAGTAAGTTGCGGGTTTCATGGCTTTGCAACAGTACATGGGGTTCCCATAGATGGATTGGCAGATAACTGCTGCCGGATGTGGTCAGTTTCAACCAAAATTGATGTTTTTCCGGATATTTGATTTCGAAAGCATAGAGAAAATCGGTACTCAATATATTTCTGTAGCTAAAGGGCTGGCTATCTCCCAGGGTAAGCTGGCGTTGCAGACGGTCATCTATGAAATGATAGATTTCCAGTTTATCTAGGCTGGGATTATTAAAAGTCAGTAAGCGGCTGTAATTGCCGGGTTCCGTGGCGATAAGGGTAAAATTGAACCACAGGCCATGGGGCTTCAAGTTGACAAATCTATAGTCATTGGCTGCTCGCCACGCCGATGCTGGCAATTTTTGTACTAGACCGAGATGACTGTCAGTTGTCATTTCGTAAATCTTAGTGCTGGGACGCAGGTCTAAATCCAGCCCCTTTGAAGCGGAAATTTCTACTTCCGGGGCGGCGTTAACTGCCAGTGATAACAAACTACAGAAGAGCAGCAGTACAGAGTACGCATTAGCCATGAGTGCTCTCCAGTTTGAAGAAACGCAGGCTGTTGCTATAGCACTGGCGCGCGAGACTGTCCAGTGACTGGCCGCGGATCTCGGCGATAGCCTGGGCGATGTAAGGCAGATATTTGGGCTCATTACGGCCGGATTTTGGCTTAGGCCGCATACTGCGTGGCAGTAGATAGGGACTGTCGGTTTCCAACAATAATCTGTTGTCCGGGATTAAGGGCAGGGCACTGACCAGATCCTGTCCCCGGCGTTCATCGCAAACCCAACCTGTTACGCCCAGATACAGATCCCTGGCAATGTAGTCTTCGGCCTGTTTGGGGCCGTCGGTAAAACAGTGCAGTAGCGCCGCCGGTAGGGCTTCCAGATAGTCATCCAGAATAGCCAGAAAATCCTCATGGGCATCACGCTGATGCATCAGTACCGGATACTGCAGTTCTACCGCCAGAGCCAACTGGGCTTCAAAAGCCTGGCGCTGCTGCTGGCGCGGCGAAAAGTCTCTGTTGTAGTCCAGGCCGCATTCCCCTATGGCAACCACGCCCGGTTGCCTGGCCAGCTGCTTCAGTTCGGCGGCGCTCTCCGTCTGCCACTCGCTGGCATGATGGGGGTGGACACCAGCTGTGGTGTAGACTTTTTGGGGATATTGTCGGCAAACCTGGATGCAGCTTCGGCTTTCATCCAGATGGCTGCCAATAAGGATAAGCGGCGAGACGCCTTCGCTTGCCGCTTCATTGATAACTCGATTGAGATCTTGTTCCAGGTGGCTGCCAATCAGATTGACAGCAATATCCAGGTATTGATTCACTGCAGACGCTTGACCCTGATAGTACTATTGCGCCCTTCAGTTCCCAACAGGAATGAGCCTAAGGCGGCTTTTTCGATATAAACTTTCTGTCCGGAGTCCAGACGGAAATTGCGGCTGTCGGTCTGTTTCCATACTTGGCCGTTGCTGAAGCTGATCCTGAGGGCGCCATAGGGGTCTTTATCGACCTCGCTAATGGTCAGGAAAATTTTCGTCACTTCATTTTGCTTGCTGTTTTGGAGAGTGGATTCCAAGTTGTCGGCACCAAAGTCGGCCACAGGATCGGCCTGGACATTCTGGGTAACTGGTGCTGCGACAACTATTGCGGCAGTTTCGGCAGAACTGACTTCGGGGCTTTTTACATGGGGGACTCTGGCAGCCAGCTCATCGTAACAGATGAGCCGTTCTAGCTTGTCAGAGAGTGAAGCGCATTGAGCCAACTCCTGTTCAATTCCAGCCTGAGCCTGAAAACAAAGCAATGCAGCAGAGGCAGCAATCCAGGTTAAACGCATGAATATCATCCTTCTTTTATTCTTGTTTTACCCTTGCTGCCCGCCGATTATGCCTGTTTTTCTTCGGACTCGTCCTCGTCTGATTCATCCGAAGCCTTGCTGTAGAAACGGGCAGCAAAGAGTCCGCCCTCAAACAATAACAGCATTGGCACGGCCAGCATAGTCTGAGAGATAACATCCGGCGGTGTCAGTAACATACCCACCACAAAAGCGCCGACCACAATATAAGGGCGTTTGGCTCTTAGGTCTTCGGGGGTAGTGACACCGGCCCAGCACAGTAGGATCACGGCGACCGGGATCTCGAATGCTAAACCAAAGGCAAAGAACAGTTTCAGAATAAAGCTCAGATAACTGCTGATATCGGTCGCGACCTGAACACCTTCTGGAGCCACACTGGTAAAGAAACCGAATACGACTGGGAACACCACGTAATAGGCAAAGGCGATCCCTAAATAAAACAGTAAGGTACTGCTTACCAATAGCGGGATAACCAAGCGTTTTTCATGTTTATACAGTCCGGGCGCAACAAAAGACCAGATCTGATACAGCACATAGGGCACTGCAATGAAAAAAGACAATACCAGCGTTAATTTAAAGGGAGCGAAAAATGGCGCGGCCACATCCGTTGCAATCATGCTGCCGGTATCCGGCAGTGACTGCATCAACGGGATCGCCATATAGTGATAGATGTCGTTAGCCCAGTAAACCAGGGCGATAAACACGATAAGCACACTTGCGATAGCTCTGAGCAGTTTAGTGCGCAGTTCCAGCAAGTGGCTGATTAATGGTTGCTGTTGCGACATGCGTTACCCATTATTTAGTATCAGTACCTGTAGGCTTGGTTGCCGCTTCCGAGGCCGGTGCCTTGTCTCCGGCGGGCATCTCTGCCTTGGGAGTTTCCTGAGTGCGGGCGGTATCTTCAACTTGATAGGGGCGGTTAACCGATTGGGCCGCTTCCTTGAGTTGATCGATAGACTCTTGCAATTCAGGTGACAGATTGCTGAGGCCCTTGCTCTCGGCCTTCTTCAGGTCTGCATGTAACTGCTCGATCTTGAGCTCTTGCTCAAGTTCATCTTTGACCGAATTGGCCATGCGTTTCATGGCACGGATCCAACCGGTAATTGAACGCACTGCTACCGGGAGACGTTCGGGGCCGAGAACGACCAGCCCCAATACCCCGATGAGCAGCAGCTCCATAAAGCCGATACCATCGAACATAGGGAATTACGCCTGTTCTTTGTCCTTGGACTCTGGCTTCTTGTCAGCCGCCTGTGCTTTTGGGTCTGCCTGAGTATTCTGTGCAGAAGTGTCCTCGATGGCTTTCTTGTCCTCGTCACTGGACATGGCGTTCTTGAATCCCTTAACTGCTCCGCCGAGGTCGCCGCCCAGTGAACGCAGCTTCTTGGTGCCGAACAGCAGCACTACAATTAACGCGATGATGAGAAGTTGCCAAATACTGATACCACCCATGAAGGTTTCCTCTTAGATAATCTTGGTTCAATTATGAACCTTTAATTAAAATGTACTAATTAAAATTTCTTAATTTTGGGCCTGGATCGCCATCCAATAAACCACAGGATTGCTCCGGCTCCCATAGTGACATAGGAAGGCCACAGTGTAGCGTCCTGACTGAGTGAAATCGTGCCACAGATCAACAAAATTGCGGATGTGATTAACAAATAATTGCTCTTGTGCGCTTTCTGCTGGTGCTTCAGATATTTGTCCAACATCTGCTGCTGAGCTCCAAGGAGATTTCGCCCCAGCTTCAGATTGTCATATATCAGCTCCGGAAACTCTGGAAGTTTATCAGACCAGAAGGGCAATTGTGTTTGCACTTTTTTGAACATTGCCTTGGGACCGACCTGTTCGGCCATCCACTGCTCGAGGAAAGGCTTGGCCGTTTGCCACAGATCCAGCTGAGGATAGAGCTGACGTCCCAAGCCTTCGATATAGAGCAAGGTCTTTTCCAGCAAGACCAGCTGCGGCTGTACTACTATATGGAAGCGGCGGGCGGTACGGAACAGTTCCAGCAGCACATGGCCGAAGGAGATCTCATCCAGCGGCTTGTTGAACATGGGTTCACACACCACTTTGACTGCTTGCTCGAAGGCCTGAATGTCGGTATCGGCCGAAACCCAACCGGATTCCACATATAGCTGGGCGATACGGCGGTAATCACGATTGAAGAAGGCGAGGAAGTTTTCCGCCAGATAGCGTTTATCCGTGTCGTTGAGCGTTCCCATGATGCCGCAGTCCAGACCTATATAGAAAGGATCTTCCGGGTGCTCACGAGAAATAAAGATGTTGCCCGGGTGCATGTCGGCGTGGAAAAAATTATCGCGAAAGACCTGGGTAAAGAAGAGCTCCACCCCACGCTCGGCCAACAGCTTGAGGTTGGTGCCCTGGGCCTTGAGCGCGGCTATATCAGATACAGGGATCCCCTCGATACGCTCCATCACCATCAAGCGCTGATAGCTCAGTTCTTCATAAACATAGGGAATGTAGAGGGCGTTGGAGTCGAGAAAATTGTTGCGCAGCTTAACTGTGTTGAGCGCTTCCAGTTTAAGGTTGAGCTCTCCCAGAATGGTAGTGCGGTAGTCTTCCACCACTTCGGCTGGGCGCAGGCGATTATCCGGGCCGAGAATGGTTTCCAGCAGCTTGGCACTCTGGCTCATTAGCTGCAGGTCGGCGAGAATGTTTTGCTCTACATTGGGGCGTAATACCTTGAGAACCACGGGCTTGCCGTTGGACTTGAGCGTTGCCGTATGTACTTGGGAAATAGATGCCGAGGCCAGCGGGGTATCATCAAAATCGTCAAACAGGGTTTCTATGGGGACCTTGAGCTCGGCTTCAATGGCTTGCCGCGCCAACTTGGAGTCAAATGGCGGGACCCTGTCCTGCAGCATGGCCAATTCGTGGGCCCAGTCATCGCTGAGCAGATCGCGCCGGGTGGAGAGCATCTGGCCGAACTTGATATAAACCGGCCCCAACTCTTGCATGGCCAGTTTCAGCCGTTCACCACCTGCCTTGGATTTATGTTTGTTGCGCAGCCAGAACAGACTGCGACGCCAGAGCTTGAAGTACCAAGGGGTCAACTTTTTCGGCAACAGCTCGTCCAAGCCATAATGCAGGGCAATGCTGATAACCTGATATCCTCTCTTGATACTGGCGAAACTCATGGGCTTTTCTTGTCCTTCAAATTGGCGAGTCGTTGTTCTAAGGCGTCCGTGGCGGCCGCAAGTTCGTCAATTTTGTCGCAATGGTGAATAAATTCAAGCCGATGAGGGGCTAATCCGTATTCTTCGGTAGTTAATTGCACCAGATGGGACTGGGTCTTGCTAAACACCCGACTTAAATCTGCTTTGGCACGCTGCAGAGCGCTAAACAAGATATGCGTCGGGGCATCGCCCAGATACCGGGACAAAGGCTCGGCAAAGTCAAACCTGACCTGCTGCAGAAAATGGCTGAATGTTTGCAGCAGGGCGAGTTCGCCTTCGATGACCAGCTTGTCTTGTTTGATAAGCTCGGTGAGGCTTTCGCCTTCACCCAAGCGATATAAAGTGGTGGCATCGGCCTTGACGACCACGGCCACCTCGCCTTCATAGCTGGAAAGCACCTGAATTTTCTTGGCAAACACTAAATAAAGCGGCCAATTCAATTGACTGAGTTGCAGGCACAGGACTTTACCGTGCAGCGACTTCAACCGGGCGTATTCCCCCTCGGCTTGGTCGATGACTTTTTCAAGCGCCATCTCCAGAGCGGCGCAGCACAGCAGCCGTCCCTGGGATGTCAGGCTCAACTCATTCATCTCAGAACTTATAGCCTCGGTGCAGAGCCACTACGCCGTCGGTCATATTGATGTAATCCACCTGCTCCAGACCAGCGTCTAGCATCATCTGCTTCAGGGTTTCCTGATCCGGGTGCATGCGGATAGACTCGGCCAGGTATTCGTAGCTGTCGGCGTCATTGGCAACCAACTGACCCATCTTGGGCAGGATCTTGAATGAATACAGATCGTAGGCCTTGCGCATGATCTCATGCTGGGGCTTGGAGAACTCCAATACCAGCAGCTTGCCGCCCGGTTTCAGGACTCGTTGCATGGAGCGCAGCGCCGCGTCTTTGTCGGTCACATTACGCAGACCAAAGGCGATGGTGATGATATCGAAGTGATTGTCCGGGAAGGGCAGCGCCTCGGCGTTGGCCTGGACATAACTGACGTTACCCACAATGCCTTTATCACGTAGCTTGCTGCGGCCGACTTTGAGCATGGAATCATTGATATCGGCCAGAATAACCTGGCCCTTGTCACCCACCAGGTGCGAGAATTTGGCGGTTAAATCACCGGTACCACCGGCAAGATCCAATACCTTCATTCCCGGACGAGCACCGGCGCATTCTATGGTGAAGCGTTTCCAGAATCTATGGATACCAAAGGAAGCGACATCGTTCATGATGTCGTATTTAGCGGCAACGGAATGGAAGACTCCGGCTACCAGGTCGGCCTTCTTTTCGGCTTCGACAGTTTTATACCCGAAATGTGTACTCTTTGGTGAGCCTTCAGACATCAGTGTATTCCTATGACTAACTTGTATTGCAGCGAGTGTAAGCTATTGGTGCGGCTTGCTGAATCTTTGCGCGACCAAGCTGTGATCGCCGCAGTAAAAAACGCTGTTGGCCCAATGGCCAGACTGCGCATTAGACCACAATATCAGCCGGGGGTGAATAGTCCCGGCGGCTATCGTATTCTGGACAATGGTTGAGAATGCCGTGGCCATGGGTATATGGCTCGAGCCAGTGATGCCGCTGCGACGCTATGACGAGGATTGGTGCTGGTTCTCAAACCTGTTTGGCCTGTAGATAGGCGTAAATCAGTTCGGCAAGGCACTGACCCACGGCCTTGTAACCGGCGGTTAGGCCTGCATCGTGGCATGCCGGGGCGCCTTCGGCCAGATGCAGATAGACACTCGGGGTGTGGCGCGCCATATGGCTGACATAGTGGGCGGCATCCAACAGCGGAATACCGGCAACGGTTGAGGCACTGGAAGGCATCTGGGTTATGGCATCCAGATCCAGCTCTATGGCGACAGGTAGTCCCGTATGGCGCAGCTGGCGAGCGATGTCGCTCAGAGCCTGTTCCAAGCTCAGCTCGCGGCGTACCCAAATCTGCTGCAGGCTGTGCCAACTGCCTCCAAATGCCGTAAGTTGTTCCAGATTGGCTTCACTGTTTTTCAGTTCATGCAGCCCGAGCACGTGATAATGCCCCAGGGCGCCGTTGGCCGCCGCGTAACTGAAACCATTGCCACTGTGGCGGCCTTCCCGCAACCTGAAGTCTGAATGAGGATCCAGATTGACCGCCGCCAGCGGCTTGGATAATGCCGCCCGGGCGGCGCTAAGTATGCCAAAAGCGTTGTTGTGGCCACCGCCGATGACGATGGGCTCAAGTCCAGCGGCAAAAACCGGAGTTAGCGCCTCGATAACCTGCCGATCCAGCGACTCCACCTCTTGTCTGAGTTGCTGACAATCATTGGCAGCATTGGCAACCGGGGTGATCTCCCCTAGCAGCAGGCATTCTTCACCACTGAGAAAGCGGTTGGACTGCAGATTGAGCAGCGCCGGCAACATAGCATCAAAGGCCTGATTGGCACCACCTTGCCCCAGATTGGCCCTGGGCCCAAGATCTTCCTTGATACCGATAATGGCAAAACGGGCGCCTGCGGCTTTGGCCTGAGTCAGTGCATCCATATAGCTTGCCGCGCCTGGCAGCAGGCGCACTTTCTGACCAAGGCGGGTTTCACCTTCTCTGGGGCTGAAAGATTGAGCCAGCTTGGCTTGCGTGATGGGGGAGAGCGGCAGTTCCATAGAATATCCCTTTCTCTGACGGGGCAAGAATAGTCTCTATTCTGGCCGAGGCTGAGCAAAAGGCAACAAAAAAGCCGGCGGAAGCCGGCTTTAGTTCAACAGAGATTATCAGTCGATATCTAAGGGTTCGGGAGAGAGGATCACCCCAGTGTTATCGGCGTAGATATGATCGCCCGGCAGGAAGGTGACACCACCGAAGTTCACCGGAATGTCCACTTCACCAATGGCATTGCCATCTGCACCAACAGGAATGGAGGCCAGAGCCTGGATACCTATATCCAGCTCTTCGAGGGCATCAACATCGCGCACGCTACCGTAAACGATAATGCCTTCCCAGTTGTTATTGACCGCAACCTCGGCAATCGAGGCATCGATCAGAGCCCGGCGCAGAGAACCCCCGCCGTCTACCAGCAGAACCTTTCCTTCACCATCGTCCTGCAATACATCGAGAATGAGGCCGTTGTCTTCGAAACACTTGATGGTGCTAATGGAGCCGCCAAATGAACTACAGCCACCGTAGTTGCTGAACATAGGCTCGACGACATCGACAACATCCAGGTACATGTCACAAAGTTCTGAGGTGTTGTATTCCATATTTACACTCCTGTTGAACCGCAGGGTCTGACAAGACCGCGGGATAACGCACTAAATGCCAGTATATAAGGGATTCTTGAAAAGAAAAGTGTTATCAATCACGGTATTGCTGGATTTTCTCTCCGTTAACATTTGCGTGGTAATATTTCGTAACTCCTGTCTATATATGCAGCGTTTTTTGATGTGAGTCATTAAATAACGTATTTTTATTACAACTCTGTTGTGACTTTTGTTAGCATTGGTGCCATTCAAACTTACTTAACTTTAACCTGCTTTAGGGGCACGGATCCCCCGTCAGGCTTACGGATGGCAGAGAGCCTGAATGAGGTGCCTTATGGAAGCTCTTAACACAATTG
The DNA here is from genome assembly GCF_002777975.1 of Shewanella carassii. Taxonomy (GTDB): domain Bacteria; phylum Pseudomonadota; class Gammaproteobacteria; order Enterobacterales; family Shewanellaceae; genus Shewanella; species Shewanella carassii. The sequence continues at coordinate 84,304 of NZ_NGVS01000003.1, forward strand.
AAATTATTGGCTATTTTGCCTCCATCATGGTGGCCATTTCTCTGATGATGAAGGACATCATCTGGCTGCGTTGGATCAACTTTACCGGTTGTACCCTGTTTGTGATTTACGGTGCCGCTATTTCTGCCTGGCCAGTAGCAGGGATGAACGCCTTTGTGGCCTGTATTAACATCTATCATTTGATCAAAATCTATCGCGGTCGGGCTACTGTCACCGCCTGATGTCATAAAAGCTTAGGGCAGGTGTCACCTGTCCGTCACACCCCTTGACTAGGCTCTTTACTGCTACACAGGTTGGAGCCCTTGCCCCGGCTCCTTACTGTCCACAGAAGGAGCCTCAGCCATGTTTACCTACCTTGCTGAACTCGATCTTCGAACCTTTCGCGCGCTGACACAATTTGGCCGCAAATATGACTTGGAAACCTGTGCCCTGAAGTTGTCTGCATCGGGTAATGGTCCGCTTTACCTGTGTCTGGCGCTGCTCATGTTGCTGGAGCAGGATGGGTCGCGTTTCTTCGCCTTGTTGCTGTTGGCGTACGCTGTGGAATTGCCTTTGTACCTGCTGCTGAAAAATGCCATTCGCCGTAAACGCCCATGCCATCAGGTTATGGTGGGCTTCAGGGCCAGCTTTGAGCCCTCTGACAAATTCAGTCTGCCGTCCGGCCATACGGCGGGTGCCTTCGTGTTCGCCAGTGCGGTATGGCAAATTTACCCGCAGCTGGCAGTGCCGGCATTTATCTGGGCTGGCCTGGTTGGGGTTTCCAGAGTGTTTCTCGGTGTTCATTACCCTCTCGATATCTTGGCCGGTGCCCTTTTGGGCAGCAGTGCCACTCTCATAGCAGTAGTTTGGATATAAGGACTATCAATGCGGATACTTTACGGCATTCAAGGCACAGGGAATGGCCATTTGAGTCGCGCCAGAGTAGTAGCCAAAGCCTTGGCAAAGCACGATATTCAGGTTGATTATTTCTTCAGTGGTCGCCAGCCGGAGCAGTTTTTTGATATGCAGGCCTTCGGCGATTACCGAGTCTGTGCCGGGCTGACTTTTGTGACTCAAAAGGGACGGGTCAGCATCCCCAAGACAGTGATGCACAATTCCGCCATTGAGCTTTGGCGGGACATTCGCGAATTGGATCTCAGTGGCTATGATCTCTTGCTCAATGACTTTGAGCCGGTTTCGGCTTGGGCCGCCAGGCGTCAGGGAGTGCCCAGTATAAGCATCAGCCATCAGGCTTCCCTCAGATATCCGGTGCCCAAAGTAGCAAACTCCTGGTTCAATAACTGGTTGCTGGAGAACTTTGCCCCGGTGGATCAGGCATTGGGGTGTCACTGGCATCACTTTGGTTATCCGATATTGCCGCCCTTTGTCGATGTCAGTCGCTGCGCCGTGGAACATTCGCACGATATTTTGGTGTATCTGCCGTTTGAGAGCCCACAAGCTATTGCCGAATTGTTGCACCCTTTCCATGACTACCGTTTTATGGTGTATCACAGCCAGGCGGCGCCAGTTGCTTTACCTGAGCATATTCTGTGGCATGGTTTTGATCGTGAAGGCTTCAAGGCCGATCTCGCCAGTTGCGGTGGGGTGATAGCCAATGCCGGATTTGAACTGGCCAGTGAAGCCCTGACCTTGGGTAAAAAGCTCTTGGTTAAACCCTTGCTTGGGCAGTTTGAACAGCTGTCGAATGTGGCCGCCCTGGAGCTGCTGGCAGCGGCCGACAGCATGATGACGCTGGAGCCGCAAACGGTGAAACGTTGGCTCAAACGGGGTAGCCCTGAGCCGATTAACTACCCGGATGTGGGCGATCTGCTGGTGCCTTGGCTGTTGGCAGGCAATTGGCAGGACAGTCAATCGCTGTGCCGGGAGCTGTGGCAGCAGGTGACATTACCCGACACCTGGTTTTCCAAGCAGGATGCCAGGGCGCTCAGCGGACTGCCTTTGGGCTCGCTGATCCGCTAGCAAAGGTACGAATAACTCCTCGCGGAATTTGTTCGCATCTTCCTCAGTTATATTTGATATTCATGCTGATCAGGGCTTCACGGCTGCCCTTTTCGGCACGCAATCGCGCCAAATACTGTTCCCAGAGTTCAGTTTGTTGGGTGCAGAGCTGGTGCAGTATCTGCCAGGAATAGAGGCCGGTATCATGGCCGTCGTCGAAGACCAGTTTCACCGCATAATTGCCGACCGGCTCGATGGCGCTGATATTGACCTCTTTCTTGTGAGTCACCAGCTTGGGGTTGCCATGGCCGTGAACTTCGGCCGACGGAGAGTGAACCCGCAGAAATTCGCAGCTCAGCTGATACTGACTACCATCATCGAAGCCTATCTCGAGCAGTTTGGATTTACGCTTCAGTTTCAGTGATGTGACTTGAGGGTGACTCATGGGAACTCCATTGTATCCGGCGTTGCTGTGTATCTGCTTATTCTATGTCAGAGCGCTTGGGCTGTGCACCCCGATGGATGAGAGCTGACACACATTAATGGTGGCAAAAAATAGCGGCCGCATGCAGCGGCCGTGATTGATAATGGGGGAATAACCTATTTGATAAAGGCGAAGGCATCGCCGTAGAGGTGGGCTTCATCCAGTCCCATCTCGCGGAATTGTTCGCGCGCAGCCCCGACCATGTCGAAACGACCGGCAATATAGATGTCATAGCCCACCAGGCTGACAAAGTCTGAACGTATCTGCGCCAGTAGATTGGCTTGTTTCCCAGCCCAACCGGCCTCTGCCTGCTCTACGACCGGCACGAAATGTAACCAGGGGTATGTTTGCTGCCACTCTCTGGCGATGGCTTCGTAGTACATGGCTTCTGGGTTGCGGCAGCCCCAATAGAGCAGGGTTTCCACCTTTTGCCCCAAGGCGATTTGCTGCTCCACCAGGCTCTTGATATAGGAGAAACCTGTACCACCGGCAATCAAGAGCCTAGGCCTGACACTCTGGTGCCTGAGGAAGGCTTCGCCGCCCGGGGCTTCGATATCGATATGGCTGCTGTTTCTCAGCCGCTCGACCACCTGCATGGGGTAGTTTTCACTGACGGCCGCACCTATGTGAAGTTCTATGAGTTCGCTGCCTGGAGCCGAAGCTATGGAGAAAGAACGTTTGTCTTTCTCATCCATTACTACACGCAGGTACTGACCGGCCTTGAACTCCAGCGGTTTTTCGGGGCGCAGCAATACTTGGTACACAGCGTCATTGAATGGGGCAATTTTCTCTATCTTACAGCGGATACTATTCATCGAACTTCCTTTTTTACCTCTCTGTTGAAGGCTTATTTTTAGTTTCGGTTTAAAGCAGTCATTGTGATTAAAGGGTCGCTTGGTCTTCTATGCCCAACTGTTCCCAAATCTCGTCCACTCGCTGTTTAACCTCTTGATCCATCACTATGGGGGTGCCCCATTCGCGGTTGGTTTCACCTTCCCATTTATTGGTGGCATCTAGGCCCATCTTGGATCCCAGCCCTGCCACGGGCGAAGCGAAATCCAGATAGTCAATGGGGGTGTTGTCTATCATCACAGTGTCGCGGCTGGGATCCATCCGAGTGGTTATGGCCCAGATAACGTCCTGCCAGTCGCGGCAATTCACGTCTTCATCGACTATGACAATAAACTTGGTATACATAAACTGACGCAGGAAAGACCAGGCTCCCATCATCACCCGCTTGGCATGGCCGGGATATTGTTTGCGGATGGAGATCACCGCCATCCGGTAGGAACACCCCTCCGGAGGCAGGTAGAAGTCAACGATTTCCGGGTACTGCTTGCGCAGGATAGGAACGAAGACCTCATTGAGTGCTACCCCGAGCATGGCCGGTTCATCCGGTGGCCTTCCCGTGTAGGTGCTGTGGTAGATGGCGTCTTTTCTGTGGCTGATATGAGTTACGGTAAACACAGGGAAGCTGTCGGTTTCATTGTAGTAACCTGTGTGGTCACCGTAGGGGCCTTCCACCGCCATCTCTTCGGGATCGATATAACCTTCGAGAATGATTTCGCTGGTGGCCGGTACTTCCAGATCGCAACTCAAGGCCTTGACCACTTCGGTGCGCTCACCGCGCAGCAGTCCGGCAAAAGCATATTCACTCATGGCATCGGGGACTGGAGTTACGGCGCCGAGGATGGTGACAGGGTCGCTGCCCAGCGCCACTACCACGGGATATTTTTCACCTGGGTGCTGCTGCTTAAAGTCGGCAAAGTCCAATGCGCCGCCTCTGTGTGACAACCAGCGCATGATTAGCTTGTTCTTGCCCAGCAGTTGTTGGCGGTAGATCCCCAGATTCTGGCGTTTCTGTCTCGGCCCCTTGGTGATGGTCAAACCCCAGGTCACCAGCGGTGCAACATCGCCGGGCCAGCAGTGCTGAATGGGCAGGGCGGTCAGGTCGACCTGATCGCCTTGCAACACCACCTCTTGGCAAGGGGCGTTACGCACTGTTTTGGGCGGCATGTTCAGTGCTTGCTTGAACATGGGGATCTTGGCAATAGCATCCTTGAAGCCCCTGGGGGGCTCGGGCTCCTTGAGAAACGCCAGCAGTTCGCCCACGTCTCGCAGCGCCATGGGATCATCTTTACCCAGTGCCATGGCGACCCGTTTCGGAGTCCCGAAGAGGTTAACCAGCACAGGCATTTGTTTGCCCTTGGGGTTTTCAAACAGCAGGGCCGGGCCACCGGCGCGCAGCACCCGGTCGGCTATCTCGGTCATTTCAAGATAAGGATCAACCGGATAGCTGATACGCTTGAGCTCACCCTGACTCTCAAGGTGATCGATAAAACTGCGTAAATCCTTAAAACTCATGTGGAAATAGCCTCCGCTGCCGAATGCATTAATGGCGCGCACTATAGCATTAATCATAGCGGTGGTTAACTGTTAAGCTTTAATCCTTAAGCTTCAGAGATCTTGTGTGCCTATATGTTTATTTGGGGCTGAAGACTCCTCTGGTCCCAGATGAAACCAAGCGCTAGGCGTAGTAGCATGCAAGCAGTGGGCCTTGAAGCCTGGAGGCTATATGAAACGAGCTATTTTCCTGAGTCTGATACTGATGAGTTTGCCACTGTTGGCTGCTGCCGGAGATAACTCCCATGCCGAGCGCCACTATCAAAGGGATATTCATAGAGAAGATTATAACCGTCACCATAACCATGGCTCTAGGAGTCACTGGGGCCTGTATTGGGGCGTCAATAATCCCTGGCTATCGCCCTGGCGCTATGACCCGTGGAATCGCTGGCAGTGGGATGAACCTTGGTACAGAGATCGCTGGCAGCGCCCCTATGTATATCGCAGGCAACCCAAGCCGGAGCCTGTGGTGGTTGCGCCACCGCAGCGATTCACGACTCACTTCGAAACCTTGGCGGACACCGAGAGTCGCGCCAGCCTACCGGCCAACACCAGGGTGATACAACAAGGTAATCGCACCTTGTATCAATGGCAGGGCAAGACTTATCAATTTGACTGGCAAAGCCAAACCTATCGGCCTCTGCCGCAGTCCCCATCTGAAGTTGGAGAGCAAAACAAATGAAATTGATCACCGGAGCCAGCAGTGGCTTGGGGGCCGCGCTGGCGAGGCGCTATCATACTGAAGGTGAGTCCTTACTGTTAACCGGCCGCAGTGAACAGAGGTTGCAGCAACTGGCGGCAGAGTTGCCCGGTGTCAGTTGCCAAGCCACAGATTTAACCAATCCGAGCGCGATTGAGGCTCTGCTCGACACTTTGGGCGAGGCCCCCGAAATGCTGCTGCACTGTGCCGGCAGCGGTCGCTTCGGTAACCTGGAAACTCAGTCACCGGCCGAGATCAAGAGCCTTATCGACAATAATCTGTTGTCTACTCTATTGCTGCTCAGAGCCATGCTAGCTCGTTGGCGGCAAGAGAGCATGACACTGGTGATTGTCATGTCTACCGCGGCGCTGCAACCCAAGGCCGAAGAGAGCAGTTACTGCGCGGTAAAGTGGGCCGTCAGAGGCATGTTGGAGTCCTTACGCTTGGAACTCAAAGGCAGCAAAATAAAACTGATAGCCGTCTACCCCGGTGGAATGGCAACCGGTTTTTGGCCCAGCAGCGGTAAGTTGGTGGATACATCGAGTTTTATGACGGCCGATGAAGCGGCAATCATGTTAAGCAACGCCTTACAAAACTGCGATCACGGCTATGTTTCGGATATCACCCTGACCCGGGGCTAGGATACATAGTTAACAGTTAAAAAAGATTTTGCACTGTGAGTCGGGGCCGCCAAGAAGTAACACAGCCAAGGGAGGCGCTATGATATTTCAATGGAACCTTAATCGCCTAGGCGCAGGCTTTGGCCTGCATTCGGGTTTGATAAATTGCTTGTTGTTGCTGGGCACTCTGCTGTCTACGGGATGGGTGCAGGCCAATGCCGCAGACAATCTGTGCATTCCCTATACTGCCAGCGAAACGGTTACACTCGCCTATATCAATGATGGTGATACCCTCACTCTCAAAGATGGTCGCCTGATACGCTTGATAGGCGTCAATGCCCCCGAGATAGATCATCAGTATCCGGGCCTCTCCCAGCCCTACAGCTTGGAGGCCAGAGCCTTTGTCGCCTCTAAGCTCAACGTGGGGGACAAGCTGGCGCTGATGTATGGCCCGACCCAACTAGACCCTCATGGTCGCACTCTGGCCTATGTGTTTACTGCGGATGGTTTATTATTGCAGCAGGCGTTGCTGCAACAGGGTTTCGCCATGGCCAGGGTCTATCAGGAACATCCATTTTGGGAATGCTTTGCCGAGTTGGAGCAACAAGCGCGCACTCAGAATGTCGGCTTGTGGCAGTTTGACGACTATGCGCCCAAGGCGACTTTGGCTATCGGCCAGCAGGATTTAAATCAATATCGCCTGGTCAGAGGTGTAGTGACAGATTTTGAAAGAAAGGGACAGTATTTGTGGCTTATTCTGGATGATAACTTCTATGTCGGCATACCTCAGGCCGGATCTGGTAATTTTAGCAATGTTTTGGCGCTGAACTCGCTTAAGAGAGCCGTTGTGGTGCGGGGTAGGTTGTATTTTTCCTACAAAAAATGGCAGATGATTGCCACTCATCCTTCACAGATAAGTTTGGAAAATCCCCCTTAGAAGCAAAAAGCCTGACTTAATTGGAAAATTTGCCATCCACTGTTTTAAAATCGCGCCTTTTCGCGTATCTTTAGCGCCTTGTGATTTGAGTCACTGTGGTGAGAGTTTCGCAGTGATCCAGACCTGTGTTTGTACGGTTTTTTACTTAATATCATTCCGCATTTCAGGATTTTAAAATGACAGATTTCCGTCAAAAAGCGCTCGACTATCATGAGTTTCCCGTTCCAGGCAAAACTGCAGTCATGCTGACCAAGCCCGCCGAGACCAGTATGGATCTGGCGCTGGCCTACAGCCCGGGGGTGGCGGAGCCGGTACGTGAAATCGCTTCCAATCCTGCCAATGCGTACAGATACACCAACAAGGGCAACACGGTTGCCGTGATTTCCAACGGTACCGCCATTTTGGGACTGGGTAACCTCGGCCCCTTGCCATCCAAGCCGGTAATGGAAGGAAAGGCATTGTTGTTCAAGCACTTTGCCAATATCGATGCCACTGATATTGAAGTAAAACACCGTACAGCTGAAGAGTTTATTCATACGGTTGAGGCGATTGCCGACTCCTTTGGCGGTATCAACCTGGAAGATATCAAGGCGCCCGAGTGCTTTGAAATTGAGCGTGAACTGATCGAGCGCTGTCAGGTTCCTGTGTTTCATGATGACCAGCACGGTACGGCAATCGTTACTGCCGCCGGGATGATCAATGCCCTCGAGATCCAAGGTAAGAAATTGGAAGAGGCGGTATTTGTCTGTATGGGCGCAGGCGCAGCGGCTATTGCCTGTATGAGCATGTTGGTCAAGTGTGGTGCCCAGCGTGAAAATGTCTACATGCTGGATAGAAAAGGCGTGATCCATACTCGCCGTGAAGATCTCAACGAGTACAAGGCGCTGTTTGCCAACAACACAGACAAGCGCACCTTGCAGGATGTGATCAAGGGCGCCGATGTGTTCCTGGGACTGTCCGGCCCTGATGTTCTCGGCGCCGAGGAAGTGGCCATGATGGCCGAGAAGCCGGTGATCTTCGCCTGCTCCAATCCGGATCCCGAGATCAAGCCTGAGCTGGCCCATGAGATACGTAAGGATCTGATCATGGGAACCGGTCGTAGCGACTATCCTAACCAGGTCAACAATGTGCTCTGTTTCCCATTCATCTTCCGTGGCGCCCTGGATGTGCGTGCCAGCCGCATCAATGATGAGATGAAGATAGCTGCGGTTTATGCCATTGCCGAACTGGCCAAGGAGCCTGTGCCTGAATCTGTGTTGGCGGCTTACCCCAATGTCAGCGAGTTGAGCTTTGGCCCTCTGTATGTGTTGCCCAAGCCGATGGACCCAAGATTGCTACCTAAAGTCGCCAAGGCTGTGGCCCAAGCCGCCATAGACTCTGGGGTGGCGCAGATAGACACACTGCCGCAATATCAGGAAGTCTGATCGGCGCATATTTCAAGTACCATTTCGCTTACGTTTACCGAGTCAAACTTTATCGGAAATGGTATCAGGGGCCTAGTTGGCCCCTTTGTTGTTTCTGTGGGGTAACCAAAGCATTTGTTTGCGTCGGTTGCCTTTTGTGCATGGCTACTGAATAATCAACCCACTGAGTTCCCGCAGTGAGGCGGCTCAACACCCAGAAGAATAAGAAGACTGGCAGGAACGCCCTCGATGAAACTCACCCGAATTCTCACCAAAAAACTCACCAGCTTTTGGCTGTTGTCGCTGACGACTGTGGCATTTGTATTTTTGCTCTGTGCCATGATGAGTTTTCTGCAGCTGACCTATAAGTTCCAGCAACAGAAGGTCACAGAGCTGGAAACCATGTTGGCCAATCAATACCAGCCCAGCAACAACTGGGAGCTGGAGTCCTGGCTGCCCCCCATGTTACTCGCCTACAATGCCGCCAGCTTTAAGCTCTGGCATCACGATAAATTACTGTTTGAATACAAAGGTAATATAGCTTCAGAGAGCCTGGTCTATTATCACGCTCAGCTTAAAGGCAAACCTGGGTTAAGGATGGAATTGGAACTGCCGCAGCCGTTTTCACAGCACAGGCCCGGTTGGTACGAAGTCTTGATTATTCTTGTTGGTGTGGGGGCCGTACTGGCGTTTGTTCGCTTCGGCTATCTCTGGTACTCGCGGCAACTGGAGGGGATTGAAGAGTTGGCACAGCGCAGCCGTTTGATCCTTCTGGGTGAGCACGAAAAAGCACTGGCGATGCCGGGCAAGGGGAAGCCGAGGTTGATTAACCGCGCCCTCAGTCGTTTGCTGGAAGAGCTGGCCGATGCCCAGAAAGAGCGTGCCAGATTTGACAAGTTTATCCGCAGTAATACCTTTTTGGATCCCGACACCCGCATAGGTAACCGCTTGTTTCTCAATAATCGCCTCGATGCCCTGAGCAATGAGCAGGGCATGATTGCCCATGGGGTGCTCTACCTGCTGGAGTTGGAGGATCTGGATCTGTTGCAACAAAAGTTGGGGGACAGCCTGACGCTGGAGCTGCTCAGACAAAACGTCAACGGCATCAGTCAAATCCTGCAGTCTCAACCCAATAGTTTCTTTGCCCGCCGCTCCCATAACCAGTTTGCGATAGTGGTGACCCAAATTTCCCTGGCTGAGGCTGATCAACTGGCAATCCGTTTGTTAAAAGTCTGCCAAAGCCAAGTGTTGCCCAAGCTGGACAACGCCGACAACTTCTATCATCTCGGCGGCGCTTACTTCAAGGTGGGGGATGGTCAGCAGCAGTTGTTGGAAGAGGCAGAAATGGCGCTGAGAGCCGCGCAGTTGCAGGGGATCAACACCTGGTTCATGTATGATAAGGGCGCGGTGGATCAGGAGTTTGCCAAGGGCTCGGTGCGTTGGCGCAGTTTTTTGGAAATGGCCTTGGTCAACAAGCGTTTTCTGGCTTATACCCAGCCCGTGATGGATTGTGATGGCAAGCTGCATCACAGAGAGGTGTTTACCCGAGCTAGAGATCCCGAGGGCAACCTGGTGCGGGCGACCCTGTTTTTGCCGATGGCAGTTAAATGCGGCTTGATGCCGCAAATCGAACGCCAGACACTGGAAAGAGTCTTGTTTGAGTTATTGCCGAAAGAGGCGGACAAGAGGGTCTGTTTCAGCATCAACCTGAGCCTGGATTCGTTGATGAGCCGCGCCTTTATTCGTTGGTTGCGCACGACTTTATTGGAATATCGTGATCTGACCGGTAGATTGATCTTTGAGATCAGTGAGGATATTGCGGCGCCCAACCAGGAGAAAATCGCCTCCCGGCTGCAGATGATCCGTAAAATGGGCGCGCGCCTGTGTGTCGATCATGTGGGGCAGCAGGTGATCAGTACCCAATATATTCAGGACACGGGGTTCGAGCTGATAAAATTGCACAGATCCATAGTGCGGCAGATCCATCTACGGCCGGAAAATCAGCTGTTTGTTCGTAGCCTGATAGGTGGACTCTACCGCACCGAAGTACAGGTTTGTGCCGAAGGGGTGGAGCTGTTCGAAGAGTGGCAAACGTTGAGAATACTCGGGGTCAGTGCCGCCCAGGGCAGTTGGTTCAGTGAACCTGTATCTGAAATAGCCTGATTGACTTGTTTATCAGCAATGGCAGACCTATCTTTAAGAGCAGTTCTCAGTTTGAGAAGATTTGCCTATAAAATGAAGTGATTAGTCTTTAAAATAGTCACGCCAAAATATTGACTTAAATCTTTAGGGGCCGTAGACCCTGTCTTTGTCTGCGGTTTCACCAGTTTTTCACAGGGACTCAGGGGTTATCTATGACAAATATGTCATTTATCAGTCGCCTTTTTCACTTTGGCTCGCCCCACTCAGGTGCCGCTACCGGCCTCTTCCTCGCGGCTAATCAGGCCTGGGTCTTTCGTCCCGCTAGTGATAATCAGGATACCCTTTGTCAGAGCTATCCCATTGAACAGGATGATTGGAATGCCCTGTTTGCTTCCATTTATGCCGACTTTGGCCCCTCCAAGCTGCAGTTAACTCTGGGCTTTGGCCGCTATCAACTCCTGAATGCCGACCGGCCCAGAGTGACTGAAGATGAGATGGCCCAGGCACTGGTGTGGGCTATCAAAGATATGGTCAGTATTCCACCGGCCGATATTCACCTGGATTACTTTGAATCGCCGATAAAAAGCAGTGACAAACTCAATGTGGTGGTTTGTTCCCGCAGTGGTTTATCGGCCTTGGCCCAAGAAATAGACCAGGCTGGCATGGAGCTGGCGGGGATCAGCATCGAAGAGTTATTGCCCACTAACCTCTTTAACCAAGACCCTTTGGCCAGGTTGGTGATAAGCCAAGTGCCGGGACAGGAGTTATTGCTCACAGTGGTGCGTGAAGGTGAGCTCTATATGCAGCGACATATCCGCGGATTCTCTGAACTGCATCAGACCGATGCTGAATCCTTGGGATTTGGTATTGCCGATACCTTGAGCCTGGAGATCCAACGTTCGATGGACTTTTTTGAAAGTCAGCTCAGGCAAGCACCGGTGGCCTCAATCGACCTCATGGTTCAGGGGCAAACCGATGCCTTGGCTCAGTTGATATCCCGTAACTTTAATCAACAAGTGCGTCCGGTCAATGGCATGGATGTTGGTATGAAAATGGCTGAACTCAGCTATCAGGAACTTAAGCGGGGAAGCAAATGAGCAAGACCCGGATTAACCTCTATTCCTCTTCACTCCTGCCCCCCAGATTAAGGTTGAGTTTCACCCGCCTGCTGGCTGTTGCAGGTGTGCTCTTGTTGTTGGGAGGAGTGCTTATCGGCCTGGGATGGTGGCAACAACAGTCTCTGGCCAAACAGTTGGTCGAGATCAATGCTCAGCGGCAGCTACTCGATGTTGAAAAGCAGCAGTTAGAGGCCCAACTGGCCAAGCGTCAGCCGAGTGCCGAGCTGGTCATTGAACTGGAACGTCGAACTCAGGAACGTGAGCTCAAGCGCATGCTGCTGACCGAACTTGGGCAGCGGGAGCGTATGACTTCCAAGGGGTTTGCACCTGTATTGCAGGAGTTGGCCCAAGTGTCCGATGGCAGTGTGTGGCTGAGTCGCATCAAGCTGGAAGACGATCTGCTGGAGTTTGAAGGTTTCGGCCAATATCCACAGAGCCTACCGCGCTGGATAGACAAGCTCAAACAAACCGAGAGCCTGAGAGGGCGCTCGTTTGCCTCTATGACTATGGCTCGTGAGCCTGGTCAGCCGCTGGGCTTTGTTTTGACCAGTAACGCTCCGGAGGTGAAAAAATGAGTTTCCTTCGGCGCCTAGGGCAGGCTTTTAATGGCCTGAGCCAAAGAGAGAGAGGCATGGTGGCAGGAGCCGCCCTGTTGTTGCTGTTATTACTACTATATCTGCCGCTGGAGTCTTTCTGGCTGGAGCGCCAGAGCAATTTGCAACGCCTGCATGCCGACCAGAGTAGCATCAAGCTCAGTCAACAGCAGCTGGCACTCTATCGCCAACGTCTGGCGGAAGACCCTGATACGCCGCTCAAGGCAAGTTTGGCGCAAGTGAATCGTGATATCGCTGCGCTGGATCAACAGCTGGACAGTCAGATGGTCGACATGGTGCCAGCCAACTATATGCCAGCCCTGCTCACCGCCTTGTTAGAGCGGGTTCAGGGTATACAGTTGACCGGCTTCAAGTCTATTGCACCAACGCCTTTGCTGGTGGTGGGTAAGGACGATGAGCAGCAGATGAATCTCTATAGTCATGGGATAGTGCTGGAGTTTGAGGGCGACTATTTTGCTGTGCTTAAGTTTATGCTGGCAGTGGAAAATATGCCGGATAAGCTCTATTGGAAACGCCTGGATTACCGGGTGTCTGAGTATCCCAAGGCCAGTGTGCAACTCGAGTTATATACGCTCAGCATCAATGAGGACTTTATCAGTGTGGCATCTACTCGCTAAGGGCATAATCTTATTGGCGCTGCTCTGTAGCCAGGAGCTCGTTGCCGCCAGTTTACGGGATCCCACCATGCCGGCACAGGGATTGAGCCTTTCGACCAAGCAGCCGGGCGAGCAGAGCCTAGTGCTTAACAGCCTGCTCAAGGGGCCACAGGGCAAGCGGGCCGTGATCAATAATCAAATTTACCGCCAGGGAGACAGAGTTCAGGGAGTGGTGTTAAGCCTTATCGATCAGAACAGCGTTTTGCTGGCCGATGGTCGCCGTCTCTATCTGTTTCAAGCGATTACCGAGCGCAAGGAAAAACATTAATGAAAACCAGACTCGCCTATATGCTGCCGTTGTTGGCTTTGGGCCTGGCGGCCTGTCAAACCACGGATAGGCCCAACCCAGCCGCCTCCAAAGAGGCGTTACGCGACTCTTTGGCACAGCAAAATGCCAAGGCGGTGGTGCCGCCTCCGGCCAGCCTGCCTCCCGGTGTGCAGCAGGAGTTGAATGCCAATAGTCTCCTGAGTGGACTGGCAACCCCCATGCAGACCGAGCGACGCTTCGATGTCTCGGCTAATGATGTCGATGCCAGGGTATTTTTTCCGAGTCTGGTGGAAGGCACGCCCTTCAGCGTGGCTGTGCACCCACAAGTGAACGGCAATATCTCTCTGTCGCTCAAGGGGGTGACCCTGAGTGAAGCCTTACAGGTAGTGCAGGACATTTACGGCTATGAAATCAGCCGTGAAGGACGAGTCTTGAGGGTTTATCCCGCTGGCCTTAGAACCGAGACTTTCCCGGTCAATTACCTTTATATGGAACGCATCGGCCTGTCGCTGACCTCGGTCAGCTCGGGTAGGATCTCTGACGACAATAACGGCAATAATAACAACCAGAACAACAGTCAGGGTAACGACAGTAACAGTAATTTCAGCAATAACACCAGTAACAACGGCAACAACCAGAACAGCAATAACACCAACGGTACCTTTATCAGTTCCCGCACCAAGACAGATTTCTGGGGCGAACTGCAACAGACCCTGGAATCGATTCTCGGCAGCCGCGGTGATGGTCGCTCAGTGGTGGTGACACCTCAGGCCGGCTTGGTAACCGTCAGAGCCTATCCGGACGAGTTGCGGCAAATTCGCAGTTTCCTTGCCACCGCTGAGAGCCATCTGCAGCGGCAGGTGATTCTGGAAGCCAAGATCCTCGAAGTCACCCTCTCCGATGGTTATCAGCAGGGGATCCAATGGCAGGATGTGCTTGGCAGCGCTTTGGCCGACGGTAATACTGATATCAAATTTGGCACCAGCGAGGGCTCGTTTGGCAATCAGATCACCGAAGCGATCGGAGGGGTAACCTCTTTATCACTCAAAGGCACAGATTTCGCCGCTATGATTACCCTGCTCGATACCCAAGGCGATGTCGATGTGCTCTCCAGTCCCAGAGTGACAGCGTCCAACAACCAGAAGGCGGTGATCAAAGTTGGCCGTGATGAATACTTTGTCACGGATGTCTCCTCCACCACTGTGGCCAGTACCACGCCGGTGACTTCGCCTGAGGTGGAGTTGACGCCTTTCTTTTCGGGGATCGCTCTGGACGTGACGCCTCAGATAGACAAAGACGGCAGTGTGCTGCTGCATGTGCACCCTTCAGTCACGGATGTGAAAGAGCAGAACAAGAGCATCAAGATCAGTGACTCGGCGTTGGATCTGCCCTTGGCCCAGAGTGAAATCCGTGAGTCCGATACTGTCATCAAGGCGCTGTCCGGCGATGTGGTAGTGATAGGCGGCCTGATGAAGAGCGAGAATACCGAAGTGGTATCCAAGGTGCCGCTGCTTGGCGATATTCCCTTTATCGGTGAAGCCTTTACCAATCGCAGCAAGTTAAAGCGCAAGACTGAGCTGGTGATTTTGCTCAAGCCGACTGTGGTGGTTGATGGCACCTGGCAAAAAGAGCTGCAACGCTCCCAGAGCTTGCTCGACCGCTGGTATCCACAGGAATAGCCGCCACTATGTATCTGCAGCATTTTGGCATGCAGAGCATGCCTTTTGCCCTGACCCCCAACACAGGATTTTTTCTGGGGTTGGCTCCCCATGTGGAGGCCTTGCAAGTATTGCAGGTGGCGCTGCAAACCGGTGAGGGTTTTATCAAGGTTACCGGCGAAGTGGGAACCGGCAAAACCTTGCTGTGCCGTAAATTGCTCAACGAGCTGCCGCAGCGGTTTTGTTGCGCCTGGTTGCCCAACCCTTATCTGACCCCGGCAGAACTCAGGCTGGCGATTGCCGAAGAATTGGGGATCGCCGTGAATGACGTGAAAGATCAGCAGCAACTCAGTGGCTTGATCCAACAACAATTGCTGGCGCTTAGCGCTCAGGGACTCAATATTGTTCTCTTACTCGATGAAGCTCAGGCCTTGCCGGATGAGAGCCTGGAAGCCTTGCGGCTGCTGACTAATTTGGAAACCGAGAGTCGCAAGCTGCTGCAGGTGGTGATCTTCGGCCAGCCCGAGCTGGATGCGCGCCTAGCACAGCAAGAGTTTCGCCAGTTACGCCAGAGGATCACCTTCAGCTATCGTTTGCGGCCGCTGACCCGGGACGAAGTCTACGCCTATCTGCGCCACAGGGTGGCGGTGGCCGGTTATCAGGGGCCAGCGTTATTCAGCGCCGCAGACAGTAAGCGTATCGCCATCGCCGCCAGAGGGATCCCCAGATTGGTGAATATTTTGGCGCACAAGGCGCTGCTGCTCTGTTTCGGTGAAGGTAAACAGCAAGTGACATCTACGCATATCAAGGGCGCCATCAAGGATACCGAAGATGCTTCTCATTATGGCAACTGGCGTTGGTTTTGGCCGACTCTGGCACTGCTCCTTGCTTCAGTCGGCGCCTCGGTCGGGGTTTATGCCATGAAGGGAGCCGGACTATGAGCGTAGTCAATCAGATGCTCAAAGATCTGGATAAACGTCAGCAGCCGCACAACTTAGCTCATGTGCCGATAGGGCAGGCCAGTCAAGCGGCCAATCCCTGGTGGTTGCTTCTGGGTGGCACGCTGCTTGGCATTATTCTGTTGGCGCTGGGATTATGGCTGGGCGGTTATCTGGGAGATAACAATCCAAGCTCATCCCAAACTCAAAACCTAAGCGGTAGCCGAACCGAGCCATCGCAGACAGTGCCGTATGAGCCTGGTCCCTCTGGCCGTCATCGATTGCCGCAGGTGGTTGCCGGTATCAGCGACGACAACCGCGGCTTAAGTCCTGTGCCAGAGACGCACACCTCGGCGTTGCAACTGCCCAGCAAGAGCCTGGCGCCAAAGCTAACAAGTGAAGAGTCTAGCGAGCTTAATGCAGCATTGAACGCCCAGGGCCCAGACTCAGAAACGAATGACTCAAAAGCCGTTAGCTTAAACTCGAACCGTGCCGCCTCTGGGAAGCTTGATACCAAGGCCGTTAGTGATATTCCGGCCGCCAAGGTTGATGCAAGACTCGAGCAACAGCCCGAACAAGAGTCCGAACAAGAGCCTGCTCATTCAATGCAAGCCGAAAGCCTCGGTCGCCATGAAGCATCAAGTCGGCCAGCCGATCTTGGGCGGCAAGAAAATACCCAGTTCCCTGGCGCGGAAGCCTCCAAGCCCAGTCAGACGAAAATGAGCGTGACTCAGGTTTCTCTGACCCCGGCGGAACTGTCGCAGAAAAAGTTACAACAGGGACTGCAGGCCAAGGAACTGGGCCAGACAGACAAGGCGATGTCGGCCTTCGCCGATGCACTGCGCTCGAATGATGCCAACCACAGTGCCCGTCAGGAGCTCGCGGCGCTGTTTTATGGCCGCGGCGAGCTGGACAAGGCGGCAGTATTGCTGCGTCAGGGCGCCGAACGTTATCCGCAGCAACCTGTGTTTTGGTTACTGCTGGCCCGGGTGCAAAAGGCCCGCAGCGAGTTGCCTCTGGCGCTCGCCAGTTTGCAACAGATAGCCGATGGCAGCGAGCTTGGCCGGGAAAAATGGTTGCTGCAGGCCGAAATAGGCCAAAGCCTCAAGGATTGGCCCTTGGTACAGCAAAGTTATCTTAGCCTGATCCAGCAGGATGCCTCTCAGGGTCGCTGGTGGCTGGGGCTGGCTTATGCCCAGGATGCGAGTGGCGCTTATGATGCCGCGAAGGCCAGTTACCAGGAGGCACTCAAGCGCCAGGGCTTGTCCGCGGATGCCCGTGATTACATAGAAAACCGACTCGCCCAGATAGGAGGCCGCCAGTGAAACCCAAGTTGAAAATGCGCCTCGGTGATCTCCTGGTACAGGAGCAGATTATCAGCGAAGTGCAGCTGCAAAACGCGCTGTCGCAACAAAAGCAAACCGGCCGCAAGTTGGGGCGCACCCTGATAGACATGGACTTTATCAGCGAGGAGCAGCTGTTGCAGTTCCTCTCGCATCAGCTGAATATTCCCTTTATTGACATCAGCAAACGTCCCATTCCTACCGAGGTGGTCAACCTCTTGTCTGAAGTACAGGCACGGCGTTTTCGGGCGCTGGTGATTGAGGCCGATAACGATTCTGTGCTGGTGGCTATGAGCGATCCAGCCGATCTGCAGGCGTTGGATGAGCTGGATGCGCTGTTGGCTCCAAGGCGCCTGAAACTGGCGGTAGTTAAAGAGCAACAGCTGTTTGATGCCTTTGATAACCTCTATCGCCGCACCGGCCACATCGCCCAGATGGCCGGTAAGTTGGAGGAGGAATACGCCGCCGATGATCAGTTCGATCTCGCCAGTCTGACCGAAGGCGACAGCGATAATGAGACCACAGTGGTTAAGTTGCTGCAGTCGATTTTCGAGGATGCGGTGCAGATCCGTGCCTCGGATATTCACATTGAGCCCGGCGACAAGTCGCTCAGGATCCGCCAGCGGGTAGATGGTCTGTTGCAGGAAAACGTGCTCAAAGAGGTCAATATCGCCGCGGCGCTGGTGCTCAGACTCAAGCTGATGGCCGGTTTGGATATCTCGGAAAAACGCTTGCCCCAAGATGGTCGTTTTCATATTGAAATCAAAGGTCATCAGATAGATGTGCGTATGTCTACCATGCCCATCTATCACGGCGAATCTGTGGTGATGCGGCTGTTAGACCAATCGGCTGGCCTCTTGACCCTGAACGAAACCGGGATGCCGCCGCATATTCTCGAGCGGGTACGGCGGCAGATAAAACGCCCCCACGGCATGCTGTTGGTTACAGGTCCCACCGGCTCGGGCAAGACTACGACACTCTATGGCATTCTCAGTGAACTGAATAAGGCTGAGAGCAAGATCATTACCGTGGAAGACCCGGTGGAATACCAACTGCCGCGGATCAACCAGGTGCAGGTCAATCACAAGATAGGCCTGGATTTTTCCAATGTACTGCGCACCACCCTGCGCCAGGACCCCGACATCATAATGGTGGGGGAGATGCGGGATCAGGAAACCGTCGAAATCGGCTTGCGCGGCGCCCTGACAGGTCACTTCGTGCTCTCGACCCTGCACACCAATGATGCAATTACCAGTGCCCTGCGTTTGCTCGATATGGGGGCGGCCAGTTATTTGGTGGCCAGTGCCCTTAGAGTCATTATCGCCCAGCGCCTGGTGCGGCGGGTGTGTAAGAACTGCGCCACCGATTATCAGCCCACGCCGCAGGACAGAGTTTGGCTCCAGAGCATCAGCAAGCGCGACTTTTCCGATGCCAGGTTTAGAGTGGGCACTGGGTGTCAGAGTTGTTCCGGCACCGGCTATCGTGGCCGGATCGGGGTATTTGAACTCCTCGAGCTGGATGAAAACATGATAGAGGCGATGCGCCGCGGGAATCCCCATGAATTTGCCCGCGCCGCCTATGCCAGCGAGCAGTTTACCCCCTTGGCTGAATCGGCTCTGGAGTACTTGCACTCAGGCCTGACGACCATAGAAGAGGTTGCCAAACTGGTGGAAGATGTTTCCGAATCTCAAGTGCCGTTGGCGGCCGAGATGATGGAACGGGATGAGGTCTGACTATGCCGCTCTATGCCTATCGGGGCCGAGACGCCCGCGGTGAACCGGTCAAGGGACAGCTGGATGCCGCCTCCGAGAGTGCGGCGGCCGATCTGTTGCTCGCCAGAGCCGTGATCCCGTTGGAACTCAATGAGGTCAAAGCGGGCCGGGATCTCAGCCTCAAGGGCCTACTCAAACGCAGAGTCAGCCTGGAAGAGCTGCAGATCTTCACCCGACAGATGTATTCCCTGACTCGCTCCGGCATTCCTATTCTGCGCGCCATTGCCGGGCTAGCGGAGACCACCCACTCCAAGCGGATGAAAGAAGCGCTGCAGGACGTCTCTGAGCAACTGACCGCCGGGCGGCCGCTGTCATCGGCGATGAACCATCACCCGGATGTGTTCGATTCGCTGTTTGTGGCCATGGTGCATGTGGGTGAGAACACCGGCAAGCTGGAAGATGCCTTCCTACAGCTGTCCGGTTATATCGAGAGAGAGCAGGAAACCCGTCGGCGGATCAAATCCGCCATGCGTTATCCCATGTTTGTTCTATTGGCAGTCGCACTGGCATTGGTGATCCTCAATATCATGGTGATCCCCAAGTTCGCCGAAATGTTTTCCCGCTTCGGTGCCGAATTACCCTGGGCGACCCGGTTGCTTATCGGTACTTCCAACTTGTTTGTCAATTATTGGCCCTTGATGTTGCTGGGGTTGGTCGCAACTGTGCTTGGACTGCGTTATTGGCACAAGACAGAGCAAGGGGAAAAGCAGTGGGATCGCTGGAAACTGCATATTCCGGCGGTGGGTTCCATCATAGAACGCTCGACCCTGGCCCGTTATTGCCGCAGCTTTGCCATGATGCTGAGTGCCGGGGTGCCCATGACTCAGGCGCTCAGCTTGGTGGCCGATGCCGTGGATAACAGCTATATGCACGACAGAATCGTCAATATGCGCCGCGGAGTCGAAGCGGGGGAATCCATGCTGAGGGTTTCCAACCAGAGTCAACTGTTTACGCCATTGGTATTGCAGATGGTTGCCGTCGGCGAAGAAACCGGCCGCATAGATCAACTGCTCAACGATGCCGCCGATTTTTATGAGGGTGAGGTAGATTATGATCTCAAGAACCTCACCGCCAGGCTGGAGCCGATCCTGATCGGCATAGTGGCTATCGTGGTGCTGATCCTGGCTCTGGGCATCTATCTGCCGATGTGGGACATGCTGAATGTGGTCAAGGGTGGGCGTTGATGCCAAACCAACACCAGGCAGAGGAAGATCTGCTGCGAACCTTCGCCAAACTGGCCGCGTTGGTGATATTGTTGATCGTTCTGGCGGTGCTGGGCGTCCGTTATTTTTCCGCTGTGGATCAGGTATCGGCCAGAGGCTTACAGCTTGAACACCATAGGTTGCTGAATGTGTTGGCCATGGTGAGGTCCCAGTGGTTGAGTCTGGGGCGCCCGGAGCAGATGTTGCTCGATTGGCAAACCCAGGGGCAGTCACCACCATTAAGCCAATTGACCATGAATCAGGCCGGTTGGCCACAGGCGCCCAGTCGTGATGACAGTGGCTGCGCGGCGCTTTGGCAGCAGCTTCTGGGGGGCGTACCGGATAAGGCCGTGATTCAGGCACAATTTATTCAACAGGATCAAAGTTGTCGCTATTTTAGTTCCTCAGGCGAAAGCTTGAACTATCAGTTGGAAAGCGGACGGGTCATTTTTTTGACGGTTAATACAGATTATTGACCGAGGCGGTATTTTCTCTCGATGGAACTGCTAAAATCCATGATAAATGGGTGGAGGAAACCTGGATGAAAAGACAGATACAAGGCTTCTCGTTAATCGAGTTGGTGATAGTGATAGTGATCTTGGGGCTATTGGCCGCGACCGCTATTCCGCGTTTTTTAAATGTGACCGATGATGCCGAGGATGCCAGTCTCGAAGGCGTGACAGGTGGCCTGGCCACCGCGGTGAGTTTTGTTCGTTCTCAATGGGAGGTCGATGGTCGCCGCAATACTTCGGTTATCCTCGATGGTACGACTGTGTCTCTGGATACCCGTTTTGGTTATCCCACAGGAGTCAGTAATACTTCGGCTACCGCTATGGATGATGCCAGTTGCCAGCAAGTATTCAACACAGTACTGCAGAGTGCCCCTAAGAATGTGCTCTATACCGCAGATGCCAGGGATCAGCGTTATACCGTCAGAGTCTTGGAAGGCGCAGGTGCCAGCGCCACAGCCATTGATGGTACTGTGGTGACCGGATTGGATCTCTGTGTCTACCATCAAGTGGCGTCTCTGGCCTTGAACCAAAATTCAGGTGTGGCAACTCCCGCGCCGGATTTGACAACGCCTGGCGCCAAAGGGATTACCTATAACCCGGGAACTGGCCAGGTCTTGAGTTTCAACAACTGATTGAATTGTATTTTTTGAACCAAAGGAAAGCGCTATGCAAAGGCAACAAGGTTTCACCCTGATCGAGCTGGTTGTGGTGATCATTATTCTCGGTATCTTGGCGGTGGTAGCAGCGCCTAAGTTTATCAATCTGCAATCCGATGCCAGGGAGTCCACTCTCCAGGGAATGAAGGCGGCACTTCAGGGAGCCAACGCCATGGTGTACTCCAAGGCAGCCATTCAAGGCAAAGAGGGGACTGCGACAGCTTCAATCATCATTGATGATAAAGGTAATGCGGATGCCAGTGATGACATCAGCGCTAACGTTGCGTTTGGCTATATTCAACAGAATCAAGCAGATTTGACTGCAATTCTGGATATTGACGCTGCAGAGTGGGCCATTATTGGAGCGCCTTCAGTTACAACGACACTGAAAGGTGCGGCAATTATTCATCCAGCAGACCTGACACCTTCTGATACTGCTAAATGTTGGGTGGAATATCTCCAATCATCAGCAAAAGGTGCTTTGCCCAGCTACCATGTTGAAAAATCAGGCTGTTAATCCAGAGGAATAAAAATGAATAAACAACAAGGTTTTACGCTAATTGAATTAGTGGTGGTTATTATTATTTTGGGGATCTTGGCTGTCACTGCTGCGCCTAAATTTTTGAATCTACAGTCTGATGCCAGAGCTTCAACGATTAAAGGTTTGGAGGCTGCTATCAAAGGGGCTGATACTTTGGTTAACTCCAAATCCTTGATTGCTGGCAATGAAAAAGTTGCTTCGGGCACTTCGCCTGCTCCGAGTATAACTGTGGATGCAGGTAACTCTGTATTGTTGAACTATGGGCATGCACTTCCTCAATGGACGGGCTCTTTAGCCAATGCATTGGACATCAATGCTTCTGATAAAGGTACATCAAGCGAATGGCTTTATGTTGAAGATTCTAAAGCCAAAACGATTTACTTTTATCCCCAGAGAAGTAACAGCCCCAAGGCCGCGAATGAGCCTGGGACTTGCTATGTTGAATACATCAACAATCTTACCTCATATGGTCCAATTACTGTGAATGCAGTTACTACAGGCTGCTGATAGCCCGTAGCTGAAAAGGCCTGCCAAGCAGGCCTTTTTTACATCAGGATTCAAACTATTGGGCTTATTTGCCATACTTGAGCGGGTATAGCATTGGCGGGAAATCATATGGCTGCGACCAAGGGCACAAGCACCCAGGGGTTTACTCTGGTGGAGTTGGTAGTGACTATCATGTTGCTGGCCATACTTGCCGTCGTGGTGTTGCCCAAATTGGTATCTTCCAGCAGTTACAGTGCTTGGACGCTGCGACAGGAGTTGATTGCCGAGTTGCAAAAGACCCAGATGTTAGCACTCAATAATCCCGACCGCTGTTATCGGCTCACTATCAGCAACAGCGCCTATCAACTCAGCCATTTGACCCAGGATTGCACGAGCGTCATCCGCAGTAATCGCGCCGAAAGCTTGCCGCGCAATACTCAAATACGGCTTCAGAGTAACGGCGCTAACAATTTTCAGATCCAGTTCGATGCTTTAGGCCGCACCAACCTTGCTTGCAATGGCGCCTGTCTCTCCGTGGTCGCCGATGACACCCTGACTATCGCCATAGAGTCCGAGGGCTATATCCATGAAGGCTAAAGCGCGGGGATTCACCCTGATAGAACTAGTGATCGGCATGTTGGTGCTCGGCATTGCCCTAGTGCTGTTGACCAGTGTGTTGTTTCCTCAAAGCGATCATGCGGCGCAGACTCTGCACCGAGTGCGCAGCGCCGAGTTGGCTCAGGCTGTGATCAATGAAATCTGGGGCAAGCGTTATGATGAGCGCAGCGGCGCCAACGGTGGTCTGCCCGCCTGTGACGGTGTGGGTGGCTTCCCCTGTACCCAGGAAACCCATTATGGACCGGATGGCGAGAGCCGGGAGCAGTTTGATGATATCGATGATTATCAAGGTCTTAACGAACAAAGTCTGATGCTTAACTCCAGCCAGAGTTACCAGAGCATTTATCCCGGTTATGGTCTCAGCGTTCGGGTATCCAGTTATCAAGCCAACAGTAAATTGGTGACAGTTACCGTCACCACTCCTGCAGGCGAGGCAATCCGTTACGATGTGCTGAGGAGTAATTTCTGATGCGCAGCAGGCAGGGTAAGAGATTCATACAGATCAAAGGACAAGGTTTCGCCAAGGGCTTTACCTTGGTGGAATTGGTCACTGTGATACTCATTCTGGGCATTCTGGTGGTCGGTGTCAGCAGCTTTATTATCTTTGGTACCCGTATCTTTGTGGATTCTACCGCCGTCGACCGAGTGTTGGGCAGCAGCCGTTTCGTGATGGAACGTTTGAACCGTGAGCTGCGTAATGCAGTGCCTTCCAGCCTTAGGCTGCAGTCGAGCTCTCAGCTGCAGTGTTTGGAGTTTGTGCCTATCAGTGCCAGCGGCAGCTATCTGTCATTGCCTTTGGCACCGGATATCCAAGCAGACAATGCCACAGTATTTGCCCCGGCGACGGCGATTTCGGCCGGTGAACAATTGCTGGTTTATCCGCTGACCCATGCAGATATTTATGCCGCAGCCAGCAACAAGCGCCACACCATAGATGAGGTCACGGCCAATGGCTCACTGCTGAGGTTGCGGTTTGCCGCCGCGGTTAACTTCGCCGAAGCCTCACCGGCGAAGCGTTTCTATGTGGCCAAGCAACCCGTCAGCTACTGTTTTTCTCAGGCAGATGGCAGCATTCGCCGTTACAGCCACTATGGATATCGAACCAATCAGCCCTTGCCGGATAGTATGGGGCAAGGAGTTCTAATGGCCGAAGGCTTGAGTAACAATCTGGCCATCGACCCGGCGGTGCGGTTGCTGCCGGCGACTCTGGTCAACAATGCCATAGTGCAGTTGCAGCCGCAGTTTTCTGTGGTTGGTGAAAAATTTCAGTATCAACATCAGGTGCAGGTGATCAATGTTCCCTAGTCGAAATTATCACTATCATATGCAAAGACATCAGCGCGGCAGTGCCCTGGTGATAGCCATCTTTGTGATCCTGGTGATGTCATTGTTGGCCGCGACCTTATTGAGAGTGGGCGGCGATGCCGATGAGGGGGTTAATCTGGAGGTCTGGGGATTGAGGGCATTCAATGCGGCCAATAGTGGCGCCGATGCGGCCTTGGCCCGCCTGTTCCCATTGAGCGGCGGTACGGCAGGCTGCGCCGCAGTAGGCTCAAGCTGGGCGGTACCGGATGTGAGTGGATTTCACGGCTGCAATGTACAGCTCAGTTGCGAGACTTTGAGCCAGGATGCAAGCCCAGATAGCGCTAAACTTTACCGTATTCGCAGTCTGGCCGTGTGCGAGAGCGGCAGTTGCGGCGCGGCAGCGGTAGCAGACAGCCAATGTCTGAGGGTAAGTCGGGTTGTGGAGGTAGAAGCCCGTGAATAGTCGCATACTGCTGTTACTCGGGATCTTGCTTGGCGCTTGGCCTATGGCGGCCTTTGCCGTGCCTCTTTGCAGTGATATTTTTACCGATCCGCCTAGTGGTAACCATCTAAATGACGGTTTTGTTCCGCCACCCAATCTGCCTCCAACGCGGGGGGTGCTGCATTGTCCTTATAACGGCACGTTTTGTAGTCAACCCCTGGCGGCCGGCGATATTAATTTTAGTCATGGCAGTTTTTTTCATGGCCGTTTTTTGTATCCAACCACGACCACGACCAGGTTCTATTTCGATAGTTTGACTCTGAATAATGCCACCCTGAACCCAGGAGGAAAGGCTGAGAACCTGATCATCTATGTGCGCGGTTCGTTGGATATTACCGGGCAAAATACGGTGAATGCCATCATCTATGTGGCGGGCTCGGTCAAAGTGGCCGGTGGGGCTTCCATCAGCGGTGCCCTGGCTTCCGGCGGGGCCTTGGACATCAAGGGCAACTCGGATGTAAATATCGACCTCGGTGCCGTCGAAGAGGCCGATTTCGGTGGCATGTGTAGTAATGAGCCAACGCCAGTTTTAGGTTGTTTCAGTGATGACTTCCGGGCGGCTTCGCTGTCGATGGATGACTGGGCCACTAAGGTGCTGGGGTATTCGGTGACGCCGCACATAGTCGATGGCCGTTTGCGTCTGACTCAGGCGCGGGGCAATCAGGCCACTTCCAGCACTTATCAGCGCTTGTTTCCGGCCGAAGGCAACCTGGTCACGGTAGAGTTCGATTATTACTCTTGGTCGCCCCAGAGTGGCACCGGCGGTGATGGGGTGGCGGTGATCCTCTCGGATGCCGCCGTGACGCCGCAGCCGGGCAGTTTCGGTGGCGCCTTGGGGTATGCCCAGCGTAATGATGGTACCCCGGGGTTTGCCGGTGGCTGGCTGGGGGTTGCTCTGGATGAGTACGGTAATTTTTCCAACCCGATCGAAGGGCGTGTGGGTGGGCCGGGTTTTCGGCGTCAATCTGTGTCCATTAGAGGTGCAGAGGCGGGCGCTTATCGTTATCTGAATGGCACCGGGGCTTACATCACCCCCAGGATAGATGTTCGAGGCACTCAGTATCCCGCCCCAGGGCACAGGTATAAGCTTACTCTCGACTCTCGTCGGGTGGGTACCACTATGGTGTCTGTCGAGCGAGATATAGGAAACGGCTACCAAAAGTTGGTGGACTCATTCAACGTGCGCCGATTCTGGGGGCAAAGCCGGGTTCCGGAAGATTTTTACCTGTCATTTACCGGCTCTACCGGTGATGCCTACAACAACCATGAGATCGACAATTTCAAGGTTTGTGCCCTGGAGTCAAAACCCGTGGGCGAGCAGGTGCATCATTTTGAGTTCGATTACAGCGCCTCACCTTTTACTTGCCGTGCCGAACCCATCACCTTGAGAGCCTGTAAAAATGCCAGTTGTTCGCAACTCTTTACCGGTACAGTCACGGCGAATTTGAGCCCGAATCCTGTCGGCAACGGGCGTTGGTTACCGGCAAGTTCGGTCACCTTCAACGGTGGCAGTACCCAAATTCAATTGCAGAAGTTTGATCTATGGCCGCTGACTCTGGGGGTTTCCTCCTCGACTCCGGCCACCCGCCCCGGTAGTGATACCCTTTGCCGCAGTAGCAATGGTCCCTTGAGTACGGCGGCCTGTCGCCTGAGTTTTGCTTCCAGTGGTTTCATCTTTGAGGTGGCAGATAAGCTGGCCAACAAGCCAGAGACGAGCGTGCTTGTGAAGGCGATGAAGTCTGATGGCACGGCTCAATGTGTGCCGGCCTTTGCCAATACCTACAAGACCCTGGCTTTCTGGAGTGAACCCCTATCGGCGGTTGTCGGTTCCCCCAAGGTGGCGTTGAAGCAGACGGGAGCCTGGCGTTGGCAGGAGATCGGCAATAATCAAACCATAGCCATGCCGTTGACCTTGGCCTTTGACAGCCAGGGGCAGAGCCGAATCGATGTTAACTATCCCGATGCTGGCCGGGTTGAGCTCAATGCCCTTTATCGTGGCAGTAGCAGAGGGGGGGATGCCGGATTGGTGATGCATGGCGCCGATGATTTTGTCAGCTTCCCGTTGGGGTTCTGTGTCGAGGCCGAGCAATACTGTCAGGCGGCTGATGCTTCCTGTGCGCCTTTTCGGCGAGCGCAGGAAAATTTCCCACTCAGCATCAGCGCCAAGGCTTGGTCTGAGTATGGTAATACCAATCTCTGCAATAACCCCACCACACCATCCTATCAGCAGGCGGGTCTCTCCTTATGGCATAAGCTGATTGCCCCGGCATCGGGTCAAGCGGGTGAACTGCAACTGCAGCAGTATGATCATCTGCGCCAGCAAACGCCTGAGAATAATCGGCTCGCTCAAGCGGTCAGTGAGGTTGGGGTGTTTGAGTTTGGGGTCACGGCGCCCTTGCCCTACGAGGGCAGCATGGCCTTCCCGAGTCTGGTGGGCAGCAGATACTGGCAGGGGCCGAGTGGCAAAACTGCAACGCCGGTCGGGCGCTTTGTGCCGGCCTTTTTCCGTGTCGATGACGCTAATTTGCTGCCGGCCTGTTATGGTTTCAGCTATATGGATCAGCCCTTTGATGTCCGTTATAGCGTCAGTGCTCTGTCGCTGGATAGGCAGTTAACCCGAAATTATTTCGGTGACTTTGCCAAGGCTTACAGCCGTTATCAGGCGGCAAATCAACTCGACGGAGTGGCCCTAGATAGTCGGGTTTTCGGTGGAGAGATATTCGCAGATAGCTGGAACCAAGGTCAGGCAGCGTTTCGCGGGCAACTCAAGTTTGCCCGCAAGGGGCCGTTGCAGGCTGATGGACCTTTCCCACTCTTGGATATAGGCCTGGAAGTGCGGGATCCGGACAAGATTGCCAAGTTGCTGGACAGCGATATGCAAAGTAACTTCATTGGTGATTGTGCCGTGGGGGGCAACTGCAGTGCCGTGCGTCTTGGTAGCCAGCAGATGCGCCATGGTCGCCTGGCGCTGGAAAATACCTTTGGCCCGGAAAATCAGACCTTGAATATGGCGGCGCGGACAGAGTATTGGGATGGCAGCGGCTGGCGCCTGAATGACCTGGATAACTGCAGTGTGTTCAATACGTCGCTTGAGTCTCAGCTGGATTTGCCGGCACTGGGTTACCAGTTTGAACCCGGACTCAGCGCCGGTCAGTATGTGAGCCGATTTAGTTATAGCGGTAATTATGTTCGCGCCGAGAGGGGCGAGTTTGAACTTCTGTGGCGGGCACTCGGCAGCTCGGCTTATCGCGGTAAGGTGACGGCTCCTCTCAAGGTGCCCGAATGGTTGCAATGGTACTGGAATTGGAATGGACTCAATGATGGCGCTCTTAGCGACCCCAGAGCCAGCGTCTTCTTTGGCCGCTATCGCGGCAATGACAGGATCATAAGCTGGCGTGAAGTTAACTGAAACCGATTGACAAGAGTGTGAAGCGAATCACTAAAGTGTCAACATGTAGATAATTTAACTTTGTGTTCAACTCACATTGAGCATAATCGACAGCCTCTGCTGTTTTAGGCTGGTTAAATTATGTTGGAAGCGCTTGCGGGTTTGGGGTGGGTCTGGTCTTTAGGACTGATCTTTGCGGTACTTTTTGTCTTGGCATATGAGTTTATCAATGGCTTCCATGACACCGCCAATGCGGTAGCCACTGTGATTTATACCAATGCCATGCCGGCCAGAGGCGCCGTGCTGGCCTCGGCGCTGTTCAATTTCGCCGGGGTGTTGCTGGGAGGGCTCGGCGTAGCTTACGCCATAGTGCATCTGCTGCCAGTCGGGCTCTTGCTGGACATGGACTCATCACAAGGGTTGTTGCTGGTGTTTTCCTTGCTGTTCTCGGCCATCGTCTGGAACTTGGGCACCTGGTTCTTCGGTATTCCCGCCTCCAGTTCCCACACTCTGATTGGTTCCATCATGGGGGTTGGTGGCGCCTATGCCTGGCTTAACGGTCAATCGCCGCTGGATGGAGTCAATACCGGCAAGGCGATAGATATCATGCTCTCCTTGCTCTTGTCTCCAACTCTGGGTTTTATTCTGGCGGCGATTTTGCTGTTGGCAATGAAGCGTATCTGGCGTAAGCCCAAGCTACATCGTACTCCGGCGGAGCAAATGGCGGTCAATGGCAAGAAGCACCCGCCGTTTTGGGCCCGGATTACCTTGATAGCCTCGGCCATGGGGGTCAGTTTTGCCCATGGCTCCAACGATGGTCAGAAGGGTATAGGTCTGGTGATGTTGGTGCTTATCTGCATGGCGCCGGGTTATTTTGCCCTGGACTTGAACAGTCAAAGCTTCGATATGGATAAGGCTCAAGATGCCAACCGGCGCATCATGGCTCTGTATGAGCGCAACCCGCAACTGGTGGCTAACCTGGGTGAGCACGCTGCCGACAGTCGCTGTCAGGACTCGGCCATCGCTTCGATGCAAAGCCTGGATAGGCTCCTTGAACAAGGGAATACGGTTAAAGAGCTGACTCAGGAACAGCGTCGGCAAGCACGGCAGTTGATCCTTTGTATCGATGACAGCACCCGCAAGTTGGCCAAACAGCCATTGCCCGCTGCCGAAGTCAGTCAGTTAAAACACTGGCGTGGTCAGCTCAATGCCATTACCGAATATGCACCACTATGGGTCATAGTGGCCGTTGCTCTGGCACTGGGTTGCGGTACCATGGTGGGCTGGCGCCGGATTGTGCACACGGTTGGCGAGAAAATTGGTAACGGTGGCATGACCTACAGTCAGGGGATTGCCGCGCAGTTGACCGCCGCCGGTTCTATCGGTATCGCCAGTATGACAGGCATGCCGGTATCCACCACCCATATCCTGTCTTCGGCCGTGGCCGGCACCATGGTGGCCAATGGCTCTGGAGTACAGAAAAATACCATCAAACAGATCCTGCTGACCTGGGTACTGACACTGCCTATGACCATAGTTTTGTCGGCCGGGCTCTTTATGCTGGTGCAAACCCTTTTTGCTTGATAAATGCACAAATCATGTCAAGGGATTGGCATGATCCAAGCTTTTGGCAACTTTATTTCAGCGCATTCCGATCTCTTTTACCGAGATATGCTAAAAACCCTCACGGATTAGCGAATGTTAACTCCGTGAGTCTTGTGGAATGCCGGAGGCATTGATAAAGTTAGCTGATTTTCATTTCTTCTGACTCCACAGAATACAGGCTAGTTACATGTTCAAGAAGCTGCGTGGCATTTTTTCTAACGATCTGTCGATCGATTTGGGTACAGCTAACACTCTCATTTATGTTCGTGAAGAAGGCATTGTATTGAATGAGCCTTCCGTGGTCGCCATCCGTGGCGAACGAAGCAGCTCTGGGCAGAAATCCGTGGCCGCCGTCGGTACTGAGGCGAAGCAGATGCTGGGACGTACCCCCGGTAATATTCAGGCCATCCGCCCAATGAAAGATGGGGTTATCGCCGACTTCTACGTGACCGAGAAGATGCTGCAGCACTTTATCAAGCAAGTGCACAACAACAGCTTTTTCCGTCCAAGCCCTCGGGTACTCGTGTGTGTGCCTGTGGGTGCCACTCAGGTTGAACGCCGCGCGATCAAGGAGTCAGCGATGGGCGCCGGCGCCCGTGAGGTTTACCTGATTGAAGAGCCAATGGCAGCCGCCATAGGGGCCGGCCTGCCGGTTTCCGAAGCCACAGGCTCCATGGTGGTGGATATCGGTGGTGGTACCACTGAAGTGGCCATTATCTCGCTCAACGGGGTGGTTTACTCCTCTTCCGTGCGTATTGGTGGTGACAAGTTTGACGATGCCATCATCAACTATGTGCGCCGCAACTACGGCAGCCTGATTGGTGAAGCCACTGCCGAACGCATCAAGCACACAATCGGCACGGCTTATCCAGGTGATGAAGTACTGGAGATTGAAGTGCGCGGCCGTAATCTGGCCGAAGGGGTACCGAGAAGCTTTACCCTGAACAGCAATGAGATCCTCGAAGCGCTGCAAGAGCCGCTGTCGGGCATTGTCAGTGCCGTGATGGTCGCACTGGAGCAGTCGCCTCCAGAGTTGGCGTCCGACATCTCTGAGCGCGGTATGGTGCTCACAGGTGGTGGTGCCTTGCTGCGGGATCTGGACCGTCTGCTGATGCAGGAAACCGGGATCCCTGTAATGGTTGCCGAAGATCCGCTTACCTGTGTGGCCCGCGGCGGCGGTAAAGCACTGGAGATGATCGATATGCACGGCGGTGACCTGTTCTCAGAAGAAAACTAATACTTTCCAGCACAGGCGGTATCTTACCGCCTTAGCTTTTCTATGAAGCCTATTTTTGTTCGCGGTATTTCAAATCAGTTCAGGTTGACATTGGCAGTGGTCATGTCGGTGATCCTGCTGGTTGCCAATGATCGTCTCGAACCTGCGAGACAGTCGCTGGCATCCTTACTGAGCCCTCTACAGTACCTAGCCAATGTGCCCGGTGAGCTGCTGGATTGGTCTGCCCAGAGTCTGGCGACCCGTGACATGCTGGAGCAGCAAAACAAAGAACTCTTGCGCCAGCAACTGCTGATGAGTGAAAGACTGCAGCGTTTCGAACACCTGCGCCAGGAAAACCAACGCCTGCGTGAACTGCTGGGCTCGCCGGTGCATATGGACTCGCGTAAGATGGTGGCCGAGGTGATGGAAGTGGCCAGTGACCCCTTCCATCATTATGTGGTGATCAACCACGGCAGCCGCAACGGCGTGTTTGTTGGTCAGCCGGTGGTGGATGCCCAGGGGGTTGTCGGCCAAGTGGTGCAGGTCAGCGAACTCACCGCCAGGGTGTTGCTGCTCTCCGACCCCAAACACGGCTTGCCGGTGCGTATTACCCGCAACGATGTGCGCCTGATAGCCAACGGCATAGGCGAGCTCGATGAGATAGAACTCAGACACGTGGCCAAGAGTACCGACATCAAGGTCGGCGATCTGCTGGTGACTTCTGGGCTTGGCAACCGCTTCCCGGAAGGTTATCCGGTGGCGCGGGTGATTTCGGTTTCCCGGGACGATGGCCAGAGTTACCTCAAGGTCACGGCGCAGCCGCTGGCGGCGCTGGACCGAATCCGTTATCTGCTGCTTATCTGGCCTGAAGACCATCCCGGCGCCAAGCCTGAGTCACAAGAGTCGGCTGCAACCGCCGCCGACAGTGGAGCCGAATCATGAGTCTGGAAAATGCTAATGGCCGTTTGGCGGTATGGCTGACCCTGCTGCTGGGTATGCTGCTGCAGATCATGCCGGTACCGGAAATGTTCAGCGCCTGGCGCCCCGATTGGTTGGTGCTGGTGATGATCTATTGGGCCGTGGCACTGCCCCACAGATACAATATTCTCACCGCCTGGGTGTTGGGGGTGCTGCTGGATATTCTACTGGGGGCAACCCTGGGGATCCGCGCACTGGCCATTTCCCTGGTGATCTATGTGGTGGTACTGCACTTTCAGAAGCTGCGTAACTTCCCCATGTGGCAGCAGTCTTTGGTGATCGCCAGCCTGATCTGCTTCTATCATCTGATTATTTTCTGGGCCCAGTTTGTGGTATCAGGGGCGCATTTTACCATGGAGCTATTCCTGCCTTCCCTGTCCAGCCTGGTCATTTGGCCCTGGGTCTTCTGGATACTGCGCCGCATCAGGCGCCACTACAAGGTACGTTAATATGCCGCTGATTTTGGCCTCAGCCTCCCCCAGACGCCGCGAGCTTTTGGCGCAGCTGGCACTGGGAAATCCGAACTTTGGTTTTGAGATCCTGCCCGCCGATATCGACGAGAGTCATCAAGCCGGGGAAACCCCGGAGCAGTTTGTCAGCCGCTTGGCCGAAGAGAAGGCGGCAGCGGGTTTAGCCCTGTGGCGCGGGAACCCTGAACATCAGCAAGGGTCTGATACTCTAGTGCTGGGCTCAGATACTATAGTGGTATTGGGCGACAGAATTTTGGGTAAACCCGTGGACAAGGCCGATGCCTGCGCCATGCTCAAGAGCCTGAGTGGTCGCAGTCATCAGGTGATGACCGCCGTGGCCTTGACCGATGGCAAGCGCACAGAGGCGGCTCTGGTGGTCACCCAGGTGTACTTCTGCGACTTGAGTGATGCCGATATTCAGGCCTATGTTGCCTCGGGCGAGCCCATGGACAAAGCGGGAGCCTATGGCATTCAAGGGCTGGGTGGCAGCTTTGTCGCCAAGATTGAAGGCAGTTATTCGGCGGTAGTGGGCCTGCCCATGGCTGAAACCCGGTCGCTGTTGCACAAGGCCGGTTGTTTGTAAGCTCGCTTACACAAACTGACGAATTTTTAGCAGCTTTAACGCCCGCCAGCCGATAAAATCAATGAATTAACATCCAACAAGGGTAAATCGTGAATACCAGTCGCACAGTCAATAGCAAGGCTCCGCGGAAGATGGGGTCAGAACTGCTGATCAATGTGACGCCCACGGAAGCGCGAGTCGCATTGGTAGAACACGGTGTCCTGCAGGAAGTGCATATCGAGCGGCGTATGAAGCGCGGCTTGGTGGGCAATATCTACAAGGGCAAGATCAGTCGGGTTTTGCCCGGGATGCAGGCGGCATTCGTCGATATCGGCCTGGAAAAGGCGGCCTTTCTGCATGCCTCGGACATAGTGCCGCACACAGAGTGTGTTGCCGATGTGGAAAAGGGCAACTTCGTGGTGCGTGATATTGCCGAGCTGGTACGTCAGGGCCAGGACATCATGGTGCAGGTGGTCAAAGACCCCCTTGGCACCAAAGGCGCGCGGCTGACCACAGACATTACCCTGCCTTCCCGTTACCTGGTGTTTATGCCGGGCTCAAGCCATGTGGGCGTTTCCCAGCGAATAGACTCCGAAGAGGAGCGGGCGCGGCTGAAGAAGATTACCTTGCCTTTTGTCGACGATGACGGCGGCTTTATTATTCGCACCGCGGCCGAAGGCATAGGTGAGGATGAACTGGCGCAGGATGCCGCCTTCCTGCGGCGGGTGTGGGCCAAGGTCAGCGAGCGGCGCAAAAGGCCCAAGGCCACGCTGTTGTATCAGGACTTGGCCTTGCCGGTGCGAATTGTCAGGGACTTTGTCGGTGCCGAGCTCGATCGCATTCAGGTGGACTCTGGCCACACCTTCGAGGAGCTGCTGCATTTCGCCCAGGAGTTCATGCCGGACATTGCCGATAAGATAGAACACTACAGTGGCCCGGCGCCGATTTTCGATCTCTACGATGTGGAGAATGAGATTCAGCGGGCGCTGGAGCGTAAGGTGGAACTCAAATCCGGCGGCTATTTGATCATCGACCAGACAGAAGCCATGACCACTGTGGACATTAACACAGGAGCCTTTGTCGGCCACCGTAACCTCGAAGAAACCATATTCAACACCAATCTGGAAGCGACCCAGGCGATTGCCCGTCAGCTGCGGCTGCGTAATCTCGGCGGCATTATCATTATCGACTTTATCGATATGCTGCAGGATGAGCACAAACAAAGGGTGCTCAACAGCCTGGCCACGGCACTGGCCAATGACAGGGTCAAAACCAATATCTCAGGTTTCTCCGGCCTCGGCCTGGTGGAAATGACCCGCAAGCGTACCCGCGAGAGCCTGGAGCATGTGCTTTGTGGCGAGTGTCCTGCCTGCCGTGGTACCGGCTCGATGAAGACAGTGGATACCGTCTCCTTTGAGATCTTCCGCGAGATCATCCGTCTCAACCGCACCTATGATGCCGATGAATTCCTGATTTACTGTGCCCCTGCGGTGCACGCCTGCCTGTCCGATGACGAGAACCACCTGGTGGCCGAGCTCGAAGTCTATATCGGCAAGCGTATTCGCATTCACTGCGAGCCCATGTATGTGCAGAGTAAATATGATGTGGTGATGGTCTAGTGCGGCTGTCTTTTTGCCCTCGAACCTTCGGCCGCTATTGCTGGCGCATCTTGGCCGTGACCTTGGTGCTGTTCGCCTTGATGGTGAGTCTCATCCGCGGACTGTTGCCGCAACTGGATGAAGCCAAGCAACAACTGGCCGACTATGTCGAGCGCGAATATGGCGTCGAGGTCAAGATAGGCAGTCTGTCGGCCCGTTGGCAGGCCTTCGGCCCGGCGCTGACGGTTGAGGACTTGGTGTTGCCGCCGCAGGAGCGTTTGCCGGTGACACTCATGATCGACAAGGTCGATGTCAAATTGGATTTCTGGCAGAGTCTGATTACCGCCAGCCCGCAAGTGGAAGACGTGATCTTCGACGGGGTGCAACTGGCGCTGGATCTGGATCATCTGGGGCAAAAATCGACCGCGACTCTTGATACTGAAAGTAAACCTGCCCCAGCCACCAATATTGACTGGCTCTATGCCTTGCTGCTGGAGCAGTTGGACCGTTTCTCTATTCGCGATGCCAGTGTGCAGCTGCTGTCCAGCAACCATGATTATCGCCCCATTCATCTGCGGGACCTCAGTTGGCGCAATAAGGGATCGCTGCATCAGGGCCGCGGCGCCCTCTATCTGGATGAGCTGGCAACGGCGACCGAACAACTCACTCTCAGGCTGGATCTCAAGGGCGATGGCTACAAGCCAGATAGTATCAAGGGCCAGGCCTATCTGCAGGCGCAGTCGCTGGATCTCGGCAAGTGGGCCTCACGCCAACCCAATCCTTATAACCCACAGACCAAGTTGCCGCTGGAAGGAGTGGTTAACCTGGAGGCCTGGGTCGGATTTGCCAATCGCAGTCTGGAATCCGGGGTGATCAAGCTGTTGCCCAGTTGGCTGCGCTGGTCGCTCAGAGACGAGCCTCAAAAGTTTGCCATAGACGGCGGTGTGATAGCCTGGCAGCCCATAGCCGATGGCTGGCGCCTGGACAGCAGCGAGCTCAAGCTGGCAACCAATGACAAGCCTTGGCCCAAGCTGGAGTTTCACGCCATGGAGACCGCCGGGGTGCTTTACGGCAAACTCAATGAATTACAACTCGATGGTCTGATGCCGCTGTTGCCGCTGATTCCCGGCATGCCCTTGGACGGCTTGCATACTTGGCAGCAGCTCAGGCCTCAGGGCAAGCTCGGGCCTTTGGCCCTCTATCGCCCCAAGGACGGTGAACTGCAAGCCAAAGTGACGCTGGAGCGGGTTAGCTGGCAAGCTGCCGAGTCCATTCCCGGCAGCACACCAATCGATCTTTCTCTGGGGTGGCGGAACAACTTCCTCAGCGCAGCACTGCCTACCCAGGACTATAAACTGGACTTTGGCGACGGTTTCAAGG
Organism: Shewanella carassii; assembly: GCF_002777975.1. Classification (GTDB taxonomy): domain Bacteria; phylum Pseudomonadota; class Gammaproteobacteria; order Enterobacterales; family Shewanellaceae; genus Shewanella; species Shewanella carassii. The sequence continues at coordinate 120,317 of NZ_NGVS01000003.1, forward strand.
CGCCGCTCAGTTTTCGCGCCGATGCCTTTGAGCTGGGCTTCTCGCTCGATAGTCAGGCGCTGATGCTGCCGGCACTGCATCTGGGCAATGACGACATCAGCCTGGACGCCTCTATGCGTTTGCTGCTGGCCGATAAGCCGCACCTGGCGCTGTCTTCCCGGGTCAAACTGCTCAACGCCGCCAATGCCGGGCGTTATTTCCCGCGCCATGCCATGGGTGAGTCACTGGCCGATTATCTGGAAGGCGCCATCAAGGCCGGTCGCAGCGATGATGCCGCCGTGGTCTGGCACGGTGAGTTGGCCGGATTTCCTTATCAGGATCATTCCGGGGTGTTTCAGGCAGGGTTCAATCTGACCCACGCCGAATATGCCTTCCAGCCGGATTGGCCGGCGGTGACCGACTTGAGTCTCAAGGCGCTATTTGAAAATGCCCGGATGGATCTCTGGGTCAACAAGGGCAAGCTTTTGAATGTGGCGGCCGATGGCGCCCATGTCTATATCCCCAAGATGGATCACCAGAGTCTGCTGCGGGTCGAGGCGCAACTGGCGACTCAAGGGCAGGATGCCACCGAGGTGTTGCAGCGCTCGCCGCTTAAAGACAGTGTCGGTATCACCCTGGATGTGGTGCAGGTTCAGGGGCCTGTCAGCGGCAAGCTGGATCTCAGTATTCCGCTCTATGACGGTGAAGAGGCGCAGATCCTCGGTGATGTCCAGTTTGCCGGGGTGCCGATTTATATTCGTGAGCCCGGGGTGCTGCTGGATAAGGTCAGCGGCAAGGTGAGTTTTCATAACGAGGTGGTCAAGGGCGAAGGCTTGAGTGCCAGCCTGTTCGGCCAGCCGTTGCAGTTTGGTTTTGATACCGGCAAGGTCAATCAGAATATGGGGCTCAATGCCAGGCTCAAGGGCCAGTGGAACCTCGCCAACTTGCCGTCCGAGCTGGACAATCCTTTAAGCGATTTTTATCAGGGCACGTTGGATTGGCAGGGGAATCTGAAGCTGATCTTTGATGAGATAGGCTATCGAATTCAAGCTAATGTTAATGCCGATCTCAAGCAGACCGAGTTGCTGCTGCCGCCGCCTTATCAAAAGGCGCCCGGGCAGGCGCTGACGCTCAAGGCCGAGTTGCTCGGTGACAACAAGACCAGCTCCTTGGGCGTGCGTCTGGGGGATAAGGCCGAATTCTGGGGTGGCTTTGATGCCGACTCAGGTAAGGGTCTGAAACACTATGACCTGCTGCTGGGGCGCCTCTATCGCAGCGGTGATCAGTTGCAAAAACAGGATGGTCACTTACGGCTGGCCCTAGATGAGGTGGATTTTGCCCAGTGGCAGCCGTTGATCAATGCCTTTGTCGGCGGTGGCAACCATGACGAAAAGGCTGCTGCCGAGAGCCAAAACCCAGTTCAAGCCGCGACTCAAGCTAAGACCCAGGCTGAGACTCAAACCGAGAGCACGGCCGGTACCACAAGCATTGCAGCAGATAAAGTTTTTTTCCCGCCGCTCAAGGGGATAGAGGCCAGAGTGAAGCAGCTTGAGCTATTGGGGCAGCGCTTTACCGAGTTGCAACTCAGTGCCCGCCCCGGAGAGCATGCCTGGCAGATAGAGGGACTGTCACCGGAGTTTTCCGGTCGGGTAGAGATCTACCCGGATTGGTACAGCCAAGGATTGAAGCTGGTGGCCTCGCGCCTGTATCTGAATCCAATAGCGGCTGAGCCTGAGTCCAAAGCGCAATCCGAGCCCGAGCCTGAAACCAATCTGCCTCAGGGCAGTGACCTGCCACCGCTGGCGGTGGAGGTGGATGATTTCCGCTATCAGGATATGGCGCTGGGGCGTTTGTTGTTGCAGGCTAACCCGTCGGCGACGGGCTATCAGATCCAGACTCTGGCGCTCAGCAGCGATGATGCCAATTTGCAGGGCAAGGGGGAATGGCTGAGCCATGACGGTAACAATCGGACCCAGGTCGAACTCAATCTCAAGGGAGATAAATTTGATCTGTTGGCTACTCGCTTGGGACTGGATCCCGGCGTGAAAGACTCGCCGCTGGAGGTCAAGGCCGAGCTCAATTGGCAGGGGGCGCCATCGGAATTCAATCTGGAGAGTCTCAGCGGTAAAGTGAGGTTCGATCTCGGCAAGGGGCATATCGAACAGCTCAGTGACAAGGGGGCGCGGATCTTCTCTCTCTTTAGTCTGGACTCGCTTTTACGCAAGTTGTCACTGGACTTTACCGATGTGTTTGGCAAGGGCCTGTATTACAACTCTTTTGGCGGCGATCTGACCTTGGAGAACGGGGTGCTCAAGACCACCAATACCGAGATGGACGCCATTGCCGGTAACATGAAGGTGCGCGGCTATACCGATCTGGTTACCGAGAGCCTCAACTATGATATTCGCTTTGTGCCGCAACTGGCCTCCAGCGTGCCGACTGTTGTGCTGCTCAGTACCAGCGCCTGGACCATGGGCCTAGGGGCTTTTGCCCTGACCAAGGTGCTGGAACCCGTGATTGAGATTATTTCAGAGATACGTTTCCGCTTGACCGGCACCATGTCAGACCCCAAGCTGGAAGAGTTGGAGCGAAAGAGTAAAGAGATAGAGATCCCTGAGTCTGTACTGCCACGGCAACCCAAGTCGGCGCCTGGGAAAGGACAGACTCAAGTGCAGGACGATGAGCCTGCGGCCACGGATGCAGGCCAAGGCGATCAAGCCAAGGGCAACAAAGCCAAAGTGCTTAACAGCGACCAAGAGAGGGCTGTTGAAGAGGGTGGCGGCGCTGAGGCTGAAAAACCTTTGCCTCAAGCCGATAAAGTCACGCCGCTGCCGCTCAAATCGCCGAGTGAACCCAAGACAGAAGTGCCAGTGAAACAGGAAGTCGAACATGCAAGTCAGTCTGCTACAGTGTCAGAGTTGCCGCGAGCCGGAACAGAACCTGCAATTTATCGTCTCGCAGCTTGAGACTCTTCCCCGCCAAGATAATGAACCCCAACTTGTGGTGCTGCCCGAGTGCAGCCTGCTGTTCGGCGGCCATGAGAGCATGCAGTTGGCCTGGGCCGGTGAGCCTGGGCAAAGCCCGCTCAAACGGCAACTGGCCGAACTTGCCACCCAATTTCAGGTATTCCTGCTGGCCGGCTCTATTCCGGTAGCCAGTGGCGATGGCCGGGTTTACAGCCGCTGTTATCTGTTTAATGATCAGGGGCAGGTACTCGGCGACTACGACAAACTGCATCTGTTTGACGCGGAAGTGACCGACGGTACAGGCCAATACCGCGAGAGCGATACCTTTTGCCCGGGTGAGCGGATAAGCGTGGTAGATACCCCTTTTGGCCGCATCGGCCTGGCTATCTGTTATGATCTGCGTTTCCCGGATCTGTTTCGGGCGCTGCGTTTGCAAGGCGCCGAGATCATCGCCTTGCCCTCGGCCTTTACCAAGGTGACAGGCGAGGCGCACTGGGAAGTGTTGCTCAGAGCCAGGGCGATAGAAACCCAGTGTTTTATACTGGCGGCGGCGCAATGGGGCCAGCATAATCAAGGAAGCCGTGAGACCTGGGGCCAGAGCATGATAATCGACCCCTGGGGACGCATTCTGGCGCAGAAGGCCGAAGGCACAGGCTGGGTGCAGGCGCGTTTGAACAAGGCCGAGTTAGCGCGGGTGCGCAGCGCCATGCCCGTAGAGACACACAATAGATTTTTGCCGCCGCAACTGGGCGACGGCAAGCGGAAATAACCAACAAGGCCACAGGGCCGGATTGAGAGAGACCCAATGCCATTTTTAACCCAAGTGGGACAGAGTTTACTGCAAGAGGGACTGCACCTCGACGATCTGCAAACTTACCTGGAGCGAATCCACCAACACCAGGTGGATTTTTCCGATCTCTATTTTCAGGGCAGCCGTCATGAAACCTGGGTGCTGGAAGATGGCATAGTCAAGGAAGGCAGTTTTCACATTGAGCGTGGTGTCGGTGTCCGAGCCATCAGTGGTGAAAAGACAGGTTTCGCCTACGCCGATGAGATAACCCCCAAAGCCTTGGCTGCCGCCGCAGATGCCGCCAGAGGCATAGCCCAGACTGGGGGCAGCTATCAAACTCAGGCCTGGAAGCGCCGCGGCGCCAAGGCGCTGTATCTGAGTGAAGATCCGATAGCGGCACTGGAAGAGGGCCGTAAAATTGCCCTGCTCAAGGAAGCGGATGCCTATATCCGCAGCCTGGATAGCCGCATCATTCAAGTGGTGGTCAGCCTGGCCGGAGTGCATGAAGAGATACTGGTAGCTGCCAGCGATGGTACTCTGGCGGCAGATATCCGGCCGCTGGTCCGCTTCAACTGCTCGGTGATCCTCGAAGAAAACGGCCGCCGTGAACGGGGCGGCGCCGGTGGCGGTGGTCGTCACCACTATCAAACCCTGATGGCTGCCGCTGATGACGGCCTGCCCATGTGTTTTGCCTTTGCCCGCGAGGCCGTGCGTCAGGCGCAGGTTAACCTACAGGCGATAGACGCCCCCGCCGGTGAAATGCCTGTGGTTCTGGGCGCAGGTTGGCCTGGAGTCTTGTTGCATGAAGCGGTTGGCCACGGCCTGGAAGGTGACTTCAACCGTAAGGGCAGCAGCGCCTTCAGCGGTAAGATTGGCCAGCAGGTGGCCTCCAAGTTGGTCACTGTGGTGGACGATGGCACGCTGGAAAACCGCCGTGGCTCGCTGACCATAGATGATGAAGGTACCCCGGCGCACAAGACAGTGTTGATTGAGAACGGCATTCTCAAGGGCTATATGCAGGACAAACTCAATGCCCGCTTGATGGGGCAAAAGCCCACCGGGAATGGCCGCCGCGAATCATACGCTCACTTGCCTATGCCGCGGATGACCAACACCTATATGCTGGCCGGTGAGTCGGCGCCCGCCGATATTATCAAGTCGGTGAAAAAAGGCCTCTACGCCCCCAACTTCGGTGGCGGTCAGGTGGATATCACCTCGGGTAAGTTTGTGTTCTCGGCCTCTGAAGCCTACCTGATTGAAAACGGCGAGATCACCAGTCCGGTGAAGGGCGCGACCCTGATAGGCAACGGCCCGGAAGCCATGGGGCAGATCTCCATGGTGGGCACAGATCTTGAACTCGACAAAGGCGTCGGCGTTTGCGGTAAAGACGGCCAGAGTGTCCCGGTCGGGGTTGGGCAGCCAACGCTTAAACTGGACCGCCTGACGGTCGGTGGCACAGCCTGAGAAATGCTGTCGAATCCCTGATTCGGCAGCTGAATTTAGCACTGGTTCCTGCATTGCTCTTGGGCGAAGTTGATAGCCGCTGTGACAGCAGAAAGTCTTGGAGCAAATGCATCCCTTCGATTGTGATCTTTGCAGAAACAGGCTTAAGCCTGCCGCAGGCAGGCCTGGCAAGGACAATTCTGCATGAACCTCCGAAAGTGAGCGTCTCAGAGAGTCTCATTTTCAAAAATCCGTCGTTATTTATCAGAGACTGACACCTTGCAGCGGGCTTTCTTGCAGCTCAGAAAGTGTTTAGGATGCCCTGTATATTGTGACTGAATTGAATAAAAAGGGAATTATCTGGGGATTCCTTAGAACAGGGCGTTGATATGATTCCCATTGTCAAATAGATAAAAGTGTCCTTACCGGAGACCCAAAAATCTCCGGTAAGGACACTCTG